>NZ_CP073766.1:3076666-3753333 GCF_018255755.1 Chitinophaga sp. HK235 | reverse complement strand
GTTTACCCGGGAACTGAACAACAGAATCATTATTGCAGGGGTAGATAAAGAGTTCCTGACCATCCGTAAAACAAAACATCTGTATTTTACAGCGGGTGGTTTGCTAAACCTCTCCGGTGATGTTAAACTGAAGCCTTCCATAATGATCAAGGATGACTTCAACGGTCCTACCAGCCTGGATTTTAATCTCTTCGCCCTGCTGTCCGAAAAAATATGGATAGGTGGTTCCTACCGCACTGCAGTGAATTTGTGGGACCACAATAACCTGAAGTCCGGCCTTACTAAAACCAATGCAGCCAGTGCTATGATAGAATATTTTGCGACCGACCGGCTCAGAATCGGATATGCCTACGACGTGATGACCAACAGGTTAAGCGGCTATCAGGGCGGATCACATGAAATATCCGTTGGCTTCCTGATTCCCAACAGGAAGATGAAGGAAAGAATCATCAGTCCAAGGTATTTCTAAATCGTACAACAATGGCAATAAAACATTTCACTATAGGAAGCCTGTTGTTATTGATGACAGCAGGAATAAGAGCACAGGAGCAGAAGTCGGTGCTGGCAATAGCCGATGAACATTATACCCGCTATGAATATAAGCCTGCCGCGATATTATACAGCAGACTGGCAGCGAAAAAAAATGTACAGCCGGACGTGCTGAAAAAGCTGGCACAGTGTTATCGCAAGATCAATGCCTATCAGGAATCTGTTGACATCTTTCAAAGGATTGCGAGTCTCCCCGATGCACAGCCGGAAGACTTCCTGCATTATGCAGATGCCCTGAAGAGTGTGGAACAATACGAAGCCGCCAAAACACAATATACACGCTATGCGGAGCTGTCAAAACAGGATGTCAGCATGCAGCTGGCAGGATGTGACTCCGCATTGCTGTGGAAAACTTCACCGGCCGCTTTCAAAGTAATAAACAGAACAGAACTCAACACCGCCTCTTCCGACTGGGGCGCGGTCTGGTATGGAAATAAACTGGTGTTCAGCTCGGACAGTCTGCGTTATACCATGTTAGATCCAGGTACCAAACCTGGTCATAAAAAATTTCCGGCAACAGACCGGCCATACCAGAAACTGTATTTTGTGGACACGGTTCAGGGCCAGCCAGCTGTGGCGCTGATACGGGGCATCGAAACTACGTTTAATCGATACCGTTTTCATATTGGCCCCGTTGCTTTTTCTACCGGTCTGGATACTGCGTATCTGACGGTCACCAATCCTTATCAGGTCACGCATAAAAAGGAAAAATCAAAAACTTTATACGGTACCCGCAGGCTGCAGTTGTTCATCAGCATAAAAAAAGATGGCAAATGGCAAACTCCTGAACCATTTACTTACAACAACCCTGATGCATATTCGCTCGGACACGCCACCCTGAGCAGGGATGGCCGTTATCTGTATTTTGCCAGCGATATGCCCGGCGGTATTGGCAAAACAGATATCTGGTACAGCGAAAAACAACAGGACGGTTCATGGGGCACACCGGCCAACTGTGGCCCTATAATCAACACCCCGGAAGAAGAAGCGTTTCCGGTAGTGAACGGACAACAGGAGTTACACTTCTCCAGTAAAGGCCATATCGGTATGGGAAGCCTCGATATCTTCCTTGCAAAAGGTGCTGCCAGCAACTGGACGGTTCCTGTTAACATGCATTCCCCGGTTAATTCCGCCGGCGATGATTTCCTGCTGGAGCAGAAGGGACCACAATGGTTCTTCGCATCCAACCGACAGGGTGGGAAAGGAGAAGATGATATTTATTCTCTGGAGCAGATATCCCTTCCTGAGCCATACCAGGCGGCAGGCAAACCGGTGAAGATATTACAGACACTGGTGATGGATGCCCAAACCCGGAAGCCACTGGAAGATGCGGTAGTAACGTTGTTCCATAAACGAAGAGAGGTGAGCTGGACGCAACAGGTAACTTCCGGAGGGAAAAATTATAATGTACTCGAAGAAGCGGCTCCCTATATGGTGTTTGCAGCCAAAGACAAGTACGCTCCTTCAGAGATGTATGCTTTCTCTTCAGATACGTTGTCTGCGGATACTCTTCGCATGACACTTTATCTCACTAAAGAAACACCATCAGTCAATGATGTGATAACACTACAAAATATTTATTACGACCGCGATAAATACGATATCCGTCCTGAGGCTTATCCGGTGCTGGATTCACTGGTAGCACTCATGTTACGTTATCCCAATATGAAAGTGGAAGCAGGAGCCCATACCGATAGCCGTGCCACAACTGCCTATAACCTGGAGTTATCCAACAACAGGGCTGCCGCAGTAGTCAACTATCTCCTAAAACATGGGATAGCGGCAGAACGGATGCTGGCCAAAGGTTATGGGGAGTCAAAACTGTTGAACCGATGTGCAGACGGGGTGGAATGTTCTGAAGAAGAACATCAGGTTAACAGAAGAACGGAAATCCGGATATTGCGCAGATAACAAAGACTTTATTTTAGTATTTAGATATTTAAATGCTGCGAGGGATGATCTTCGCTGCATTTAAATATCTAAATACCAAAATATCTAAATACCCAAATGACTAGTTAATCATCTCCTTGATCTCACTCAGTTTAAGCAAGGCTTCCACCGGTGTCAGGCGGTTGATGTCAACGGCGCCCAGTTTATCCCGGATCTGCTGGAAGGTATCACTGTGTGCATCAAAAATATTGAGCTGCAGCTTTTGTGTAGGAGTAGCAATATTCTTGATGTTTTTCTGCAGGGAAGTATCGATATGTTTTTCTTCCAGGTTGGCCAGCACTTCGTTGGCTCTTTCTATCAGTTCGGGTGGCATGCCGGCCATGCGGGCCACATGGATACCGAAACTGTGACGACTGCCGCCTGGTGCCAGTTTACGCAGGAAGATGATTTTATTGCCGGACTCCATATTGGTGATATGGAAGTTCTTCACTCTTTCATGTTTATTCTCCAGTTCATTCAACTCATGGTAGTGGGTGGCGAACAGCGTTTTCGGGCGATGGGAAGTCATATCATGCAGATATTCCACGATACTCCATGCAATGGAGATACCATCGTAGGTGCTGGTACCACGGCCTATTTCATCGAGTATGACCAGGCTGCGTGATGTGATGGTGTTGATGATGCTGGCGGTTTCATTCATTTCAACCATGAAGGTGGATTCGCCGCCGCTCAGGTTATCGGAAGCGCCTACACGGGTGAAGATCTTGTCGGTAAGCCCGATCTCCGCATTGGTGGCGGGTACAAAGCTACCCATATGTGCCATGAGGGTGATGAGGGCGGTTTGCCGCAGCAGGGCTGATTTACCGCTCATGTTGGGACCTGTCAGGATGATGATCTGCTGATTGTCTTTGTTGAGCTGTATATCATTGGCTACATAGGCTTCTCCGGGAGGCAGTCCTTTTTCGATAACAGGGTGCCGGCCTTCACGAATGTCGAGCTGGTAACCATCGGTGATTACCGGACGACGGTATTTGTATTGTACGGCGTTGTGGGCAAAGCAGAGCAGACAGTCGAGTTGTGCGAAAGCCTGTGCATTGCGTTGTACCGGTTCAATAAATGGTTGCAGGGCAGCCAGCAGTTCGTCGAACAGCCTTGTTTCCAGCGTCAGGATTTTGTCTTCGGCGCCGGTGATTTTTTCTTCGTATTCTTTCAGCTCCGGTGTGATATATCTTTCGGCGTTGGCTAAGGTCTGTTTGCGTATCCAGGTATCGGGCACCTTGTTTTTGTGGGTGTTGGTCACTTCCAGGTAGTAGCCGAAAACGTTGTTGAAGGCTATCTTCAGGGAAGGGATGCCGGTGGCTTCGGATTCTTTCTGCTGTATTTGCAGCAGGAAGTCTTTGCCTTTGGTGGCGATGCCGCGTAGTTCGTCCAGTTCAGCATTTACGCCTTCGCGGATCACGCCGCCCTTGTTGACCTGTACCGGCGGGTTTTCCATCACTTCATTCAGTATCTTGTTGAGGATAGGAGTGCAGGGATCCAGTTTTTCGTTGAGGCGTGACAGGTAGTCGTTGCTGCTTTTGGCAAGCAGTTCCTGTACGGCCTGTACCTGTTCGAGGGAACGGGCCAGCTGCATCACTTCCCGGGGATTGATCTTACGGAGCGGTATTTTGGATACCAGCCTTTCCAGGTCGCCGGTGAGTTTGAGATGGTGTGTCAGTGTTTTGGACAGTTCCGTTTCCTGGATGAAGAAGGCTACGGTGTCCAGCCGCTCATTGATTGGAGCGATGTCACGCAGGGGGAATACCAGCCAGCGTTTCAGTAGGCGGGCGCCCATCGGGGTGACGGTATTGTCGAGGACTTTGAGCAGGGTATGGCCGTTTTCCACACTGCTGTTGAGCAGTTCCAGGTTGCGCACGGTAAAGCGGTCCATCCAGAGGAAGTCTTCCTGGCTGATACGCTGCAGGCGGGTGATATGCTGCAGGTGCGGATGTTCTGTGTCCTTCAGGTAGTGAAGGGTGGCGCCGGCCGCTATAATGGCGGCGTCCATACCCTCTACACCGAAACCTTTCAGTGAATGGGTCTGAAAATGTTTCAGCAGTATCTCTTCTGCATAAGTGGAAGTAAAGATCCACTCATCCAGGTTATAGGTATAAAAGCGGGAGCCGAAGGTGGCTTTAAAATGTTTCTGTTGCTGACGGGCAAACACTACTTCAGCCGGACGGAAGCTTTGCAGGAGTTTATCCACATATTCGGTACTGCCTTCGGCGATGATAAACTCGCCGGTGGAGATATCGAGGAAGGAAACGCCGGTCACGTCTGCTCCGAAATGTACGGCGGCCAGGAAGTTGTTGCTGGTATTCTCCAGCAGTTTATCATTAACGGCCACGCCGGGTGTTACCATCTCCGTAACGCCGCGTTTTACAATGCCTTTTACTGTTTTCGGGTCTTCCAGCTGATCACAAACGGCCACACGGTGCCCTGCTTTTACCAGCTTGTGAAGGTAGGTGTCAAGTGAATGATGGGGAAAGCCTGCCAGATCAACATATGAAGCTGAGCCATTGGCCCTTTTGGTTAACACAATGCCCAGCACTCTGGACGCTATCACAGCGTCTTCATTAAAGGTTTCGTAAAAATCGCCTACACGGAACAATAGTACTGCATCCGGGTACTTATCCTTGATAGCCTTATGCTGTAGCATCAGTGGCGTTTCTTCTGATTTACTTTTTGCCATGGCGCAAATATATAAAACTCATCCGATCCGGTTATCTTTGCAGATCATGAGAAAGTTAAGCATGGATGAACTGGGCCGTAAAACGGTGGACGAGTTCAAGGCAGCAGATAAAACACCGCTGGTGCTGGTGTTGGATAATGTGCGCAGTATGCACAACGTTGGATCGGTGTTCCGCACAGCAGATGCCTTCCTGTTACAGGGCATCGTTTTATGTGGCTATACGCCCGTACCGCCCCACCGGGATATCAACAAAACAGCCCTCGGTGCCACCGAAACGGTGGAATGGCAATATTTCCCCACTACTATGGAGGCTGTCAATGCCCTCAAATCCGCCGGATATCTTATAATGACCATAGAACAGGCTGCCGGCAGCGTGATGCTCGATGCTTTTGTACCTCCTGTCAACCAGCCCGTGGCGCTTGTTTTCGGGAATGAAGTGAGCGGTGTGGACGCAGAAGTGATGAAGCTGGCCGATGGCTGTATCGAAATCCCCCAGTCCGGGATGAAACACTCCCTGAATATTTCTGTCAGCACTGGTATTGTGGTTTGGGATATCTTTGTAAAATTGCGGGCCGTTACAAACCGTGGTTGATTTAAGAAAGATTAATTTATAAGAGCTGTTAGCTCAACTGCTTACATATGATTACTACTATTAACAAGTATCTGTCACTGGTAAAGTTCAGCCATACCATCTTTGCCATGCCTTTTGCCCTGACGGGTTATTTTATGGCCACCACCAAAGGTGGGGGCAGCTTCAGCTGGGCTACCTTCGGGCTGGTGGTGCTCTGTATGGTGTTCGCCCGTAGTGCGGCCATGGCCTTCAACCGCTGGCTGGATACGGACATCGACAAACTCAACCCGCGTACGGCCAAACGGGAAATACCCGCCGGCGTGATCTCCCCGCAGAACGCCATGTTTTTCATCCTGATCAACGTGATGCTGTTTGTGCTGACTACCTGGTTCATTAATCGTATCTGCTTTTTCCTGTCACCTATTGCACTGCTGGTAGTGCTGGGATATAGTTATACCAAACGTTTTACAGCCTTGTGCCATATGGTGCTGGGTGTAGGGCTTTCTCTGGCACCAATCGGGGCTTATCTGGCCGTCACAGGCGAATTTGCCCTGTTGCCGGTACTGGTATCTGTGCTGGTACTTTGCTGGGTAGCCGGTTTCGATATTATTTATTCCCTGCAGGATGAAGACTTCGACAAGTCACAGCAGCTGAACTCTATTCCGGCCTGGCTGGGACTTTCCGGAGCACTGCGTTTCTCTGAGCTGCTGCACGTGGTAGCCGCGGCACTGGTGATCACCATCGGTATCACCGGTCATTATCACTGGCTGTTCTGGATCGGGGCTGCCGTGTTTATATCCATGCTGGTGTCTCAGCACCTGCTGGTAAAGCCACATGACCTCAGCAGAGTGAATGTGATGTTTATGACTACTAACGGTATCGCCAGCGTGGTGTTTGCCATTTTTGTGATAGCAGATATGCTGCTGTTTTCATAAATAACAAAATATCAAAATAACAAAATATCAAAATATCCTATGGCACGTGTGATGGCAATAGATTATGGAAAAAAACGAACCGGACTGGCTGTGACAGATCCGCTGCAACTGATTGCCAGCGGACTCACTACTGTCCTTACCCATGAACTGATCCCTTTCCTGAAAAAATATTTTGCCGCTGAAGAAGTGGAGATGATCCTCATCGGAGAGCCCAAAAACCTGGATGGTAATGATACCCACGCCACCCCGCTCGTGGCCGAATGTATCCGGGTACTCCAGAAGAACTTCCCTCATATTCCTGTCAAAAAAGTAGATGAACGCTTTACCTCCCGTATCGCTTTTCAGAGTATGATCGATAGCGGACTGAAGAAAAAGGACCGCCAGAATAAAGGCCTGGTCGATGAAATCAGCGCCACTATTATTCTGCAGGAATATTTACAGAATAAAATGTAAATATTTTTTCATTTAATTATTTTGTAATTTGATAAGAGGGAAACCCTTGCTGTCATGACCCTATGGGGCAAATGTTGTACCTTTGCAGACTAAATAAAACTAAGAAATAAATCATGATACTGCCAATAGTAGCTTACGGGCACCCGGTGCTGAGAAAAGTAGCAGAAGATATCACGCCCGACTATCCCAAGCTGAAAGAGTTGATCGCAAATATGTGGGAAACCATGTATGGCTCCAATGGAGTAGGCGTTGCGGCTCCGCAGATAAATAAGTCTATACGCCTGTTTGTGGTAGACAGTAAACAAATCATCGACAACCTGGAAGATGATGAAAAGAACGATTATCCTGGTGATAACGGTATAAAGGAAGTGTTCATCAATGCGCAAATCGTGGAAACCGGCGGAAAGGAATGGGCTTATAATGAAGGCTGCCTGAGCATCCCCAAGGTAAGGGAAGATGTGAACAGAGCAGAGACAGTGACCCTTTCTTATGTAAACGAAAACTTTGAGCCACAGCAAAAAACCTTTACCGGTGTTACCGCCCGTGTGATCCTGCACGAATACGACCACATCGACGGCAAGCTGTTCATCGACCATCTGAAGCCCCTGAAACGCAGGATGTTAAAGAGCAAGCTCGAAGATATTACCAAAGGAAAAGTAAGAGTAGACTACAAAATGACGTTTCCTAAATAGGAAATAATTTTGTAATGTAAAGAAAACCCATTATTTTGGTATTGTAAAGATTAACGCATCCGTATCCATTTTGGGAACTACCGTATCATATACTGAAATAGAGCTCATTCAAGGACTTCAGGCCAGGGATGAAAAATTATTCAGTTATTTATATGACCATTATTCACCCGCGTTATATGGGGTAGCGCTCAAAATAGTTACGGATGATGCTTCCGCAGGAGATGTACTCCAGGAAGTGTTCATTAAGATCTGGAAAAATATTGACCGATACGATCCCACCAAAGGCCGCCTATTTACCTGGATGCTTAATATTGCCAGGAACACCGCTATCGATAGTTTGCGATCCAAAGCGCACAAATTAGAGCAGAAAGTACAGGATGTAACCAGCACCAATCTGATGTATGAGCCACAACTGGCCGTACACCTCTCCGTAGACCACCTTGGATTAACGAAAGTAATTGAAGGCCTTCCCAAAGACCAGCGTATTATTATCGATCTCGCTTACTTCAAAGGTTGTACACAGGAAGAAATAGCCAAAACACTGGACATACCGCTGGGTACAGTGAAAACCAGAATGCGCAATGCGATTATGCAGTTGAGAATCCTACTAAAACAATTATAACATAAAGTGGATGTACAACGTTACATATCATCCGGTATTCTAGAGAGTTATGTGTTTGGCCTTCTGCCTGAATCAGAACAGGGAGAGGTGGAAACCGTTGCTGAACATTACCCTCAGGTGAAAGCTGCCGTACAGGCATTGCAGCTCGACCGGGAGAAGTTTGTGCAGTTGTACGCCATTGTACCTCCGCCGGGAATAAAAGACCGGCTCCTCAACATTCTGCAGGAAGAAGATACGCCGGAAGGAAATACCCTCCTTCCTCAGGAACTGCGCAACCCGGCTCTCCCTGCTTCCAAAGAAACGCCGGTAAGAAAAATGTCTGGTCGTAAAACAGATCGTGTCTGGAAGTATGTCGCCGCTGCTATCATCGTCTTATTTATCGGTAGCTTAATCCTGAACTTTGTCTTCTTCCAGGGATCTACTGACTATAAAAGCCGCTATGAGTCGCTGATTGCTGCCAAACAAAAACTGGACGGCGAAAGGGAAAACCAGTCACTGACCGCTCACGAAGAGCTGCAGAAAGAACTGGACATGCTCAAAGACCCGGCTTTCAAATGGATTAAAATAGAAGGTGCTGGTGCCAATCTCGGACAAGTGATTACCGTATGCTGGAATCCCGTTTCCCATGCACTTTTCCTGATGGCACAGGTGATGCCCCTGCCTCCTGTTGGAAAACAATACCAGTTGTGGGCTATCCGCAATAAAAAACTCGTGGATGCCGGTGTCTTCCAGAGTGGTGCTCCGGTTGCTCAAAAGATACAACATATGAAACCGGTGGAATCAGCCGAAGGCTTTGCAGTTACCCTGGAAAAGGCCGGTGGCAGCATCGACCCCAGTATGGACCAGGTACAGCTGTCTGTTAAAATACAGAAATAGTAAGGACTAGTAACTTGTTATAAACTTTATCCGTAACTTACCGAAATTACCGAAAATACCCCGTTAGACCATTAGGAACACGCTCAATACGATTTAACCTTAACCAGTCATGTAGCCTTTTGATTGTTCAGAAGTGGATACGTTTGTCTGTGGATATCATCGTTCAATTTTGAAAAACAAATATCAACCATACTTATTTGTCTGTTTTGGAATACCCTGTAACATATACAGAAGCTGAACTGATTGATGGGTTGCGTGCCCGTGACCAGAAAGTCTTCGCATACCTGTATGATCATTATTCTCCCGCTCTCTACGGCGTGATCGTAAAGGTATTGAATGACAGCCACTCAGCCGGAGATGTGCTGCAGGATGTATTTATGAAGATATGGCGTCATGCCGACCAATACAGAAACGATAAAGGCCGGCTGTTTACCTGGATGCTGAATATTGCCCGGAACACAGCGATAGATATACTCAGGTCCAAAGCCTGGAAACTCGGACAAAAAATCCAAAACATCGCGGATGACGTACATTTAAACGATGGTCAGTTAGCCGTGTACCAGTCCATCGATCATCTTGGTTTTTCCAAAATCCTGGAAAAACTAACCAAAGAACAACGTATCCTTATCGATCTGGCTTATTATAAAGGTTGTACCCAGGAAGAAATTTCCAGGTTACTTAGTATACCCCTGGGGACTGTTAAGACCAGATTGCGCAATGCCATTATTCAGTTGAGGAACATATTGAACAAATAAATTTTCTTTTTCTCGTGGACGCCCAGTATTTCATATCGTCCGGACTCATAGAGCTGTATGCCGCAGGCATGACTTCTGAAGAAGAAGCGCATGACCTGGAAGCCGCCATGCGCCGGTTTCCGGAAGTAGCCGCTGCCGTTGCGGAATGCCAGCGCGATATGGAAGAGTATGTACAGCTACAGTCTATCATCCCGCCTCCTGCCATCAAATCACATTTACTTCACCTGATCAATAACGATTCCTTCATGCAGGAAAATTCAGAACCACCTGCACACCCCTTGCAACAAACTAAAATCTTATCCATGGAACAAACCAATGTCTTGGCCGCTCCGGAAACCAAAAGTGTTTCCTGGAAGTGGATTGCGGCCGTCGCCGCTGTATTGCTGGTTGGCAGTATTATCCTCAATTTCCTGTACTTCAACCGATGGAAGGAATTCCGGGAGTACAAAGACAAGTATCAGTCATTACTGCTTTCCCAGAACTCCATCATCTCCAAAACCAATGAGTACAAAACAAGGTTAGAACAACTGCAGGAATCCATGCAGGTAATGGAAGATCCTAAAGTGATGAAAGTAGCCATGCCAGGTACTCAATCCTTCCCGACCGCAGTAGCCACTGTGTTCTGGAATCAGGATAACAAACAGGTATACCTGAAAGTCAACAACCTGCCAGAACCCGCTGCCGACAAACAATACCAGCTGTGGGCTATCGTAGATGGCAAACCGGTTGACATGGGTGTGTTTGAAATGGGTGATACAGCAAGCCTGCTGCAGAAAATGAAGATCACCGGCAAAGCACAAATGTTTGCCGTAACCCTGGAAAAGAAAGGTGGTGCCGCTTCTCCAACCATGGAGCAGATGTACGTAGCCGGAAAAATACCAGGTTGATAACATAACCCGCCGGCAACCACGGTTGCCGGCCCTCTCCCAAAGCTTACCACAGCGGAGATAACAGAGAACACCCGCTTTCCTGTTGTCTCCGCTGTTTTTTAACGAATTCCTAACAGCTGAAAGCTTACAGCTTTTCCCTAAATTGCAGCATGTCACATTTTTGGAAAAGTATAGCCGCAACCGTTGTTGCGGGATGCCTGCAACTATCTCACCTGGCAGCCCAGGACACTGCCCGGTACAAAGGAATGACCGTAAACCTGGACGAAGTTATCGTGGAAGCAAAACGTATAGGCTTTGACGTTAATAGTTTCATTAAAAGAGTGGAAGAAGATACTACCTTCTACCGCGCATTTAAAAACCTCCATATCGTAGGCTTCAACGCCGACAATGATATCCGCATCCTGGATAAAAAAGGAGAAACACAGGCATCTCTCAAAAGCCTCACCCGCCAGCATATCAACGGCCGCTGCCGCAATATGGAAGTCACCAGCCAGCAGGTGACCGGCGACTTCTTCACCCGCAAAGGCAACTATAACTATTATACCGCCGAACTGTACGGCAACCTGTTCTTTACCAACGGTACCGTATGTGTGGACGGCAACGGCGAAACACCTGAGAATGCCGGCGGTAGCATGGCCCGCCATAAAGCACAGCTTAAACAACTCATCTTCAACCCCGGCAAACCCGTCAAAGGAGTGCCCATCGTTGGCGGCAAAGTGGCCATCTTCGACAGAGATGTGATGCGGTTTTATAACTTCTCCATCAGCGCCGAAAACTATGTAGACGGCACCCCCTGCTACGTGTTTACCGCCAAAGCCAAACCAGACCTGAGCCGCATCGACCGCGGAGATGTAGTGATCGATGAACTTATCACCTGGTTCAACAAGGATAACTTTGAGATTGTAGGCCGCAAATATGCCCTGTCCTACAAAACGATGCTGTTTGATTTTAACGTGAAGATGAATGTACAGATGACCAAACAGTTTGGCTTGCTTATACCCGCACTGGTTACCTACAACGGTACCTGGAATGTACCGTTCAAAAAACGGGAAACAGCCGTTTTTATCGCTAAATTCTTTGATTTTAAGGCGAGTGAATAACTAATACAACAACGTGACCGTACCGGTCTTGTGCACCGGTATCCTGGTATATACTTCCCGGTAATCAACAATCCATACGTAGGTGCCCATATCTGCCTGCAGGCCCTTTACGCGCCCTGTCCAGCCTATCTGCGGGTCGTTGGTGAAAAACACCCTTTCGCCCCAGCGGTTGTAGATACTGAGCGTATACTGTTCTATCGGACATCGGTACCGGGGCCGGAAGTAGTCGTTGCGTCCGTCTCCGTTGGGGGTAAAGGCATTGGGGAAATGCACTGTACATTCACAGTCATGGAAGTCCACCACGACTGAATCCACACTTTTACCACAGGTATTCCAGGCCGTTAAGGAGTAGATACCAGGCTGCCGTACAATATACTGCGGGATGCTGGTGCTGTCCTGCCATTTGAAAGGAGCTCCGCCTGCACCAAGGACTGTCAGCGGGTATACCTCGTTGCGGCACAACAGGGTATCCGGCCCGAGATTCACCCGCAGCGTATCATCATAAGACACACGGATGGTATCGGAAGATTCGCAACGGCCTATCTGGGCATGCACAAAGAAATTGCCGGGTTTGGTCACATAATAGGTGGCCTGGTCTGAACCGTCCTGCCAACGATATTGCCCGTTGCCGAAATCGGCCGTCAGCACCAGAAAATTACCTTTACAGATAGTGGTATCGTTACCCAGGTTGAGTTTGCGCAACCGGTTGAAGTTTACAAAGATGGTATCCACCACATTACAGATGTGATTGATCTCTACAAGCGCCCATATATTTGCCTCATAGTTGACAGTAATAGCCGGTGTCGTGGCTCCTGTACTCCATTTCCAGGCGGTGGCTTCCGGCACTACTGGTGCCAGCCGGATAGATTCGCCGGGGCATAACAGCGTATCGGGGCCCAGGCTGAAAGGGTAGGGCGGACCGGTAAACGTGATAGTGATCTGGTCGTCTATTTCTGCACAACCTTTAGGAAACACCCTTACCTGATAGGTGCCCGATGTTCGTACATCCTGCGTGGGCTCTGTATTGCCGGTATTCCACAGGTAGGTACAGTTCTGGGCGGTGGCATCAAGGGCCAGCTGCTCACCTGTACACAATACCAGGTCTGGACCCAGATCTATCTTGGGGACAGGCGTATAAAACACATTCACTGAATCCGGTATCAGACAACCATTGATCTTGACTTTATACGTAGCAGAAGTGTCTACCAGGATGTTGGGAGCAGTGGACCCATTCTGCCATTCGTAGGCGGCGCCAGGTATCACCGGTGCGCTGAGGGTCATGGTGTTGCCTTCACAGAGAGTGATATCCTGTGGTCCCAGGTCATAGATCACCGGCGTCACAATGGTGATTGGCTGGGTGGAGATATCAGGCTGTCCGCCGCGCCAGGCTACCAGGGTAACGGTGTAGGTGCCGGTAAGCTGGTATGCATGGAAAGCCCCTTTTATTTTATTCGAAGAATCTTTTTCAGCAGAAGCCGGATCCCCGAAATACCATTTGACGGAGTCTATCCCGGTAGTATTGCTAATTACGAAGAAAACGCTGTCCTGCACACAGGTAGAGGAAGCCTTAAAAGGAGTGGCTCTCCATACCCCGGCATTTGCCCGGGTATTGCCCAGCAGCATGGCCAGAAACAGTAAAATCAGAAAAGAACAGTGTATATAAAGGGTCCTCATGTGTTGACATGGTAATAGACGCTAAGATAATGAAATATATAAAATAATGTTAATAATAACTGTGATTTAACAGAGATTAATGCTGATGATGCTGGTTGATAGGATGAATGATAGACCAGGTGCATAAAAAAGAGCATCCGGATAAAATCACGAATGCTCTTTTAAAATCTTCAAAACGCTCAAAACGTCAGCATTAATCCTCAGTGTTCGGGCGGGCAGTAGAATATCTCCGCCATTTTTCCAGCACCTGGGAGAAATCGTCCGGCAGCTGGCTTTCGAAGCGCATCTGCTTGCGGGTGCGGGGGTGGATAAAGCCGAGTTGCTGGGCATGCAGGGCATGACGGGGCATAATCTCAAAGCAGTTGTCCACAAACTGTTGGTATTTGGTGAAGATGGTCCCTTTCCGGATGCGGTTACCACCGTAGGTATCGTCATTAAAGAGGGAATGGCCGATATGCTGCATGTGTACGCGGATCTGGTGGGTACGGCCTGTTTCGAGGCGGCACTCAATTTTGGTAACGTAGTTAAAACGTTCCAGCACGCGGTAGTGGGTGATGGCTTCTTTACCATACTCGCCGTCGGGATAGGCGTCCATGATTTTGCGCAGGCGCTGGTGGCGGCCTACGTGGGCTACCACGGTGCCTTCTTCTTCTTCAAAATCACCCCATACAAGGGCTATATAGCGGCGGTGAACGGTGTGGTCAAAAAACTGTTTGGCAAGGTCGGTCATGGCTTTTTCAGATTTAGCCACTACCAGCAGGCCGGAGGTGTTTTTATCGATACGGTGTACCAGCCCAAAGCGTGGGATGACAGGTGTAGTAGCCTGGGTTTTGTCGCCCAGGTACCAGGAGAGGCCATTGACCAGCGTGCCGGTGTAGTTGCCACAGCCGGGGTGTACCACCATGCCGGCAGGTTTGTCTATTATCAGCACGTCATCATCCTCATAAACAATATTGAGCGGGATCTCTTCCGGCAGTACTTCTGTACTTTCCGGATTTTTATTGGAAAAAACAACGATCCTGTCCAGCGGTCTGATCTTGTAATTGGCCTTGACAGGCTTGTCGTTGACCAGCACCATCTCGGTGTCCAGCGCGTTCTGTACCTTGTTACGGGTGGCGCCTTCGATACGGGCGGTGAGGAACTTATCGATGCGGACAGGCTCCTGGCCTTTGTCTACCACCATGTTGATCTTCTCATACAGTTCCTCGCTGCCTTCTCCGTTTTCCAGCTCGTCTTCCAGTTCCAGCAATTCTTCAGCCATTAATATTTAAATTTTGGCAAAGGTAAAATAAATTACCCGTAGCACGTAAAGCCCCGTGTAAAGCGCCGGAGTGGACAATGGAAGGAAAGGCTGAGCTTTCCGGATAAAGCCTACATACCGGCTTCCGGAGCGCTGGTCCGGGTCTTGCCGGAAGTCAAAAGATTCAACTACCTTTGTGTCTTTGAAAAAATAGGCGTTTTAAAGCGCCACAGTTCAGTATGGATAAGCAGGAGATCATCATCAGAGACCTTGGAAAAATAGATTACCAGGAAGCCTGGGACTACCAGGAACAGTTGTTGAAGGAAAATGTACAGCTGAAAGCACAAACACCCGACCTGTGGCCCAAGCCCACCACCAATTACCTTCTTTTTTGCGAGCATCCGCCGGTATATACCCTTGGTAAAAGCGGACACATGGAGAATCTGTTGCTGAGTAGGGAAGAGCTGGATGAACAGGGGATTGGTTTTGTACCTACCAACAGAGGCGGTGATATTACCTTTCACGGCCCGGGCCAGATAGTAGGATATCCGATTCTGGACCTGGAAAATTTCTTTACAGATATTGGAAAATACCTGCGTTGCCTGGAGGAAGTAGTGATCCGTACAATCGCGGAATACGGTGTTATAGGTGACCGTTCCCCCGGGGAGACCGGCGTATGGCTGGATCCGGCGGAAAAAACAAAAGCCCGCAAAATATGTGCAATGGGTGTCCGTTGCAGCCGCTGGGTGACCATGCATGGTTTTGCCCTCAATGTCAATACACCGATGAACTATTTTGATAACATTATTGCCTGTGGGATTGCAGATAAACAAGTGGCTACACTCGACAAGGAAGTAGGCAGGGAAGTGGATATCAACGACGTGAAGGCCAAACTCAGCAAGCACTTTGCGGATGTATTTGGTGCTACTATGATTTAAGCATATAAACGATAAAAGAAAAGCGGAGACCACATGGTCTCCGCTTTTCTTTTTATCATCTTTTTCAGCTTACATTCTGTAGTTGAGTGGGATGAAGAAGTTCCATTTCTCTTTCAGTTTCCCGTCTTCAAACAGTTCAAAGTTAAACCAGCCGGCATGCAGGAAAATGGCTTTTTCCAGGATAAGGGAAGCTGCTTTCACATGCTCTATTTCAAAGAGGAAAGAACCGTTGGGCTCGTAAAACTTAACCGAATATTTTTTGTGTTGGGCATCTGCCAGTTTGATATTGACATTACCATCCGCAGTAGTATAGATGTAGTTGGAGGGGCGCCATATTACCTTCTCCGGTTCCTTGTTTTCCTGTTCGTTGGGTTTTCCTGTTCCTGTTGGTCTCAGGGCACGGGATGCTTCCTTGATATCTGCATATTGCAGCTTCATGTCCGCTTTAATGGTGCTGTCTGGCAGGGCGAGCATGGTTTTGCTATATACATACCGGCCATTGTTGAACAGGATGAAAAGGCGGTAATAGTTGCTGCCTGGAAGCGGTTTGCTGTCGATGTAGGCATTCCGGGTTTGTGTGGGATAACTGGCGTAACCAATGGTGTTAAAGTTGAGTACGCTGTCCAGTGAGCGCTGAACTCCGATCTCCTTAACTTCCATAAATCCGGTGATCCAGTCCAGCTGAATTTTACCGGTTTTAATGGTAGCTGTGAAGTTCGGCAATACAGGAGGCAACATTTCCTGTGCTTTTCCTGTGAATGCTATCGATAAAAAAATTCCTGTTGCGAATATTAAACGCACGACCTGCTTCATACAAAAAATCCCTAAGCTCTTAAAGTTGGCAAAAATACGCTTCGGTTCAAATATAATGAACTGTTTTTACAGTGTAAGAACGCCGGAAGGTAGGGAAAGATTGCCCTGTAACCCACCGGTATGTATTAATAATATTTTGCTATTGTCTGGAAAGTAGCCATGATGGATTAATTCACGAAAAGCCTTGATAAGTTTACCGGTATAAATAATATCAGTGGGGATACTGGTCTCTTGATAAAAAGTATTGATAAAATCTATAAGCTCCGGTTTTACTTTTGCGTATCCTCCGCCATGGAAGTCATGCAACAGTTGCCACTGGCGGGGCCTGCCGGGATGTAATAATGTCCTTACTTCTTCTTCGAGATAGGCAGCGCCTTTTAATACCGGTATGCCAAGGATAGTTTGATGAGGGGCGGCACTGTTGATAAGGCCGGCGAGGGTAGTGCCGGTGCCGGTAGCGCATAACATATGCGTGAAATGATGGGTGGGGAAGAGGGAGAGTATCTCTTCGCAGCCCCTGGCGCCAGCCGCATTATGTCCCCCTTCGGGGATGACATAGGTATCCGGCGACGCGTTGTATTGCTGGCGGCAGTCGCGGTAGTCCTCCCTGCTGATAAACTCCAGCTGCATACCCTTGTCCATAGCGTGTTGCAGCGTATGGCCATATACAGGCGGGCGTTCACCGCGGATCACGCCGGTACAGGCTAAGCCGGCCAGCTGGCAGGCTGCTGCAGTAGCAGCGATGTGGTTGGAATACGCACCCCCAAAAGTCAGGATATGTTTTTTCCCCAGCTCCTTTGCCGCCTCCAGATTGTATTTGAGCTTGAACCATTTGTTGCCGGAAATTTCCGGCTCCAGTTTATCCAGACGCAATATGGCCGCTTCCATCTGAGATGGCAGCCAGGAGAGTGTTAAGGTATCCAGCGTAATATGATCCGTAGACAGCATAAGCCGCAAAGTTAAGCAGGATAAAAATAAATTAGCCCGGTGCTCCCAGGGCTAAAGCCCTGGGCTATAATTGATTTCTATGCTAAAATTGGCTTCAACACAGCCTGATTGATCTTGCATTGATCCGCTTTCATTCCACAAAAAGCAGGTCTGCAATATGATTTGACCGACTAAAAATCGGTCCCAATTCTAACTAATCCACCGTCTTTATCCATCAAAATTAGCCCAGGGCTTTAGCCCTGGGACTTGTTAAAATTCGCTTCAATCTTGCTAATTATCATCAGCTTAATCAGCTCATATTGCGCGTTATTTGCGGTTTATTCATTTGTCAGAAATCCGCCTTTGCCGCGATAAAGTTTAACGGCTTTATCCAGTTTTACTTTCAGTACGGTTACGTATTTATCCTGTACGTTTTCTGGTACATCGATGTAAACGAGGCCTGGTACGGGACTCCATGAAATTTTGCCAACAACTTTATGAGTCAGCGGGGTGCCGTTGCCTACTACGCTGATGGATTCAATTTTGTTGCTCAGTCCTTTGATAGCTACCTGGCCGCTGGTTTTACCGGGCAGGAAGAGATAAAGGGTGGTGGAGTCTTTGGAGAGGGTGGTAGGGCCATAGAAGTGACCTAGTGGTAAACCGGCGATGGTGTTGAAGATGGCTTCACCATTCTTTTGGTTCCAGGCGCCGAGTTCTTTGAGCATATGCACTTCTTCTGCGGGGATGGAGCCATCGGCTTTGGGGCCTATGTCGAGCAGGAGGTTGCCGCCGTTGCTGACAGCGTCCACGAAAATGGTGATGATTTCAAAGGGTGTTTTCCAGTTGGTATCTTGTGGTTGCCAGCCCCAGTTGTTATTGATAGTCATGCACAGTTCCCACCAGTGGTAGTGTGGACGGGTAACGGGAAAGTTTTGTTCGGGCGTATCGTAGTCACCATAACCCTGAAGACGGCCATTGATAATGGTATTAGGGTTGTGGGTGGTGAGCATTTTGCGCATTTTGGCAGCTTCCCATTCATCGGCGGAGTGTTCCCAGTCGCCGTCAAACCACCAGAGGTCGGGATTAAATTTGGTCATGACCTCTTCCATCTGTCCTTCGTAGAACTTGAGGAAACGCTGCCACCTGGCGGGTTGGGCTTTGATGTCGTAGCGGTTACTGTCTTTCAGAAACTGTGGATAATCGGGATAACTCCAATCTATCAACGAAAAATAGGCACCACATTTGATGCTGTCGCGCCGCAATGCCGCATAGAAGGGGGTGAGCACGTCCTTTTTAGCGGGTGTACTGTTGACAACATCCAGTTTACTGTATTTACTGTCCCACAGGGCCACGCCATCGTGGTGTTTGGTGGTCATTACCGCATATCGCGCGCCGGATTCTTTGATAAGATCGGCCCAGGCTTGCGGGTCGTAATTACTGGCAGTAAAGCCTTTCAGCTGCTGCATGTAATCGGGATAGGAGATTTTTTTGTTATGGAAAGACCAGGATTCGTCTATTCCTTTTACAGAATAGATGCCCCAGTGGATGAAGATGCCGAGTTTGGCGTCGGCAAACCACTGCATTTTTTCTTTAATGTCTTCCGGTTTGGTCTGCTGCTGAGCATTGGCAGTTGTAAAAAGCTGCATGGCACAGGCTCCCAGCACAAGTAGTCTTTTCATCGTTCCGATTAAATTAGTTCTTAAAATATGTGTTGTCCACAAAAAGAAAGCGTGAAAATAGGTTTAATGATTATATTTAGCGCCGATATTTTCAGGTAAATCATTGAAAATTATAAAATAATATCAGAAAAATGCAACCGACTTTATTGATTTTAGCGGCCGGTATGGCCAGTCGATACGGCAGTTTAAAGCAAATCCAGTCTTTTGGGCCAAGCGGTGAGACTATCATTGACTACTCTATTTATGATGCTATCCGTGCAGGATTTGGCAAGATCGTATTTATCATCCGTGAGAACTTTGCTGAAGAGTTCAAGGAGATTTTTGAGCCCAAGCTGAAAGGCCGTGTAGCGACTGATTATGTATTTCAGGATATGGACTCCTTTACCGGTGATTACCAGATCCCGGCTGACAGGACTAAACCCTGGGGTACTGCACATGCGATCCTTTGTGCTAAAAACGCCATCAACGAACCATTTGCAGTGATCAACGCAGATGATTTTTATGGAGCGGATGCTTTTGTGAAAATGGCTGCTTTCCTGAATGGAGAAAGTAAAGAAGATATCTACAGTGTTGTAGGTTATGAGCTGGGTAAAACAGTGAGCGAGCACGGTTCCGTGTCCCGTGGTGTTTGTGCTGTGAATGGTACCGGCTTCCTGTCTGCTATCAACGAGAGAACAAAAATTTATACTGACAATGGTCAGATCGTTTACGAAGAGGCTGATGGCAGCAAACATCCGCTGTCTGCCGATACGCCGGTGTCCATGAATTTCTGGGGTTTCCATCCCAGCGTATTTAACCTGAGCCAGACGCTGTTTAACGAGTTCCTGCAGAAAAGCGGCACTAACCCTAAATCGGAGTTCTTTATTCCGATCGTGGCTGATGAGTTTATCCGCCGGGATATCGGTAAGGTAAAAGTACTGCCTACCACAGCGCAATGGTTTGGTGTTACTTACAAAGAAGATGCACCGGGTGTGCAGGCCAGCTTGTCGGCATTGGTTAAAAATGGAGAATATCCCGACAATTTATGGAAATAATACCCAACAAATTAATCCTTCAGGCTTTCGGACTGGAGCCTGAAGGATTAAATGTCCGAAAGTTCGGATCAGGACACATCAACAACACTTTTCTGCTCGAAAAGAAAGAGGACGGCAGCAAATATGTTTTACAGAAAATCAATGTAAACGTATTTAAGGAACCTGGAGTAATTGCCGCCAACCAAAGAATGGCAGCCGATTATCTCGCAGCACATCATCCGGGGTACCTGTTCATTACGCCCATACCCACTGTTACCGGGGAAGAGCTTTTTGTAATGGACAACGAGTACTGGCGAATGATTCCGTTTATTGCCGGATCCGTGACGGTAGATCAGGCCGACAACCCAAAGCAGGCATTTGAAGCAGCCAGACAATTCGGCCGCCTTGCTAATTACCTTTCGGGCATCGACCTGAAGCCGTTTAAAGCTTCGATTCCAAACTTTCACAATCTTACCTTGCGTTACAGTGCTTTTCAGGAAGCTATCCGCAATGCCAGGGAAGACAGGAAAGCAGCAGCAGAAGAGATGATTGAAGAATTCCTCCGCTACTCCGATATCGCAGTCACGTATGAACAGCTGAAAACAAATCCCGAATTCAGAGACCACCTGATGCACCATGATACCAAAATCAATAATGTGCTGCTCAACAAAGACACATATGAAGGTATCTGCGTCTGCGATCTGGATACACTGATGCCGGGAAAAATCATCTCAGACCTCGGAGACATGGTAAGAACTTATGTTTGCCCCGTTTCTGAAGAAGAGCCGGATGTCAGCCAGATCATTATCCGCGAAGAATATTTCGAAGCACTCATGCAGGGATATCTCGGAGAAATAGGCGGCACTTTAACCAAAGTGGAAAAAGAACAACTCTTTTTTGCAGGAAAGTTCATGATCTACATGCAGGGGATACGATTCCTCACCGATTATCTCAACGGCGATGTCTACTACCCGATTAAGTACGACACCCACAACTACGACCGCGCACAAAACCAGCTGGTACTGCTGCAGCGGCTCATCGAAAAACAAGACACATTGCAGGCTATCATCGATAAATGCCTCCTTGTCAGTGAACAGGTTTAGACTAGTGAACAATCAAATGAAATCATTCTGAAATCCCGGTGCGCTCCTGCATCGGGATTTTTTTTGCACCTTCCGCCGCTTCTCCCTGCTTTATCCTCTCACCAAACCTTTAGTATTTAGTGACCGGTTTTGGTTGTTTATTAGAAATGGATTAATAATCGACTTCTTTTTTTGAATATTTTCAAAAACATATAAAGGGATTAATTTTTGACGAAAAATTTTATGCTTTGTTGTTTTTTATTTTTTTCACGAATACATTTGTACTGATACAATAACAATCACCTCCTATGTGGGAAAATAAAGACAACATAAAACTTAATCACATCGTACCTCAGCTCAACTGGGCTATCACGAAGGTCGTGATTATCGTCGTTGTCATTATTAGCCACCACTATGGAGGATAGGTCCACGTGTATAATCAAAACGATATAACGCCTTCCTCCGCAACGAGGAAGGCTTTTTTTTTGACTACTATTTTGACGCTAATAATTCAATTTTATGTATAGCTATTACAACAACGACACCATTCTCTATCTCAACGGCGAGTATCTGAAAGCAACTGCAGCCACCACCGATCTGTTCGGGCAATCATTACACTACGGTTACGCCGTATTCGAAGGAATCCGCGCTTATAAAACAGCTAACGGACAAGTGAAGGTCTTCAAGGCCAAAGAACACTTTGATCGCCTGAAGCGTTCCTGCGAACTGATACACATCCCCTACGACTTCAACAACGACGAGCTGATCGCCGCATGCTACAAAGTACTGGAGATGAACAATATGGAAGAAGCCTACATCAGACCGCTGGTATTCTGTCCGCCCAACATGACCCTGAAGGCGGCGAGTGAATCCAACATACTCATCTGCGCCTGGGAATGGGGAGCTTACCTCGGTGAAAAACTGCTGCGCATCATGACTTCTTCCTTCGAGCGACCGAATCCCAAAGCATTCAAGATAGAATCCAAATCGGCCGGCCTGTATATAAACTCGATACTGGCATCGCAGGAAGCCAAACAAAAAGGATACGATGAAGCACTGTTAATGGATATGAATGGTTATGTGGCAGAAGGTCCGGGTGCCAACATCTTCTTCGAAAAAGACGGCAAAATCTTCACTCCCCCAGCCGGTAACATTCTTGCAGGCATCACTCGCGCCACTGTTATCGAACTTTGCCAGGAACTGCAAATCCCACTCGAAGAAAAACTGTTTACCATCGATGAATTAAAACAAGCCGATGCTGCTTTCTTCTGCGGTACTGCTGCAGAAGTGGTAGGCCTCGAATCTATCGACGGACAGCCTTTTGCCAAAACATGGGCCTCTTCTCTCGGAAAAGTATTACAACAAGCCTATAAAGCAAGAGTGCTCGAAAAATCCTTTCAACGCGAAGCACAATTAGCATAGCCTTTAGCTGTTAGTCTTTTAGCTGTCAGTGCTAAATGCTGACAGCTAAAAGCTAAAAGCTCCCTTGGATTCTGTAAAACGAAAAATGCAGAATCCTCTGTGGTAAAGGGTTTGAAAGACCCCGGAGCAGATTTGAAGACCGGTTTATTGAAAATTCTTGGTTTGAATTTGCCAGCCTCACCGGGTAATTTGTGACGGATTTTTAAAATAGGATTACTATCAACCGTAATCCGGGAAACATCAACAGCAATGGAACTAAATAAATACAGCAAAACGATTACACAGGACCCTACGCAGCCAGCTGCGCAGGCGCAACTATACGGTATCGGCCTTACAGATGAAGACCTGAAAAAAGCCCAGGTAGGTATTGCCAGCATGGGTTATGATGGTAACACCTGTAACATGCACCTCAATGACCTCGCACAGGATGTGAAAAAAGGCGTCTGGGCCAATGATCTGGTCGGACTTACTTTCCACACCATCGGCGTCAGCGACGGTATGAGCAATGGTACACCTGGTATGCGTTACTCCCTGGTAAGCCGCGATCTGATTGCAGATTCCATTGAAACTGTTTGTGGTGCCCAATACTATGATGCACTCATCACCGTGCCTGGCTGCGATAAAAACATGCCTGGTTCACTGATGGCTATGGGTCGCCTCAATCGCCCGTCCATCATGGTTTACGGCGGTACCATCGCACCCGGCAAATATAAAGGCCAGGACCTCAACATCATCTCTGCTTTCGAAGCACTCGGTCAGAAAATGGCCGGCACACTGGACGAAGGCGATTTTAAAGGCATCGTAATGAATTCCTGCCCGGGCGCCGGCGCCTGCGGTGGAATGTACACTGCCAATACGATGTCTTCCGCTATCGAAGCATTGGGTATGAGCCTGCCCTACAGCTCATCCAGCCCCGCCCTGAGCAAGGAAAAAAAGGAAGAATGTGCCAATGCCGGCAAATACATCCGCCTGCTCCTGGAAAAAGATATCAAACCCAGAGACATCATGACCAAAGAGGCATTTGAAAATGCGCTCACAGTGATCATGGCACTGGGTGGTAGTACCAACGCAGTACTGCACTTCATCGCTATCGCAAAATCAGTAGGCGTGTCCGTTACACTGGAAGATTTCCAGCGTTCCAGCGACAAAACCCCGCTGATAGCCGATCTTAAGCCCAGCGGTAAATACCTGATGGAAGACCTGCACAATATCGGCGGCGTTCCATTAGTGATGAAATACCTGCTGAAACAAGGCCGCCTGCATGGTCATTGCATGACCGTGACCGGCAAAACCATCGCTGAAAATCTGGAGTCTGTTCCGGATATCGATTTCGGCACACAGGATATTATCGTTCCCGTGGAGAAGCCGTTGAAAGTCAACGGCCATATCCAGATATTATATGGCAATCTCGCCGAAAAAGGCTCTGTTGCTAAAATCACCGGTAAGGAAGGCGAACAGTTCAAAGGACCTGCCCGCGTATTTGACGGTGAATTTGAACTCATCGCTGGTATTCAGTCCGGTAGAGTGAAAAAGGGTGATGTAGTGGTCATCCGCCAGGTAGGCCCTAAAGGTGCACCCGGTATGCCGGAAATGCTGAAACCTACCAGCGCCATTATGGGCGTAGGACTCGGTAAAAGTGTGGCACTGATTACCGACGGCCGTTTCTCCGGTGGTACTCATGGTTTCGTGGTAGGACATATCACACCGGAGGCTTTCGAAGGTGGTAATATCGCCCTCGTACAAGACGACGACATCATCGAAATAGATGCAGTGAACAATACAATCAATATGGAAGTCAGCGCGGAAGAACTGGCTGCCCGCAGGGCCCAGTGGACCGCTCCGGCATTGAAGGTATCCAATGGAATCTTATTTAAGTACGCAAAACTTGTTAAAAATGCAACAGAAGGATGTGTTACCGATGAAGGCTGAGGAAGCTGATAAACGGTTGGCCGCTAAACCTGTTATCTCCGGTGCAGAAGCCGTAATCCGTTCCCTCATCGCTGAAGGAGTGGATACCATCTTCGGATACCCCGGCGGTGCTATCATGCCAATCTATGATGCGCTGTACGATTTCCAGGACAAGGTCCATCATATACTGGTGAGGCATGAACAGGGTGCTACACACGCAGCCCAGGGTTATGCCCGCAGCTCCGGCAGAACAGGAGTGGCCTTTGCCACTTCCGGTCCGGGCGCCACCAACCTGGTCACCGGGCTGGCAGATGCTTATATGGACAGTACACCGATGGTGTGCATCACCGGTCAGGTAGGTGCAGCCCTGCTGGGTACAGACGCTTTCCAGGAAACAGACGTGATCGGCATCACCATGCCCATCACCAAATGGAATATTCAGGTGACCCGCCAGGAAGATATTCCGGGCGCTATCGCCAAAGCTTTTTATATCGCCCGCAGTGGCCGCCCAGGCCCTGTACTGGTGGATATCACCAAAAACGCACAGTTCGGCGAGTTCGAATATGAATATATACCGTGCACGGCTATACGTAGTTATCAACCGGTACCACAACTGAATCAGGATGCTGTAACAGCTGCAGCCGCAGTGATCAACGAAGCGAAAAAACCTTTCCTGCTGGTAGGCCACGGCGTACTGTTATCAGGTGCTGAAAAAGCCCTGATAGCACTGGCAGAAAAAGCACAGATACCCATGGCTTCCACACTGCTGGGCCTCTCCGCTGTTCCGGTAGACCACCCGCTGTATGTAGGTATGCTGGGCATGCATGGCAACTATGGTCCCAACGTGCTCACCGGTGAATGTGATACCCTCATCGCCGTTGGTATGCGCTTCGATGACCGTGTAACCGGCGACGTGGAAAGCTATGCCAACAAAGCAAAAGTTATTCACATCGAAATAGATGCCGCCGAGATCAACAAGATCATCAAAGCTGATGTGGCCCTGCATGCAGATGCCAAAACAGCTCTCGAAGCATTGCTGGAGGAAGTAAACCCTGCCAGCCATGAAGAATGGCTCGCTGAATTCCAGGCTGCGCATCAGAAAGAATACGATAAAGTACAACACCGCGAACTGTATCCGGAAGCAGGTGAACTGAAAATGGCGGAAGTAATACGGCTCATCTCCGAAAAAACAAAAGGAGAAGCAGTACTGGTTACAGACGTTGGTCAGCATCAGATGGTAGCTTCCCGCTATTATCGTTTCAAAAACCCGAACACCAACATCACCTCCGGTGGTATGGGTACGATGGGCTTCTCCCTGCCGGCAGCCATGGGCGCTAAAATGGGTACGCCCGAAAAAGAAGTGGTAGCTATTATCGGTGATGGTTGCTTCCAGATGACCTTACAGGAACTGGGAACTATCTATCAGTCCAAAATAGGGGTGAAAATCGTGATCCTGAATAACAACTTCCTTGGCATGGTTCGCCAGTGGCAGCAACTGTTCTTCGACAAACGTTATTCCTCTACCGAAATGGTCAACCCGGATTTCGTTCAGATCGCCAAAGGGTTTTATATCCCCGGCAAAAAAATTACCGCGCGCGAAGATATTTCAGCTGCTATCGATGAAATGCTGGCCCACAACGGTGCTTACCTGTTGGAAGTTGTGGTGGAAAAAGAAGATAACGTATTCCCTATGGTACCGGCAGGTGCCCCAATTGCCAATATCAGACTGGAGTAGTACCATCAGATTATAACAGACAAGCAATTAATTTTTTTATAAGACATGCCTCTCCCTTTGGACCCGCTGCAAGCAGGATTCGAGGGAGGGGACGCCCAAGCTGTTTTTATGCAAAAAGAATATACAGTTACGGTTTATACGGAAGACCGTATTGGTATCACCAACCGTATCACCATAATCTTTACCCGCAGAGGGATCAATATCACCAGTCTTACCACTGCTGAAACCGAGATTCCTGGCGTGTATAAGTTCATTATAACGGTGATGTCTACACGTGAGAAACTGGATAAGGTGGTTGGTCAGATTGAAAGACTGATTGAAATTCACCGTGCCTTTGTACACGAGGAGGAGGAAGTGGTGTACCAGGAACTGGCATTGTATAAAATTTCTACACGGTCACTGGATACCGGCGATATCGAAAGACTGATCCGTGAAAATCAGGCACGTATCCTGACCATCACGGCAGACTATTTCGTGATCGAGAAAACCGGCCACCAGCAGGAGCTGACAGACTTCATCAAAAAGCTGGAACCCTATGGTCTGATCGAATATTCCAAAAGCGGAAGAGTCGCGATCGTCAAATGGAGCCGCCGCTTCCACGAACATCTGAAAGAACTGCAGGCAGTACCGGAATCATAACCAGCTGCTGCAAACATTAATAAGCCTTTATTCATTTACTTAAAATTTACAGCTAATAGCTAATGGCTAGTAGCTAAAAGCTAAAAACACAAAACATGGCAACCATCAATTTTGGAGGTGTACTCGAAGAAGTAGTAACCAGGGAAGAGTTCCCAATGGAAAAAGCAAGGGAAGTCCTGAAAAACGAAGTGATCGCAGTTATCGGCTATGGTGTACAAGGCCCCGGCCAGGCACTGAACCTGAAAGATAACGGCTTCAATGTTATCGTTGGTCAACGTAAAAATTCCAAAACCTGGGATAAAGCGGTAGCTGATGGCTGGGTTCCGGGCGAAACTTTATTCGATATCGAAGAAGCTGCTGCTAAAGGTACTATCATTCAGTTCCTGTTGTCTGATGCAGGTCAGATCACCCTGTGGCCTACACTGAAACAGCACCTGACTCCTGGTAAAGCACTGTACTTCTCCCATGGATTTGGTATTACCTATAAAGAGCAGACTGGCATCATTCCTCCTGCTGATGTAGACGTAATCCTGGTAGCTCCCAAAGGTTCCGGTACTTCTCTGCGCCGCCTGTTCCTGGCTGGTCAGGGTCTGAACTCCAGCTTCGCTATCTTCCAGGATGCTACCGGCCGCGCTAAAGAACGCGCAGTAGCACTGGGTATCGGCGTAGGCTCCGGTTACCTGTTCGAAACAGATTTCAAAAAAGAAGTATTCTCCGACCTCACCGGCGAACGTGGTTCACTGATGGGTTGTATCCAGGGTATCTTCGCTGCTCAATACGAAACACTGCGCAGAAATGGTCACTCCCCTTCTGAAGCATTCAACGAAACTGTAGAAGAGCTGACTCAGTCACTGATGCCGCTCGTTGCTGAAAACGGTATGGACTGGATGTACGCTAACTGCTCCACTACTGCACAACGTGGTGCTCTCGACTGGTGGAAGAAATTTAAAGACGCTACCCAGCCTGTATTTGACGAGCTGTATGCCAGCGTTGCCGCCGGTAAAGAAGCTGCCCGTTCTATCGCTTCCAACAGTACTCCTGACTATCGCGAGAAACTGAACGAAGAACTGAAAGAACTGCGCGAAAGCGAAATGTGGCAGGCTGGTGCTGCTGTTCGCAAGCTCAGACCTAATGCATAATATTTTATGATTTGGTTATTTGATTATTAGGTTATTGACCGGATTCTGTCAATGATTAAATAATCAAATAACCAAATCTCCAAATGATTTGATATGTCCTCTAATCTAATAGCTGGCGTTAACCCGCTCAATATCCTCGATGCATCGGTGAAATTGAAGCCCGTGGTTAATCGCACTCCGTTGACTTATAGCGCTACTCTTTCCCGCCGCTATAACTGTGATGTATATCTGAAAAGAGAGGATATGCAGATTGTACGCTCCTATAAACTGCGCGGAGCCTACAACCTGATCAGCAGCCTGCCTGCCGATCTGCTGGCAAAAGGCGTAACCTGCGCCAGCGCCGGAAATCACGCACAGGGCTTTGCTTATGCCTGTAAAGCCTTAAATATCAAAGGCGTGGTTTTTATGCCCATCATCACACCAAAGCAAAAAGTAAATCAGGTGAATATGTTCGGCGGCGACAACATCGAAATACGCCTGATCGGCGATACCTTCGATGATTGCTCTGCTGAAGCCCAGGCTTTCACTGCAACCAGCGGCATGACTTTCATCCCTCCCTTCGACAACGCTAAAATCATCGAAGGCCAGGGAACCGTGGCAGTAGAAATTCTGGAAGATCAAACCAATATCGACTATCTCTTTGTACCTGTAGGCGGTGGCGGCCTTGCCGCAGGCGTAGGCACCTACTTCAGGACCTATAGCCCCAAAACCCGCATCATCGGCGTGGAACCCGAAGGAGCTGCTTCCATGCAACGTGCCCTCGAAAACGGCGGCCCTGTTACCCTCCAGGAAATTGAACGTTTTGTTGATGGTGCAGCTGTAAAAAGAGTAGGTACCCTCAACTACGAGATCTGCCGGGAAGTGCTGGACCAGATGCACCCCGTACCGGAAGGTATGGTATGCTCTACCATCCTGAAATTATACAATGAAGACGCCATCGTGGTAGAACCCGCCGGCGCCCTCTCTATCACTGCCCTCCAGGATTTTGTGGAAGAAATCAAAGGAAAGAAAGTAGTCTGCATCATCAGCGGCAGCAACAACGATATCGACCGTATGCAGGAAATAAAAGAACGTTCCCTGCTCTACGAAGGACTCAAGCATTACTTTATTGTACGTTTTGCACAACGTCCTGGTGCACTCAGAGAATTCCTGAACCATATTCTCGGGCCCAATGATGATATCACCCGCTTCGAATTTATTCAGAAACACAATAAGGAAACAGGCCCCGCACTCGTAGGTATAGAACTGAAGTGCAGAGAGGATTATGATACCCTCATCGCCAATTTCCGGAAATATAATTTTCAGTTCACCGAACTGAATAAAGACGATAACCTGTTTGGTTATCTGGTTTAACGTTTGACAAATAGTTGTTTTAAGAGTAATACAAGCCTGATCATTTTTATGAGCGGGCTTTTTTATTGGTTAACCACCGCGTGCAAAGTGGCCAGATATTCCTCCTTCAAATAGGGATGCAACTCCACATCCTCCAACCGGAACTGAATTTTTTTGATGATAGCCTGTTTTACTTCCAATGGCATCGTATCATGTTGTTTCAGCTGCTGTTTTACAGTGTCATAGAAAACAACAAAAGATTTTTTCTTTGGTGCGATGTCCGGAACAGACAGCAGATATTCCCATTTTTTGCCCCACGACTGATACTGCGGGAAAACAGGCATATGCAGGGCTGCATAGAAGTTCGCTTTTTTATTACCGGTAGCAGCTACCAGAAAATCAAACATGGCATCAGTGGGTGTTAATCTATACCGCCATACCATATTGCCTAAGGCTGAAATGATGAGGATCTGCAGTTTATCGTTGGTCAGGAACTGTTGCCCAATAGCTACCAGTGTGGCTCCCAGCTGGCTGTCGGATAATACTGGTGTATAAAAGGTCGATACTTCATCTCGTGGTATTTTTTCAAATTCGCGGATGTATGTCTCCAGTTCCTGTTCAGAAAAGTCCTGCCAGTTGAGCAGTTTGTCTTTCAGCGAGTATAAAGCGTCTGTTTTTAACTTCATGGCTAGAATTGTACTCTTCTTGTAGAAATCAATAATCCTGGTCTAATATTTCATCATATAAGTCCCCTGTTTTTATATATTTCCAATTCTTTCCATATTGTTCATTTACGACGACTAATGCTAATAAAGACAAGGGGTTAAATGCAGAAATGGACATGTCTCCTTTCATTGCAAGCCATGAAATAATTTCTTCTTTCGCTTCATCCAACTCTAATTTTATAATGTAACCTTTTTCTTTGATTGTATACAATGCAATATTATAGGTATTCATTGCTTCTGCTAACATAATAGCTATTTTAAAGTGTCAGTATATCTGTGACGATCGATTATTTTCCGGATGGTTTTGTTGGATGTTGTCAAATTAAGAGCTTTTTTCCAATTCCCCGGCGAAAGCAGTATATTCTGTCACTTCATACTGCATACTGTTTTTCCTGGTGTAATCATGCAGCGTAGTAAGTACTTTGGGCAGGTATTTATCCGGAATATCATCTGAATACAATTGACAGGCTGCATAGAAATAGTCCATACAATCTCTGGCTGGTGTTATGGATGGTATGGTTAGCAAATAATCCCGGCTTAGTAAAAAAGCTCGCCACTATCGCCATATTCCTGGCGTATGAAATGTTCTATATCTGTGTAAGTATATTGTTTCTGTGTTTTCGCTGTCTGCATGATCAGTTGATATTTAACATCAAAACGCTCGTCATAACCGGTAGGAATCTGAGGTTCAACGGCCATAGGGGTATCAAAAAGGGGATGGCTGATAACTGGTACATCCAGACCTAGTTTTCGCCGCACCTTAAACAGGTTGATAAACTCCATCGGAATTAATCCGGCGCCCAGAAACTCCTCGTATTCCCATTTTTCTCCGCGCTGTATGCCTACGCTGTTCAGATGATGATCACACAATTCATTCCAGTAGGTGGCTGGAAGATTGCTATAGTCATCCCAATGATCAATCAGGTTTTGATAGATACCATATCCTTCTTTCCCGAAGGCAAGCACTCTTTTTTTAACAGGGTTGTGTCCCAGCCATTTTTCCACTAGAAAATGCAGCAGTTGGGTACTGGGATAAACCTTTTGTGTTTTATGTTCCCTGCTGGTTTGGTACTCATTCATGTTGAGATAGTCTACAGATTTTCCGATCAATATTTCCAGCAGGTCGTTTCTTTCCATATATAGCGCATATTGAAACTCATCGCGGATATGATCGATATATTCGTCAGCCATTTGAGACATGGTAAAGAAAAGGGTTGTCCGCTCCATGTACTTCCAGCAAATGGGATTACCCTGAAAGAGCAGCTTTTTTGCGGCAATATGATGGGAGTCATTGGACATGACATTGGTTAGCACACCGATAAACAGGCCAAAATCATATTTGTTTTTTTTGAAGTTTTTATAGGAAAACACATAGCCTTCCATAAAATCATCATTGGACTGCTGCACGTCAAAAGCATCAGTATATCTGTGATGATTAATTATTTTCGCGATGGTCTTGTTGGAGGTTGTCAATTCAGGAGTTTTTTTTCCAGTTCACCGGCGAACGCAGTATATTCTGGCATTTCGTACTGTTCATTGTTTTTCCTGATGCAATTATGCAGCGCAGTGAGTACTTTGGGGAGATATTTATCCGGAATATCATCTGCATACAGTTGAGTAGCTGCATAGAAATAGTCCATAGAATCTTTGGCTGGTGTTATGGATGGTATGGTTAGCAGATAATCCCAGCAATCTGGTCTTTTTAAGAACTGTGGATACCGGAAAATGTTTTTGGCAATGGCCATTTTAACAATGTTGTTTTTGTTATTGATATGGCTTATCAGGAAATCGAAGCCGGTTTGATCGTAAAACTGATATTTAATGGCAATGAAGCCTATTGCGGAAACGATATCGCGCAGTACTTTGACATCTTCAGGATGGTCGTTGGCGAGCGCGATTATTTCCTGAGTGTATTCCGGATTGGCAAAATTTTCCTTTCTGACATTAGTATATTCTCCCGCTGCTTCCCGGTTGATTAATTTAGCTAGGTTGTTCACTTCTTCCTTGCTTAGCTTCTTTCTCTGTTTAAGCTGCTGTTGAATATATTCAATCTGTTTGTTGTCGGTTTTCATATTTGTACCTCTATATGGGTGACGTTCTACATTTTGGCATCAATTTCACTCAATAAAAAAGCTCGCCGCCATCGCCATATTCTTGGCGTTTCGGATTTTTTTATTGTAGATATTCATTGCTTCTGCCAGCATAATAGTTATTTCAATGCAAATAGCCCCGATAGGGAGCTTACCTGGAATCAGTATTTATAGGATAGATTTAATCCAATTAAATACTTTTTGGGCAAACTTTGATTTGTCAATTTCTTTAGGAAGAACCAAGGTTATTCTATTGCGATCAGAAGAGTATTTACTATTAAACATTACCATAAAAGGGCCTTCTCCGGAGCCTCTGAGGGTATAAAATCCTTTTTCATCCATAAGCCGGAACATTTTTTCATCTTTAGAAACAAAAATGTCTGTTGTTTCATCTTCGTTATCTACTACATAATATGGGTTATCCCAGAATGTGAGAGAGTCTTTCATTTTTTGGATGAAAACGTCTTGACTTTCTTTGGTATATAAAATATAATCTATTCCTGTAATCATAAATTTGTAATTTATCTGCAAGGAGTAACTCCATGCCTTAAGACATTTTCCTTTGGTACTTCAAGGTCTCCCTCTATAAATTTAATAAACTCACCTCGATCTCCCTTGATAGACTTTAATTTAGAATCATCAATTTGAAATTCAAAGAAATGAGATGATTTTTCCCCGGTAAGACCTAGTTTCTTAAATCCATTTGTTGATTGAGATAATACCTCAGGAGATTTGGGTGTTACATAGACTCCTTTCGGATGCCCTTTAACCGGAGAACTGGCTTTAAATTTTATAGGGTTTTGAGACCGAATAGCGTTATAATTCTTTTTGCTTGTGTAGTGGTAAACCGTGACTAATTTTAATCCAAATGGGTCTATCTGTGTGTTGTTATCATGTACATATGAATAAAAGTTAAGATTTTCTCCATCCAGCCCAAGGGGGTCCTGACTGATGTATATGCCCGCAGATGCATCGTAATACCGAAAACGGTTGTAGGCTAACCCTGTTTCAACGTCTTCATATTGCCCGGCATACCGGAAAGGGATAAAATATTTGTCGCCTCGTAAGGTGTGGACCTGGCCATAAATATCCATATCGGCAGCCCACACTTTATTCCCGGTTTCATCATAGGCTTCGCAGGGAGTTCCGAGGTGATCTCCAATAATGGAATAACGTTGCTGTCCGGTAATTTTAGCTGACAGGGTAAAGTTATCATCTTCAAAAACCCAGGTGGTGAGAGTATCCAGGGGTATAGGTTCCGGATAGCTCCATTCAATTTCCCCATATTCATTGATGGTAACACGGGGACGCTCTGCTTCCGGATATGTCCATTCATGAAGGGGAACATCGGCATTCCATATGAATCTGGTAATCCGGTTCTTTAAGGTTTTTTCTGTTCTCCTTCCTAGTGCATCATACCGGAAAGACACCGTGGATCCGTCGGGCCGGGTGACTGCCTCCAACAGACCATTGGCATACCAGCGATATTCCCAGGTGGTCGGAGTGATGCCTGCAACCACTATTTTACGGATCAGGTTTCCTTCGTCATCGTAGGTGTAGCGTGCCTGGTTCGTTTCCAGCAGTCTGCCTCCCGCACTGTATTTCCTATCCTGCCGGGTGGCTGTCTCAAACAGATTGCCGGTACGGTCCGGGCTGCGGTAACCGGTTTGCCCGTTTTCATACTGCGCCCATGTCAGCCGGTTCTCTGCATCGTAGCCATATTTTCTTAGTTGCTGGTTCAACATGTTCAGCACCTGTTTCAACCGGTGGTGGCTATCCCAGAGGTATTGCCGGTGTCGGGTGATGTGCTCATTGACGCTCACCTTATGGGATGATGCCATGCCTGCGCTGCCGTAGTTCCAATAACCGTTAACGTTACCCGGTAGATACCGCGCGATTTCCTGACCCAACAGATTTCTTTCAATCCGGGCGGTCCAGTCGTCTTCCTGGCCGGTTGTCCTGGCAAAGATGCCGGTGAGCCCATTGATATTGTTCCAATCAAAACGGATATTGGCGCCGATACTGCTTGTAACGGAGATACGGCAGCCGGCTGCATCGAAACGGCTGTTGACCAGATGGCCATCCTGCCATTCAGATACTACCCGTCCCCGTTGATCACGCTGAAAACGGACCGTGCTATATTGGTTGATGGCCTCTGTCATAGCCCCATTACGGTCGTAGCCGAAGGTCTCCCAGCTACCATCATGTTGTTCGGTCCGGATGATTTTCCCGTTGCTGTCATATTCAAGCTGGGTCCATTTGTTGCCCGGACGTTGAATACGGATGATTTTCCCGGCGCTGTCCCGTTGATAATGCCGGACTAGTCCGTCAAAACCGGTATCACTGATCATATTGCCGTTGGCATCGCGAGTGATACGGTAAGTTTCTCCCTGTTCGTTTACCACGCCGGTCAGGTCTTCTTCTTTATCATAGATAAATTGGACGCTGGTACCATTTTCTTCCCGTCGTTTGATTTTGCCGAGTGGTGTATAGGAAAGACATATCTGGCGTTCTTTGTCCTGAATGAGGGTTATGTCGTCATAGGCATCGTATTGGACCTGTACATGATTGCCTCCTCCCAGTCTGAGTTCCGTTGCCCTGTCCAGCAGATCGTAACGGATTTCTTGTTTGGCATCCAACGGGCTGGTCATGGTGATGCATCTGCCCCATCTGTCATAGATCCATGTCGTTCGGCTGTCATCTGGCATAAGGACACTGGTGAGGTTAAAATCATCGTCATAACTTAACAGGGTTGCCTGCCCATCTTCTGTTTCAATTTTATGAAGAAGGTTTTGTGCATTATATCGGTGTATGCTGATACGACCGATGGATTCAGTAATAGTGTGTATCTGGCTGTTTCCCCCGTAGTAGACATAGGTCCGGCTGTTACCGGTGGCATCCTCTTCCAGTATGGTCCTGCCGGAAGTATCATAGAGCGTGGTTTGGGTACTGCCATCCGGCAACACCACACTGGTCCTGTTCCCCAACTCATCATACGTATATCCGGTAACATTACCCTCTGGGTCTATCCCCCGGTACAACTCCATATCTTCCGTATATTCCAGGAAAGTGGAATTACCCAGTGCGTCTTTTATCTGCGATACCACAAAATCCGCTGTGTAATAGTAGGTGGTAGTACCTTTGGTATTGGTGATACGATTAAAACCCTCTGCCGGCTGATATTCCAGCCATCCTTCCAGTAGCCCTTCATCACCGGTGGTGTGAATACAACGACCTTTTTTATCATACTCCCAGTAAAAAGAGGCTCCATTGCGGTCTGTTTTCTTTACCATCAGATGGTCACGGTAATGCATATACGTTATCTGACCTAATGGATCAATCAGTTCGGAAAGGTCCCCGGCCTCATTATAGGCGTAACGTACCAGTTCTCTTTTCTCTCCTTTGTGGTGAGCTATAACACAGGTGATACGACCGGCGTTGTCGCTGTCGATAGTCAGGTGTCGGCCGGCACTGTCTATAATCCGCAGCAGATGCCCGGCACTGTTGTAATGAAAGCTGATCATAAATCCTCTTTCATCTGTAATGCTGATCAGGCGGTATTGCTTGTCTGCAGGATGTAGCTTGCGGAAAGTACAGGTTTGCCGGTTTTCGTAGCTGAAAAGCGTGTATTCTTCTATGTTAGCTCTGGTAAGTAGTAACTGTTCATGTCTGTTATATTCACTGTTGCCGGGGTAGGACAATGTATCAAACAACGCGCTGCGGCCATCTCCCAGTAGTGCCACTGTAGCATCTTCTTCAGGAAATTCCTGTATACGAAGATCATAACCCAGGTGAGTGCCATGCCCCAGCAGCCCTTCAAAAGGACTATCGCTGTTCCAGGAGCGCTCCCATTTCAGCGGGATAGGACCTGGCAGTTCAAAGTCGCAACCATCATAGATAACGATACCCTGTACCAGATCTACAGGCTCAAAACCTTTCTTGCAGAGCGCTTTGCTGAGTTTATTGCTGCCGATCTTATTTTTCAGGGCATGATTGAATTTTGTAAGTGCCTTCTTGCCAGCTTTTCCCAGTCCCTTCATCAGTGCGCCGAAACCATACGACATCATCAGGTTTAATAACACACCTGCCCAGTCCGGAACGTAAGGGCCCCCAACCATCACAGGCTTTCCGAAAGACAGTGGTATGGAATAGGAAGTAGGCAGATACAGGCTGGGAATAGGAATGAATTTTTTACCAGGCGAAAGAGACAAAGGCATGCCGATATCATTGCAGGTCATCAGCATATGTCCGGAAGGGCTCATGAGGTTACCCTCCACTTTTACTTTTTTACTGCCGTAGAAATTCACTGAATCATGTCCTATCATCGGGGCCATCAGGAAAGGTCCTCCCATTGGGATATGGACCAGAAACACCAGCTTCCCGCTGGTATCACTTTTGCCGCGGGGAACATGATTTATTTTGGTGGTGGCGCCAATGAAAGGCACATAATCCATCGGATCTATCACCAGCCCGATGTAGGGGTGGGGCAGGGGAACAGGAAAACCCAGCAGGATGACAATATGAATGTCGAGTCCAATCACCGGGGTAAAGTGCTTATTACTGACAAGCATGTTGATATGGTTTACAAGCCATGGGGCAAGGGTGTAACAATAAAGGAACGGTAGAATAAATATAAGAAATGCCCGGGGCTTAAAAAATTAAAACCGATGATTTTTCATGAATTCCAAAATGGGGAAAAATAAAAGGAGGCAGGCTATTCACCTGCCTCCGTATAGGCGTTGTAGTGTTTTTGAGGACTATTTTTTCAGACTCGCGATATCGATCACAAACCGGTATTTCACATCTCCTTTCAGCATTCTCTCGTAAGCGTTGTTGATATCTTTGATATCAATCACTTCCACATCACTGGTGATACTGTGTTCTGCACAATAGTCCAGCATCTCCTGTGTTTCGCGGATACCACCAATCAGGGACCCTGCAATGCTACGGCGGCCCATGATCAGGTGGAAAGCCGGTACGGCAGAAGGTTCTGGTGGTACGCCAAGGCAGATCATGACACCGTTCAGTGTCAGCAGATTGAGGAAAGGACTGTAATCATGCGGAGCAGACACCGTGTTGATGATGAAATCAAATTTGTTGCGCAGTCGTTTCATCTGTTCTTTATCCTTTATCAGGGCAAAGTGATGGGCTCCCAGTCTTTTGGCATCTGCTTCCTTGGAAGGGGAGGTGCTCAGCATGGTAACTTCAGCACCGAAGGAAGCGGCCAGTTTTACAGCCATATGTCCCAATCCGCCAAGGCCCAGTACAGCTACTTTGTGACCTGGACCCACTTTCCAGTGACGCAGCGGAGAATACGTGGTGATACCGGCGCAGAGCAGGGGAGCTACTCCTTCCAGTGGTAATTTATCAGAAACTTTCAGGGTATATTTTTCATCTACTACGATCTCGGTGGAATATCCGCCATAGGTAGGTGTCTGACGGTCCATCTCGGTACCATTGTAGGTGCTGGCGTTGCCCTGGTGGCAATACTGTTCTTCACCAGCCTTGCAGGGATCGCATTCCCGGCAGGAGTCCACAAAACAACCGATACCGGCCAGGTCGCCTACTTTAAACCGTGTCACATGCTCGCCTGTCTTTACGATCCTCCCTACAATCTCATGGCCGGGTACCATCGGATAGATGGAGCCGCCCCATTCATCTTTTACCTGATGTATATCTGAATGGCAAACGCCACAATACAGGATCTCGATTTGTACATCATGCGGACCTACTGCTCTTCTTTGAAAATTCCAGGGTCCCAGCGGGGTGGTAGCACTCTGTGCCGCGTAAGCTTTGGTTTCAATCATGGTCAAATTGATTTTTGTGTTTCTAAGCTACTGCTTTTTAAGCAGGATTATGATGATTGATTAACTTAGTAGTATGTTAAGTTATTGGGAAAAGCAAAGTCTGCTTCAATACGACTACATCATCGCCGGAAGCGGTATTGTCGGGCTGTCGGCTGCTATCAGCCTGAAAGAGCGTCAGCCCGCGGCTCGTGTGCTGGTACTGGAACGGGAGGTGCTGCCTACCGGTGCCAGTACTAAAAATGCAGGATTTGCCTGTATCGGCAGCCTCACGGAAATACTGGAAGACCTGCAAACCATGCCGCCGGAAACGGTGCTTAATCTGGTATCTATGCGCCTGGCTGGTCTGCGGCTGTTGCGTCACCGCCTCGGTGATGAACGTATTGGCTACAGGGAAAACGGTAGTTATGAGTTGATAGGTCCCAGAGAAGAATGGGCGCTGGGCCAGCTGGAGGAGGTCAACCGACTGCTGGGTAGTATACTGGAGGAGACGCCCGCTTTTTCTCCTGCCAATGAAAAGATCAGCAGCTTTGGCTTTGCCACCGGCCATGTAAAAGCCATGGTCCGCAACAACTACGAAGGAGAAATCCACACCGGTAAGATGATGCGGGCGCTGATAGACAAAACCATCGCCATGGGCGTGGAAATAAAGACCGGCTGCCGGATCGAACGCATGGAAGACCTGCATACAGGCGTCAACGTGATAGTGGCCAACCATACCCTGAAAGAAGATATTATCTTCCAGGCTCATAAGTTACTGGTATGCACCAACGCTTTTACCGGACAGCTGCTGCCACAGCTGGAGCTAACACCCGGAAGAGGGCAGGTGCTCATCACCGAACCCGTGCCCGGACTGCCTTTTAAAGGAATTTTCCACCTGGAGGAAGGGTATTTTTATTTCAGAGAGCTGGATGGACGGGTATTGCTGGGCGGCGGCCGCCAGCTGGACTTCCCCGGGGAAACATCCACCGATTTCAGATTCAACGACCGCATTCAGCACGAACTGGAAGAAATGCTCCGTCATATTATACTGCCGGGGCGGCCTTTTACCATCGCCGACCGCTGGACCGGCATCATGGCCTTCGGCAATACCAAACAACCTATCGTCCGCGCCTATACGGACAATATCATCCTCGGCGTCCGCATGGGTGGCATGGGCGTGGCTATTGGCTCTATTGTCGGGGATAAAATTGCAGCCATGGCCCTTGAACAAAAATAAAATCCCTTTGCCCCCGTTTTTTTGTTAATGGACTTTGATAGGAAATTTAAATGTATAAATTTAATCTCCCGGGAACCGCAGTAAAAGGCTGCGGTTTTTAGTTTTAGCATTTTTATGTTGTCATAAGTGTATTAAATACATTTATTTCACTATATTGATCCGCTAAATTTATTAAAAACCACGTTTGAACATTTATGCAACCAAACTTACTTCACTACGTTGATTACCTGGTATTCCTGGTATATTTTGTAATAGTGGCCGGCTACGGGTATTATATCTATCAAAAGAAAAAGAAGGCAACAACAGATTCCAAAGACTTTTTCCTGGCGGAAGGGTCACTCACCTGGTGGGCTATCGGTGCCTCCCTGATCGCCTCCAACATCTCGGCAGAACAGTTCATCGGTATGTCCGGCTCCGGTTTTGCTATGGGTCTGGCCATTTCCACCTATGAATGGATGGCTGCTGCCACGCTCATTGTGGTGGCGGTGTTTTTCCTGCCCATCTATCTGAAAAACAAGATCTATACCATGCCTCAGTTTCTGGAACGCAGGTATAATCAAACGGTGAGTACTATCATGGCAGTGTTCTGGTTGCTCCTCTATGTTGTGGTAAACCTTACTTCTATCCTGTACCTGGGTGCACTGGCTATCAATAAAATTTCAGGCATCAACTTCTACGCCTGTATGGTGGCATTGTCCTTCTTTGCAGTGCTGATTACACTGGGCGGTATGAAGGTGATTGGTTATACAGACGTTATTCAGGTGTTTTTCCTTATCCTGGGTGGTCTGGCCACTACTTACCTGGCACTGGACCTGGTGGCACAGCATTTCGGCCAGAGCGGTGTGCTCAAAGGTTTCAGCCTCCTGCATCAGCATGCCGATGATCATTTTCACATGATCTTTAAGAAAGACCAGCCACATTATCTGGACCTACCGGGACTCAGTATACTCATTGGCGGTATGTGGATCGTTAACCTGAACTACTGGGGCTGTAACCAGTACATTACACAACGCGCACTGGGTGCAGATCTTAAGACTGCCCGCAGCGGTCTGCTGTTTGCCGGTTTCCTGAAACTGCTGATGCCGGTGATCGTGGTATTACCGGGTATCGCTGCTTATGTGTTGTACCAACAAGGATTGTATCATGCTGAGATGCTGAAGGATGGCTCCCTGAACCCCGACAATGCTTACCCTGTATTGCTCAATCTCCTGCCCATTGGCCTCAAAGGTTTGGCTTTTGCAGCCCTGACCGCCGCTGTGGTAGCCTCTCTGGCAGGTAAAGCCAACAGTATTTCCACCATTTTCTCACTGGATATTTATAAGAAGATATACAACAAAGACGCTGACGAAAACAAAATCGTAAGTGTAGGACGTACAACCGTTATCATCGCTATGGTGATCGCCATCGTATTATCCAATTTCCTCGGTATCGATAAAAAAGGCGGCTTCCAGTTCATTCAGGAATATACCGGTTTCGTATCTCCCGGTGTTTTCGCCATGTTTGTGATGGGCTTCTTCTGGAAACGCACAACCTCTAACGCCGCACTGTTTGCGATGATAGCCGGCCTGCTGATGTCTTTCGTGCTGAAATTCCTGCCGATGTGGGTAAACCTGGAGCCACTGTATCAGTTTGGCTGGGCTGCCCCCAATGCGGCCGGTTTATATGAAATGGCCTTCATCGACCGCATGGGCGTAGTGTTTGTTATTTGTGTGGTAGGTATGATCATCATCTCCCTGGCCGATCCCGCCAGCAAAAACAATCCAAAAGGACTGGCAATAGACGGCAGCATGTTTAAAACAGCGATGCCCTTTACCATTGGTGCATTGTTTATCATTGGTATCCTGATTGCCTTGTATACCGTATACTGGTAATCGCAAATCCCGTAGTTCCCATGTATTTCATCGGTTATGATATTGGTTCTTCTTCAATAAAAGCAGCTTTACTGGACGCCGGTAGTGGCAGATGCCTCGCATCTGCCACCAGCCCTTCCAGGGAAATGCCCATACAGGTGCTGCACCCGCACTGGGCAGAACAAGACCCTGAAAGCTGGTGGCTGGAAATCATACATGCCACACAGTTGTTGCAACGCCAGTATACATTTGATCCGGCCATGGTAAAAGGAATAGGCATTGCCTACCAGATGCATGGCCTGGTTTGTGTAGACAAAGACCTGCAGGTGTTACGCCCTGCCATCATCTGGTGTGACAGCCGCGCCGTAGATATCGGCAACAGCGCTTTCACCGCATTGGGCAAAGAGTATTGCCTCTCGCATCTGCTCAACTCCCCCGGCAATTTCACCGCTTCCAAACTGCGCTGGATACACGAAAAAGAGCCTCATCTCTATGAACGAATCCATAAAATAATGCTGCCCGGCGATTTTATCGCCATGAAACTCACAGGAGAAGCCTGCACCACCGTGTCGGGCCTCTCTGAAGGCACTTTCTGGGACTTCCCCGGCAATACCGTCAATACCAGGCTACTGGATTATTACGGGATAGACCGGCAACTGCTTCCTGATCTGGTACCAACTTTCGGGATACAGGGGGAACTGACCACTGCCGCTGCCGCAGTCCTGCAGCTGAAAGCCGGCACTCCGGTTACCTACCGTGCCGGAGATCAGCCCAACAATGCCTTTGCGCTCAACGTACTCCAGCCCGGCGAAGCCGCTACCACGGCAGGTACCTCCGGTGTGGTATATGCTGTGCATGATAAACATACTTTCGACCCTAAAAGCAGGGTCAATACTTTTGTACATGTGAACAACGATGTACACCACACCAGAGATGGTGTGCTCATGTGCCTTAACGGCACTGGTATTGCCAACAGCTGGCTGCGCAACATGATCGGAGAGATCAGTTATCCCGATATGAATACCATCGCCCTCCAGGCACCGGTAGGATCGGATGGACTGCTGGTATTTCCTTTTGGAAACGGCGCAGAAAGGATCCTGGGAAATAAAAGTACAGGCGCTACCGTTAGCCACCTCGATTTTAACCGGCATAGCCAGGCGCATATGATGAGAGCCGTACAGGAAGGTATCGTATTCGGACTGAACTATGGTCTGGATATTATGTCCGAAATGGACCTCACTATTCATCGGGTAAGAGCCGGCAACGCTAATATGTTCCTCAGCCCGCTGTTCCGCGAGGCATTTGCCAATACGGCCAATGTGGTCATCGAACTGTATGATACAGACGGAGCACAGGGTGCTGCCCGCGGCGCCGCCGTAGGAGCGGGTTATGTTCCTCTCAAAGAAGCACACCGTGGCATGCAGTGCCTGGCGGTGATAGAACCAGACGCCCGGTTGCTGTCACATTACCGGGATGCATATGGTCACTGGCTGGCAGGACTGCGCGCACTCATGTGTAACGGTGACCTGTAAACGATATTTTAAAATCCACTTTTATGAGTATTACACTTGGAAACCATGAGTATTTTAAGAACATCGGGAAAATAAGTTATGAAGGGCTGCAGTCAGACAATCCGCTGGCTTACCGCTGGTACGACGAAAACCGCCTCATAGCAGGTAAAACCATGAAGGAGCTCTTCCGCTTCGCGGTATCCTATTGGCATACCTTCTGTGGCACTGGCGGCGATCCTTTCGGACCCGGCACCAAACACTTCCCCTGGCTGGTATCGCAAGACCCTATGCAGAGCGCCTTTGATAAAATGGACGCTGCTTTTGAATTCATCACCAAAATGGGCCTGCCTTATTATTGTTTCCATGATATAGACCTCGTGGATGAAGGCGCTACCATCGCTGAATATGAAAGCAGGATGCAGCAGATCGTTGACTACGCCAAACAAAAGCAGGATGTCAGCGGTGTGAAACTCCTCTGGGGTACCGCTAATGTGTTTAGCCATCCCCGTTATATGAACGGCGCAGCTACCAACCCCGATTTCGCCGCACTGGCCCACGCCGGTACGCAGGTGAAAAACGCGCTGGATGCCACCATCGCCTTAGGCGGCGAAAATTATGTGTTCTGGGGTGGTAGAGAAGGATATATGAGCCTGCTCAATACCAATATGAAACGCGAACAGGAACACCTGGCCCGCTTTCTCTCCATGGCCCGTGACTACGCCCGTAAACAAGGCTTTAAAGGAACGTTCTTCATCGAACCCAAACCTTGTGAGCCTACCAAACACCAATATGACTATGACAGCGCCACAGTGATCGGCTTCCTCCGCCATTATGGACTGGACAAAGACTTCAAGCTGAATATTGAAGTTAACCACGCTACGCTGGCCGGCCATACCTTCCAGCATGAATTGCAGGTGGCTGCAGATGCCGGTATGCTGGGTAGCATCGATGCCAACCGCGGCGATTACCAGAACGGTTGGGATACCGACCAGTTCCCCATCAACCTCAATGAGCTGGTGGAAAGTATGCTTGTTATCCTCGAAGCTGGCGGATTTGCCGGTGGTGGCGTTAACTTCGATGCCAAAACACGCCGCAACTCCACCGACCTGGAAGATATCTTCCATGCACATATCGGCGGTATCGATACCTTTGCCAGAGCGGCTATCATTGCAGAAAAAGTACTGACGCAAACAGCCTATAAAAAATTCCGTGCCAACCGTTACGCTTCCTTCGATTCCGGCAAGGGAAAAGCATTTGAAGAAGGCCAGCTGACACTGGAAGATCTTCGTAGTTTCGCTATCTCCAACGGAGAGCCGGCACAGACCAGCGGTAAACAGGAATGGCTGGAAAATATTATCAACGGATGTATATAATTCATAAAGCCCCGGCACAGCAACAGAAAGCAATTACGGGGCTTTAGAAGGAAACCTTATGGGAACAAAACAATGAACAATGACAATTAAGAATTTTCACGAAGCAGGATTTGACATCATTGCACTCACAGATGACAGCACCGGTACCCAGGTAGAAATTGTGCCGGCCCATGGTGCATTGTTGCATGCTTTTAAAGTACAGCGTGAAGGCAAAACCATCAACCTGATAGATAGTTATAGCAGCCTCCAGGACCTGGAAGATAACCTCCGTGTCAGCTTCAAAAGTGTAAAACTGAGCCCTTTTGCCTGCCGTATCAAAGATGCGGCTTATCAGTGGGAAGGCAACTCCTATAGCATTGAAAGAACAATTGCCCCCGGCAATGCCATCCATGGACTGTTGTACGATGCAAAGTTTACAGTGGCCGCACAACAGGCTTCCGAACAGCAGGCTTCTGTAACGCTGACTTATAGTTTTAAGGAAGAAGATACAGGTTATCCCTTCAGCTACGACTGCCTGGCCACCTATACACTGCATGCCGGCAATGAGCTGGAGATCAGTACCAGGGTAATCAACCGCAGTCAGACATCCATTCCGGTAATGGACGGATGGCATCCGTATTTTACCACCGGTACACCCGTAGATGAGCTGACGCTGACATTCGCTTCCAAAGAAATTGTGGAGTTCGACGCCAAACTGATTCCTACCGGCAGAGTACTGCCCTTTACAGAATATGTGAATGGTAAAAAGCTGACTGGTGTAGAATTGGATAACTCTTTTGTGCTGGATTTTTCTCATGCCCAGCCATTGGCTGCACTCCATGATCCAGTAAAAAATATCCGCATCGACTTTTTCCCGGGCAACAACTATCCGATTCTGCAGATATACATTCCGCCACACCGCAACAGTATTGCGGTAGAAAATCTGAGTGGAGCACCAAATGCCTTTAATAATGGTCTCGGGCTCGTAACACTCGCCGTTGGCGAAAGCAGGGTTTTTGATACCAGAATTAAGGTAACTGTCTGATGTTTAACCTAAAATAAAAATAATGCAGTCCTCCGGTAAATAGCCGGAGGATTTTTGTTTTCACAACCCATCAATTTATTTAATTTGTGGGCTGGAAAGGATATGAACAATGTATACACTGTAATGGTTGTTCAGGTAGAGGAAGGATAGTCAGGAATAAAAACATTTTCAATTTTATGAAGGTTCTCTTACGTACACTGGTGCTGGGCTGTATCGCAGGCTTATTGTTTCCCTCTCTGGCAAAAGCGCAGGTGATTGTAACCGGGCAGATCGCAGACAGTAATAAGCTGGTACTGCCGTTTGCCACCGTTACCAATATCACTACCGGCAAACATGCGTTGTCAGACCAGGGTGGTTTTTACAGGATTGAGGCTTCCCGGAATGATAAAATAGCTTTCTCATTTGTGGGGTATCTCTCAGATACTGTCAGGGTTACCCAAGCCACCGGTACACAAACGATCAATGTCAAACTGGTGGTAGCCAGCCGTTTCCTGAAAGGGGTGGAGATCTCATCGCAGTATACACCGTATCAGATAGACTCCGTCGAACGCCGCCGGGAGTACGGTTATCTGCTGGACCAGCCTAACAAGCCGCTGGCTGGGGGAAGTACCCCACAGGGAGCTGGCATTGTGTTCAGCCCGATTACCCGTTTCTCCAAAGGTGAAAGACAAAAACGGCAGTTCAAGAAAAATTATGAGGAAATGGAGCGGGAAAAATATATAGACTCCCGTTTTACACCGGTGCTGGTAAACCAGGTGACCGGACTGAAAGGCGATTCGCTCCAGCTGTTTATGCGTGATAATTATCCGGACTACAATACCATGAGGGCTCTGGGCCACAACGACTTCCTGTACTGGATCACAGACAGGTACAAGGCATGGATCAAAAAATAAATGCAAAGAAAAAGGGTGAAGAACAAGCCGAAGTCTTCACCCTTTTGATTGATATATGCTATTGTGTTGAAAAACCTTAGTTATACACCTTCACCATATATACAAAGTCTTCCAGTTTCTTGATCTGGTCTACCCTGTTTAAGCCTTCCAGATGGCTTTTATGGCCCCATTCCTTTTTAACGCCTTTATCTTTGGGCATTTCATCCAGGAGGCGTTTCAGATGAGCTGATTTCACTGCAAAGGCGATACCATCGGAAGTGGTTTGTTTGCCGGTAACGATACCTACCACATCGCCGGCATTGTCTAACAGCGGTGCGCCACTGTTGCCGGGATTAACCGGGATAGATACCTGATAGGCGGTAGTGTCGCCGTTGAAACCGGTTTTGGCGCTGATATATCCTTTGCCGTAAACGATTTCATCGCGGGGGAAGCCCATCGTGAATACTTCTTCACCCAGTTTTACACTTTGTGGTTTTAAAGTGTAGGGGAGAGGCTGGCTTTTGAAGCTGGAATCAGAGATTTTGAGGACAGCCAGGTCGCTGGAGATATCTTCAAAGACGCTGACTGCTTTAAAAGCTTCACCTTTATTGTTCTGTACGTATACGGAATCGGCGCCGGACACTACATGATAGTTAGTTACAATGTAACCATTACCGGATACAGCGAAACCGGTACCGCCATAAGTGCCGGGGTTTACCGGAGCTTTGTTCTTATTATTAATATCGTTGATGAGTGCATTCTGGGAACGCTGAATATTGTTCAGGACCCTTCTTACATCTTCATACTGGGCAGTAGATTTGTTTTTGGCTGCGTTCTGCAGTACTGCAATGGTAGACAGAGATGTCACCAGAGCGATGCAGGCTGCGGCGGCCAGGTTGGTGATGGTTCTGCGACGGATGGATATCCTTTTGGCAGTAAGAGTAGCCTCCTGTGCCTGTTTACGCAGGGTAGGCATATCCAGCTGTTCGTGTATTTTGTTCATTTTAGCCTGGAGCGACTGACGCTGGCCAAAATGTTGCAGCTGCTGCAGGAAAAACTGTTGCTCTTCTACCTGACGGTTGATTTGCGGATTGTTTTTACGCAGTTCATCGAAAACGGCTTTCTCCTGTCCGCTCATCTCTCCTTCGAGGTAACGTTCAATTTCACGTAGTAGATTCATATCTTCTTTCATGGCCGTTGCTGCTTATAATGATGTATTGTACTTTTCAAAAAATAACTTCTTCAGTCGCATCAGACACTTGTACTTCTGGTTTTTGGCATTTTCGGCATTGGTATATCCGAATTTGTCTGCTATTTCCTGCATAGATTTCTTACGCAGATAATAATCTTCCAGAATTGTCTTGCAGGGTTCTCCGATACTCTCCATGGCGCCTTCCATAATACGGAACTGTTCGTCTTTGGCAGAGTGATCGTCTAATGCTTCTGTAGCCGGAATAATTTCCTCCATTTCCGGAGGGATGGAATAAAGCCCATAAGTGCTTTGTACCTTCTTTAACCAGATATGGCGGCAAACGGAGTAAAGAAAAGTTTTTAACCGGCTGGTCAGGTTAAAACCACCTTCGCAAGCCTTTTCATATAAAACGATAATCGCTTCCTGGAAAACATCCTTTGCATCATCTTCGCTGCCATTATGTTGTAAAATCATGCGCAGCACAGCCGGAAAGTTCTCTGAATAGATGGTTTCCAATGACTTATCATCGCTCCTTGCCAGTCCCAGCAATAATTCCCTGTCTCTTGTTATGTCTTGATGTTGCTTCACTCTTAATACTATTATTAGGCATTTGGTAACCCAAAGTACCGAAAAAAAAATTTTTTAAAAGTTTGGGTTACCTTTTGGGTGATCCCGGTATAAAGGTTAAATCATTCAAAAAAACACCTTAAATTATTTGTACGATGAAGAACGTAATTAAACTCGGTTTCCTGGCTCTCTCTTTCGGTCTGTTCGCTGTAGCTTGTGGTGGTGGCGAAAACAAAACTGCTACTGACTCTACTGCTACTAACGCTGCTGCTATCGATTCAGCTGCTGCTAAAGTTGACACTGCTGCTGCTAAAGTTGACTCCGCTGCTGCTAAAGTTGACTCCGCTGCTGCTGCTGCTGCAACTAAAGTTGACTCTGCTGCTGCTCACCACTAATCAGACAATTCTGACTTAAAAACCGCAAGGTTTTATATAAACCGCTATGGTTCAAGCCATAGCGGTTTTTTTTATGCCTTTTTATTTAATACTGATGAGCTGGTTATTTTGTTTTTTTCAGAAATGATGCCCTTTCCCCTGTTTTTATAGCACCACTGCCCCCTATTTTTCAGTGAAATTAGAATTATTTCAATAAATGCCCTTATTATTTAAAAATATGTATTTTTTGTGTCTGCCGCTTGGATAATTAAAACCGTGATGTACTTTTGTAAGGCATTCAAAGCAACATCAAATCAGATCATGACTACACAAACGACTTTTGGATTTTTTGGCTTTTATTATTTCTGGTACCAGGAATAGGGAGGTCGTTTGTAAGTAGAAAATATAAAAAACTACGAAAAGGCCTCCCGAAAGTCGGGAGGCCTTTTTAATTACTCAATTATCGTAATATGTTAAACCGCAACTTTAGTACTTATTATTTTTATTACTTCTTTTATGCGAAGAAGACAGGGACTCGTTTGCAATAAACATACTTTACATAAAAGTTTACCAGGCAAAAGGGTCCCGCAAGCGGGGCCCTTTCTGTTTTAAATAGCTAGTTGCTGTAGCAACTATAAATAAATAAAATCAATTCAATACACATGAAAATTGCCATACAAGGGTTTGAAGGTGCTTTTCACCAGATCGCAGCACAGAGCTTCTACGGAAAGAATACCAGCATTGAAGCTTGCGCTACTTTTAGCGAACTGGTACGTAAAGTTAAGCAGGACCCGGGCGTGGATGCCGGTATCATGGCCATCGAAAATTCTATCGCAGGCAGCATTTTACCTAATTACAGCCTCCTCAAAAACTCAGGCCTGCACGTAACCGGTGAAGTGTACCTGCAGATCAACCAGCACCTGATGGTGCTGCCCGGTCAGACTCTGGAAGATATCCGTGAGGTACATTCCCATCCCATGGCTCTTTTACAGTGTATCGACTTTCTGGAGAAACACCCGCATATCAAACTGGTGGAAACCGAAGATACCGCCCTCAGCGCCAAACACGTCCGTCAGAAAAAACTGAAAAGTGTAGCCGCCATCGCCGGTAAACTGGCCGCTGAAATCTATGAACTGGATATCATCGAGCCCAACATCCAGACCAACAAAAACAACTATACCCGTTTCCTGGCGCTGTCCCGTACTGCCGTACCCACCGCGCCGGATGCCAATAAAGCCTCTGTTTATTTTCATACCAGCCATGAGCGCGGCTGCCTGGCCAAAGTGCTGACCAAAATAGCTGACGCCGGTATTAACTTATCCAAGCTGCAGTCCTTTCCCATCCCGGCAAAAGAATGGAACTATTACTTCCACGCCGATATGGAATTTGATTCTCCGGCACACTTCGAAAAAGCGCTCGAAAAAATAGCGCCGCTCACAGAAAATCTGAAAGTGCTGGGCATCTACAAAAAAGGAAAAACACATTAATCAGTTTCAGAAATCAGGAATATGCAGATACAGGTTGCTAAAAGATTACAGGGAACAGAAGAATACTACTTCTCCAAAAAACTGCGGGAAATAGATGAGATGAACCAGAACGGTACCAGGGTCATTAATCTGGGTATCGGAAGTCCGGATCTGCCTCCACACCCTTCTGTGGTGGCCGCGCTCCATGAACAGGCTGCCTTGCCCAATACCCACGCGTACCAGGGCTACAAAGGTATCCCCGCTTTACGCAAAGCCATGGCCGACTGGTATCAGCACTATTACCAGGTGACATTAAATCCCGATACGGAAGTGCTCCCGCTCATCGGCTCCAAAGAAGGTATCATGCACATATGCATGACCTACCTCCAGGCCGGCGATGAAGCACTGATCCCTAACCCGGGATACCCCACCTACCGCTCTGCTGTCAACCTCAGTGGTGCTACTGTGGTGGATTACGACCTGGTAGAAGCCAACGGCTGGCTCCCTGATCTGGACGCCCTGGCACAAAAAGACCTCAGCCGTGTAAAGCTGATGTGGGTCAACTACCCGCATATGCCCACCGGTGCTAAGGTCAACAAGGCTTTCGCAGCAAAACTGATCGCCTTCGCCAAACAGCATAATATCCTGATCTGCCACGATAATCCGTACAGCTTCATCCTCAACGAACAGCCGGAAAGCCTGTTGCAGTTTGAAGGTGCACGCGACGTGGTACTGGAGCTCAACTCACTCAGCAAATCCTCCAACATGGCCGGCTGGCGCGTAGGTATGCTGGTAGGTAAAGCCGAATGGATCGCTGAAGTGCTTCGCTTCAAAAGCAATATGGACTCCGGTATGTTCCAGCCTTTACAGATGGCTGCCGTTAAAGCACTGCAACTGGGTAAAGACTGGTACGACGGTCTCAATAATATCTACCGCGCACGCCGCGAAAAAGTATTCCAGCTGCTGGACCTGCTGCAATGCACCTACGATAAAAACCAGGTGGGCATGTTTGTCTGGGCCAAAATACCGGATACTTACGATAACGGCTACACGCTCAGTGATGAAGTGTTACACAAAGCCCGGGTATTTATCACACCAGGTGGCATTTTCGGAAGTAACGGTAACGGCTATATCAGAGTAAGTCTCTGTCAGGATGAAAAAGTTTTCCAGGAAGCCATTGACCGTATTAAAACAGCGATAAAATGATTGTAACAATAATAGGAACAGGTTTAATAGGCGGCTCGCTGGCCATCACCCTTCGGGAAAAGGGAGTGGCAGAGCGGATCATCGGGGTAGATCAGCACGAATCGCATCTGCAGCGGGCTAAAGAGCTGAACATCATCGATGAAGGTATGACGCTCGACGATGCCATGCAATGCTCCGACCTGATCATACTGGCCATCCCCGTAGATGGTGTGCTGCAGGTACTGCCCACACTCATGGACAAGGTACGGCCCAACCAGGTGATCATGGACGTAGGTTCCACCAAACAAAAAATACTGCAACTCGTTGCCGGTCATCCCAATCGCGGCCGTTTTGTAGCAGCCCACCCGATGGCCGGCACCGAGTATTCCGGCCCCGATGCTGCTGTACGTAACCTGTTCGTACATAAAACCATGGTGCTCTGCGATGTTAAAAACAGTGATGAAGATGCCCTCGAAATGGTAGAGGATATGGTAGACAAACTGCAGATGCGCACTGTATACATGAATGGAGAAGAACACGATCTGCATACAGCTTACGTGTCGCATATCTCCCACATCACCTCTTTTGCACTGGCACTGACCGTACTCAAGAAAGAAAAAGAGTCAGGCCGCATTTTTGAACTGGCCAGCGGTGGTTTCGAATCCACTGTACGTCTCGCTAAAAGTTCACCAGACATGTGGGTGCCGATCTTCAAACACAACCGTGGCAATGTGCTCGACGTACTGGACGAACATATCCATCAGCTGCAGCAGATGAAATCATTGCTGGAAGCAGAAGACTACGACACCTTTTACAAACTGATTCAGAAATCCAATAAAATCAGGAAAATCCTGAAATAAACATAAATTCTAACAATCTACTTAACTTCAATACTATGGTACAGACAATGGAAGAAATATTATCCAAAACCAAATTCTCAGATCCTTCATCTGACAAAAAGCCGCTGATCATCTCCGGTCCCTGCAGCGCTGAAACAGAAGAGCAGGTACTGGCTACCGCGCTGGAATTGCAAAAAACCGGCAAGGTAGACGTACTGCGCGCCGGCATCTGGAAACCCCGCACCCGTCCGGGCTCTTTCGAAGGTATCGGTACCAAAGGCCTCGCCTGGCTGCAGAAAGCCCGCGAACTCACTGGTCTGCCGCTGGCCGTGGAAGTAGCTACCGCTAAACAGGTGGAAGATGCACTGCACTTTGGTGTGGATATCCTGTGGGTAGGAGCCCGAACCACAGTAAACCCCTTCTCTGTACAGGAAGTAGCTGACGCACTCAAAGGGGTAGACACTACCGTGTTGATCAAAAACCCGATCAACCCTGACCTGGAACTGTGGATCGGTGCTGTGGAAAGAATCCAGAAAGCCGGTATTAACAAAGTTGGTCTTATCCACCGCGGTTTCTCCAGCTACGGTAACACTCAATACCGTAATGCTCCCATGTGGCATCTCGCTATCGAACTGAAACGTCGTATGCCGGAACTGCCGATGATCTGCGACCCCAGCCACATCTCCGGCCGCCGCGACATCCTGCAGGAAGTATCTCAGGAAGCAATCGACCTGGATTACGACGGTCTCATGCTCGAAACACACGTAGATCCGGACAACGCTTGGAGCGATGCCAAACAACAGGTAACTCCTTCCAAACTGGCTGAACTGCTTGATGGCATCGTTTGGAGAAGAGAACATACTGATAAAAAAGACTTCAATACCGCCCTGGAAAAACTGCGTGCACAGATCAATCAGGTAGACGATGAAATCATGCTGCTGCTGGGCAACCGTATGAAAATCGCCGAAAAAATCGGTATGTACAAAAAGGAAAACAATATCACCATCCTGCAAACCAATCGCTGGAATGAGATCCTGGAGCGCAACATCGCAAAAGGTGAAAAACTGGGCCTGACCAAAGAATTCATCCTGAAATATTTCGATGCAGTGCACCTGGAATCCATCAACCGCCAGAACAGGGTGATGAACGAAGAAAAATAACAGCGTACGCTGACAGCTAAATTCAATGAATGAAAAAGCTTACCAATAACTTTCAGCAGCAGGCCACTACCTATCTGATGGGCGAGAGCCTGCTGCAGTTGGGAAACCATGTAGACCGCAACCGGTCAGTACTGGTGATAGATGAAAATGTGGAAAGACTGCATGGTCATCACCTGCACGACTGGAAAAAAATTGTGGTGCCCGCAGGCGAAGAAGTGAAAAACATGGCCACCGTGGAAAGGATCATCGACGGACTGATTGCCCATGAGGCAGACCGTAAGACCACCCTGGTAGGCATTGGCGGCGGAATGATCACCGACGTGGCCGGCTTCGCTGCCAGCATCTACATGAGAGGCATTCCATTCGGCTTTGTGCCCTCCACCTTACTGGCGCAGGTAGATGCATCCATCGGCGGTAAAAACGGCGTAAGCCATGGCAAACATAAAAACCTGCTCGGCACTATCCGCCAACCGGAATTTATCCTCTTTGACTATGCGCTGCCGCTGACCATGCCTGATGAGGAATGGCATAACGGCTTCGCCGAAATCATCAAATACGCCTGCATCATGGATGCGGGACTGTTTGACTATCTCGAAGTCAACCGCGAAAAGGCGCTCGCCAGAGATGTGGCAGTGCTCGAATACCTCGTGGAGAAATCAGTAGCGGCTAAAACCAAAGTAGTGCTGGAAGATGAGTTTGAGACAGGCCCGCGCCGCTGGCTCAACTTCGGGCATACGCTGGGGCATGCGGTTGAAAAGCTGGAACATATGGCCCATGGTAAAGCCGTCGCTATCGGCATGGTAGCAGCTGCACGCTTCTCTGAAAAACTGATGGATTTCCCCAACGAACAAACCCTGCGGCTGATAGAGCTCATCAGCGCTTACCAGCTGCCGGTGGCGTTTACTTCTGATAAGGAAGCTGTGTTTGACATCTTCAAGCTGGACAAAAAGCGGGAAAAAGACGCCATCCATTTTGTACTGCTGGAGAAAATAGGGAAGGCTACTACCATGCCTGTTCCTATTGCAGACCTGAAACTGCTGCTGCAGGAGTTGTAATTATTTTTCTAAACATTTAAAGGCGGACCACATATACATATGCAAGTTACTGTATCACCAGGCATCATTAAAGGCACGGTTACGGCCAACCCTTCCAAAAGTGCGATGCAGCGTGCTGTTGCGGCAGCGTTGCTGGCAAATGGCACCAGTATCATCCGTAATCCCGGCCTGAGCAACGATTGCCTGGCAGCACTCGAAGTAGCGGAAAACCTCGGTGCCCGAATAAAAAGAACAGACGATCATTTCGAAATCACGAGCAACGGTGTAAAACCGTTTTACGATGAAATCAACTGCGGAGAGTCCGGTCTTGGTATCCGTATGTTTACGCCGATAGCTGCCCTGGCTGCTGTTCCCATCACCATCGTTGGACATGGCAGTCTCACTACCCGGCCTATGCATTTCTTTGAAGAAGTGCTGCCACAGCTGGACGTAAAATGTACCACCCAGGAAGGTAAACTGCCACTGCATATACAGGGTCCGTTACAACCTAAAAATATTACCATCGACGGTTCCCTGAGCTCTCAGTTCCTCACCGGCCTGCTGATGGCCTACGGCGCTGCTGCAGAAGATGTGACCATCACCGTTAAAGATCTTAAAAGTAAACCATACATTGCGTTGACCCTGCAATTGATGGCACACTTCGGCGTACAGGTGAAGGAAGAGAACTTCGAAACATTCAGCTTTGGTAAAAAACAGTCCTATAACGCTACCGACTATACGGTGGAAGGTGACTGGAGTGGTGCTGCCTTTTTGCTGGTAGCAGCTGCTGTGGCCGGAAAAGCGGAAGTACAGCATTTGAATACCGCTTCTGCCCAGTCAGATAAGGCTATCCTGGAAGCACTGGAAAAGGCTGGCACTCACATACTGCCGGGCATGTTTACAGTGAATATTCAGAAAAACGGACTCAAAGCCTTTGAAATAGACGCTACCGACTGTCCAGATCTGTTCCCGCCACTGGTAGCATTGGCGGCTAACTGTAACGGTACTACGAAAATAAAAGGCGTGAGCCGCCTCGCACATAAAGAGAGCGACCGCGGTCTTACCCTGCAGCAGGAGTTTGGTAAAATGGGCATCCGTATAGACCTTCAGGGTGATGACATGCTGGTGCATGGCGGTACCGGCATCAAAGGTGCACAGGTACATTCCCACAACGACCACCGCATTGCCATGGCCTGCGCCGTAGCGGCCCTTACCGCCGCCGGCCCCGTAGTCATCGAAAATGCAGAAGCTGTCAACAAATCCTATCCGGAATTTTACGACCACCTGCAGCTGTTGGGTGGCAAAATAGCTGTGGAAGCCAACAGCTAACGGGTACTTTTTTAATTCAATTTAAATCATCAGCGTGTGAACAGTTTTGGCAGAATATTCAGGGTCAATGTTTTTGGAGAATCTCATGGGGCCAGTGTAGGTGTCAATATCGATGGTATACCTGCCGGCATAGCGCTCAGGCAGGAAGACTTTTTACCTGACCTGGAACGGCGTAAAGGCGGCTCCAGAGGCACTACACCCCGCAAAGAGGAAGACCTGCCCTTTATCAAATCCGGTGTTTTCAACGATCATACTACAGGCGCTCCGGTGACCATCCTCTTCGAAAACAACAATACCCGCAGCACCGACTATGAGAAGCTGCGTGAGTTCCCCCGTCCCGGCCATGCCGATTTTGTGGCGACCCAAAAATTCGGGGGCTTCGAAGATTACCGTGGTGGCGGCCACTTCAGTGGTCGGCTGACACTTAACCTGGTAGCAGCCGGTGTGATCGCCAAAAAAATACTGGGTGACAGCATTCAGATAAAGGCTGTTATCACCGAAGTAGGCGGATATACCAACCCCGAAGAAGGCCTGGAAGCAGCCATCGCTGCCAAAGACTCCGTAGGCGGTATTGTAGAATGTGTGGTAGATGGTCTGCCGATAGGGCTGGGCGAACCTTTCTTTGATTCGCTGGAATCCTCGCTGGCTCATGCTGTATTTGCCATCCCGGCTGTTAAAGGAATTGAGTTCGGTGCTGGTTTCGCTGCCGCTAAAATGAAAGGACTGGAGCATAACGATCCCATCATAGACACAACCGGTAAAACAGCCACCAACAATGCCGGTGGTGTGGTAGGCGGTATCAGCAACGGCAATCCGCTGGTTTTCCGTATCGCTGTCAAACCTACTTCCAGCACACCTAAAGAACAACAAACCCTTAATATCACTACCGGTCAGGTAGAAACGTTCAGTGTTAAAGGTCGTCATGATCTTTGTATCGCCCTGCGTGTGCCTGTAGTACTGGAAGCCGTAACAGCCATGGTGCTGGCCGACTTCATGCTGCTGGAGCAACGGAGACCGCGTATCAACAACCACTGATGGTAACTGTGATGAATGTGATAAATGCTGATGCTCCTGATGGAGCGAGATTAGAAGTATACTATTGAAAGAAAAGAAGCAGAAAGCCCATTGATGTACATCAATGGGCTTTCTGCTTTTATCAATTCGCTGTGATCTTCGCTCCATCAGGAGCATCAGCATTTATCACATACATCACAGTTACTGTACAATGTCGAGCAGCTCTACATCAAAAACGAGTGCGCTGGCGGGTCCGATTTTCGGGCCGGCTCCGCGGTCACCGTAAGCGAGATCGGCAGGGATGAAGAGGCGCCATTTGGAGCCTACAGGCATTAACTGCAGGGCTTCTGTCCAGCCTTTGATCACACCGCTGACAGGGAAGGAGATGGGTTCACCTCTTTCTACAGAGCTATCGAATACAGTACCATCAATGAGGGTACCGTGATAGTGTGTTTTTACTTTATCGTTGAGGGTAGGTTTAGCGCCAGTACCGGCTTTCAGGATGAGGTATTGCAGCCCGCTAGGCAGTGTTACCACACCTGGTTTAGCTTTATTTTCTGCCAGGAATTTCTCACTGGCTTCGCGGTTTTTGGCAGATTTTTCAGCTTTCAGCTGCTGGAGATAATTGCTTATGCTCATTTCACTCTGTTCTTTAGATAATGTTAAAGATTTATTGGTCAGCGCGTCCTGGACAGCTTTGGCCAGCACGGCGGTATTCACGTTGCTTAATCCCTGTGCTTTCAGGTTTTCAGCGATGCTGACGCCGATACCGTAGCTTACTGAGTCCATACGGTTTTTTAAAGCGGCCTTCGCTGCTGTCTGGGCTGCTGGTTTGGCTTTGGCAGCGGGTTTAGCCTGACTGAAACCCTGGATGGCCAACAGGCCCAATACACCTGTAAAGAAATATTTTTTGTACATAATTTTGTGGTTGTCAATAATATTGAAACAAATAAGGTTTTATTAAGCCCCTGCAAGTTAAGGAATTAACTACTTACAGCAGAAGCCTTTTGCTTTGGTACAACAAAAGGAACCCCTGCTTTGTTGGGCGTATAATAATTCCTGTATGTTACCCGTTTGGCGATTATGAAAGCAAGTATTATAACAATGGCATTGTCCCTGCTGGCAATAGGTCTGCAGGCTCAGGATTCAACAGATTTATGGACAAAAGCAAAAGCTAACCCCAACTTAGGCCGACATAAGTTTATAGAGCTTAAACTACATACTGGCGGCCACCTCTACAATGGTGAGGACATGGCCAGCGTCCTCGAACATGGTTATCAGGCAATGGAACTAAGGATGGCATGGATGTCTACCGGTAAGCAGGTATGGCAGCGTGCGCTCAACTATCCCAGTTATGGTATCGGCCTGTATACCGGTAATATCGGCAACTCCACGATACTGGGTAATCCTAGCGGGGTGTATGGTTTTTTTTATGCACCCTTCCACCGGCGTAAAAGACATCATTTCGAAGCAGGCCTGGCTCTGGGTATTACCTATGATCTGAATGCCTACAACCCCGAAACCAATCCACTCAACAACGCTATCGGCTCTAAGGTAGACGTATACTTTAATGTAAGCGCTACCGGCGTCCTGCGTTTGTCGGAGTTGTTCGATTTTGTTTACGGGATAGATCTCACCCATTTCTCCAATGGCCGTATGTTTACGCCCAACCTGGGCCTCAATATGGCTGGTGTACACGCTGGAGTGCGCGTGCATTACAATACCATACGGAATATTGTTATACAACAGATTGACTCCAACTACCGTGCTTCCATCAGGCCAACTTTAATCAGAGACCCTTTGCCCAGGGTAAAACATACGAATGAGTTGAGCTTTTACGGTGCTTTTGGAGTGGTGCAGATCGACAACTCCTCTGGTGTGAAAGCCCATTATGGCACTGCCACTGCAGTAGCAGACTGGAATTATAAATACAGCCATGTATGTAGCGTGGGTGCCGGCCTCGACGGCTTTTACGATGGGTCTCTCGGCTGGACATATGACCAGCGGTACAGTAAAGTCTCCACTTTGGATAAAATGCTGATGGGCGCTCACATTGGACATGCCCTCCATCTTCAACGTTTCAATATTGTTACACAGGCTGGTACCTACTTCTGGCGCCGCGATGGAGAAAAGGGAGATTGGTTTCTTCGCGTAGCCTTGCGTTATGACATCGGCAAATACGGTTTTGTACAGATAGGCCTCAAAACCAAAAGCGGCGCAGCTTCCGATTGGATCGAATGGGGCGGAGGCGGCCGCTACCCACTGTAACTGTGATTTATGTGATAACCACTGATGCTCCTGATGGAGCGAAGATAAAAGCGTATAAAAGTGAAAGCCCATTGATTTTAAATCAATGGGCTTTCGCTTTTTATGTTTTCTTTTATAATTATTCATTACTGTCTTCGCTTCATCAGGAGCATCAGTGGTTATCACATAAATCACAGTTCTATTGGAAGTACCACACTGGAAGCATGGCTGGCATCGTGATAGATACGGATATCGGCTTTTTTGAAGTCTTTATCGGTAGCTTTATAGATGTCCATAAACTGTTGTGGGTTGCGGTCTACCAGCGGGAACCAGCTGCTCTGAATCTGTATCATGATACGGTGGCCTTTCTGGAAGGTATGTGCAACATCGGGAAGTGTAAACTTCACCGGAGTAGGTTGTCCGGGTACAAAGGCTTCCGGCTTTTCGAAGCTGTTACGGAATTTGCCGCGCATTACTTCGCCACGTACCAGCATCTGGTATCCACCCATAGGATAAGTAGAAGAAGGAACACGGCGGTGTTCTGAAGGTGCATCTTCTTCATACTTGAAATCATTCGGGAAAACATCGATCAGCTTAACAACGAAATCGGCATCAGTACCGGTGGTGCTGGCAATGATATCTGCGATCACCGGACCTGCGAGGGTAATGTCTTTATCCAGTACATTGGATTCAAACACTACCACATCAGGTCTGCGGGAAGCAAAGCGCTGATCATCTGTCATATAGTTGATAGTGCGGCCGAAGTGCACATCTTCTGTATAAGGCACCGGTTTGGCCGGATCACTGATATATTCGCTGAAGCTGTTGGCTGCAGTGGGTTTGTCGAAAGACAGCTTACCATCAGGTTGCAGGAAGATGGCTTTTTCCTTTGTATCGGCAGGAGGCCATTGCGGAAGGCGTTTCCACTTGTTTTCACCAGTGAAAAAGATGGTAGCTTCTGCAATATCCGGCGCCTGACCTTTACCTTTCAGGTAATAGTTGAAGAAAGGAACTTCGATATTGTTGGCATAATATTCTGAAGTGTTGCTGCCAAAGCGCACATTACCCAGGTGTGTACCGTCGTTGGAAGCCCATTGCCCATGGTACCAGGGGCCCATTACAAGGCGGTTGTTGGTATTGGGATTTTGTTTTTCTATGGCCTGATAGGTGTTCCATGCACCGAAGCAGTCTTCTGCATCAAATACACCACCTACTACCAGCATGGCTGGTTTTACGTTCTTCAGGTTGTTACGCACGTTACGTGCCTGCCAGAAGCTGTCGTAGGTAGGGTGTGCATACATCTCATGCCAGAAGGTTACGCTGTCGCCGATGATTTTGGCGAAGTTGGACAGCGTACCGGTTTCGAGATAATATTTGTAGTTATCGCGGGTATAGTAGTCGATTCCTTTAGGCCCAACTGTAGTAGGTTTGGGATGAGGATGATCAAATACGGTATAGAAGGAGAAGGCGTCAGAGAGCATAAAGGCACCGTTGTGATGGAAGTCATCTCCGATGAACCAGTCTGTTACGGGTGCCTGCGGGCTTACCGCTTTCAGTGCGGGATGGCCGCTCAGTGCGCTCATAGAGGAATAGAAGCCGGGGTAGGAGATACCGAATACACCTACATTGCCGTTGTTGCCACTGAGATTTTTAACCAGCCAGTCTATGGTGTCATAGGTGTCGCTGGCTTCGTCGATCTCGTTTTTGCCCTTTTTACTGGCATTGAAAGGACGTACGTTTACGAACTTACCTTCACTCATCCAGGTACCTCTGACATCCTGTATTACCATGATGTAGCCTTCATGCAGGTACTGGTTGTAATGATTTCTGTACAGCGGACGGAATACCTTTTCACCATAAGGAGCGCAGGAATACGGCGTGCGGGACATCAGAATGGGATGTTTCTCAGACTGATCCTTAGGCAGATAGATGGAAGTAAACAGTTTTACGCCATCCCGCATGGGGATATACACTTCTTTTTTAGTGTAGTTGGTGTACATCCAGAGGGAGTCCTGGTTTACCGCTTTGGTAACTGCAGGAAAGACGAACAGTGCGGCATAGGCCAGCAACAGCCATTTTCTCATAAACGGTTATTTTATTAATGGGGACTAAAGTAGCAAAAAAATCAGGTAACGCAGGCATAGAAATGGGTGAACGGTTATTGGGACAGCTTTTCCCTTTCTTTTTTGGGTAAACTGGCCACCACCAGATCATAGGAATTTTTGATCCACTGCAGTAATAGTTTATTGGGAATGTTGGAATGTATGTCTACGGTATTCCAGTGTTTTTTGTTCATATGATAACCAGGTATCACTCCTTCATAACGCTCGCGTAATTCCACAGCCTCCTCCGGATCACATTTCAGATTGATACTGTTAAACTCTTCCAGGCCGCTCAGGGCAAACATTTTCCCGGCTACTTTATATACGAGGGTTTCTTCTCCAAAAGGAAACTCTTCTGTGACGCCAGGAAGGGAAAGGCAGTATTCGCGGTATTGTTCGATGTCCATATGCAGATTTTAACGGACAACAAATATAGCAAAAAGTAAGGGCCCTGTGGAGCCCTTACCTGAGGTTGTTTTATTATTTCGCTTTTATGTATTTGAATTTTGTATTCGTTTCGGAAGGGCCACTATTATAGGTTGTTATTGCTTTTTGTGCTATCAGTAAACCGTTTTTTTCATCATAGGTGTTTTCGAAAGTACAGATTGTGCTGCCAATCTCCTTTCTGAGAAGGTTATGCTCACTGGGCAAGATGTCCAGAGATATCAAGATGGTATATAACTCAAGGATGGGATTATTTCTGTACAGGCTGTAAAACGGGCTGATTTTGTTATCATAAGTATAGGTGGTAGTGGTGGTAGTGGGCGTAGGTTCGTTGGTGCTTTGGGCGAAGTACAGGCTTTTGACAACATCTTTACCATTATAGGTAAATTCTGTATATCTGATTACGTTACCCCAAATGATGGAGTCCTTAGAACCAAGCATAGTCGCTTGTCCATTGCTGTTAACCTCGTAATAGATTTTTTCGTATGGTATACTTGAGGTCGGCAAATGCTGGAAAACACTGATTTTTCCATCTTTCCAGACAAGGGAATCTGATTCGTGCAAGTATTCGGTTTTGTCTGCTTTGATACCTGTATCCTCCTTTTTGACTACCCGTCCGGCAGCATCATAGGTAAAGGTCTGATACCTGCTAAACTGCTGGGTCATTCTTGACATCACATATATTCTTAGCAGTTGGTTCTGGGCGTTATAAACAAAACTATCTACTTTGGTCCCGGAGGCTGTTGTAGAAGTAATGGTTTGTAACAGATAAGTCTCCGGTTTTTTCTCCTCTTCAGGAGTAGTGGAGGTGTCATCTTTCTTACTACAGGACATAGTGGTCAATAATGCAGCAGCTACGAAGGCATATAGCCTGAGCGGGAAATTCTTTTTCATAGAATTATAGGTTTTATAAATAGTATAGTAGGTTCTTTTGACCTTACATCGCTTATTCTATTTGACTTGGCAGGTTAATAGCGGCTGCAAATTAATGAATGTTATTATGTTTCCTGGAGAGATGTTGAAGTTGATTAGTTGGTGTATGTACGGGAATAATAATTTAGGGAGCCTTGATGATTTTATATCGGTAAGTGATAATGGTAGAACTATTGAATCGCTGTTCCAGTGGGTATTTCAGCGTGTCTGGTGTGTAGTAGGTGACAGGCATGTCTGTAGAAGCAGAACGGATATTGGTCACATAATGTTCGCTGGCGAGGAAGGGATATCCTCTGTAGACAATGTTTTGAAGATCAGCCGTCACTTTACGAAGCAGGATAGGGTTTTTAGCCAGATAGCGGAACAGTGGATTGATCTGGTTGTTGTAGCGCATATCATAACTGTATACATCTTTTACTGGCTGGCCGCCGCGGATGTTGACATAATTGAGGCCGGTGAAATGACTGATATCCTGTTGCTGATAAAGGTATTCTTCATACTGTACCATCTCCCCGAAGACACCGATATTAAGATAAAAAGTGTCTTTGGAACCGGCGAGTGAAAGTAAACGGCTGTTGTTCATTTGCAGGGAGCTGGTGTCATAGCCGGATATGGCTTCACCCAGGTCCCGGTAAAAGGTGGTGTAGATGGTCACTTTGCCCATAGTCCATGCCAGTGAATCTTTCTGGCTGCGGCTCTTCAGAGGGTTATCATTTTCATTGTAATACAAAGCTGTTTTCAGGTAGCCATCAGCTGCATAAATGAAGGAAATATAATTCTGCCATTGATGGTAAGAGGTGTTGTAATCCCATCTTTCTATCAGCTGTTGCTGATTATTATATACCAGACTGTCTTTGGGAATGCCATTGATGCGGATGGAGGTGACAAGATAAGTATCCTGTGGTGGAGCCGGAGGGGCTGGCGGGTCAACGTGTTCTTTTTTACATTGACAGGCAGATACTGTAAACAACAGTGCTATCAGCACATATTTTTTCAGGGTGCCATACATGGACTGCGGGTTTGTCCGAAGATAATTATTAATGCTGAAAGGCTGCCGGAATGATCAGGGTTGATAAATTGGGGCTGATATATACCTGTACGCCGACAGGGGCCAGCGTACAGGATTTTTGTGATAGGTTAAAGCTTATTTTTTGTTGATGGAGATGATCACGCGGGAATAACGGGCATAGGTAATTTCTACCTCCTGGCCGGCACGGTAACCTTCGAGAGCTCCGCGCATCCAGTAAAAGAGCCGTTTTTTCTTGTTCTCCAGCATTATCATAATATTGGTCTGTGTATCATTGTTTTCAAGATACACGGCTTCCATAGGGGCTTGTAAGGTGCCTTTCTGTAGGGCTACCAGGTCTTTTTTTAATGCCCAGTAACGGATATCAGTCACTTTGATCAGCGCAAAAACCAGTGCAATCACAAAGCTGACCATCCATACCCAAAACCAGATGTTCTTGTAGGATAACAGGGAATCATCTGCATCTCCCAGGGTATTATGTGTATACAAATAAACCTGCGGTATGATGGCCGCCACTAATAACACGATAAAACCTATTAATGCAAATTTCCTTAACTGCTGTTTGTTCCGCTTCAGTGCTTGTTGTAATAAAAAGTTCTCCTCAGTTGTAATAAAGGTGTAGTCGGACATAGTTCGATGGTTTTTCAGTTGGCTAATATATAGATAAACAGTCAATTAATTAAATTTATATATATAATTTTTAAATTAATGATTGTTATTTTGCCAGAATGATAAACATATGATAATTTTTATGATAAAATATTATCATATGTTTATATGGCCTTAACGAATATATAATTGACCGCATATCATCCGGAATGGAAATAGTTTTCTAATTTGCGCATCCTGACCCATCCTGCTGTTATCTTTCCCCATTGAAAAATGTAAATCTTAAAACAACAATAGTGAAGCGGATTATTATTTTATTGGCAGCGATAGTCCTGACAGGAACAGGCCTGCGCGCACAAGACACGGCTCAGCTGATAGTGGAAGGACGTAAAAACACCGCCTCCCAGCAATCCAAACCGTATGTAATCATGATCTCGATTGATGGTTTCCGTTATGATTATGCTGAAAAATATCATGCGGAGAACCTGCTCAGGCTCTCCGGTCAGGGTGTAAGGGCTACCGCCATGCAACCATCCTTTCCTTCACTGACATTCCCCAACCACTATTCACTGGCTACCGGTATGTACCCAGCCCATCACGGCCTGGTAGACAACACCTTCTACGACCGTAAACGCGATGCCATCTATAAAGTGGGCAACCGCGATGCAGTGGAAGACGGTACCTGGTATGGCGGCATACCCCTGTGGGTACTGGCCGAAAAACAACACATGATCAGCGCCAGTTACTTCTGGGTAGGCTCTGAAAGTGCCATCCAGAACATCCGTCCAACCTATTACTTTAAATACCAGGAAAAAACCGGCATAGACCAGCGTATCCAGCAGGTGGTAGACTGGCTCCGGCTGCCGGAAGACCAACGGCCGCACATCATTACCTTCTATTTCCCTGAAGTAGATCATATGGGCCACAGCTACGGTCCGGAAAGCGACAGCGTACGCAAGGCCGTACAATTTGTAGATGCCGCCATTGGCCGTATGCAGGCTGCTGTCAGCAAATTAAATCTGCCGGTTAACTTCATCGTTGTATCAGATCATGGTATGCTCCGGGTAGATACTGAACGCACGTTGTCATTACCGGACAGCCCGGTGTTAAAGCCACTGCGCATTGTACCGGGAGGCGAAAAAATGATGCTTTACGGCAACAACGAAGCTGACATCAAAGCGGCCTATGACTTCCTCAAACAGCATGAAGACCATTACACTGTTTACCTGAAAAAGGAAACACCGGAAAGATGGCACTACGGACAGGAAGATGTGTACAGCCGTATCGGGGATATTATCATCCTGGCGGAAGCCAACTACGCTTTTGGCAGTCCTGGCAAAAAAATGCATCCCGGTCACCATGGTTTTGATAACAACCTCACCGACATGAATGCGATCTTCATGGCCTGGGGACCCGCTTTTAAAACCAATGCCCGTATCGCTACCTTCGAAAACGTACATGTGTATCCGTTAGTAGCCCGTATTCTGGGTCTGGATATCACGCAGCCGATAGATGGTAAGCTGGAAGTGCTTGAACCCATACTGAGCCAACCATAATGGATTTACAACAGATGCAGGAGCTGCTGCTGCAACATGTAGCCAGACATATTCAGCTCACCGCAGAAGAACAAACATATTTCGTCAGCCTGCTGAAACCACGGATGCTGCTTCGCCGCCAGTGGTTGCTGCAGGCTGGCGACATCTGCCGCCATGAGAGTTTTCTGGTAAAAGGCTGTATGCGCTCGTATATCACCGATATGGCCGGTAACGACCATGTGCTGCATTTTGCCATAGAAGACTGGTGGATCAGCGACCTGCAAAGTTTCCTGGACCAAAGCCCGTCACAGATCTATATCGAAGCACTGGAGCCCTCCTGGCTGCTGCAGCTCGATCTGCCTTCCCTGCAAAAACTCTATGAGCAGATACCCGCCTTTGAACGGTTTTTCAGGATACTGCACCAGAACGCATATCTGGCCCAGAACCGCCGTATTCTGCATAATATCAGCCTCACCGCAGCAGAACGTTATGATGCCTTCGTTCAGCAATACCCCGCCATTGCGGCCCGCGTAACGCAGAAACACCTCGCTTCCTATCTGGGAATGACACCCGTTTTTATGAGCCAGCTCCGCAACCGGCAGGCGAAAAAGTTAAAGTAGTTTAACGCCATTTATTCAATTGGTTGAATTTTCAGCCCAATGGGGTGAGATAGCTTTGCAGGGTAAATATCAAACACCATGAAAGTATCCAGCATCAACATCCACCCCGATCCTTACCAGCCTTTTCATCTTTCCCAGGGTTACCGTGCAGGTGATCTGCTGTTTATCAGCGGACAGACTGCCATCGGTGAAGATGGTGCACTGACAGGCATCGGCAACTTTGATATACAGGCAGAGAAAGCCTTTCAGAACCTGGAAAAAGTACTGAAGGCAGGTGGCTCCAGCCTGGGCAATGTTATCAAGGTAACTATCCTGCTACGCGATATGGCCAACTTCTCCAAAATAGTGGCACTGCGCAAACGTTATTTCACACCACCTTATCCGGCAGATACCATTATGGAAGTGTCTTCCCTGTATTCACCGGATGCTTTGATAGAGATTGAAGCGGTAGCAGTGGCAGATGAAGCAGTGGAAAGGTAATTCCCATCTGCACAAAAAAAGGGTGTACCAGTCGGTACACCCTTTTTTATATTGAGTTGATCAGTTACGCAACGGATTCCTCATAAGCACTTACTGGTTCGCAGGTGCAGATCAGGTTTCTGTCGCCATGAGTATTGTTAACACGACTTACAGAAGGCCAGAATTTATTGGCTTTTACGTACTCCAGTGGATAAGCTGCCTGTTGACGGCCGTATGGACGGGTCCATTCGTCGGCAGTGATCACAAACTGTGTATGCGGTGCATTTTTCAGTACGTTGTTCTGTTTGTCAGTCTTACCTTCTTCAATAGAACGAATTTCTTCGCGGATAGACAGCAGGGCATCGCAGAAGCGATCCAGTTCTCCTTTGTCTTCACTTTCAGTTGGCTCGATCATGATGGTGCCGGCTACCGGGAAGCTCATAGTAGGAGCGTGGAAACCGTAGTCCATCAGGCGTTTAGCCACATCTTCCGCTTCAATGCCGGCAGTAGCTTTGAACGGACGCAGGTCCACGATGAACTCGTGAGCGCAGGTACCGTTTACGCCGGTGTAGAGGATATCATAAGCTTTTTCCAGTCTTGCCTTCATGTAGTTGGCATTCAGGATAGCATATTGAGAAGCCAGTTTAACGCCGTTGTCGCCGAGCATACGGATATAAGCGTAAGAGATCAGCAGGATGCTGGCAGAGCCAAACGGTGCTGCAGATACGGCGTTGGAAGGTTTACCATCATTCAGCTCAACGTGACCTGGCAGGAATGGTGCCAGGTGTTTTGCCACGCAGATGGGGCCCATGCCGGGACCACCGCCACCGTGAGGAATAGCGAAGGTTTTGTGCAGGTTCAGGTGGCAAACGTCAGCTCCGATGATACCGGGAGCAGTCAGGCCTACCTGGGCATTCATATTGGCGCCGTCCATATATACCTGACCACCGTGTTCGTGGATGGTAGCACAGATTTCTTTCACTGACTCTTCATAAACACCATAGGTGGAAGGATAAGTGATCATGATACCGGCGAGGTCCTTAGCATGTAAAGTAGCTTTGGCTTTCAGGTCTTCTACATCGATATAACCGTTTTCCAGTGCTTTTACCACTACTACCTTGAAACCAGCCATTACCGCAGATGCAGGGTTGGTACCGTGAGCGCTGATCGGAATCAACATGATGTTACGGTGTCCTTCGCCTCTGCTTTCGTGGTATTCGCGGATTACCAACAGACCGGCATATTCACCCTGTGCACCGCTGTTAGGCTGCAGGCTGCAAGCGTCGAAACCGGTGATTTTGCTGAGGTATTCGCCCAGTTCACTGGTCATCTGTAAGTAACCGCCAGCCTGTTCTTTAGGCGCAAAGGGGTGCATTTTGCTCCAGTGTGCCCAGCTCAACGGAATCATTTCGGAAGCTGCATTCAGTTTCATGGTGCAGGAACCGAGGGATATCATGGAGGTGTTCAGGGAAAGATCTTTGTTTTCCAGCATTTTCAGGTAACGCATCATCAGCGATTCGCTGTGGTGGCTGTTGAATACCGGGTGCTGCAGATAAGGAGACATACGCTCCAGATTTGCAGGGATGGCAACTTTACCGTTGGAAATACCAGCTGCATCTACTTTACCGGCACCGAATACCTGGAGGATATCGTTCACATCGGCAATAGTAACAGTCTCATCGAGGGAGATACCTACATGGCCGTTGGCAAAGTAACGCAGGTTGATACCAGCTGCTTCTGCAGCGGCTTTGATATCGCTGGCACCTTCTACTACGATAGTATCGAAGAAGGAAGTAGCGCTCAGTTTCAGGCCTTTGGCCTGTAATTTCTCTGCCAGTGTGGCGCTGAGCAGGGCTACGCGGGTAGCGATGTCTTTCAGTCCGGCAGGACCGTGGAACACGGCATACATCGCAGCCATATTGGCCAGCAGGGCCTGAGCTGTACAAATATTGGAAGTGGCTTTTTCACGTTTGATGTGCTGCTCGCGGGTTTGCAGCGCCATACGCAGGGCGCGCTGTCCTTGTGCGTCAATGCTCACACCGATGATACGGCCGGGAATGGAACGTTTGAAATCGTCTTTCACGGCAAAGAATGCAGCGTGAGGACCACCAAAGCCCAAAGGAACACCAAAACGCTGTGCAGAACCAAAGGCTGCATCAGCACCCAGTTCACCCGGAGAAGCCAGCAGGGTTAATGCCAGCAGGTCAGTAGCTACACCTACAAAGGCGCCCGCAGTATGCACACGAGTGATGAATTCGTAGTAATCTTCTACTGCACCAACGTTGTTAGGGTACTGTATGAGCGCACCGAAATAGAATTCATCAAACTGGGCTGTTTTGTAATCGCCCACTACCACTTCGATATGCAGCGGAGTAGCACGGGTGTAGATAACATCCAGCGTTTGTGGATAAACGTTAGTGTCTACAAAAAACTTAGGCCTGGTTACGTGGTCGTGGTCTTTGTTCAGCGCATTGAAGAACATGGTCATGGCTTCAGCGGCTGCAGTAGCTTCATCCAGCAGGGAGGCGTTGGCAATCGGTAAACCTGTCAGGTCACATACCATGGTCTGGTAGTTCAGCAGGCTTTCCAGTCTACCTTGCGAAATCTCAGCCTGATATGGCGTATACTGCGTATACCATCCTGGATTCTCAAATACATTGCGCAGGATCACACTCGGTGTGATGGTGTCAAAATAACCCTGACCAATGTAGTTGCGCATAACCTTGTTCTTCAGAGAAACTTCTTTCAGGTGGCGCAGGTAGTCGTTTTCGCCCATAGCTGCCGGAATGGCCAGCGGGTGCTGCATGCGGATGGCACCGGGAACAGTTTTGTTAATCAGCTCGTCCAGATTGGATGTTCCAATAGTCTCCAGCATCTGGTTCGTCTCAGCTTCATTCGGCCCTATATGACGGTGCACGAATTCAATTTGTTGGATATCAAAAAGATTCATGATGTAAGCAGGTAGTTTGATATAGATGCGCAAAGCTATGCAGATTTTAAGCAACCGCCAAACAGCCGGTGGTGGACAAGGAAAACAGTGATAAATACCTGATACCTGCTGCTTGTTTATGTCATGGTTTTGTCCAACGGGTATTTACTTATCTTTGCGCCAATGAGCAAGATATTAGAAGACTGGGAACAGAAGGCCAAAGACAAACAGAAGGCCAACAAACAATTTCTGCAGAAGTTGCAGACGCGCCGTGGGAAAGGAGTGGAGAAGCTGCTGCCCGACCTTCATGAAGAAGCATTCACCCATGTAGATTGTATGGACTGTGCCCGCTGCTGCAAATCCATCAGTCCACGCTTTAAAGCACCCGATATCAAACGTATCTCCAAGTATATGGGTATGAAGGAAGGCGCCTTCATTGATACCTACCTGCGGATAGACAAAGACGAAGATTATGTGGTAAAGTCAAGCCCATGCCCGTTTCTGGGAGACGACAATGCCTGCAGCATCTACGATGTGCGTCCCGGCGACTGCGCCAACTACCCGTATACAGACAGCTACGACTTCTTCAAACGTCCTAATATCACCTACGAAAACAGTATGGTCTGCCCTGCAGTGTACTATGTACTGGAAAAGTTGAAGGATAAGATGGATTTGTAATCAGGGTTTCAGATCCAGTTTACGCATGGCCGGGCTGATAATGTAAGTGGTGACCACCACTCCCAGTGTCACACAACCACCAAATACCACGGACGTGACCAGCCCCAGTTGTCTGGCCATAAAGCCACTTTCAAAAGCGCCCAGCTCATTGGATGAGCCCACAAACATGGAACTTACGGAAGCTACACGGCCCCGCATATCATCTGGTGTTTTTAACTGCAGGATGGTCTGGCGGATGATCACACTGATCCCGTCCAGTGAACCGCTTATCAATAAGGCGGCCATCGACAGGAAAAAGTTGCGGGACAAGCCGAAAATAATGATGCACAGCCCGAAGCCAAACACTGCTGCCAGTAGCTTAATACCCGGTTTGTGAACCAGCGGCCGGTGTGCCAGGATAAACATCGTTACCAGTGCGCCGATAGCCGGTGCAGAACGCAGCAGGCCATAACCAAAAGAGCCCGCATGCAGAATATCCGTGGCATAGGCCGGCAACATGGCCACAGCCCCGCCAAACAATACCGCAAACATATCCAGTGCCATCGCTCCCAGCACTACCTTGGTATTCCATACAAAACGCATCCCGCTGGTCAGCCCCTGGAAAAACGTTTCCCCTTTTTCCTGATAGTGAATGGGTTTGGGTTTTATCTGTATGAGGCTGTAAAGCGGAGCCAGGAAAATGCCGACTACCAGCAGCATAGACCAATGTACGCCAAACCAGTAAATGCATAGTCCTCCCAATGCAGGCCCCAGCACGCCACCTATCTGCCAGGCAGAGCTGCTCCAGGTAGAGGCATTGGCATACAATGCCCGGGGTACCAGTAAGGATAACAGGGAAAAGTTGGATGGACTTACAAAAGCGCGGACAATGCCACCCACGAAAACCAGCAGATAGATCATGTTCAGCACCCATTGTGTGGAGATACCCGTCACCGCACGGTCCCAGGTAAGGAGGAAGAGCCCGATGCTGATGAAAATATAAGCTGTTATGGATTTCAGCAGAATACCCCTTTTCTCCCGTCTGTCTACCAGATGTCCCGCAAAAGGAGCCAGCAGTACGGCTGGGATTACTTCAGACAAACCAATAAGCCCTAATGAAAAAGGGTCATGTGATAAAGCATACACTTTCCACTCTATAATGGCAAACTGCATGGCCAGCGCAAATACTAAAGCAAAGCGGATGACCAGATAGTAGTTGAATTCTTTGAATCGTAGCGAAGCGTATGGGTCGTTTCTGGGAGTAGCCGTATTGTCCAAGCTGATGTAATTTCCTGCTAAGGTAAAAAGCAGGAGGGAAAAAGCAAAAAGTCATCAGTACAGGTTGAAGAATCCATTATTTTTATTTCTGATAAATTCCACTCTATTATGAAAATACAAGGGTTGTTATGTGGGATGTTGTTCCCGCTTTTATTTGCCCAAACTACCTTGGCCGGCGAACCTGATGAAACTGCCGGTCAGCCTGCCCGGAAAGCCAGGCTGGTACTGATAACAGACAAATTCATTTCCCCTGTCAATATGGCTGTGCCCCGTGATGGTACCGGCCGGCTGTTTTTCTGCCAGAAAGAAGGTAAGGTCTGGATTGTTAATAAAGATGGCACTCAGCAGTCCCAGCCCTTCCTGGATGTGAGCGCCGATATGGTGAAGGTAAATCCGGCCTATGATGAAAGAGGCCTGCTGGGCATGGCTTTCCATCCTGATTTTAAAAAGAACCGCAAATTTTATGTCTATTATAGTGCACCCGTACTCAACCCGGTAAAAAAAGTGCTGGACCACAAAAGCCAGCTGGTGGAATTTACCGCCTCTGCCACGAATCCGAATATGGCAGATCCGGCTTCCAAAAGGGTGCTGATGGAAATAGACCAGCCCGAATCCAATCATAACGGGGGCCAGCTGGCCTTCGGTCCCGATGGGTACTTGTATATAGGCCTCGGAGATGGCGGTGGTGGAGGTGACAAACACGGTACCATTGGCAACGCACAGAACCTGGGCACCGTGCTGGGCAAAATTCTCCGGATTGATGTTAACGCAACTCCCTATAAAGTGCCGGCAGACAACCCTTTCGTGAAAAATGAAGGGGCAAAGCCTGAAATATGGGCCTATGGCTTGCGTAACCCCTGGCGTTTTTCCTTCGACCGGAGCACTGGCAGGATCTTCGCCGGTGATGTAGGACAAAACAAATATGAGGAAGTAGATATCATCACCAAAGGAGGAAATTATGGCTGGCGTATCATGGAAGGTTATCATGATTTCAACGTGCCGGCTGATGCAGATAAGAACAAACTGGTGGCTCCCATACACGAATATGACCACGATCTGGGGATCAGTATCACCGGTGGTTATGTGTACCGGGGCAATGCCATTCCTTCCCTGAAAGGACTGTACGTATTCGGTGACTATAACGGTAAAACGTTTGTGCTGGTACCTAAAGGCAATAAATGGGAACGCGCAGAACTGCAGCTATCCAGCCGTCCCGCGGATAACCCCTTCATTCTCAGTTGGGGAGAAGACGAACAGGGTGAACTGTATATGCTCACCAGCAGCTCCACCAAAAACGGTTTCAAAGGAGCCGTTTATAAGCTGGTAAAGGAATAGCGCGCACAAAGATGTGATGTAGAAACGCAAAGCAGCAAAACACCAGGGATACACGTTTGATCCTTCCGGTGGCTTGCTGCTTTGCGCTTTTTTTTACAGAAATTACCTTCTGCGCTGTCGCTTAACCGTTTGGCCCAATTTTTTGTTAAAAGGAAATAATTTCAAGTGGCAACGGACGATTTTATTTTATATTTGGTCAGACAACGTTTACGTTAATAGAGATACATATGAGACTGAAAGTGATTATCCCGGTTGTGCTCCTAAGCATCTCTGCCGGCGTGTTGGCTTTTAATAAACTGGGACATTCGGAAGATCCTCCCGGCCGTTATGAGGTCATCATGAACCTGGTAGGTCAGATGCTGAAAGAAGGGCATTACCAACCCAAACCCATCGACGATGCCTTCTCCAAGGACGTTTTCAATAAATATGTGCGTAGCCTCGATGTGGAAAAGAAATTTTTCCTGAAATCCGATATCGACAGGCTGGCCCCTCTTGCCACACATATCGATGATGAATTAAAAGGAGCACCGGTGGATTGTTTCCGCAATATCAACACCCTGATCAAACAAAGGGTGGCTGAAGCTGCTGGCATCTATCCGGAGATCCTGTCCAAACCCTTTGATTTCACAGCAGATGAAAAAGTAGTGCTGGACCCTGAGAAGGTTGACTATCCCATCGACGAGACTGCCCGTAAGGAAGCCTGGCGTAAGGTGCTGAAATACCGCACACTCGAAAAGTTGACTGATCTGCAGGAGCTTAGGGAGAAAGCCAAGGAAACAGACAGCATCAAAACCAAAACAGACGCCCAGCTGGAAAGCGATGCGCGCGTAAAGGTAAAACAGCTGTATGACCGCTATTTTGAAAGACTGAAAAACAGACAGAACGACAACGATCGTTTTAACTTATACGTGAATGCCATCACTACCACGATGGATCCGCATACCGACTACTTCCCGCCTGATGAAAAACGTGCCTTCGAAGAACAGATGGCCGGTAAATTCTTCGGCATCGGAGCCCAGCTGAAAGAAGAAGGCGACAGAATCAAAGTTGTCAGCATCGTTACAGGCAGCCCCAGCTGGAAACAAGGTCAGCTGAAAGCCAATGATGTAATCCAGAAAGTAGCTCAGGGCACCAGTGAGCCCGTAGATATCACCGGTTACCCTGTGGAAGATGCGGTAAAACTGATCCGTGGTAAAAAAGGTACCCCGGTAAAACTGACCGTGAAAAGTGTGGATGGTACCATAAAAGACATCACCATCGTGAGGGATGAAATCGTTACCGAAGAAACTTTCGCTAAATCTGCCATTATCAATGGTCAGCATAAGATCGGTTATATCTACCTGCCGGAGTTTTACGCCGACTTCAACGACCGTAACGGTGCCCGCAGCGCCGAAGACGTTGCTAAAGAAGTCGCCAAACTCAAAGCAGAAAAAGTAGAAGGTATCATCCTCGACCTCCGTTTTAATGGCGGTGGTTCCCTGCAGGACGTAGTACAGATGGCCGGCCTGTTTATTCCGGAAGGTCCTATCGTACAGGTACGCTCCAGAGGCGGCGATGCCGTAGTACTGCGCGACCGTGATAAAAACGTACAATATGATGGCCCGCTGGCTATTATGGTGAACGAATACAGTGCCTCTGCTTCCGAAATCATGGCTGCCGCCATGCAGGACTACAAACGCGCTGTTATCATCGGTAGCACACAAACCTTCGGTAAAGGCACCGTACAACGTCTCTTCAACCTGGACGATTTCTATCCGGTGAAAGACGGTGGCAGCCTCGGCGCCCTGAAACTCACCCAGCAGAAATTCTACCGCGCCAATGGCGGTTCTACCCAGCTGAAAGGAGTTGCCTCCGATGTAGTGCTTCCGGATCCATACTATGATGTAGCTGAACGCAAAGACAGCGATGCACTGATATGGGACGAAATACCCCGCGCTGCCTTCACGCCGTGGATCAACCCTGTGAATACAGAAGCCCTGAAAAAGAGCAGCGAAAAAAGAATGGCCAACAGCCCAGCTTTCAAACTGCTCAACGAGAACCTCAGCACACTGAAAAAACTCGAAAAACAGGAAACTTATTCACTCAATCTGCAGACCTTTAAATCTGAGCAGAAATCCAATACGGCCGCCCTTAAAAAGTACGACGCAGTAAACGATAAAGTGAAAGAACTCAGCATCGTCAACATTAAGTCAGATATGGAGAAACTGGGCAACGATTCTTCCAAGATCGCCCGCAACAAAGACTGGCTGAAGGTAAGAACCAAAGATATTTACCTCGACGAAGCAGTAAATGTGATGAATGATCTGATTGCTATGTCGCTGCCTAAGATGGAACGCAAAACGAACCGCTGATAAGTGCTGATGTTTTAGATGTTCCTGATGAGCGAAGGTCATAGCGAGAAAATGATGTAGCTTAAAAAGACAATAACATAAAAAGCGAATCGCCCATGATATTGTATCATGGGCGATTCGCTTTTTATAATATAAGGTCAATCTTCGTTATAATCTTCGCTCATCAGGAACATCAAAAACATCAGCATTCATCAACGTTTGTTATTGTGTTCCAATGTCTCAAGAGCCTTCTTAATCACCGGATCATTTGCATTGATAGTCTCATAGAAACCTTCTGTACGGTACAGCTGACGGGCCAGTACGGCTTTCAATCTTGTTTTGATTTCCTCTTCGTCATGGGTGCTCAGGTGGTTGAGGCCGGGAACACTATCTTTCTGGGCGAAGGTTTTGAATTCACTGAACAGCTCAGGAGTGGTGTGGAAGTTTTTGGTGAAGTCTTCCGCATCCTTGTAGCGTTTGAAGGTTTCTTTGTTGCTGGTGTAATACTGGTAGGCGAAGTTGCCCAGTGCATTACGTGTATAGATCGCCGTTAGTGCCGGTGAGAAACGGGAAGTATCAAACGGTACGAAGATATCAGGTGTGATACCACCGCCTCCGTATACGCGGCGGCCGGAGTTGGTTTTATATGGAACGGTATCAGTTATTTTGATACTGTCTTTATTGACCAGTTCGCCATGATGGTAGCGTTCCAGGATATCATCATCGTAGGAGGTGCCATCACCGTAAGGTTTCTGGATGCTTCTGCCGGAAGGGATGTAGTAACGGGCTACGGTGAGACGTAGGGCACCGCCGTTGTCGAGGTCGTATTGTTCCTGCACCAGCCCTTTACCGAAGGTACGGCGTCCGATGATGGTGCCGCGGTCCCAGTCCTGGATGGCGCCGGCGAGGATTTCACTGGCGGAAGCGGAGCCTTCATCAGTGAGGATGGCCAGTGAGCCGGTTTCAAACATACCCGGACGTTTGGTTTTATAGTCGGTGCGGGGATAGGCTTTTCCTTGTGTGTAGAGAATGAGGCGGTTGTCGGGCAGCAGCTCGTCGGCGATGCGTACGGCAGCGTCCATAAATCCGCCTGGGTTCTGGCGTACATCGATAATGAGTTTTTGCATGCCTTGTTTTTCCAGCTTACGCATGGCCTGCATAAACTCATCAAAGGTGGTGGCTGCAAATTTGTTGATCTTGATATAACCTACACCAGGGGCGGCCATATAGCTGGCATCGATGCTGTACAGGGGGATAAGACCCCTTTTAATAGGCACCTGTATTTTTTTCTGCTGACGTAACAGCACGGTATTGACAACAGAGCCGGCCGGACCACGCAGCAGTTTGCGTACTCTTTCGGGGGTGATGCCGTTGCCTGCAACGAGTGTATCGTTTATCCGGAGGAACTTGTCACCGGTTTGTAGACCGGCTGCTTCAGACGGACCACCGCTGAGTACAGATACGACATTGATAGTATCCGCTGTGATATTAAATTCTACACCGATACCTTCAAAGTTGCCTTCCAGGTCTTCATTAACCTGTTGCAACTGGGAAGGCGGAATATAGATGGAGTGCGGGTCCAGATGAGACAGCAGGCCTTCTATGGCTTCCTGTTGTACTTTATCGGCATCGAGTGTATCTACATATTTAGTTTTAATAAGATCCATTACCTCCTGCAGAGGGCCTTTGCTGGGCTTGGTAAAGAAGACCGTGGTGCCACCGGTGTTGGAACCGGGCATTTTATGGCCGAGGAACATTCCGATGGCCAGCACTACTGCAAAGAGAAGAGGTAAGAAAACATTCAGCTTCCTGTTTGACATAATTTGTTTGTTAACCCGCTAATTTATGACCAATCTTTTAACCATGTAATATAAGCCGCAGGCGGAAGGAAATCTGCTGCGTGCATGCATCATCATAGCCTAAACTCAGGGGTGGCATTTGTTTTTATGAAACCCTTTTGTTTAAATTGTGACAAAAATAGCATAAATCAGGGGCAAACGCTTACGATTCTTTAATTTCATAATTTACAGGGATGGCTGCAAGAACAATGCTGATAGCTGACAGCGGATCTACAAAAACAGAATGGGCCCTGTTGGGAAACCATGAGCCAGGGATTTACAACACCCAGGGTGTGAGCCCGTATTTTCAAACCGCAGACCAGATCCGGCAGATTCTGGAAGTGGAGCTGATACCACAGCTGCCGGCCAACACAACGATAGACGAGGTGTATTTCTATGGTACCGGTCTTTCCCAGCAGAAGAATATTCAACTGGTAACAGACAGTCTGAAGGCAGTATGGCCACAGGCACTGATAGATGTGAACCACGACCTGATGGGCGCGGCCCGCGCGTTGTGCGGCCGTGGACCAGGGATTGCCAGTATTCTGGGCACCGGGTCCAACTCCTGCTATTTCGATGGAGAAAAAATTGTTAAAAATAATCCGGGCCTGGGCTATATCCTCGGCGATGAAGGCAGTGGTGCCTACCTGGGAAGAAAGGTGCTGCAGTACTACCTGTACAACACTTTCGATGAAGAACTGATGGCCCGGTTTGACCTGAAGTATAATACCAATAAAGACGAAATACTGGAAAACGTATACAGGAAACCCCTGGCCAACCGTTACCTGTCGAGATACTCGACCTTTCTCTCAGAAAACAGAGGCCATTTCCTGATTGAAAATATCCTGGAAGACGGGCTGAATGATTTCTTCTTTAATCATCTTTACAAGTACCGGGAAAGCTGGACCACCGCCCTGCACTTTACCGGTGGCATCGCCTGGCATTTTCAGGATATCCTGAAAGAGCTGTGCGAGCTCTATGAGCTGCCTATTGGCAAAATATTACGTACGCCAATGGAAGGACTCATCGTATATCATAATAGTTAAAAAACATCTACAACAGATCACATATGGCATTTGAAAAAGTAACTGAACAGACTTCTCATTATCGTCATCTCGAAAAGATGAGCCTGACGGAATTGTTGACCAACATCAATAAAGAAGATCGCTCAGTTCCCTTAGCAGTGGAAAAATCTATTCCTCAGATTGAAAAACTCGCAACAGCAATAGCAGATAAAATGCTGGCAGGAGGACGTTTGTTTTATATCGGCGCCGGTACCAGCGGCCGATTAGGTATTGTAGACGCCTCTGAATGCCCGCCGACTTTTGGTGTGCCACAAGGCCTGGTAATTGGCCTGATCGCTGGTGGCGACAGTGCTATCCGCAGGGCAGTGGAATTTGCGGAAGATGACCGCGAACAAGGCTGGAAAGACCTGCAGGAGTTTGATATTTCGGATAAAGATGTGGTGGTAGGTATCGCTGCCAGCGGCACTACACCTTATGTTATCGGTGCATTGGATAAATGCCGCAGCAACGGTATCATTACCGGCAGCATCAGCTGTAATCCTGGTTCACCGGTGTCTGCATCTGCCGATTTCCCGGTAGAAGTAGTGGTAGGGCCTGAATTCGTTACCGGTAGCACCCGCATGAAAAGCGGCACTGCACAGAAGCTGGTGCTCAACATGATCTCTACTTCCGTGATGATCCAGCTCGGCAGAGTGGAAGATAACAAAATGGTAAACATGCAGCTGAGTAATGAAAAACTGGTGGACAGAGGCGTGAAAATGCTGATGGAGAAACTATCTATCACTGATTACGAACAGGCACATCAGCTGTTGCTGAAAGCCGGCAGCGTGAAAAAGGCAGTTGACGATTTTGCCAAAGCCTGATTAAATCTGAAATTTGTAGCGAAGACTACAACATGCATACAATCGAACCATATTATAACTGGAGGCATCTGTACGCCGCTGAAGAAGATGAACTATCACCCTTCTACGGGAGAGAGTACAGTGAATTTGAATTTACCAATACAGTCTATAACTACTACGTTCACCCGCAGTGGGACGATTTCGGCTCCCGTAACCTGTATCTGAAAATCCTCTTCGCTGACTACCAGTACAATTTTGCCATCATAGAATTACTGGGAGAATGGAATGATGCCATCGACAACGATATCATGACCCTCAAACGGGAAATCATCGATGTGCTGATTGCTGAAGGGATCTACAAGTTTATCCTCATCACCGAAAATGTGATGAATTACCACTCTTCCGATGATTGTTATTATGAAGAATGGTGGGAGGATATCAGGGATGAAGGTGGCTGGATCGTCAGTCTGAATATGCCTGAACAAACCAGACAGGAGTTCGAAAAAGCCCGTCTGCAGTACTATGTCCACCTGCTGGAGGACGATAAATGGCGAACATATCAGCCCCTGCATTTGTATAATATGATAGACAACATCATGTTGAAACGGTTGGAATAATTTATATTATATTTTCAGTACGAAATGAAAGATATTATGCATAAAATGATTGATTTTCAATTATTTTATGCATAATTTTTTAATCTAATGTTTTAGAAAACCTGATAAATATCATTTGGTTTTTATTTTTCCTGCCCTAAATTTGCGCGACATTTCAATCATCTTTTTATACAAGGAAGCTTAGAATTTTACTTATGAAGTGGTCACAGTTATTTAATACCTCTATCGGTAAGAAGTTATTGGTAGGTGCTACCGGTTTGTTTCTTTGCAGTTTTGTTATAGTGCACCTGGCAGGTAACGTCCAGCTGCTTTATAATGATGAAGGCAAAGCTTTTAACTCTTACGCCCAGTTTATGGGGCACAACAGTCTGGTCCAGTTCATCGCCTGGGGACTGAAAATATTGATCGTGATTCATGCGGTTGTAGCGCTGAAGCTCACTTTCTCCAACAGAGCTGCCCGTCCGGTGAAATATGCCGTTAATCCCGGCAACCAGACATCTTCCTGGTTCAGCCGCCAGATGGCAATCATGGGTAGTATTCTTTTCGTCTTCATTGTGATCCACCTGGTCAATTTCTGGGGCGCGTTCCACTATACCAACATGCCTACCCATACCTATCCCGGTGTGGAAGAACCGTTGAAAGACCTGTATGCGCTGACTTATGAAACCTTCAAAAACGGCTTGCTGGTTGTATTGTACGTTATCGGTATGATAGGGCTGTCTTTCCACCTGATCCACGGTTTCAAAAGCGCTTTCCAGACCTTCGGTTTAAATCACAAAAAATACAACGGTTTGATCAGCTTTGTAGGGGTATGGATCTTCGGTATCCTCATCCCGCTTGGTTTTGCTCTGATCCCGATTGTAATCTATTTCAAATAATTCTGTAAAGTAAGGATATATGTTGAACGCAAAAATTCCTGCCGGACCATTAAACAGTAAATGGGAAGACTATAAAGGACATTGTAAGCTGGTGAACCCTGCCAATAAGCGCAGCCTCGAAGTAATCGTGATTGGTACTGGTTTGGCCGGCGCTTCAGCAGCGGCTTCATTGGGTGAGTTAGGGTATAAGGTTAAAGCATTCTGCTTTCAGGATAGTCCGCGCCGTGCGCACAGTATTGCTGCCCAGGGTGGTATCAATGCGGCCAAAAACTACCAGAACGACGGTGACTCCGTTTTCCGTTTGTTCTATGATACTGTAAAAGGTGGCGACTACCGCGCCCGCGAAGCTAACGTGCATCGCCTGGCAGAGGTAAGTGGCAATATTATAGACCAATGCGTGGCGCAAGGTGTACCTTTCGCCCGTGAATATGGTGGCCTGTTAAGTAACCGCTCTTTCGGTGGTACACAGGTACAACGTACTTTCTATGCCGCCGGCCAGACTGGTCAGCAGCTCCTCCTCGGTGCCTACTCCGCCCTGGAACGCCAGGTAGCACTCGGCAACGTGAAAATGTACTCCCGCCACGAAATGCTTGAAATCGTGAAAATCGATGGTAAAGCACGCGGTATCATCGCCCGTGACCTCGTGACCGGTGAACTGGAACGCCACTTCGGCCATGCCGTGCTGATCTGCAGCGGCGGTTATGGTAACGTGTTTTTCCTCTCTACCAACGCTATGGGCTCTAACGTGACTGCAGCCTGGAAAGCCACTAAAAACGGTGCTTACTTCGCCAACCCCTGCTTCACACAGATCCACCCTACCTGTATCCCCGTATCCGGCGATCACCAGTCCAAACTGACCCTCATGTCAGAATCACTGCGTAACGACGGCCGTATCTGGGTGCCCAAAAAACAAAACGATACCCGCAAAGCCAGCGATATCCCTGAAGATGAAAGGGATTATTATCTGGAAAGAAGATATCCTGCCTTCGGTAACCTCGTTCCCCGTGACGTGGCTTCCCGCGCAGCCAAGGAAAGATGCGATGCCGGCTATGGCGTAGGTACCTCCAAACAGGCGGTATTCCTCGACTTCGCCGCTGCGATCGAACGTTATGGTAACACAGAAGTGGGTAAACGCCAGCTGTCCAACGTTTCCAAAGCAGAAGTTATTAAACTCGGTAAGGAAGTAGTAGCAGAAAAATATGGTAACCTGTTCGATATGTACGCTAAAATCACCGGCGAAAACCCATACGAACAACCAATGCGTATCTACCCTGCCGTACACTATACCATGGGCGGCCTGTGGGTAGATTACGAACTGCAAACAACTGTTCCCGGTCTGTACTCCCTCGGTGAAGCCAACTTCTCCGACCACGGTGCTAACCGCCTCGGTGCCTCCGCGCTGATGCAGGGCCTGGCAGACGGTTACTTCGTAATCCCTTATACACTGGGTAACTACCTCGCAGACGAAATCCGTACCAAAGCCATCCCTACCGATCACCCTGCCTTCGTAGAAGCCGAAAAAAGCGTGAAGGAAACTATCAGCAAACTGATGTCTATCAAAGGCTCCAAATCTGTTGATCATTTCCATAAAAAACTCGGTAAGATCATGTGGGACAAGTGCGGTATGGCACGTAACGAGCAAGGTCTGAAAGAAGCCATCGAAGAAATCAAAGCGCTCCGCGCTGAATTCTGGAAAGAGGTACGCATACCAGGCGATGCAAGTGAATTCAACCCTGAGCTGGAAAAAGCAGGCCGTGTAGCCGACTTCCTCGAACTGGGTGAACTGATGTGTATCGACGCCCTGCAACGCCGCGAATCCTGTGGTGGTCACTTCCGCGAAGAATCTCAGACACCGGACGGTGAAGCACAACGTGATGATGAAAACTTCAGCTATGTGGCTGCATGGGAATACAAAGGCAATGGCCAGTATGAACTGCACAAGGAAGCACTGACATTCGAAGAAGTGAAACCTACTCAACGTAGCTACAAATAATGGTTATTGGTTGATTGTATAACGGTTAACCAGGATTATAAATCAAATAATTGTCCAGGGAATATGGAACATTATAACATGAACCTCACATTAAAAGTGTGGAGGCAGAAAAACAAAAACGATCAGGGTAGATTTGAAACTGTTCAGGCAAAAAACATTTCTTCTGAAATGTCATTCCTGGAGATGTTCGATGTGGTAAATGAAGATCTGATCAATGAAGGCAAAGAGCCTATCGCATTCGACCACGATTGCCGTGAAGGTATCTGTGGTATGTGCTCTATGCATATTAACGGCCGTGCACACGGTCCATGGGAAGGTACCACTACCTGCCAGCTGCACATGCGTGCTTTCAAAGACGGTGATACTGTCACCGTTGAACCCTGGAGAGCAGGCGCTTTCCCGGTACTGAAAGACCTGACAGTAGACAGATCTGCTTTCGATCGTATCATCGAAGCAGGTGGTTATGTCTCCGTTAACACCGGCAACGCCCAGGACGCCAACTGCATCCCTGTAGATAAACACAATGCTGACCTCGCCTTCGCTGCTGCAGCCTGTATCGGTTGCGGTGCCTGCGTAGCAGCTTGTAAAAACTCTTCTGCGATGCTCTTCGTGTCTGCTAAAGTTTCCCAGCTGGCACTGTTACCACAAGGCCATCCTGAAAGAAAAACACGTGCGCTCAACATGGTGGCACAGATGGACAAGGAAGGTTTCGGTAGCTGTACCAACACCGGCGCCTGCGAAGCAGAATGCCCGAAAGAAATCTCCCTGACCAACATCGCCCGCCTGAACAGAGAGTTCATCGGCGCAGGTTTTACTTCCGAAAAATAAATCAGAAGTTTTTCTTCATAAATAGACGAGGGTGTATCAACCGATACACCCTCGTTTTATTTTAGTGCCGGATAGCACAATTAGTTTAGAGAGATTTTATTTCAGCGTTATTCATATCCGCCAGTGCCGCTTTCAGTTGCGCTGTATCCACGAGAAAATCAGTATTATGTGTATCAGCTGAAGATCCCTGACAGAGAAGATAATAATAGCTGTGCCTCATGGCGGCTGCCTGTGAATAAAAGCTGTTGGAATGCGTGTCTCCGACATTTCTAAGCTCCAGTATACTTCCTCCCGGAGGCATGAATAACATATTCGTAAGACCCGCACCATGAAGTCCTGCCAGTACACGGGTTTCTCCCATTATCTCCAGCTGTCTGGTAAAAGGATAGTCTTCAAAATAATGTATTTCAAATCCTGCTTCCCTGAAAATAGCGATCACTTCTTCCTCGTTCGTTATCCTCCTCTTAGCGGCTTTCTGCCTGCTGATGTATATTTTCCTTACAGCCTGTTTTCCGTGTACCATTAAACGTTCACGTACCGGTAGAATAGCAGGTTCGTTAAAATTACCTGTAGACGCTGTAGGACTAACAACCGTCAGCTCTTTAACCAGCAGCCGTTTGCGTGGATTGAAAAATAATACGGGTACATTCAGTCGTTGCAGGCTTTCCACTACATATGGCCTGGTGGCATAATATTCCGGGAGCAGTACCGGTCCATATTGCTGATAATCGCCGGCTGCAAGCAGTCGTGGTAATGCATCCGCAAGCCAGTGAAAGTATTCAAAACTCCATTCATTAATAATCCATAATCCTTTTTCGATTTTACGGAATGGCTTGATAAACAATTTCATTTTTTTGAAACGTGCTTTCCGGGAAACCGGCTGTACATGCGAATGAGCAAAGTAAAATTTACCATTGTGAAAGAACGTGTTCCTTAATACACTGGCATTCTTCAGACTGAAACGTATTGTCTCCTCTATAGGCGTAGTGTGAGATACTTTAAAAGGTGATCGTCTTCTTCTCTGAAATTGACTGGTTTTCTACAGTGAAAAGTATAGGCAGGAAAGATGAGTTGGGTTTCCATAAATGGTTTAGGTGAACAACAAACTTACCAATATTAACATAAAGCTGTTGGAATTCTCCTGACATGATAAGCAAAAGAAAAATCCCGGTTACAATATGCAACCGGGATTTTTCAGTACGATTAATTGTTTTCAGGACAGCCACTTACGGCTTCTCTTTGATCCTGGCTGCAATATCGCGCCAGTCATAATAATGGAAGGTCTTGTCGGTGCTCATCACTACAAAAATCCCTTGTGGATATTGCGGGCCCAGATTCACATTCACAATATCAGATCCATCGCTGTTGATAGCAGAAACTGGTATCCTCGACAACAGCACCGGATGGGCAGCTTCTCTGCGATATACATTAAAACTGTTGGCATCCTGATCAGATACCAGAATGTAGCCCGTGCTGTCACTGGTTTTGTAAATACTGATGCCCTCATTGTCTGCTTTAAAATCACCCTGTCCAAACAATGCCAGCTCGCTGTCTCCTTTGGCCGGATCAGCATAATAGCGACGTACGCCCGTCTGCTCATCAGAATAATAAACATAACCCAGCTCATTGTCTACCGCCACACTTTCGATTTCTTTTTTACCGCTGTAGATGCCAAATTTACGTACTATCGTTCCCGTTACCTGTCCTTTGCCATTATCGGTCAACTGATACTGCCACAGGTAACCCTGTGCAGGACCTGATTTGCGGCTTACGATCGCAAATATAGCCTTGTCGGATGGACGGGTGTATAAACTGATGCCCATAGGGCCGCGCTCTTTTTCACCGATGAATACTTCGAGGCCGCCGTTGTCTATCGGTTCCATGTCAGGTAAACGATAAATACGGAGTTTGTTGGTTTCCCGCTCAGTGGTTACTGCAATGTCTACAGGCTGGTTGTTGAGCAGCAGCCCATAAGCGATATCCACATTATTGGGCCTTTTAAGGCCGGTGATTTTCTTTACGATCTTGCCTTCCAGGTTATATACATACAGGGCGCCATCGGTGTTTTTATCGGTACCAATGATCAGGCTTTGTGAACTATCAGCCTTATTGATCCAGATAGCCGGATCATCGCTGTCGTATTGGGTGGCGGTTGTTATGGTTACCGGCTTTACGGCATCTGCTGCCGGTGCCGGAATGGTTTTGGTCTGTTTACCTTTACAAGCTGTTAATCCGGCCATGATAAAGGCTATAAGAATCGTTTTATTATATATCATCAGCATAAACAAAAGAAATCATTTAAATCCCCAAATCCCAAAATATCAAAATATCAAAATATCAATGCTGGTTGCCGCTTCCATCCAGCTGGTAGGCTCCCAGGTCTTTACCGGGTTTCATCACATCAGCAGCAGCTTCAGATCTTACGGTGGTGCGGTTTAAGGGTTCAAACCCGGTGAAACCTTTTCCTGCAGCTGGTGAAGTGGCCCGGATGCGGAAGTTGGAAGTGCCTTGTTGCAACAGCGCCAGGGGCTGTTGTTTCCAGGTTACCGGCGGCGTTTTGATAGTGCCACCCAGTGTGGTATAATCAAACTGGTCCACATCGTAAGTGTAAAAAACAGGACTGTTTTGTTTTACGTCGCCGTGGATATCATTAGCACTAAAAGTAGATACACCATCGGTGGCATTGAACTGGCTAATCAGCGTAGGGGCGTTACCGTAGTAAAGGTTGCTGCCATAGCTGAGGTTGGGCAGATCGGCACCGGTGCCGGCTCCACCTACTACGCGCATGCTTACACGACAATTGATGAAGAGGTTGTTGTAAGCTTTGCCTTTTGCAAATGCTTCGTAGTTGATACCACCACCGCGGCCTTCTTTCGTCTGGCGGAAACCGCAGTTCACCATGGTATTGTTGTAAATATACACATTAGCCTGTACGGTTTTATCACCGGAGTTGGATACCTTGAAAGCATTGGTAGCGGTGCCGATCGCCACATTGTAAGCTACGTCGCCGATGGTACCGGATTTCATATTCAGGGCCTCACCGCCTTTTTCGCCACACAGTTCGAAGGTATTACGCAGGATGCTGATACGGCCGCCATCAGTGCGGATAGCATCGTCTTTGCTGCCTCTGATCCAGGAGTCTTCCAGGATAAAGTTTTTATCTACGTTGGCAAAATAAATCAGGTAACGAGGATCGCCGGCTTTGTAGATATCGTTACCGGCAGCTGCAGGACCGCCGGCAAATTCAACATGCGTCCATTTCAGAATGAGGTCGCCACCTTGTTTGTCTTTGGCAGGTGTACACTGAATACCGCCCCAGATGCCTTTAAACGCATTATCAACGGTACGCATGTTATCTGATACGGTGATGTAGTTGGGGGCTTCTTTGGTACCCAGGCTGATCAGGCTTCCGTTGACAGTGATCTGCGGGCTTTTCAGCTGACTGCTGCCATCTCCCAGTGCAATCAGTTTTACACCGCTCTGGAGGAACAGCGTGTCACCATCATTGATGGTAATATCGGTAGCAAAATAATAGGTTTTGCCGGCCAGCAGCGTGCCCTGGATGCTGCCGGACAAGGTGTCGGAGGTAATGGGTTTGCTGGGTGTTATTACTGGTTTTGAAACAAATACATCAGCTTCCTTGTGACAGGAACTGAGCGTGATACCAGTACAGATGGCTGCGAATATATAGTGGTAAAATTTCATGATCGGTAGGTTTTAGAGTTTGAAACGAAGGCCCAGCAGGTAAGTCTGGCCATAGGTGTTTTTACGTACGGAAATGTTTTTGCCTACTTCCTGCTGTGGTACGCCGGCAGCAGATTTTTCAGTGTTGGCGCTCTTGATGAACAGCTCATACGGTGTGTTCAGCAGGTTGCCGATTTTGGCGTAGGCATACAGGTTTTTCCATATTCTTTTTTCTGTAGAGAAGTCCAGCTGAACGAAACCTTTCTGCCAGATGTCATTGTTGAGATACTGGGATACGATATCAATACGTTCGCCGGTGTAAACCATAGCCAGCTGTGCATCGAAGCCGGAGTGGGTGTCTTTATACAGCAGAGAGAGATTGCCGATATGTTTGGACTGGCCCTGCAGCGGACGTTGCTGTGTTACTGTGCGTTGAGTGATGTTACCATCATCTTCGCGGTACCACAGCGCTTTGTTGCTGGTGATGGAGGAATTGGTGAAGGTATAGTTGAAACGGATACCAAATTTGCGGATGTATTTGGTGGCTTCCAGCTCAAAACCGTAGTTGGTAGCGGTACCGAAGTTGCCGCTCATGAGATAGATATTACGGCCTGTTTGTACCAGAGCAGATTCAATCGGATCTTTGATGCGTTTGTAGAATACACCTGCCAGCAGCTGGTCCAGTGCTTTAGGGAAATATTCATAGCGCAGGTCGAAGTTATCGGAAGTAGCTCTTTTCAGATAAGGGTTACCAACTTCGGTATAGTCCTGGTCCGGATCTCCGCCATGGTGCGGGATCATTTCATAGAAGCCCGGACGGCTGATAGCAGCGTAGTACGAGAGACGGATATTTCTTTTATTGTCGGGCATGTATTTAAAGTGGATGCCAGGTAATACGTCGATGTATTTAACCTTACCTGTTTTGCCTTCCACATTGGGTGTTACAGCGGATTCCCAGCTGGCGTTGGTATGTTCCACCCTTACGCCGGCCAGTGTCTGCAGGTGTCCTATCTGGAATTTCACCTGACCATAATAAGCAATTACTTTTTCGGTGAAGTCGTAGTTAAGAGCATTGTCAGATGTACCGATTTTATTGAAAAGGGTGAGCTTATGTGCGTCGATATCACCGGTGAAAGCCTGCGTGGTAGAGTCAGGGCGCAGCGTGTATTCGTCATAGTTACTATGGCGTTGTTTATGACGGTACATGCTACCTACGGAGATTTCTGTTTTGGTACCGAGGATTTTGGGAGAATAGATGAAGTTGAGATAACCGCTTTTGTCTTCGTCTGAGTTACGGGCCCATTCGTGGGTAACACCTTCAAGTGCGTCGAGCAGTACGGGTTCCTGTTTGAGGCTGTTGTCCTTCTGCGGAGTTACGCCGGTGTTGACATTCAACTCTGTACGGTTAGGCACATTGGCGCTGGCTTTGGAGTATACGGCAGACCAGTTCATATGCAGGTGGGAGGCCAGTTTGTGATCACCTTGAAGGGTGAAGTTGCTGATCTCCTGTACACTACGTTCGCTGCGGTAGTTGTTGCTCACCCTGCCGGAGCCGGGCACGGTACGGCCCAGCTCCAGGCTGGTGTCTGAGCTGAAGCGGAACAGGTTCTGGCCCAGATTCATGTAGGCCGCATACAACGATACCTGTTGGTCATCGTTGAATTGATAGTCCACTTTGGCGTGCATGCCAGCACGTTGTTGCTGGATGGAATACTGCCTGTTTTTGGCAGCAGTGAACGCCGGGTTGTTGTTGGTTTTGTCTACTTCAGTTTGTAGGTATAGGGATTGGTTGGAACGATAAGTATTTTGATAGCTGATACCTGCGATAGCGCCCAGTTTACCGTTTTTACTACGACCACCTGCACTGATACCGAAAACACTTGAAACAGGTGCCTTGCCTGTATTAAAATGCAGCGGGTTGTTGGTGAAATCCTGTCCGTTAGCTTCGTAGTTGTTGCCGTTGCGGAAGCGGGGAGAGGTTTTGGCAGAGCCGCTTTTATCGAAACGGGTGAAGTCGTTGTTAAAGAGCGTTTGTGCGTAACCGATAGCAGCGTTGGCATTCAACATAAAACGTGCTGGCGCGTCTTTCATAACCATATTGGTGGCGCCACCGATCGCATCGCCTTCCATATTGGGTGTAATGGCTTTGTATACTTCCAGGCGGTCTACCAGGTCGGCAGGGAAGATGTCGAGGGGTACATACCTGTTTTTATTATCCGGACTGGGTATTTTGATACCGTTGATCAGCGTATATTGGTAACGTTTATCCATGCCGCGGATGATGGCGTAATGGCCGTCTCCGTTGTTGCTGCGCTCCAGGGAAACACCGGATACACGCTGCATCACGTTGGCGATAGTGATATCAGGAGATACCTGAATAGCATTGGCAGATACGGCATTCAGCACCATATCGGCTTTCTGTACGGTTTTTATAGCTGTCTTTTCACTGCCTTTGTCACCTTTACCTGTAACAGTCAGTGTTTTCAGGGATACATCTTTGGATTCCATCGCGATCACCAGTGTTTTTACCGGACCTTCGCAATGAATTTTCTGCTCTACTTCATGATGCCCTAAATCTTTTATCTTGATTTCATAATCACCTGCGGGAACATTACGGAAGATGAAACTTCCATCCAGACCAGTGGTGCTGGTAGCACTGTAATGCTCGTTCTTCAGTTTCACCGAAGCGCCGGTCAATGGCTGCCCCGTTTGTTTGTCTGTTACATTTCCTTTCACGCCGGTTGTCGTTTGAGCGATGGCTCCGATTCCCAACATGATAAAAATAAATAGTGGTAAAAATGTTTTCATGCTACAGTCTGAGTTTTACCGGCGAAATAACCGCTCTTCCAGCAGTAGTGCACTATAGAAGGCATTAAGTCTTTATGAAGGAATTATGAAGTTTGCATTAAGTTTTGTTATACCGACTGAAGCCTTGCTGCAGGCCATAAAAACAGCCTATTTACCGCTTGTAATTCGTTTAGGTAATTCCTGATTTTTTTTATTATTATGGAACTCCTTTTAAAAACCTTTTAATATGTCAGATCAATCCCGTAGGAAATTTATCAAGCATATAAGCAGTACTGCAGCACTGCTGGGTGTGGGTCAACTGGCCGCTCTGGCCAAAGAACGCGAACAGGTAACCTTGTTGCAGCCGGACAATCATTATTCAGCCAACGATAAGATTCGCATTGCCTGCGTAGGTATGGGCATCATGGGTTTTGGAGATGTAGACACCGCTCTGAAAGTACCCGGTGTGGAGCTGGTAGCCGCTGCGGATCTGTATAGCGGACACCTGACCCGCGTGAAGGAAGTATATGGTCCTAACGTATACACTACCCGCGATTACCGCGAACTGTTGCACCGTAAAGACATCGATGCCATCATCGTAGCTACTCCCGACCACTGGCATGATACCATCTCTATTGCTGCCATGGAAGCTGGCAAAGCAGTGTATTGTGAGAAACCAATGGTGCAGCAGATTGAAGAAGGACATAAAGTAATTGCTACCCAGCAACGTACCAAAGCGGTATTTCAGGTGGGCAGCCAGCGGGTAAGCAGTGTAATGCTGGCAGAAGCACGCAAACGTTACCAGGCAGGTGAAATAGGACAGCTCAATATCGTGGAGGCCCGCATGGACCGTCACAGTGCACTTGGCGCCTGGCAATACTCCATACCAACCGATGCTTCGCCTGCCACCGTTGATTTTGATACCTTCCTGAAGGATACGGCCAAAGTACCATTTGACGCTAAACGTTTCTTCCGCTGGCGTAACTATCAGGCTTACGGCACCGGCATCCCCGGTGATCTGTTCGTTCACCTGATCTCCGGACTACACTTCATCACCGGCTCTCTGGGCCCTACCAGCATCTATGCCAGTGGCAACCTGGTACAATGGAAAGATGGTCGTGATGTGCCTGACGTAGTCGTAGCCATCTTCGATTACCCTGAAACCAAAGAACATCCTGCATTTCAGATGACTCTCCGTGTCAACTTCGCTGACGGCAGCGGCGGTGGCGAATACACTCGCCTCATCGGTACAGACGGTGTCATGGAACTGGGATGGAATGACTTTAAAATCAAAAAACACAAACTGCCAGAGGCACCCGGCTACGGCGGATGGGATACCTTCCGGACTTTCCCCGAAGCGCAGCAGGCCCAGTTTGTAAAGAACTATAATACACAATATGGCTCCGAAAGAGGTAATGCTGTAGAAACATCCAGCTCCTTTGCGGCTCCGGCGGGTTACGACGACAGGCTAGATCACTTTAAGAACTTCTTCGAGTCAATGCGTACAGGCAAGACCGTAGTAGAAGACGCCACCTTCGGCCTCCGCGCTGCCGGCCCGGCACTGGTGACCAATCAGAGTTACTTCAGCAAAAAACTGCTGCGCTGGGACCCTCTGAAGATGCGCGTAGTGAGTTGATCCGTAAAAAAATCTCCGGTAATCACTAAAATCAGTCTAATCCTGGTATCAAATCCTTAAATTGAGTAAAACCTATTTCTATGCAAAGGGTATTTTTACTTTTAGGAATTGTGTTAATGTCTTGTCACGAAACGAAAAAAGAAATGAATAAGGAGAACATTCAACCTCCCGTAGCAGAAAAAATTGAGAAGAAACTGACGATTCACGGGGATACCAGGATTGACAATTATTACTGGATGAACGAACGGGAAAACCCCAAAGTACTGGCATGGCTACACGCAGAGAATGCATATCTCGATACGACAATGGCTCCCGAAAAGGAACTGCGGGAAAAATTGTTTGACGAGATGAAGGGACGCATCAAGGAAACAGATATGAGCGTGCCTTATCTCAAAAACGGGTACTATTATTATTCCCGCTTTGAAAAAGGCAAGGAGTATCCGATATACTGCCGCAAAAAGGGCAGCCTGGAAGCCGACGAACAGATCATTCTGAATGTCAACGAACTGGCGGCCGGCCATGCCTATTGCCAGGTGGCCGGGCTGAATGTTAGCGAAGACACCAAACTGCTGGCTTATGGCATAGATACGGTTAGCCGTCGCCGTTATACCATCCATGTGAAAAACCTGGAAACCGGCGAAATGTTTTCCGATATCATCCCCGAAACAACCGGCAGTTCCTGCTGGGCCAGTGATAACAAAACCCTGTTCTATAGCCGTAAAGACACAGTAACACTGCGTCCCGACCGCGTTATGAAACATACGCTGGGTATTTCCGGAGAGAAGGAAGTGTATCATGAGAAAGATGAAACCTTCAGTCTGGAAGTACATAAAACCAAATCCGGTAAATACATCGTTATCCACAGCGGTAGCACCCTCTCTTCTGAAACCCGTATCCTGGATGCTTCAAAGCCGGATGGCGCCTTCAGTGTGTTCCAGCCCAGGACAAAGGATTTGCTGTATCATATCGATCATAAAGGAGATAAGTTTTACATCGTTACCAACCTGGATGCCTTGAACTTCCGGCTGATGGAGACATCCCTCCAGGAAACCGGTAAACAACACTGGAAGGAAGTGATCCCTCATCGCAGTGATGTGCTGCTGAGCGGAATAGAGCTGTTCAAGGATTTTATGGTGCTCGAAGAACGTAAGAACGGTCTTACACAAATACGGGTCATCAATGATAAAACCCATCAGGACAAATACCTGTCTTTCTCAGAACCGGCCTATGATGCCTATGTAGGCCATAATCCGGAGATGGACAGCAAAGAATTGCGCTATCATTACACTTCTATGATCACGCCTAACTCTGTGTATGATTATAACATGGAAACCGGCAAACAGGAGTTGAAACGGCAGCAGGAAGTCCTTGGTGGATATGATCCTAAAGATTATGTGACAGAACGTTTGTTTGCTACTGCTACAGATGGTACCAAAATACCAATCTCCATCGTCTATAAAAAAACGTTTCATAAAAATGGAAAAGGGCCGTTGTTGCTGTATGGCTACGGTTCTTACGGACATAGTCTGGATGCGACCTTCAGCTCCAACCGTATCAGCCTGCTGGACCGTGGTTTTGCATTTGCCATTGCTCATATCCGCGGTGGTCAGGAAATGGGACGGCAGTGGTATGAAGATGGGAAAATGTTTAAGAAGAAGAATACCTTCACGGATTTCATTGACTGTGCTACCTATCTCATAAAAGGAAACTACACAAATCCCGGACAGTTATACGCTATGGGCGGTAGCGCCGGCGGCCTGCTGATGGGCGCGGTGATCAATATGCGTCCTGATTTGTTCCACGGTGTAGTAGCGCAGGTACCTTTCGTAGATGTGGTCACTACCATGCTCGATGAAAGTATTCCCCTCACCACCGGCGAATTTGATGAATGGGGTAATCCAAAAAATAAGGATGCCTACGAATATATGAAGTCCTATTCACCGTATGACAATGTAACGGCTAAAGCATATCCCAATATGCTGGTCACCACCGGGTTGCATGATTCGCAGGTGCAGTATTGGGAACCGGCCAAATGGGTAGCCAAATTGCGGGAGTTGAAAACAGATCATAATCTCCTGCTGTTGCATACTGACATGGAAACAGGCCATGGCGGTGCTTCCGGCCGCTTTGCGGCTTTAAAGGAAATAGCCCTGGAATACGCTTTCCTGCTGAAACTCGCCAAATAATTAAAGCCCAGGACTAAAGTCCTGGGCTATATTAGTTTTGGCCTTTAACCCAGGCCATTATCTTCGATATTATCCTCGATATTAGCCCAGGGCTTTAGCCCTGGGATCCTTAATTTATTTCTCCAACGCTTTCTTTTGTGCTGAGTTTGGGCTTCAATCCAAGATTTTGTAACATCTGCATATCTTCTGATACGCCCGGGTTGGGAGTTACAAGTAATGTCTGACGTTCGCCGGTGAAGATGGAATTGGCGCCGGCCATAAAGCACCAGGCCTGTTCGGATTCTGTCATTTCGATACGACCTGCGGTGAGGCGTACGGTGGATGCAGGCATAACGATTCTGGCGGTGGCGATCATCCTTACCATATCCCAGGCATCTACCTTCGGATTGTTTTCCAATGGTGTGCCTTTTACCCTGGCCAGTGCGTTGATGGGCACGGATTCCGGATGTTTGGGCATGGTAGCCAGTGTCAGCAGCATAGACATACGGTCACGGTGGGTTTCTCCCAATCCGATGATACCGCCTGAACATACGGTGATGCCGGCTTTACGGACATTGTTGATGGTATTGATCCTGTTATCGAAATTCCGGGTGGAAATGATTTCGTTATAATATTGTTCGGAGGTGTCGAGGTTGTGGTTGTAGGCATGTAATCCGGCTTCCTGGAGGCGGATGGCCTGTTCTTCGGTCAGCATGCCCAGTGTGCAGCAAACTTCCATGCCCAGTTCATTCACGCCTTTTACCATATCGATTACACGGTCAAAATCGCGGTTGTCTCTTACTTCTCTCCAGGCTGCGGCCATACAGAAGCGGGTAGATCCTGTCTCCTTGGCTTTTTGAGCGTGTGCGATAACGGTTTCGGTGGGCAGTAATGCCTGTACTTTGATATCGGTATGGTATCTGGCTGCCTGACCGCAGTAGGAGCAGTCTTCCGGGCATCCGCCGGTTTTAATGGATAAGAGGGTGCATACCTGTATTTCTTTGGCGGAATGCCACTGGCGGTGTACGGTGGCTGCCTGGTATACCAGTTCCAGCAAAGGCTGATCGTAGATGGCCTGGATTTCTTCCAGGGTCCAGTCATTTCTGATAGCTGATGTCATCATTGCGAATTAAGTGGGTGATAAGTAGTATAGCGCTTCCTGTATTATGCAAAAACCTGTAATTCCTGGCCGATGGCGGCGAGCCATCCTTCAAACAGCTGTTGTTCCAGCAACCGGACATGTTGAGCATGTTCTTCCCAGCGGGCATCGAATCCCTGCAGCTGGTGGATCATTTCTTCGAGGTGACCTTCTTCTTCCACGATGATGGAACGCACCATCACCTTGCTGCCGGTTTGGTCCAGTACCTGCTGGTAAACCGGATACAGCTCGTCAGCACGCACTTCTATGGCGTAAGTCACAAAGAGGTAGGCGGCATATTTCAACTGGCTGCCTTCCAGACCAAATGCTTTTTTCAGGTAACGGCAGGTCTGTATGTCCAGCTGGTGCAGATAATGCCTGGTCTGCTGTGCTGCCAGCAGCTCATGGAGCTGATAGGTTTTGCAGGTATCGGTGCTGACTTTGGCAATCTGTTTTTTCAGGTAATAGGCATGCCGGTGTTCTTCTGCGGCATGTTTAAGCTGGATAAAGTCCACCAGGCTTGGATGTTCGCAGGCTGATATCTTTCTGGCTCCGGCATTCTCCATAAAGGAAAGGGTGTTGAGCCATTTGGCATGCAGGTGGTCATGTCCAACAATATGTTGCAGTAAAGCTTCCATTTACGACTTTGTTTCCAGTCAAATGTAACGGCTTGCCGGATTGGTGATATGGGCCGGTTTTGATATAGTTGCTGGTCCGGTTGGTGTTTTTGCTGACTTGTGTTAATTTGCCGGACTGTTTTTGTTGATTTATTTTTGATATATGAGTAGTCCGGTTCCTTACAAAAGCTTTGTTCAGATAGACCGACAGTCCGGTACGGCCATCTATTTACAGATTGCCCACCAGTTGATCAACGCCATCCAGCGCGGTTTTCTGGTAACCGGGACCAAACTGCCGGGTACCCGACGCTTTAGTGAACTGCTGGAAGTGAACCGCAATACCATCGTAGCGGTGTTTGAGGAACTGGACACACAGGGCTGGATAGAAACACGCCCCAACAAAGGCACTTTCATCATCGGGAAAATAGATGCCAGGCCCCTGAAGATCAGGATCGCACAGGAAAATCAGCTGGCGCATTATCCAAAAGAGACCGGTTTCTCTTTTAAAAAGTCAAGTCTGCTCGACAACCCCTTCGAACACTCTTCTTGTGAATATGTGTTCAACGATGGCACACCGGATATCCGGCTTACGCAGGTAGACCACCTGTCCAGTCTGTACAGTGGTCATCTCAAAAGAAAGAGCAACCGCAGCAGGCTGGGTTATTATAATCACGATGGCAGCGAATTCTTTAAAAAACACCTGTCCAATTACCTCAACCAAACCCGTGGCCTGCATATATCAAAGGATAATATCCTGATCACCAGGAGTACGGAAATGAGCGTGTATATCACCTCCGAGATCCTGCTGTCGCCAGGAGATACCGTATTGGTCGGAGATCTGAGCTATTTCTCTGTCAATATGATTTTCCAGAAATCGGGTGCCCAAATCATGTCCGTACCCATTGATGAGGAAGGGATCGATGTGGAAGCCATTCGCAGCATCTGCGAAAAACATACGATCCGCATGCTGTATATCACCCCGCACCATCACTACCCGACCACTGTTACGCTGGCGGCTCAACGAAGAATTGAGCTGCTTAACCTGGCCGCAGAATTCGGGTTTATCATTCTGGAAGATGATTATGATTATGATTTCCACTATGACAATGCGCCTGTACTGCCATTGGCCAGTGCCGATAAAAGCGGGATGGTGGTGTATATTGGAGCTTTCGGTAAATCACTGGTGCCCGGGTTCAGGACCGGTTTTATCATAGCACCGGAAAACCTGATGACAGAGATGCGGAAATACCTGGGTATCATCGACCGGCAGGGTGATGTAATGATGGAGCAGGTATTGGGGGAGATGATTGAGACGGGAGAGATACACCGTTATCTGAAAAAGTCACTTAAAATATACCGGGAAAGGCGGGATCATATTGTAGACGTGCTGCAAAGGGAGCTGCAGGAGTTTATAGACTTCAGGAAACCTGCCGGAGGACTGGCCGTCTGGACCCGCTGGAAAGAGCCGCTTAACCTGCTGCAATTGAGCAGGGCCTGTTCCAGAAATAATCTGTTTATCCCCAAAACACTGCTCTATCAGCATAAAAACCTCACCGCTATGCGGCTGGGCTTCGGGCATTTTACCCTCGATGAGGCGGAGGCCAGCATTCAGATTCTCCGGCAGGGCGTGTTGCAGCAGTTATAAGCTGTACACTATGAGTGTTGTTTCCAATCTATTTTTTCTGACTGTACTGCTTTCCCGAAGAAGATTTCAGCCATACGATCAAAGATGGCCGGATCATCGGTGGTGAAGAAGCGGCGGTTGTCGTTCCGGCTAAGCCTTGACTCCATTTCAGGATGGCGTTTCAGATAATCCTTCAGGCTGTGGCCCACAAGTTTACCTTGTGATAAGACAGCAATGCCGCCGGGCAGATATTGTTTGATTTTTTTCATGAGCAGCGGGTAGTGGGTGCATCCCAGTACCAGCGTGTCAATATTGGGTGAATATGAAAGGATTTTGTCAATATATTCCTTTACGAAGAAGTCGGCCCCGGCGTTTTCATGTTCATTGTTTTCCACCAGCGGCACCCACATGGGGCAGGCCAGCTGGTAGGTTTGTACATGTGGAAAAAACTTTTTGATCTCTATCGGGTATGACTCGGAGGCCACAGTGCCATTGGTGGCCAGGATGCCTACCTCGCCGGTTTGGGTGATGGTGCCAACCATTTCGGTGGTAGGGCGGATGACACCCAGTACCCGTTTGTCGGGTGCTATCCTGGGAAGGTCCTGCTGCTGGATGGTGCGCAATGCTTTGGCAGAGGCGGTATTACAGGCAAGGATGACCAGCGGGCATCCCATATCGAACAGTTTTTGCACACATTCCAGCGTATAGGCGTGGATGGTGTCGAAACCGCGGTTACCATACGGGGTGCGGGCATTGTCGCCCAGATAGATATATTCGTATTGTGGTAATTCTGTAATGATTTCCTTGAGGACAGTCAGTCCTCCGTAGCCGGAGTCAAAAACACCGATTGGGCCCATAGTTGTTGACTTTATTGGTTATTATCTTTCTGCATCATCCCGGCGCCGGTGAGGTCGTAGATTTTCTGGATCTCGTGCAATACGCCTTCGAAGTCGATTTTCAGGTCTTTCAGCAGGCCGTTTTTAAGGTCGTATACCCATCCGTGTACGATAGGGTAGCCTTTGGCCAGATATGATTTCTGTACGGCAGCAGTTTTGATGACGTTGATGGCCTGTTCCTGGGTGTTGAGCTCTACCAGCCTGTTATAGCGGTCATGCTCATCGGTGATGGCATTCAGTTCGTCCATATGAAGACGGTACACATCGCGGATATTACGCAGCCAGGGGTTGAGGATGCCCAGGTCTTTGGGTTGCATGGCCGCTTTAACCCCACCGCAGTTGTAGTGTCCGCAAACGACGATATGTTTTACCTCCAGGTGTACTACGGCATAGTTGATCACAGCCATGACGTTGAGGTCGGTATTGGGTACCAGGTTGGCAATATTGCGGTGCACGAATACTTCACCGGCTCCCAGTCCCATGATTTCGTTGGTGGGCACCCGGCTGTCACTACAGCCGATATAAAGGTAGGCAGGCGTCTGCGAGTCCGCCATCTTCTCAAAGAAGTCCGCATCGGTGGCCAGTTTGGAAGCTACCCATTTGCGGTTGTTTTCAAATACCTGGTTATAGTCTGTCATGCAGTAACAAATTTTGCGCTAAAGATACGTATTGATTATTTACATGGATACAAGCCATTAAAAATCAATCGTTAAATGTTCAGCCAGCTAGCAATCTGTTAACTTGGAAAGCCCGTATAGTATTTGTACCTTTGCAGCTTCAAAATTTACATAGCCAGCATGATCAGTGTTAAAAACGTGACGCTCTCTTTTGGTAAGAGAGTTTTGTTTGACGAAGTAAACCTCAATTTCACGAAAGGGAACTGTTATGGTGTGATTGGGGCCAACGGGGCAGGTAAATCTACCTTCCTGAAAATATTGTCCGGTGAGATAGATCCGAACAAAGGCACCGTGGAAATCACTCCCGGCGAGCGTATGAGCGTACTGAAACAGAACCACTTTGAGTTTGATGAGGTTACGGTACTGAATGCAGTATTGATGGGTAACAAGAAGCTCTGGGAGATTGCGAAGGAAAGAGATGCCATCTACGCCAAGGAAGATTTTACAGAAGAAGATGGTATACGCGCAGGTGAACTGGAAGGTGAATACGGCGAGATGGGTGGTTACACCGCAGAAAGTGATGCTGGCGTACTGTTGGGCGACCTGGGTGTAAAAGAAGAGATGCATGGCATACTGATGAAAGATATTGCCGGTAACCTGAAAGTAAGGGTACTGCTAGCCCAGGCACTGTTCGGTAACCCCGATATCCTGCTGCTGGATGAGCCCACGAACGACCTGGACGTGGAAACTATCGGCTGGCTGGAAAACTTCCTGGCCGACTACGAAAATATCGTGATCGTAGTATCCCACGACCGTCACTTCCTCGACGCGGTATGTACGCACGTAGCCGACGTAGACCGCGCCAAAATCCAGATCTTCAGCGGTAACTACTCCTTCTGGTACGAGTCTTCCCAGTTGATGGCCCGTCAGATAGCCGATAAAAACAAGAAAATGGAAGACAAGCGTAAAGACCTCATGGACTTTATCGCCCGCTTTAGTGCCAACGCTTCCAAAAGTAAACAGGCTACTTCCCGTAAAAAAGCCCTCGAAAAACTGGTTATCGAAGATATTCAGCCTTCCAACCGTAAATACCCTGGTATCATCTTCAAACAACAACGTGAAGTGGGTAACCAGATCCTGAACCTGGAAAAACTGGAAAAATCAGTAGACGGCCGCAAGCTCTTTACAGACGTGACTTTCTCTGTCAACAAAAACGACAAGATCGCCTTCCTCTCTAAAGACCATCTGGCCCTCACCACCTTCTTCCAGGTTATCAGCAATGAAATGGAAGCAGATAATGGTAAAATAGAATGGGGTACCACCGTTACCAGTGCTTCTCTGCCTAACGATAACGCCACCTTCTTTACCGATGCCAGTGTCAACCTGATGGACTGGCTGCGTCAGTACGTGCCTGCGCATGTAACAGACGTAGACGAACCATTCCTGCGTGGATTCCTGGGTAAAATGCTGTTCAGCGGTGATGAAATCATGAAAAAGACCTCCGTGCTGAGTGGTGGTGAAAAAGTACGCTGCATGATCAGCCGTATGATGCTCCAGGACCCTAACGTACTGATCCTGGATGAGCCTACCAACCACCTGGACCTCGAGTCTATCCAGTCTTTCAACGAAAGCATGATCAACTATAAAGGTATTGTGATGTTTACTACACATGACCATACCTTTATGCAGTCTGTGGCCAACCGTATCATCGAGCTGACACCAAAAGGTATCATCGACCGCATGATGACCTTCGATGAATACCTCGCTGATGAGCGTGTGAAGGCATTGCGTGAAGAAATGTATGGTATAGCAGTACCAGCCTAGCATAAAATATTATAAAAACAAAGAAGCCATTGATCAATGTCAATGGCTTCTTTGTTTTTATAATTCGCTTTAATCTTCGCTTATCAGGAACATCAGCATCATCACATAAATCATCATTACAGGTATTCCTCAATCACCTTCATCTTGTTTCTATCCAGTGGTTTGGTGATATAGGCCATTAGCTCAGGTGTATGTTGTACCTTCTGCATATCCCGCACATCTACGGAAGAAGAGCACATAATGATAGGAATGGTGCTTTTCAGGGATGATTTAAGCCCGCGGTATGCTTCAATGAAGTCCCATCCGTTCATCCTTTGCATATTCATATCCAAGATAATAAGAGAGGGCAACGTTAGCTGGGGTGTGCTGGATAGCTGTTCAATGGCTTCTTCTGCACATAGAAAAGAGGTAATTACAAGATTATCGTCCTGTTGCCCCAACATCTTTTTGATAATGAAATGAAAAATCTCATCATCATCTACAACGTACACTATTTTATTCATGTCTTCCATGCTTATGGTTTATTTGGGCTTCTGAACTACTGAACTTATCCGGTAAATAGCATCAGGCATGCGAAAGGAAGGGGATGAAAAAATCCATGTATCAGTGTTCCTGTTCGCAATAAATGATCGCGCTTCAAGGTTGAACAAAATACTGAAATCGCTGATCGTTTATGACTTTAAACGGGTTAAATCTGGTACAAAAATAATCTGGTCACATCCTCGTTCTCAAAACATTAGTTTCCGATTACCCCACCAGTACGGCTGGCCCTTAGGCTATTTGTAACTATAGGCGCAAAGAACGTTAATTTAATTTTATTTTTATATATAACTTTTTATCAATAACTAATCGTTAACAATTCGAAGAAGTGAAAAAAACATCAGAAATGCGGACTGTACAGCCTTTTCCGAAGGAATGAACGATAGGGAGAGAAGGGTAGGGGTGATGGTGCTGTTTTATCTTGATGGCTATTGCCGGCAAAGGAGTTTAATGATCAAGGGGCTGGTAGCAGTAATAGCTTATTTCAGCAGATATAAAAAAGGCTGATCATATGATGATCAGCCTTTTAAGTTAATATTTTATCGGAATGGATTAAAACAGACCGCCTTTTCTGAGGGTCACTTTACCCTGGCCGATTTTAAAACCATTGTGGTAGATTTCAACTGTATAGTCACCTACTTTATAGTCAGAGTTCTGTTTCCAGTCCATGGTAACAGACTGTTTCTGACCAGTAACATAAGCGACAGTTTTTTTGGTAGTGTACAGTTTTTCTGTACCATCTTCCAGTGTAAATCTGCCGGAACCCAGTGCTTCTACTGCCAGCGGTGTATTGTCGGGGGCAGTGATGGATACAAAGATTTCCTTGTCGCCGGTAGGAGCAATTCTGTTGTCATCCAGGTCAAAGCTTACACGCATCATATCAGCACGTTTAGCTTTGGTAGTTTCGATTTCCTTGCCGTTGTGTTTGATACGGATAGGTTGTAACTGAATATTGGAGGCATGCAGTACAGAACCTAGGTCTACCTTTTTGTTCAGGCTGTCTTTTACAACTGAAACGGAATCCCTTTCTTTGCGGGCAACATCACGTTCTCCGGCCAGCACAATTTTTTCACCTTCCAGGCGCTCGATGGTCTGTTGATAACCTTCAATGCTGGATTTCAGTTGTTCAATCAAACGACGGGCTTCAGCCAGCTGTGCCTGAGTGGCATTTTTGTTGGTCAGAATGCTGGAAATACGGGCTTTCATATCCTGAATTTCCTTATCCTTGGTTTTTACCAGGCTGTCCATACGGGTGTTCTGGGAAATCAGATCGTCCAGACGGGCATTGGCTGCGTTATACTCCTGCTGTAAAGCGTCACGGGATGAAGAGATAGAATCTATCTGAGTGGTCTTTTGTACGATTTGCTCGCTGGTTTTATTTTTGTCATACAACATGTAAATCCATGTTCCTGCCAGCGCCGCAATTAAAATACCGTAAATTAGACCATTGCGGCTCCGTGGTTTTTCTGATCCGGGTGAGCCCGGCGCAGGTGTGTTAAAAGTGTTCTCAGTCATAGTTGTTTGTTTTATGTTTTATTGTTATATGGTTAAAAAACATTATTCAAAAATACTACAATAATATTTTTATTTTATAAAATATATAAAACAGTTTTCACACGTGTTACCCAATATTGGATTAGATCAGTTATTGTTGTTGGACATAGAAACAACTCCGGCCACTGCGGCCCTGGATCAGTTGCCTGCAGATATGCAACGGCTCTGGATCGAGAAAATTGCAAAAACTGCGCCAGAATCAGAAAATGAAGCGGAGGCTTATGAAGACAAAGCCGGTATCTACGCTGAATTTGGAAAAATAATATGTATATCTGCCGCTTTCTTCAGCCTGGAAAATAATGCCTATCATCTGAGGATGAAATCCTTTTATAATGATGATGAAGCAATTGTGCTCAATGGTTTTTTAGGATTGGTAAATAAATTTTATGCAAAGTATCCGGGCTTCCAGTTTGCCGGCCACAACATAAAAGAATTTGATATTCCTTTTATTTGCCGCCGGTCTGTTATTCATCAGTTATCTTTGCCCAGACCTTTACAACTATACGGCTTCAAACCATGGGAAATGCCCATGCTCGATACTCTCCACCTCTGGCGTTTCGGGGATATCAGGCATTATACCTCCCTGAAACTGCTGACCGCCGTCCTGGGCATAGAAACGCCCAAAGATGATATAGACGGCAGCATGGTAGGCAAAGTATACTGGAAAGATCATAACCTGGAAAGGATAGCGGCCTACTGCCAGAAAGATGTGATCGCAGTAGCCCAGCTCCTGCTCCGCTTTAAAAGGATACCGCTGTTAAAAGAAGAACAGGTCATCCTGGTAAAATAAACCTTACCAAACACAAGCACAACAAATGGAATATCAGGATATTATACGCGACTGGAAACAGAAAAAATTCCGGCCCCTCTATTGGCTGGAAGGTGAAGAAGATTTTTTTATAGACCAGGTAACCAACTACGCCGAACATCACCTCCTCGACGAAGCCGAAAAAGGTTTTAACCTCACCATATTATATGGTAAGGATACTGACTGGACCGCCGTGGTCAACACTTGCCGCCGCTACCCCATGTTCGCCGAAAGGCAGGTAGTCGTACTCAAGGAAGCACAAGCCATGCGCGACCTGCTGAAGCTGGAAGCCTATATCGAAAATCCCCTCGCCTCCACTGTGTTCGTAGTAGCCCATAAACAGGGAAAAATCGACGGCCGCAGCAAACTCGCTAAACTGATCAAGGAAAAAGGCGTCCTGCTGGCTACCAAAAAAATGTACGACAACCAGCTGCCCGCCTGGGTGGAATCCTACGTGAGCAGCCGCGAACTGGCCATCTCCCAGAAAGCAGCCATCCTCCTGGTAGACCATATCGGCAACGACCTCTCCCGTATCGCCAATGAAATCGATAAACTGCTGGTCAATCTTCCCGCAGGGAAAAAAATCGATGAAGGCGATATCGAAAAATATGTAGGTATCAGCAAGGAATACAACGTATTTGAACTGCAAAATGCGATCGGACAGAAAAATACCGCCAAAGTATTCCGCATCATCTCCTACTTCGCAGCCAATCCCAAGGCAGCTCCCATCCAGATGACCCTGCCGGCCCTGTACAACTTCTTCGCCAAGGTAAACCTCATCTTCGGCGTAAAAGGCGGAGAAAAGGAAGTGGCCACCGCTTTGGGTGTACATCCGTTCTTCGTGAAAGATTATATGAACGCTGCCCGCCAGTACGGCCCGGAAGGCACTGAAAAAGCCATCCTGCTGCTGCATCAGTATAACCTGCGAAGCATCGGTATCAACGACAGCGGCGTGGAAGACGGGGAACTGATGAAAGAGCTGATGTATAAAGTGATGAACTAATAACTACCGTGAAACGAATATTCTTAAACCCTATACTCCGTGCTACCTGCGGCATTCTGTTGCTGGTGCTGGGTTTTTTTATGCTATGTATTACTGCTGTGTTCGTGGTCGTTGCATTTACAGACAAAGGTCCCTTATGGGATGAACCTGGTTATAAGGTAGGCTGGATCATCGTTTTTCTCGTGATGACCACTATTACAGGCGGGTTGACATGGTTATTCCTGTACAAAGGATATAAGCTTTGCAGGCCACCGGAAGAAAAGGAAGAGGTAATTGAATTGTTGGGAGAAAAATTTTAAGCTTTTTCTCCCAATATTTCCCTGGACTGGGCAGAATCCTTATCCATCTGCACAATCAGGTCCTTGATATCATCAAATTTCTGGTTGGCGCGGATATATTCTATGAAATAAACGGTCAGCTCCTGATCGTAGAGGTCTGCGTTAAAATCAAACAGGTGTACTTCCAGGCGGAGGTCGGTACCATTAAAGGTAGGCCGGAAGCCAATGCTCATCACAGCGGGTAACAGGCCCTCCTGATCAGGTACTTGTACCCGTACAGCATAGATGCCTTCTGCAGGAATGAGTTTTCTTTCGTCTTTCAGATGGAGATTGGCAGTAGGATATCCCAGCTGTCTGCCCATTTTGTCGCCATGCACAACGGTGCCGCTCAGAAAATAGGTGTAGCCCAGCAGCTCATTGGCCAGCAGTACTTCACCTTCCTGCAGGCTCTTACGGATTTTGGTAGAGCTTACGGTAAGGTCGTTGACAACCTGTTGCGGGATTTCCAGCAGCCGGAAACCATACCGTTGCTGCTCCATTTCCAGCAGCTCCAGTCCGCCTTCGCGGTTGTGGCCGAAACGGTGATCATAACCGATAATGATGGTATGAGGCTTGAAACGCGCTATCAGGAAGTCTTCCAGGTATTCCTGTGCTGATAGTTCGGAAAAGGCTTTGGTAAAAGGTACTACTACGAGATGGTCTACACCAGCCTCTTCCAGCAGGGCGATTTTTTCCGGCAATGTAGTGAGCAACCGGATATTATTGGGTTTGGGCATTAATACCTCTCTCGGATGGGGATCAAAAGTGATAATGACCGTTTCTCCGTTACACTCCGCAGCAGCCTGCTCCAGTTGTTGTATAATGAAGCGGTGCCCTTCATGTACGCCGTCAAAAGTGCCTATCGTGATAACAGCATTACGGATCTCCGGTAATTGCTTTAAGTCCCTGTGAACCTGCATATAATTCAATAACGTCAAAAATGCCATGCAAATCTAACACATTCAGCGGGCATTATGCAGGGAATCTGTTACTTTTGCAGCCAGAAGAAGGATATTTTATCTGATTATTTCTTTATTTAAATACTTATTTGTTTCCGGTGGATAATAATATTTACGCCAAGCGTGGTGTTTCAGCTGGTAAGGAAGATGTGCACAATGCCATTAAAAACATTGACAAAGGCCTGTTTCCAAAGGCATTCTGTAAAATAGTGCCGGATATCCTGGGCGGTGACGAAGCCTGGTGCAACATTATGCATGCCGATGGCGCAGGTACCAAGTCCTCCCTGGCATACATGTACTGGAAAGAAACCGGTGACCTCAGCGTCTGGAAAGGGATTGCACAGGATGCCATCATCATGAACATGGATGATCTCCTCTGTGTAGGTGCCACCGATAACATCCTGTTGTCTTCCACTATCGGCCGTAACAAACAGCTCCTGCCCGGTGAAGTAATTGCCGCTATTATCAACGGTACTGAAGAGATCCTGGCTGAACTGCGCAAACACGGTATCAGCATCTATTCCACCGGTGGTGAAACAGCGGATGTGGGCGACCTGGTTCGCACCATCATCGTAGACTCTACCGTGACTGCCCGCATGAAACGCAGCGATGTGATCTCCAACGATCGCATCCAGGCCGGCGATGTGGTGGTAGGCCTGGCTTCCTACGGACAAGCCTCCTACGAAACAGAATACAACGGTGGTATGGGCAGCAATGGTCTCACCAGCGCCCGTCACGACGTATTCAACAAGGCCATGGCCGAAAAATATCCTGAAAGCTTTGATCCCGGTATTCCTTATGAACTGGTATTCAGCGGTAAAAAAGCCCTGACTGATAAAATTGATATTCCTGGCTTTGGTGCCGTAGATGCCGGTAAACTGGTACTGTCACCTACCCGTACCTATGCTCCGGTGATCAAAAAAGTGCTGGAACAGTTCCGTCCGCAGATCCATGGTATGGTACATTGCAGCGGTGGCGCACAAACCAAGGTGTTGCATTTTATCGAAAACCTGCACGTGATCAAGGATAATCTGTTCCCCATCCCGCCGTTGTTTACCCTGATACAGGAGCAGTCCGGCACTTCCTGGAAGGAAATGTACCAGGTGTTTAATATGGGTCATCGTATGGAGCTGTATGTTCCGGAAGCGATCGCGGCAGATATCATCAGCATCTCCAAAAGCTTTAATATCGATGCGCAGATCATCGGAAGGGTAGAAGCAGCCGAACAAAAACAAGTGACTGTAAAAGCGCCGGCAGGCACTTTTATCTATCAATAAAAAATACTGTTTAAAAAGAAGCGGGCCGACTGTGATTTGCACAGTCGGCCCGCTTCTTTTTATGATGATGGTAGTTTAATACTGCAAAGTAAATCTGATTGGCAGATTAAATTGTACGGCGACTTTTTTATTGCGATGCATGCCCGGATTCCATTGTGGCATGGCTGTTATAACCCGGAGCGCCTCTTCTTCCAGGCCGTAACCTTTTTTAGTTCCAACAGTTTTGAGGTCTTTCAAATGACCTGTACTATCTACCACAAACTGAACGAGAATAGTCCCGCTAACATTATTTTCCTGAGCTTCCCTGGGATAGTGGATCGAATTGGAAAGATAACGGGTCAGGGCTTCTTCACCGCCAACATAGGTAGGTGGGTGCTCTACAAAAGTGTATACTGCGGGTTGTACGATGCTGACTGGCTGGTCACCTGTAACGGAAAACCTGATCGGCAGGGCTTGCCTGACGGCTTCTTTTTTGCCCTTATAAGTAGCCGGGGTCCAGCGGGGCATGGCTTTCACCACTCTCAGCGCTTCCTCTTCAAGCCCATCGCCCAGTATTTTGTTGCCTTTAATTTTTGCGTTGGTCACCTGGCCCTGTTCATTCACCAGAAACTCAATGGTGACCATGCCCTGTGTGCCTTTCCGGGCGGCTTCCTTAGGATAGCGGACGTTTCTGCTCAGGTAAGCTGCCATGGAATCTTCACCGCCCGGGAAAGAAGGACGGGTGGCCAACAGCTGTACAGTAGATTTGTTTTTTGAAGCAGGTGCAGTGTCAGCAACAGGAATATTTTCAGCCATCAGCCCGGGGAGCGTGCCGGGTGGTACAAGCGCCCGAATGGCGGATGGGCGCTTGTCGGCCACAAAGGCAAGTGAACAGAAGATAAGGGCTGCCAGCGGCAACACGAGTATCCTGCGCAAATAACTGAAACGGGGCTGACGGAATTGAGTAAGCATCAAAATTCTGCGTTTAATGGGTGGGTGAAAGAAGTTGTTGGTAATGGAGAACTGATTGCTTTCGAAGGTCATGCGGAGAATGTTTTCGGCATAACCAGCCACTTCTTCGCCGGCTGCTTTCTGATCTGCGATGAACTCATGTACCAGCGTCAGTTCTCTTTTGATGAGATGGAAAAAGGGGTTAAACCAGCAGATGGCGGTGATCACTTCCATCAGTATTTTGTCGGTGCTGTGTTTTTCCCGGACATGTACCAGTTCGTGCTGCAGCATCTGTTTGCCGGAGGGACTGTCGAGGCTGGAGTGCAGGTCCCAGAAGATATACCGGAAAAAGGAGAAGGGAGCAGTCACTTTGTGGTGGCGGGCAAAGTGATAGGGAGGTATGGGCTGGATCTCGCTGCTGCGTACCAGTTGCCGGATGCGGTGAATGCTGACCAGCAGCCGGCACAGCAGGAAAAATGCGATCAGTACGTAGATAACGATAACGCCTGTACGAAGATAAAAAGAAGGGTCGGCTGCTGGAGTGACCACTGTTTCCCGCAGGGTGATCATTTTGCTGGTATAGGTCACTACTGTAGCCGGAACGGTTTGTCCGCCTGCGGGAAGTGGTATTTTTACCAGGGGCGTGATCAGCGACACGACGGTGATCAGCAGCAGATAATAGCGGTTCCAGTGATGGAAGCGGTTGTTGCGCAGGGCCAGGTGGTAATAGGTATACAATAGGGCGCTGCACAGTATTACTTTCGCGGAATAGATCAGTAATAGCATAAACTATTTCTTTTGAGTGTCCTTGATTTTTTGCACCAGTTGTTCAAGGTCTGTCAGGCTGAGGTCTTTTTCTTTTACAAAGAACGAAACCATATTGCTGAAGGAGCCGCCGAAGTAGCTTTTGGCAAGGTTGTTCAGGGTTTTGTGACTGTAAGCTTCCTTGGAGACCAGGTAGTAATACTGATGTGATTTGCCATATGCCTTGAAGTCGATAAATCCTTTCTCTATAAGTATTTTGACCAGGGTAGAAACGGTGTTGTAGTGGGGTTTGGGTTCCGGCAGGGCTTCAATGATATCTTTTACGAAGGCCGGCCCTGTTTGCCAGAGAGCTTGCATGATCTGTTCTTCCGCTTTGGTGAGTTGTTTCATGGTGTTTTAGTTTTCTTGTAACAAGTTAAAACTAATTTTTTAGTTTAACAACTAATTTTTTAGTTTAAAGAAGAAAATCACCGGATGTGAAATGTGGAGATTTTGTTGCAGGAAGACGCAACGAATTATTTTTTAATTGGTTATTTTTGCCGCCGTAACGTAGTTTGCAATAAACAGAAACAAAGTACATGACGTCTGAACAACCGATCATCCAATTAACGAATGCCAGCATATATCAGGGAAACTCATTGATTTTATCGGATGTGAACATCACGGTAAACAAGGGGGAGTTTGTGTATCTTATTGGTAAAACGGGCACGGGTAAGTCCAGCCTGTTAAAAACCCTGTATGGCGATCTGCCGTTGAAGGATGGCACCGGCCAGGTAGTGGGTTTTGACCTGAAAAAGATGGACTGGAAGAAGGTGCCTTATCTGCGTCGTAATCTGGGCGTGGTATTCCAGGATTTTCAACTGCTGACAGATCGTAATGTGCACGACAACCTGAAGTTTGCGCTGCGGGCTACGGGCTGGCAGGATAACAAGCAGATGGAAGACAAGATTGCAGATGTACTGGACAAGGTAGGGCTGGGCACCAAAGGGTTTAAAATGCCGTATGAACTGTCTGGCGGAGAGCAGCAGCGTATAGATATTGCGCGGGCTATGCTCAATTCGCCCCGGCTGATCCTGGCAGATGAGCCTACAGGTAACCTGGATCCGGAAACTTCTGATGGTATTATGCAGCTGTTGTTCCGTATTTGCCGGGAGGGTACCGCTATCGTGATGGCTACCCATGATTATATCGTATTACAGAAATTCCCGTCCCGTGTATTGCGCACTGAAAACGGGCATGTAACTGACAATGCTGCGCTTAATTTCTCTTCGTAACTGACTTTGTGCTGTTTACAGATATAAATTATTCAGTATTAATTATAAATTACGGCTTTATTGGTAATTCGTATTTTTTAAATTACCTTTGCCCCGGAAAAATAGCGACAAAAAATTATTATTACTTATTATTATTAAAGATGTCTTACTTAACTGTTGAAAAGAAAGCCAATATTTTTAAGGAATTTGGTGGAAGCGAGAAAAATACAGGCTCTGTAGAAGCGCAAATTGCCCTGCTGACTGAGCGTATCAACAGCATTTCCGGTCACCTGAAAGCAAACAAAAAAGATTTCTCTACCCATCGTGGTCTGATGAAAATGGTAGGTCAGAGAAAGCGTTTACTCGCTTATCTGTCTAAAACCAACCTCACCGGCTACCGTGCCCTTATTGAGAAGTTAGGTATCAGGAAGTAACCATGACTTAATTATAGCGCTATTCCCAACTTTTATGTTGGGAATAGTTTTTTTGTATGTATACGTTTTGTTATCCTTGTGATTGTAAATAAAATGGATAACATCATCTCATTAATCCTCACTTTATTATGAATCTGACACCTATCTCAGTGAAATTTGATATAGGAGACGGTCGTATGGTGACCATCGAAACCGGTAAATTGGCCCGTCAGGCTGATGGTGCGGTTACGGTGCGTTTAGGGAATGCAATTCTGCTGGCCACTGTGGTAGCGAATAAAGAACCCAAACCAGGCCAGTCCTTCTTCCCGCTTACTGTTGACTACCAGGAAAAATTTGCTTCCGCCGGCCGCATACCCGGTTCCTTCTTCAAGCGTGAAGGCAGACTATCCGATTCTGAGGTCCTGATCTCCCGTCTGATAGACCGTGCATTACGCCCTCTGTTCCCCGACAACTATCTCTGCGAAGTACAGGTACTTGTAACCCTGATTTCCTCTGATCCTGAAGTAATGCCAGATGCACTGGCCTGTCTGGCTGCCTCTGCAGCACTGGCCGTTTCTGACGTTCCCATCCAGGAGATCATCTCTGAAGTAAGGGTAGCCCGCATCAATGGTCAATATCTAATCAACCCTAACCGTTCCGATCTGGCCAATGCCGATATGGACTTCATCATCGGTGCTACTGAAAAGAACATCATGATGGTGGAAGGGGAAAGTAAAGAATGCCAGGAAGAAGACCTGATCGCCGCTATTGAGGCTGCACACGCTGCTATCAGAATTCAGGTGAAAGCTCAGGAAGAACTGCGCGATCTGAAAGGTGTTAAAGGCAAACGTGAATACACCCAGCCACACCAGAATGAAGAACTCAATGCAAAAGTGATCGCTTTTGCCAAAGATAAAATCTACCAGGTAGCTAAATCTGCTTCTGCCAAACATGACCGCAGCGATGCGTTCAAGAAGATCGCAGAAGAACTGAAAGAGCACCTGGGCGAACTGCCGGAAGAAGATGCGCCACTGGTAGGCGAATACTTCCACGACCTGGAAAAAGAAGTGATCCGCAACATGATCCTGGACGAATCCATCCGCCTGGATGGCCGTTCCCTGGACCAGGTTCGTCCGCTGGCAATGGAAACAGATATTCTGCCTTCTCCGCACGGATCTGCCCTGTTTACCCGTGGTGAAACACAGTCACTGACTACCGTTACCCTGGGTACTCCAGAAGATGAGCTGCTGATTGAAAGCGCTGCTGTCTCCAATTATACCAAATTCATCCTGCACTACAACTTCCCGCCTTTCTCTACCGGTGAAGTAAAAATGATGCGCGGCCCCGGCCGTCGTGAAGTAGGACACGGTAACCTGGCCATGCGCTCACTGAAGCAGATGATGCCAGGATCTGAATATCCTTACACCGTAAGGGTAGTGTCTGATATCCTCGAATCCAATGGTTCTTCCTCCATGGCTACCGTATGTGCCGGTTCACTGGCACTGATGGACGCTGGTGTTCCGCTGCCTAAGCACGTTTCCGGTGTGGCAATGGGTCTGATCTCCCGTTCCTCCGATGGTAAATGGGCGGTACTGACCGACATCCTGGGCGATGAAGACCACCTGGGTGATATGGACTTTAAAGTAACCGGTACCCGCGACGGTATCGTTGGTATCCAGATGGATATCAAAGTTGACGGCCTCAGCATGGACGTTATGCGCTCCGCACTGGCACAAGCCCAGAAAGGACGCCTGCACATCATCGAAGCGATGTATGCTTCCGTACCTGCTGCCCGTCCTGAACCTAAACCACATGCACCACGCATGGAGAAGATCATCATCGACCGTGAATTTATCGGTGCGGTGATCGGACCAGGTGGTAAGATCATACAGGAAATCCAGCGCGAAACCGGTACTACCATCAACATTGAAGAGGTAGGCGAAACCGGCGAAGTAAGCATCTTCTCTGCTCAGAAAGAAGGTCTGGATAAAGCCGTGAAATGGGTTAAAGGTATCGTGGCCGTTCCTGAAGTAGGAGAGGTGTACGAATCTGTGGTAAAATCCATCATGCCTTATGGCGCCTTCGTAGAGTTTATGCCTGGCAAACAAGGTTTGCTGCATATCTCCGAAGTTTCCTGGAAACGCCTGGAAACTATGGAAGGTGTGCTGACTGAAGGTGAAGTGGTAAAAGTGAAACTCACCGGTACCGATCCTAAAACCGGTAAGTTCAAGCTGAGCCGCAAAGTGCTGATCCCTAAACCAGAAGGTTATGTAGAAAGACCGGAAAGGGAAGAAGGTGACAGACGTGAACACCGCGGCGATCGTGATCGTGGTGGTGACCGTGGACGTGACCGCGGCCCTCGCGATGACAGACGTGGTGGTGGCGACAGACGTGACCGTGGTCCTCGTGATGACCGTGGCGGAGACCGTGGCCCTCGTTTCCAGGACCGTCCTGAAAAACCACAGGAGCCTACCTTCGACGAAGAATAAGCATTCCCTCAGTGTTTATAACTGAAATTAGATAAATGAAAAAGCAGCTATTTTCTAATAGCTGCTTTTTCATTTTATTCCTTTGTGTGCTTATCTGTGTGAGAGTTGTTGTTCTACACAAAAGGTGCTTTCGCGGAAAATCTCCTTACCATTATTCATCCGGAAAACACGGTAATTATTTCCATTGATCGGCTCAGCGATTAGTTTGTAGGCCGGTTGCACGATTTTGCTGCCTTTTTCCACTACTTTCAGATTGCCGGTGGCCAGCAGGTCTGGCAATATTTCTTCCACATAGGGCATCAGGACGCCGCAGTCTTCTGCCCATAACAGGTTCATTTTATCGGTACGGAAGCTGATTTCCTTGTTCAGCGTGTCTTCCAGAAAGCAGTAGGCTTTCCGGAAGTGGTTAGCCATGTCTATATTGTTCAGTCTGGAGAACTGGATATTGCGGAATACCTTATTGCTGTTTTTATTATTGCGGAGCGTGGTGTCCATGCTGATCATATAATCGAGCAGGTGCTGACGGTCGAAGATAAGGATGGCATTGTCGCCCTGGTAAATGATAGAATCCTTCAGGGGCTCGGCAGGCGGTTGTATTTTGATCACTGTTTGTGCCATGGTGGCCAATGAGCAGGCAATGCCTGCCAGCAGGAGCACGAATGTTTTCATAGGTAATATTGGTTAATTTTTATATGTCAAATATAATGATATTGATATAATTTGTTATAAATTGGTCCCAGAGAAATATTTTGTTGTATCGAATGTGGCCTAATGGATGTTTACAGCAAATGATTATATTTGCCACATATGTCACATATTGCTATTACGCTGCAGGCCAGTGAAGAACAGACTGACCTATTGATTGCACAGTTGTCAGAGATTGGTTTTGAGGGGTTTGAGGAGCAGCCGGACCAGTTGGTTGCCTATATTCCGGAAGCAGATTTTGATGAAGCAGCATTGCAGGCGGTAATATTACCTTACGGTATCACCTATACGAAAGAAACAATTCAGCAGACTAACTGGAATGCACTGTGGGAGAGCAATTTCGAACCTGTACAGGTAGACGCTTTTTGCGGTATCAGGGCCTCTTTTCATCCGCCGTTTACACCGGCGCCGGCCTATGAAATAGTGATTACACCCAAGATGTCGTTTGGTACAGGACATCACGCCACTACTTCTTCCATGATCCGGCTGATGCAGGAAATATCATTTGAAGGGAAACGCGTATTTGATTTTGGCACCGGCACCGGTATCCTGGCCATCCTGGCAGACATGATGGGCGCGGCTGAAGTGGATGCCATTGATTATGATGAATGGGCAGTGAACAATACCATAGAGAACATAGCAACCAACCAGACCCAACATACAAAGGTATGGCAGGCAGATAACCTGGATGCTGTGACCGGCCCTTATGATATTGTGCTCGCTAATATTAATCTGAATGTGTTGCTGCGGTTTATGAGTGATATACGCCGGTTGCTGGTACCCGGCGGTATACTGTTGCTGAGCGGTATTATGCCGTCTGATGAAGAACAGATCCTTGCATCAGCAATCCCGGCTGGCTTCTCCCTGAAAGAAAAAATAGAGAAGAACAACTGGCTGGCTCTGCGATTGGAGGCAAATCAGCAGAAATAGTTTTAAACTTTATATGAAAAGTACTGATAATCCAACTTTTGTGTTATAATCTTTTCTAATGTTTGCTTAATTTTAACACAGAAATTGTTATCTTAGCAATCCTAACTTATAGTGATGACAGAAATTTTATTGCTTCTTTGTGCTTATCTGATAGGTTCTGTTCCTACGGCGGTATGGGTAAGTAAAGGCGTTTTCGGAATGGACATCAGGGAATATGGCAGCGGCAACGCCGGTGCTACCAACACATTCCGGGTCTTAGGTCCTAAAGCAGGAACTTTTGTGATGGTGGTAGACATGTTGAAAGGTGTACTGGCTGTACGGTTAGCATATCTCGTTTCTTACTATCATGACCCCGAGCACTTAACCCAGCTGGTCAATCTTCAGATCGGCCTGGGACTGACAGCCGTGGTTGGACATATCTTCCCTATCTGGGCAAACTTCAGAGGTGGTAAAGGCATCGCAACACTGTTCGGACTGGTACTGGCTATTCAGCCGCTGGTAGCACTGTGCTGCGTAGGCGTGTTTCTGATGATCCTGTTTCTCACCAGGTACGTATCACTGAGTTCAATTATCGCGAGTATCGCATTTCCTATTTTAATCCTTTATATCTTCAACGAGCCCGAGATATTTTATCGCATTTTTGCAATAGCCGTGGCCTTGATGGTAGTTTTAACGCACCAGAAAAACATTACCCGCCTGTTGAAAGGTAATGAAAGCAAAGTGCCGTTATTCAGGAATAGAAAAGAAAAGCATTAATTCAGCTTATCGTTATAAACATCAAAGCATAAAGTAAAAAGCCGGGCCAGTATGAAGTGTGCACGCTTTTTGCTTTATGCTTTTCTGCATTATAAATTAGATTCACCCATGAAAAAGATCGCACTTATCTTTACTGCCGGCATCGGACTGTTAGCCGCGTGCTCACGTGTGCCCATTACAGGCCGTAGCCAGTTAAACCTTCTCCCCGAAAGCACCATGCAATCCATGGCACTCCAGGAATATCAGTCTTTTCTTTCTTCCAACAAAGTCGTGTCACAAACCTCCAATAAAGATGCGGATATGGTGAAAAGGGTAGGGCAGCGTATCGCTAATGCCGTTACTACCTACATGAACCAGCATAATATGGGTAATGAGATCGCCAATTACAAATGGGAGTTTAACCTGGTAGATAATAAAGAAGTGAATGCCTGGTGTATGCCTGGTGGGAAAGTAGTAGTATATACCGGTTTATTGCCGGTAACACAAAACGAAACCGCACTGGCCTGCGTAATGGGACACGAGATCGCCCACGCTATCGCCCGTCATGGTAACGAACGTATGAGCCAGGGCCTGATTGCACAAGGCATTCAGGTGGCAGGTACAGTAGCGCTGGGTAAAAACCCTACCGCTGTCAATGTCTTTAACCAGGCCTTCGGTATAGGCGGCAACCTGGGCGTCCTGGCCTTCTCCCGCCAAAACGAGCTGGAGGCAGACCACCTGGGCGTCATCTTCATGGCTATGGCCGGATACAATCCACAGGAATCCATTCCTTTCTGGCAACGGATGGCTAATATGAGCAATGGTCAGAAACCACCTGAGTTCATGAGCACGCACCCCAGCGATGCCAGACGTGTACAACAGCTGCAGCAACTGATGCCGGAAGCTATGCAATATTACAAACCGAGATAATCAGAATTCATTTAATAAAAAAGGCCCAGGGCTAAAGCCCTGGGCTAAATTAGATAAATGCGTTTTTTGAAGCCCTTTTATCTTCTTATCTCATCTACAGATCTATTTCAATTACTTTTTTGTTCTTCTGTATTTTGGTTTTCTCCGGCACATGCGCCAGAATTTCTTTCTTGAAAGCCTCTATCAGCGCCTGTTTAATAAAGTGACGATGGGTCACCAGGCTGATCTCCCGCACCGGTTCCGGGGCCTTGAAATACCTGACCATATTGAGCTGGCGGGTGGAGAGGTCTTGCAGCGACAACTCCGGTAAAATCGTGTATCCTTCATTCAGGTCTACCATCCGCTTCAGCGTTTCCACACTACCGGTATTATATTCCAGATTTTTATGCTCACCCATGGTGAATCTATCCTTGCAGATATTAAGCACCTGATTGCGCATACAATGTCCTTCGTTCAGTAACCATACATCTTTAAGCTCCAGCTCATCGGTACGGACTACTTTTTTATCGTAAAGCGGATTGCTTTTGGCTGCGTATACCACAAATGATTCATAAAACAGGGGATGTTCCTCCAGGTGCGGATTGTGCAGGGGAGTGGCCAGCAGTCCGCAGTCCAGCAGTTCCTGTTTCAGTTGCTGAATAATCTGCTCGGTAGGATATTCCCAGATTTCGAGTTTTACTTTCGGGTATTTTTTCATGAAACCCGTGAGGATGCGTGGCAGCAGATAGGGCGCCAGGGTAGGGATGATACCTACTTTCAGGTTGCCCTGCACTTCTTTTTTCTGATCGGCAATGATTTCCCGGATACGGGCATTTTCCTTTATGATGATCCTTGCCTGTGCAATGACGGCAACTCCTATTTCGGTAGGTACTACGGGCAGTTTGCTGCGGTCAAATAGTTTAATGCCCAACTCATCTTCCAGCTTCTGAATCTGCATACTCAGGGTAGGCTGGGTTACAAAGCATTTTTCCGCTGCAATTACAAAACTCCGGTAAGTTTCTACCGCAACAATATACTCCAATTGAACCGTTGTCATGTTACAAAGGTATTGATAAAATCTATAGGAAAACTACCTGCGATTATAGATTTAGGGGCAGTGATAAGCGATTTAACATTGCTTACGACTGCCCCTGAAAACTTGTATTACGATGGTATCTTTTTAGAAGATCCTGTAACGGTATTTGATTTTTTCGGTATTGGCATACAGTTCCCGGATATTGATGGAGGCCTGTATTTCCTGAACAGCATCTGTTTTCAGATTGCGGAACTCGGCCTGTTTGTTGTCGATAATGCTTTTATCGGCCAGCCCGTTGTCCTGGGCTATCTTCAGGGAGTTATTCACCTTGTTGTAATAAGAATCCAGCAGGGTGAAGTATTCGTTGTAGAGGTTTTCGTACCGTTTGGTTTGCAGCACCAGGTCTTCCAGCTGGTTGTTAACCTCTTTCAGGTTGGGGTTTTCCCGGAGCAGCGATTCGTAATCGATACGTTTGTTTTTAGTGTATTTGGCTTCCAGCTGAGTGAAATAGTCTACCACTTTTTCTTTTTTGAAGTCGTAGAAATATTCGTTCATGGTTTGGCTCAGCGGTTTGTTTCCTTTCTGTGGCGCCGGGAATTTCAGAGAAGTAGCGGTAAAGGAAAGGTGGTCGTACAGATTGTCCTGTAGCAGGCTGAGCTGGTCTTTGTTGAAGTTGAGGCCATACTCGAATTTCTGGTTGGCATCATTCAACGCGGTATAATATACCACATATTTATTGAGCTCTTTTTCAAAGTCCTGTAAGGATTTCTGATTGATCTGTTTATTGTTGACACTTACGCTGTGCAGGAAGTTCATCACGGAATTGGCGATGGCCAGTGGTGGCGTAAGCGAAGTAAAACTCTGGAAGATCGGGCTGTTGATAATGGATTTGGTGGACTCTACTATCTTGGAATTTTTTTCACCCTTGTCTGATTTGTTTTTCAGGATGATTTTTTCCACCAGCTCCACGATGCGGTCACTCAGGGAAAACCCTAAAGCCTTGCTTTCGGGGTTGTTGAGCGAGGTAATAAATACATCGAGGTTGTTGGTGGTGGTACGCGATTTCAGGTCGATGATCTTCTTGTTGAGCAGATAATACGTTTCGCTGGCATTGATGATATTGTATTTGATGAGATCATATTTGCTCATATTATCGATCTCTTTACCCTGCAGCAAAGCCTGAATGGCGTTGGAGTTTGTTTTGTCGTTGTCGGTGATGCGCTGCATCTCCTCCACCAGTTTCCGGATAGTAGTGTCTTGTGTTTTGATGACAGGAGACGAAATGGCTTTCAGTTCCGGGTCCTGAGCTTGTGCGGCCTGAAAGGTTAACAAAAAGATAAAGGGTGCAGGCAGCACTTTCATCCATTTTGAAATCCGGGATTTTTTTCCGGGCTGTACTAACGGTAATGAGTTGTTGCAAAGGGCATCCAAACCTTTGTCGTGCTGCATTTCCGTTGGTAAGTGTTTTAACATGTTCTTTTTGCTTTTTGTTAACGAAAATTTTAGAAAATATGATGCCAAAATAATCAAGCTACAAAGATAAATAATTAATAATAGTTAAAATTAAATCATGATAGGTGGTACGAAGGGCATTTGCGCAATATATTTTGAATTATCAGCAGGTGAGTTACCTTTGCACCCAAATTTGATCCACTTTCATGCTGAATAACAAAAAGATAGTGGTTGTACTACCAGCCTACAACGCAGCACTAACACTGGAAAAGACGTTCCGGGAAATCCCTTTTGACATCGTAGATGATGTGGTACTGGTGGACGATGCCAGTAAAGATGAAACCCTTGAGGTGGGGAGAAAACTGGGCATCAAACACCTGATCCGCCACGATCAGAACAAAGGTTATGGCGGTAATCAGAAGTCCTGTTACAACAAAGCGCTGGAGCTGGGAGCTGATGTGGTGGTGATGCTTCACCCCGATTATCAGTACACACCCAAGCTGATTACGGCCATGTGCAGCATTATTGCCAATGAATTATATCCGGTGGTTTTTGGTTCCCGTATCCTTGGAAAAGGTGCATTGAAAGGTGGTATGCCGTTGTACAAATATGTTTTCAACCGTTGTCTGACACTTACACAGAATATACTGATCGGGCAGAAACTGAGCGAATACCATACCGGTTACCGTACTTTTTCTGCTGAAGTATTGCGGAATATCAACTACATGGCTAATAGCGATGACTTTGTATTTGATAATGAAATGATTTCGCAGATATTCATGAAAGGGTACGATATTGCGGAAATAACCTGTCCGACCAAATATTTTGAGGAAGCGTCCAGCATTAACTTCAAACGGAGTGCTATCTACGGCCTCGGTGTACTTAGAGTATCCCTGCAGCATCGTCTGCATATGTGGGGTATGTTTAAAGGAAAAATCTATTAAAAAATCGTATAGTCAGTGAGTTTAGCGCAGCAGTATAAATTAGCCACCAAATATCTGCGGTATTATTTTACCGCCGGAAACCGTCATGATGTTCACTCTCCTTTTGTATTTTCTCTGGTAGAGGACGTATTACGGGATAAAACCCCGCATGCCGCATTCGGCGAAATTGAGCAGCTGCGCAAACAATTGCTGGCCAGCCAGGAAACCCTGCAGGTGACCGACCTGGGGGCTGGCTCTCTGATATCAGCCGGTAATGAACGAAAAGTCAGCGACATCACACGATATGCTGCCAAACAGCCCAAATTCGGGCGTTTGTTCTACCGGCTGGTACAATACCTTCAACCAAAAGTATTGCTTGAATTAGGTACTTCTATGGGCCTTTCCACGGCTTATATGGCCAAGGCAGCACCGGATGCCAAAGTGTATACCATAGAAGGCTGTCCGAATATCGCGGGCAGAGCCCGCAAAAACTTCGAAACCCTCCATCTGGATAACATCGTTCAGGTGACGGGCAACTTTGACACGGTATTACCCGATGTGCTCCGCGAGATAAAACAACCGGATTGGGTGTACATAGATGGTAATCACCGCAAAGAGCCTACCCTGGCCTATTTTGAACAGTGCCTGCAACATGTGCACGAATACTCCCTCCTGATCTTCGACGATATCCACTGGACACCCGATATGGAAGCCGCCTGGCACACCATACAGCAACATCCGCAGGTGACCATGACCATCGACCTGTTCTTCATCGGCCTGGTATTTTTCCGAAAGGATTTTAAAATCAAACAACATTTCACCTTGAAATACTAGTCTTCGCGTAGTATATTGGTACAAATTCCCAATATGAACTACCTCAGACTACTATTTTATTGCTGCCTGCTGGCAGCGGGGTTACCTATGTCTGCCCAACAAGCCCAGGCCCAGGATCTCAGCGCTTACAGTTATCAAACCTATTATCACAAAGGCGATACCCTGCGTTATCGCTTGCTGCTGCCGGCCAACTACGACCGCCACAAAAAATATCCGCTGATTGTATTCCTTCATGGTATAGGAGAAAGAGGGTATGATAACAATGCCCAGCTTTTGCATGGTGGTACCATGTTCCTGCGCGACAGCCTGCGCAACAAATACCCCGCCTTTGTACTGATACCTCAATGCCCGTCGACTACCACCTGGGCGCCCATGATCCTAAAAACAGACAGCAACCACAGAATCATCAGCGGCACCTACCCAATAGATGGAGAGATGCCGACACCCACTGCTTTGCTGAATAAAGTACTGGACAGCCTGCTGGCCTCCGGCAAAATAGACACCAAAAGAGTATACATCGGTGGCCTTTCCATGGGTGGTATGGGCACTTTCTACATGATCACCAAAAGACCGGAACTGTTTGCTGCCGCCTTTCCCATCTGTGGTGCGGGCAACGTAGATGCTGCCAACCGCTTCGCCGGTAAAGTCCCCATCTGGATCTTCCATGGCGGTGCCGACGCAATAGTGCCTGTAGAAGCATCCCGTGCCTATGAAACCAAACTGAAAGCCCTCGGCGCTGAAGTCAAATACACGGAGTATCCTGGTGTAGGCCACAACAGCTGGGATAATGTTTTTGTGGAACCGGAATTGTTTCAGTGGTTGTTCCAACACAAACGGAACCGCTGATTTATATGATTTTTCTGATGCTCCTGATAAGCGAAGACAGAAGCAGGGTTTAATTTTTTTTTGAACAATAAACGAATTAACAGGAAGCCCCTGGCAAACAATTAAGTTGTGCCAGGGGCTTTTTCTTTAAACATAATTACATACCCATTCTTTTATTTTCGCTCATCAGGAGCATCAGCAGCATCAAATGTATCATTGGTTACCTCCTAATGCCCTGTACAACGACACCAGTCCCTGGTACACGTTCCTGCGGGTGGTCACCAGGGCCAGTTCTGCTTCCAGTACGTTTTTCTGGGCGGTGATTACCTCCAGGTAGTTGGCGTAACCGGTGGTAAACAGGATATTGGCGGTGGATACGGCCTGCTGCAGCACCTGTACTTCTTTGGTTTTAAGCGCAAAAGTTTGTTGCTGGTTCTCCACTTTGTTGAGGGCTGTGGCCACTTCCTGGTAACCGTTTACGATGGCCTGCTGGTAATCATAAAAAGCCGTATAGGCGCTGGCGGTAGAGATGTTGTATTGTGCTTTCAGTTGTTTTTTGTTGAAGACGGGCGCTGTCAGGCTTCCCAGGGCTCCCCAGGCCACGGAGGCAGGTGTTTTAAAGAGCAGTCCTGCTTTGAAGGCATTAAAGCCGGCGTAGGGTGTGATGGTGAGTCCTGGGAGAAAGGCTGCCCTGGCGGCTTTAACGTCTGCCTGGGCGGCGCTCAGCTCCAGTTCGGCCCGTTGTACGTCAGGCCGGAGCAGCAGTAGGTTGCCGGGTATGGCAGCTGGTACTGTGGGCGGGAGTGTTACGGAATCCCGGGTGGTGCTGCGTGTGATCGGCTGTGGCAGGCGTCCCATCAGTGCGTTGAGCTGATTTTCGAGGGCGGCGATTTCCTGTTTGACACCGTATTCCAGTGCCTGTGTGCTCAGCAGCTGTGCGGTGAACTGCTGAACGGCCAGTTCGGTGGCTCGTCCGGCTTCTTTTTGTATGTTGACCGTAGCCACAGCAGCTTCCTGTAAGCGGATATTTCGCCGGATGATGGCCAGTTCGCTGTCCATGGCCAGCAGTTCGTAATAGAGCCCTGTTACGCCGGCCACGATCTGTGTGGTGAGCAGGCGTCGTCCTTCCTGGCTGGCGAGGAAGCGCGCGTAGGTGGCCTTACGCTGTTGTTTCAGTTTGCCCCAGAGGTCTATCTCCCAGGAGCTGCGGATACCCGCGAAATATTCCGGGGTAGGGTCAGGAGCCCGCTGGTCGCTGTTGATATTGGGCGATTTGTTGGTATCGAAGTTACCGACGCCGGTCATGGTGTAATCTGCGAAGTGGTCTACACCGGCTGTCAGCGACAGATTGACGGAAGGCAGCCAGGCATTTCTGGCCATCATCAGATTGGCCTGAGCGGCGGCCACACGCCGGGAGGCGGAGAGCAGGTCGTAGTTGTGGGCCAGGGCACTGTCTACCAGGGCCTTCAGGTGAGGGTCCTGGAATACCTGATCGAAATGCTGCAGCGAGAGGGTATCGGTGCCAGAAGCAGAGGTAACGGGAACGGACACACGCTCCGGCATCCGCAGTTCCTTTTGTGTGGTGCAGGCGCCAGCCCCTGCGACTAAACAGGTGGCCAGCGCGTAATGATATATTCGTTTATTCATTGGTGTAAGCTTTTAGTTCAACTTTCTTTTTCGGGATCATGGAGGCAAACAGCACATAGAGTCCGGGTATGATGAGTACACCGAAAACGGTTCCTATCAGCATGCCGCCTGCAGCAGCTGTACCTATGGAACGGTTGCCCATGGCGCCGGCCCCGGAGGCGATGCACAACGGGATAAGACCAGCGATGAAGGCAAAGGAAGTCATAAGGATGGGCCTTAACCTGGACACAGCCCCTTCTCTGGCGGCGGCAAGTACGGAGGCGCCGTGTTTATTCCGCAGGATGGCGAATTCCACGATGAGGATGGCGTTTTTGCCCAGCAAACCTACCAGCATAACCAGGGCCACCTGCGCGTAGATATTGTTCTCCAACCCAAGCAATTTGAGGGAAATGAAGGCGCCGAAGATACCTGCAGGGAGTGACAGCAATACCGGTAATGGCAACAGGAAACTCTCGTATTGAGCAGCCAGCAGCAGGTATACAAATATCAGTACGATGATGAAGATGTACACGGCCTGGTTGCCGGAAAGGATTTGTTCGCGGGTCATACCGCTCCATTCGTAACTATAGCCCCTGGGCAGTTCTTTGGCTGCTACTTCCTGTACCGCCTGGATGGCCTGGCTGCTGCTGTAGCCGGGGGCTGCGTCGCCGTTGATCATAGCGGCGGTGTACATGTTGTAGCGGGTGAGCTGTTCAGGTCCGTATACCCGTTCCAGTTTGACGAAGTCGGCGTAGGACACCATTTCTCCGCGGTCATTTTTTACGTGTAGCCGCAGGAGGTCGTCGGGTTTGGCCCTGAAGGCAGGATCTGCCTGTACCATCACTTTATACATCTGTCCGAAGCGGATAAAGTTAGAGGCATAGAAGCTTCCCATCAGTGTTTGCAGGTTGCTCATCGCATTGTCAATGCTCACGCCTTTTTTGGCGGCCATGGCCTGGTCTACATGGATGAGGTATTGTGGGAATTCGGCATCGAAGCTGGTGAAGGCGCTGCCTATTTCGGGCCGTTTTTTTAATGCGTCGATAAAATTGTTGGTGAGTTGCGCGGTCTGGCGCAGATCCCCGCTGCCGCTTCGGTCCAGCAGCCGTAGTTCGAAACCGCTGGAGTTACCGAAGCCGGGCACGGTAGGCGGTGGGAAAAATTCGATGCTGGCGTCTGCGATGCCTGCGGTGAGCTTCTGAAGGCTTGCAATGATATCTTTTACAGATGCGTTACGGTCATCCCATGGTTTCAGGTTGACCATGCCCATGCCGTAGGAAGCACCAGCCACTTCGTTTACCAGGCTGTAGCCGGCGAGGGTAGACACTGATTCTACTTCCTCCAGCTTTGCAGCGATGGCCTGTATCTGGTCGAGCACTTCTTCGGTACGCTCTACGGTAGCGCCGGGAGGCGTGGTTACATTTACATAGATCATGCCCTGGTCTTCAGTAGGGATAAAGCCGGAAGGCAGGATAGCACTGGCTCCCCAGGTAGCTACGAAGAAGAAGGCCAGCGCTGCGATGGTGATGATCCTTCTGCTGGCGATAAAGCTCACCAGTCTGGCATATTTATTTTCAGTAGCGGTATAACCTTTGTTGAAACTATTGAAAAACCGCTGCAGCAGGTTCTTTTTACCAGTCTGGCCATGGTTGTTTTTTAGCATGATGGCACAGAGTGCAGGCGTTAACGTTACTGCGTTGATACCGGAGATCACGATAGAGATGGCCAGTGTGAGGGAAAACTGCCGGTAGAACACACCCACAGGGCCGGAGAGGAAGGCCACCGGGATAAATACGGCAGACATCACCAGTGTAATAGCAACCAGTGCCCCGCTGATTTCCCGCATAGCGGCAATTGTAGCTTCGAGCGGCGGCAGGTGGTCTTCGCTCATCTTCACGTGTACGGCTTCCACCACCACAATAGCGTTGTCTACCACAATACCGATGGCCAGTACCAGCGCGAAGAGGGTAAGCAGGTTGATGGAGAAACCCATCATCTGCATAAAGGCCAGTGTACCGATCAGGGCTACCGGTACGGCCAGCGCCGGTATCAGGGTAGAACGGAAGTCCTGCAAAAAGATAAACACCACAATAAACACAAGGATAAACGCTTCGAAGAGTGTCCTCACCACTTCATGGATAGAGGCGTCGAGAAAGCGCGATACGTCGTAGTTGAAGTTGTAGGTCATGCCGGGAGGGAAAGAGGCGTTTTTCATCTCTTCCATCTTTTGCTTCACATTGTTGATTACCTCGCGGGCATTGGAACCAGGTCTTTGTTTGAGCATGATGGAGGCAGAGGGTTTGCCATCTGTTTTAGACACCATGCTGTAGGTGAGTGCACCAAATTCTACGTCTGCTACGTCTTTGAGGTGCAGCACGGAACCATCGGCGCCGGCTCTCAGGACGATCTGCTTGTATTGTTCGGGTTCGAAGAACTTACCGGTATAACGGAGTACGTATTGCAGCAACAGGGGATTTTTATCAGAGCTTTCGCCGGTTTTACCGGGAGCCGCTTCTATGTTCTGTTTGCGGATGGCAGCGATGACTTCGTCGGAAGATACATTGTAAGCCAGCATACGGTCGGGCTTGAGCCATATACGCATGGCGTATTCCTTGGCACCCATGATTTCAGCGCGGCCTACGCCGTCAATACGTTTCAGTTCCTGCAGTACGTTGATATCGGCAAAGTTGTAGATGAACTGTTCGTTCAACGTGGTGTCTTCACTCATTACGTTGAGGTACAGCAGCATACTGTTTACTTCCTTTTCGGTGGTAACACCGGCCTTGATCACCTCTTCGGGTAGTTCATCGAGGATAGTGGCGACTCTGTTCTGTACGTTTACAGCGGCCTGGTCCGGGTCGGTACCTACCTGGAAGAATATCTGAATAACGGTGATACCGTCGTTACTGGAAACCGACGACATGTATGTCATGCCCGGAACCCCGTTGATAGCGCGTTCCAGCGGGGTAGACACTGCCTTGGCGGATACTTCTGCGTTAGCGCCGGTGTACTTGGCTGTTACCGTAACAGAAGGGGGCACGATATCGGGAAACTGGGTGACAGGCAGCGTGAATAGCGCCAGCAGGCCTACCAGTGTGATAATAAGCGATATGACCAGTGACAGCACCGGTCTTTTTATGAATGTTTCAAACATTGATCTCGTTTTCTGCTATAAGCGTGATTATAATCTCAGTAAACTGTCCATGGGCACGGTCCGTGGTGCTATCTGCACACCATCGCGGATATTGCGTACTCCTTCACATACGATGCGTTCTCCGGGTTGCAGGCCGGATTTCACAATGTAGAAGTGAGAGAAACGGGCCTTGGGGACGAAGTTTCTCATCTTCACTTTGTTGGATGCATCTACCACAAAAACATAGTTTTTGTCCTGCATTTCGAAGACAGCTTTCTGCGGAATGATGATAGCGCTGTCCATTTCGCTGGTGAGCCGTACTTTACCGCTGGCGCCGTGTTTGAGCAGTTTGGATGGGTTGGAGAAGCGGGCGCGGAAAGCGATGGAGCCGGTGTTTTCTTCAAACTCACTTTCCATGGTTTCTATCTGCCCTGTCTGATTATAATCACTACCATCGGCGAGTACGAGATGTACCTGGCGGTAGCTGTTGTCTCCTTTAGCGATCGCTTTACTGTATTGGAGATATTCTGTTTCTGATACGTTGAAGTAAGCATATACTTCGCGGGTGTCTGACACGGTGGTCAGCAGGGTTCCTTCACTGATAAGGCTTCCGGTTTTCAGTGGTATACGGTCGATGATGCCGTCAAAAGGAGCTCTGATGCTGGTGTAGGAGAGGTGCATGGCAGCGTTGCTTTCTGCGGAGCGGGCTTCATCAATTTTAGCCTGTGCGGCGGAAAGGCGGGCGGTAGCCACTTCCAGCTCGGAGGCAGCTACTACTTTTTTCTCCACCAGCATTTTTACGCGCTCCAGCTCCAGCGAGGCTGATTTGGCTTCGGCCACCATATTGCTCAGCACCGCTTTGGCTTTGGCCAGCTCAGAACGGTATTCCGCATCATTGATGCCAAACAGCAGCTGTCCTTTTTTGACTTCCTGTCCTTCATCTACAAATATTTTATCCAGGAATCCGTTTACGCGGGCGCGTATTTCCACATTCTGAACAGCCTGTATGTCGGTAACGTAAGTACGATGCAGCAAAGTATCTTTTGCTACCAGACTGGTGACAGGCAATGATTTCAGTTCCTCGTTCTGAGTACTTTCTCCTTTGGTAACGCAGCCAGCTACAAGCAATGCGAGTAGCGATGCGTAAATCCCTGTATTTTGACGCATAGATATAACAATATTGTTCCGGTATCGCACCGGAAAAGTGAGTGTAACACATAGGAAGGCTCATTCCGCGATAGTGGCGGTTATGGTTGTCATCTCCCTAAAAAAGTGAAAAGAAAAAAAGCAATAACTAAAGGAGAACTGTACTCAGAAAGGAGTAAACCGGAATAGAAAACTATAGTAGGCGGGTAAAAAGGCTTTTTGCCGGACATATTCGCCGGTTTTGCCTTCGTTGATATGACAGATTTGAGAGAGGTCGCCGCTATCGATATAGGCTACACGGGTGGCAATGCTGAACTGTTGTGAAGATGCACTGAGATAATACCGTGTTTTACGGCGGTGTTTGGTGGCGTGAATTACTTCGTCACCATCCTCAGGTTCATCTGTATTCAGCTGGGGTGGTAATTTGGCCAGCAGGCTTTCGAGATGATCTTCACGGGCAGCCTGTATTTTGATTTCCTGCAACAACAGGCGCTGATGGGCAGCAAGCGAAGGTATGACGCCTGTTGTCAGCTGCAGTAGCAGCAGAAAACAGACATACATCCATCGTTTCAGTATGTGCCTTTGTGTGACCATGAGGCACAAAAATAATTTTATTTTTTGATTTGGCTCTCTGCTTATTTGATGGCCGGTTTGAAGGGATGAATAAACACATCATAAAAAAAGGGGGTGTCTCAAAAGACACTCCCTTCTGTTTTTTTTGGGGGGGGGAAATCTGCGGGGTAGCTTTTTCCGTTTTTATAGTATGCCCAAAGGAAAAACACTATCAGTAGTCTTTAAAGCCAATCAGCAGCACCAGGCTATGCTTTTCCCTCCCGAGATTGGGGATCTGATAGCCGAGAATCACCCAGTTCGTGTGGTGGATGACGTAATAGAAAAGATCGATATAACTTTATTGCTGAAGCGTTATAAAGCAGGAGGAACCAGCAGTTACCATCCCAGGATGTTATTGAAAGTCCTTATTTACGCTTATATAAATAACATTTACAGTAGCCGTAAAATAGAGGAGGCACTAGGCCAGAACATCCACTTTATGTGGCTTAGTGGTATGAGTAAACCCGATCATAATACGATCAACAGGTTCCGTGGTGAACGCTTGCAAAAGGTATTACAACCTATATTCACCCAGGTGGTATTGTTGTTATGCGAAGAAGGCTTACTGAACATAAAAGAACTGTACACTGACGGGACAAAGATAGAATCGCAGGCAAATCGCTACAGTTTTGTATGGAGCAATGGCATTAAGTACAGTAAAGAAAAAATAAAACAGCAGCTTAATGACTTGTGGAAATATGCACAATCAGTGGCAGCTTCAGAATTGGGTGATGATACGGACCCATCCGGATATGACAAAATCGACAGTGAAAAAGTCAGTAAAACAATAGCGGCCATCAATGACGCCCTCAAAGAAAAACCCATAGACAAGCGGATCAGACAAAAGCTGGGATATGCTCACCGTAACTGGCCTTCAGCGTTGGATAAGTATGAGCAACAGGAACAAATAATAGGCTCTAACCGCAATAGCTATAGCAAAACAGATCCCGCCGCTACCTTTATGCGTATGAAGGAAGATCATATGAAGAATGGTCAGCTTAAACCAGCTTATAATCTCCAGATAAGTACTAATAATCAATACATCGTCAATTACAGCCTTCATCAGCAGTCCACGGATACATCAACTTTAATCAGTCATCTCCTGCAGTATATACGGTTATATAAACGAGTGCCCGCCAATATTACAGCGGATGCAGGGTATGGCAGCGAACAGAACTATCAATGGCTGGAAAACAGGAGAATTACGGCTTATGTTAAGCATGCTTCCTTCGATCGCAACCAGCACTGGTCAACTAAAACCAGGGAAATGTTCAAGGCCCAAAACCTACCCTACAATGCTGAAAAGGACCACTATATCTGCCCTGCCGGCCAGCGAATGCGTAGAAAAAGTACGTTCCCAAAAACAACTAAAAACGGTTACAGGCAAACAATAACTACTTATCAAGCCAGAACATGCGAAGGATGTACATTACGGCAGATGTGTCATGATCAACAAACAAATCGCATCATAGAAGTAAATCATAATCTAAATCGTCTTAAGGCGCTGGCTGACAAACGATTAAAAGGAAGAAAAGGAATACAGAAGCGTAAACAACGTTGCCATGACGTGGAATCTGTCTTCGCAAATATTAAGCATAATCATGGCTTTAAAAGATTTATGCTAAAAGGGATGGATAAAGTGTCAATCGAAATGGGATTAATGGCTATGGCACACAATCTTAGAAAGAAAACAGCATAAAATCAGGTTAACCCTTCACTTCTAAAAATGGAAACTGGAGAATCATTATAACAACTGGAATTTATAAAAAAGAAGCCGTCTCTTGTTTTGAGACGGCCCCTACCACTCCGCACAGGATTTAATTGTTAACTATTGTTTGATAGCATGCATAGCAGCTTTGGCGGCAGCTATGGTAGCATCGAGTTCTTCGGTTGTGAGCGCATGGCACATGAACCAGCTTTCGAAGGCTGATGGTGGCAGGTATACGCCGCGTTCGAGCATGGCATGGAAGAAGCGCCTGAACAGTTCATTGTTGGCAGCGGAAGCGCCGGCAAAGTCGATGATCGGGTATTCGGTAAAGTGCACGCTGAGCATGGAGCCCAGGTTGTTGATCTGGTACACGGTACCGGATGCGCCGAATGCTTCGCGCAGGCCATTCACCAGGTATTCCGCTTTTTCCCGCAGCTGTTCGTAGATGACAGGGTTGTCATTCAGCGTCTGCAGTAGCGTATAACCGGCGATCATGGCGATCGGGTTGCCGCTGAGGGTACCAGCCTGGTATACTTTTCCGGCAGGTGCGAGGTTTTCCATGATGGATTTGGGTCCTGCCACTGCACCTACCGGCATACCGGCGCCGATGATTTTTCCGAATGTAACGAGGTCGGCACGGATACCGAGCAGTTCCTGTGCACCACCGCGTGCAAGACGGAAACCGGTCATCACCTCATCGAAGATGAGCAGGATACCGTTGGCATCGCAGAGCTGGCGCAGTCCTTCCAGGAAGCCCGGCTGGGGCAGGATACAGCCCATATTACCGGCCACCGGTTCTACAATGATGGCGGCGATCTGGTCCGGATTCTCTGCTATCAGCTGTTCTACAGCGGGCAGGTTATTGTAGGGAGCTGTGAGGGTATCATCTGCTACAGTAGCAGTAACACCAGGTACAGACTGAATGCCGAGGGTGGCTACGCCACTGCCGGCACTCACGAGGAATGCGTCTGCATGTCCATGGTAACAGCCTTCAAATTTGATGAACTTGTTGCGTCCGGTATAGCCTCTGGCCAGCCTGAGGGCGGTCATACAGGCTTCGGTGCCGGAGTTGACCATGCGGACCATATCGATGTTAGGCACCATGCCTACGATGAGTTCCGCGATTTTTATTTCCAGTTCTGTAGGAGCACCAAAGGAAGTGGAGAAAGCGGCATATTCCTGGATGGCCTTTACTACCGGTTCATAGGCGTGTCCCATGATCATGGGGCCCCAGGAGTTGATGTAATCGATATACCTGTTGCCATCCACATCGTACATAAAGGGGCCTTTGGCGTGTTGCATAAATACCGGAGTGCCTCCTACGCTTTTGAATGCACGCACGGGAGAGTTAACACCGCCAGGGATGACCTGCTTTGCTTTCCCGAATAACATTTCACTTTTGCTGTAGCTGTACATGAAAGGAAATTATTTAAAATTTACTGAGATAGATATGGGCTGCAAGATACTGAATTAAGCATTCAGCAGTCTTACGGCGTCTTTTGCGAAATAAGTGGCGATCAGGTCGGCACCGGCACGTTTGATGCTGGTCATGCTTTCCAGGATAGCCTTGTTTTCGTCGAGCCAGCCGTTTTGTGCAGCTGCTTTGATCATGGCGTATTCACCACTCACATGGTAGGCACTCACGGGAACGGTTGTATTGTCTTTGATGATGCGCATGATATCGAGGTAGGCCATTGCTGGTTTTACCATCACGATGTCTGCTCCTTCTTCAATGTCCATCAGTGTTTCCTTGATGGCTTCGCGGGAATTGGCGTAGTCCATCTGGTAGGTTTTTTTGTCACCGAAACCGGGAGCGGAGTCGAGTGCATCACGGAACGGACCATAGAAGCAGGATGCGTACTTGGCGCTGTAAGACATGATACCGGTTTTATCGAAACCGTGTTGTTCGAGGATGTTGCGGATAGCGAGGATACGGCCGTCCATCATATCGCTGGGGGCTACGAAATCGGCGCCGGCCTGTGCATGGCTGAGGCTCATACGGGCCAGTACTTCCACAGTAGGGTCGTTAACGATTTCTGTGCCTTCCACGATACCGTCGTGACCGTAGGAGGAATAAGGATCGAGGGCTACGTCTGTCATCACCACCATTTCAGGAATGGCGTTTTTGATGCCACGGATAGCACGCTGCATCAGCCCGTCGGGATTTACAGCCTCGGTGCCTTTATTGTCTTTTACGTTGTCAGGTGCTTTCACAAAAATCAATACACTTTTGATGCCCATGCTCCACAGTTCTTTGGCCTCTTTGATGGTGAGGTCCAACGAATACCGGAAATAGCCGGGCATTGAGCTGATCTCTTCCTTCACATTTTCTCCTTCAGTTACAAACAGGGGAGCGATAAAATCGCTGGGCCTCAAAATTGTTTCTGCTACCATCGCGCGAATGGCGGGGGATACTCTTAAAATTCTGTTTCTTCGGATCATCATATTTTTCAATTTTTTTATTTGGCTATTTTGATATTTTGTTTCGTTAAGGTATCGTTTGCTTTTTTTCGCGAGGCGCTGAATATGAATACTAGTTCTTTAGCCTCTGTCAGCAAAGGATTGATTAACGATGTATGATCTGCAATGCCTGTTTCTTTTAAAATTTCCAACCAATACAAAGACTCATCTGCTTCTTCCAGTACGACTTTGATTTTATAAACAAAGTCGGTTTGTGATTTGGCCAGACAAACAGCTCTGTAATTAGCCCCAACACTACCAGCTGATCTTATCAACTGTTTGGCGATTTCATAAGCAGCGATATTTTTAGGCAGTATTTCACAAAGACGTATCACATCGATATGAAATTTTTTCGTTCTCTCCTGAAGTTGATACTTGTTCATGTTGCTGGATTTTGGTTAACAAACTTGTGTATTACCAAATCTATCCATAAAATCTCAAATCAAGTATCATCATCCGCTTCAGTCTACTCGTCTCAATCCATCCGCTTCAATCTATCCGCTTCAATCAAATAATCAAATAACCAAATTTTAAAATAACTAAATGTTAATCCAGTCGCGGGGCTTGAGCCATTCCACCAGCTGGGCCTCAGGGCTGCCGGGCTCCGGATGGAAATCGTATTCCCAGCGGGCTACCGGCGGGAGACTCATGAGGATAGACTCAGTGCGGCCATTGGTTTTGAGTCCGAACAAAGTGCCTCTGTCGTGGATCAGGTTAAACTCCACATAACGTCCGCGTCTATACGCCTGCCAGCTGCGATGGGCTTCTGTATAGGGGATGTCTTTTGTTTTCTCTACGATCGGCAGGTAGGCTTTCAGGAAAGCTTTACCATTGGCCTGGGAGAAGGCAAAAAGTTCTTCCGCTGTTTTTTCTGCATTGGGACGGAGGTAGTCATAGAAGATACCGCCAATACCCCTTGCTTCGTTGTTACGGTGTTTGTTGACGAAATATTCGTCGCAATGTTTTTTGTATTTCGGGTAGAGGTCTGTTCCGAAAGGATCGCAGGCCTCTTTGAAGGTGCGGTGGAAGTAGCTGCCATCCTGTTCTTCGAGATAGTAGGGCGTGAGGTCTGCGCCGCCGCCAAACCAGCTGTCTTTCAGGTTACCATCCTGATCATACAGTTCGAAGTAACGGAAGTTGGCATGTACGGTAGGTACAAAAGGATTGAGCGGGTGTATTACGAGGGAGATGCCGCAGGCCATGAACCGGCTGTTGGTAACACCAAACTGCTGGGCCATTACTTCGGGCAGGTCACCGTGTACGACGGAAGTGCTGACACCGCCTTTTTCGAAGACGTTACCGTCGGCGATCACGCGGGAGCGGCCACCGCCGCCACCGGGGCGTTCCCAGTGGTCTTCACGGAAAGTGGCTTTGCCGTCTATTTTTTCCAGGGCGCTGCATATTTCATCCTGCAGGTCCTGTATAAAAGTGATAAAATCGTTTTTGATGCTCATGGTATTAGCCGTGTGCTTTAACTGTTTCAACAAATGCTTTGGCATGGTCTACCGGTACATTAGGCAGGATGCCATGGCCGAGGTTGGCGATATAACGCTGGCGGCCGAAGCCTTTCAGCATTTCCTTCACTGATTTTTCAATTTCAGGAATAGGAGCCAGCAGTTTGGCCGGGTCGAAGTTGCCCTGCAGGGTAATGTTGCTGCCAGCAAATTGACGGGCCAGTTCCGGTTTGATGCACCAGTCTATACCCAGGCCATGAGCGCCGGTAGCGGCCATGTCTTCGAGGGCAAACCAGGCACCTTTGGCGAATACGATCGTAGGGCATACCTCTTTCATGGCAGCCACGATCTGGCGGATATATTGCAGGGAGAACACTTCAAAGTCCTGCGGACTGAGCAGGCCGCCCCAGGAATCAAATACCTGTACGGTGTCGGCACCGGCAGCCACCTGTGCTTTCAGGTAAGCGATGGTGGTATCGGTGATCATCTGCAGCAGCTGATGGGCTACAGCAGGTTGCTGGTAACAGAAGGCTTTGGCTTCATCAAAGGTTTTGGAGCCTTTGCCTTGTACCATATAGCAGAGCAATGTCCAGGGCGCACCGGCAAAACCGATCAGCGGCACACGGCCGGCCAGGGTTTGTTTGGTGAGCTTCAGTGCATCGAATACATAATGCAGTCTTTCGTGTACATCGGGAACGCATAAACGTTGCAGGTCCTGTGCACCTTTTACCGGCTGTGGCAGCAGCGGGCCTACTTTCTCTACCAGCTGTACTTCCATGCCCATGGCCTGTGGTACTACCAGAATGTCGGAGAAAATGATGGCAGCATCTACACCTACCTGGTCTACCGGCATAACGGTGATTTCGGTGGCCAGTTCAGGATTTTCGCAGCGTTCAAAGAAACTATATTTATCACGCAGTTTAATGTAATCCGGTAAATAGCGGCCTGCCTGACGCATCATCCATACTGGTGTGCGGGAAACAGTTTCGCCTCTAAGGGCCTTCAGCAATAAATCGTTCTTCAAAGCGCTCATTCGTAGCAGTTAATATTGTTAAAGTAAAATATAGCTGTTTGTACCATGGACTCCTCTCCTGTAAGAGGGCTCATGATGATTTTATTATCAGTGTAGTCTTCCAGTATGGAAGTGGTAGTGGTGCCGATGGCAAAACAAACGGTTTTGGATGGCAGGCTGTTGACGGAGAAAAAACTTTTCACCGCGCTGGGACTGAAAAACAGAATACCGTCGTAATCATCGGCTATCACAGCAGGTGTAGGCATGTTTTCGTAGATCACAAATTCATGTACGGTGATACCCGCTTTGCGTAAGCCTTCGGGGAGATCATCCCTTCGCTGGTTACCGCAGAAAAAGATCACTTCAGAAACATGGCCTAGTTGTATGATAGCTGTTGCGAGGTCTTTGCCATAGGAGGCTTCCGCCAGTATGGGATTGCCGGGCAGCAGTTGTTGTATTGTTTTTTTGGTGTTACCGTCGATACAGCATACAGGATTGGGGAGGGGGTAATGACGTCCTCCCTGGTACTGGTAATGGTCTGCAAAGGTTTTTACAGCATGGGCACTGGTAAATACCAGGGGTGTTGCAGGGTTGTTGAACACCTTTATCATGTTTTCCATTCCCAGCAGGTCTTTGTTGACCAGTGGTTTTATCTGAATGAAGTCCAGTACGTCGATGGCAATACCGTTGTCACCAGCTGCAGCGATTAAGCTGTCTGTAAGAGGCCTGGTGCATAATATGCGGTATTTGACATTATCCGGCATTTCTGATCGCTGCTACAATTTCATCACCACCGCGGGCCATGATGTCCTCGGCGGCGGTTTTGCCCAGGTGTTGTGCCTGTGCTACGGATACTTCGCGGGAGATGTCGAGGAACTGAGTGCCATCGAGGCTGCAGAGTTCACCGCGGAAGTGTACGGTATCATTGGTTATATAAGCGTAGGCGCTGATAGGGGTGGTGCATCCGCCCATCAGGGTACGCAGGAATTCACGTTCGATATGTGTGGTGAGGGCTGTTTCCGCATGGTTAAAGGCGGCACAGGCTTCACGGCAGAAGGCATCGTCTTCGCGGCATACAGCCACTACGGCGCCTTGTGCGGGTGCCGGCAGCATCCAGTCGAGGTCGATGGAGTTGGCCGGACGTATGTTGATCCTTTCCAGGCCGGCAACGGCGAAGATGGCGCCATCCCAGTTTTCAGCAGCCAGTTTCTGCAGGCGGGTGTTGACATTGCCCCGCAGGTTGTGCAGCTGGTGCTGTGGGTATTTCCTTAACCACTGTGCTTTGCGGCGTACGCTGCTGGTGGCGATATTGGCCACATAACCGGGCTCGTCGAGGAAGGCGGTGCTGTTTTTGTATACTAGCAGGTCCTTCACCGGACCGCGTTGGAGCACAGCGGCCTGCACAATTTGCTGAGGCAGCTGGGTGGGCACGTCCTTAAAGGAGTGTACAGCGATATCAATACGGTTGTTGAGCAGTGCGATGTCAAGGCTTTTGGTGAAGATGCCTTGTACACCTATTTCGTACAGTGGTGTAACGAGATCGATGTCGCCTTCGCTTTTAATGGGTACCAGCGTGGTTTTATAACCCTGGGCGGTGAGCAGGTCGTTGACCTGATGTGCCTGCCAGAGTGCCAGCTGGCTTTCTCTTGTACCTATCCTGATAATTTTGTCCATGATGATTAGTCCTGCTTAACTCCGGTCTCGAAAATATCGTTGATCATAGCGATGTACAGGTCACTCTTATCAGTTTCCTTGCGTACTTTTCCTGCCATGAGGTTGATCATTTTCTGGATGATACGGGAAGACACTTCTTCCATATCTTCCACTTTATAGCCGGAGCCGTTTTTCTGTTGTTGTATTTCGCGGGTGTGGATCTCCTGAAGTTTGTCTTTAACGGCTTTGAGTACAACGGCATGTTTGCGCATTTTGTACCAGTACAGGAATTCAGCCATGTGCTCATCGATGATGGCGAGGGCTTTAGGTACTTCACCCAGCCTGTTTTGCAGGGTTTCGTCCTGTACTTTGGAGAGCTCGTCTACATTCACGAGGGTGACATGCTCCAGATCACCGACAGCTGATTCCACGTTGAACGGGATGGAGAGGTCGATGACCAGCTTAGGAGATGATTGGTGGAAGTGGGAGGCCAGTACAGTAGGTTCCGGTGCATTGGAAGCTACCAGTATCACATCAGCAGCCTGCATTTCACTTACCATGTTTTCGTAAGGTGCATAACGCAGGCCATGCTGGCCGGCGAAATCAGCGGCTACCTGAAGGGTACGGTTGATGAGAGTGACCTCTTTTACACCCAGGTATTCAATCATATTCTTACAGGTGTTGCGGCCTATTTTGCCCACACCCAGCAATACGATTTTTTTATGACGGATATCCGGGCAGTGGCGTTCGAGCATCCGTACGGTGGCGAAGGCCACGGAAACGGTGCCTTTGCTAAGGCCGGTTTCTGTCTTGATGAGTTTGGAAACCTGTAACACACTGTTGACAAGTCTTTCCAGGAAACTGCCCAGGCATTGCTGTGCCTTGGCGAACTTGGCTGCATTACGGATCTGGCCGATGATTTCATAGTCGCCCAATATCTGGGAGTCGAGGCCGGTGCCTACCTGATACAGGTGGCGGATGGCTTCCTCACCGGATTTGGAATAAGCCAGTTCCCCCAGCTGTGCCCTGTCGCCGTGTGTTTCACGGGACAACAAGTCCAGCAGGTCCTGCGGGCTGTCCGCGAAACCATATAGTTCCGTTCTGTTACAAGTGGAGAGTACAAAGAGATCATCTAATTGCACAGTCCTGGCATGCTCCAGGAGTTGTTGGTATTGGGCCGGATTAATGGCGTATAATCCCCTGATAGCAGCGTCTGTTTTCTTATAGTTGATTCCAACGATATGAAAATTTGCTATTTCTTTTGAGTGACTGACCTGCATGTTTTTGAATAAGCTTCCGGCTGCAAAAATACTTGGATACGCCGCAAACAAACGGGATAAGGCTGTCATTAGTGTGTCATTTCTCCTACTGGTATCCAATACGATGAAAAAATGATTTTTATCAGTTTTTGCGGGGCCTGTGTTCTGTGGTAAGATGACTACACGAATATACGAAATAATAGTGAACAATCATTACAAATACATGACATTAGTCCCTGTGGAAGGGCCAACAGCGGCCTTTCTGAAAAAGCACTTTATGTGAATTTGTTATTTACTTTTGCAGCAATTTATTAAGCACATGGTATCTAAATCTGATGTTGGCATTATTCTGATGAACCTGGGTTCGCCCGATTCTACGGCGGTCCCTGATGTGAAGCGTTATCTGCTGGAATTTCTGATGGATAAACGCGTGATCGACTACCCCTGGCTGTTCCGCAAGATACTGATTGAAGGGATCATCGTTCCCCGCCGTGCAGAAAAATCGGCGGAAGCTTATGCTTCTATCTGGTGGAAGGAAGGTTCCCCTTTGATAGCACTCACCAAACAACTACAGACCGCTGTTCAGCATGATATGGACGTGCCGGTGGAGATTGCGATGCGTTACGGTAATCCGCACCCGGAAGTGGCTTTCAACAACCTGCTGAAAAAAAATCCGGGACTGAAGGAAGTGATAGTATTGCCACTATATCCGCATTACGCCATGTCTTCCTATGAGACAGCGGCAGAATATGCGAAAGAGATCTACAAAAAGAAAAAATACAAGTTCAAACTTTCAGTAATACCTCCATTCTATGATGAGCCTGCATACATCGATGCAGTAGCAGAGAGCATGCGGCCTTATCTGCAACAGGAGCATGATTATGTGCTGTTCAGCTATCACGGTGTGCCTGAAAGACATATCCGTAAAGGAGATATTACCGGCCATCATTGCATGAAAGTAACTGACTGTTGTCATGTACAATCACCGGCACATGAATACTGTTACCGGCATCAGGTGTTCATCACCGCAGAGCTGGTGGCAGCTAAACTGGGCCTGCCCCGCGAAAAATGGGGTATCTCCTTCCAGTCGAGGCTGGGCCGCGAAGAATGGCTGAAACCTTATACAGCCGGGCTGCTGGAAACACTGCCCGGAGAAGGCAAGAAAAAACTGCTGGTAGTATGTCCGGCATTTGTTTCCGATTGCCTGGAAACACTGGAAGAAATTGCCGTGGAAGGAAAACATTCTTTCATGAACAACGGAGGGGACAGTTTTACCATGATCCCCTGTCTGAATATTCATCCTATGTGGGTAAAAGCGGTGGTTAAATACTGCCATCAGATCATGGAGGAGGAAACCGTATAACCTTGAACCATATGCCACAGAAACCCGTTTTGATCATCGGGGCCGGTATTTCCGGCCTGAGCATCGCCTATGAGTTGCAGAAAAGACAGGTGCCTTATCTGGTACTCGAAGCCACCAACCATAGCGGCGGTGTGATACACTCTTTTAACAAGGATGGTTATGAGCTGGATGCAGGGCCCAATACCATTGCGGCTACGCCGGAAACCCTGCAGTTCCTGCAGGAGCTGGGCCTGGAGAAGGAGATGCTGTATGCTTCCGCTGTCAGCAAAAACCGTTTCCTGGTAAGGAACAACCGGTTGCATGCCGTATCGCCTCATCCGTTGAAGATCATGGGCTCCGATTATATCAGTCGTGGCAGCAAATGGCGCCTGTTTACGGAACGTTTCCGCAAACCTGCGCCGGCAGCGGGAGAAGAAACGGTTTCCCATTTTGTGGAGAGAAGGTTTAACAAAGAAATTGCGGACTATGTGTTTGATCCGGTATTGTCTGGTATCTATGCCGGCAACCCCGATCTGATGAGCATAGCAGAAGTATTGCCTGCTTTGCCGCGCTGGGAGCGCGAATACGGTAGTGTCACCAAAGGACTGATGAAGGAAAAGGGCGCTATGGCCGGCCGTAAGATCATTAGTCTGTCAGGCGGCAATCAAAGGCTTACCCGCCGTTTGCAGGAATTATTACAAACACCGGTACGGTTCAACTGTTCCGTGAAACATATCAGTAAGGCTGCTGATGGTGGTTATACACTGACTTGTGAGGAGCAGGGCGGTGAGCATACCATCACGGCGGATCATGTGGTGATCACTACGCCGGCTGACGTGGCAGCCAGACAACTGGCAGGCCTGGATGCCGGAGTAGCGGCCCTGTTGCAACAGGTATATTACCCGCGTATGGGGGTGTTGCATCTGGGATTTGAGGCCAGTGCGCTTCCTCAGCCACTGGAAGGTTTTGGATTTCTGGTTCCGCATGCCGAAAAATTACATTTCCTGGGTGCCATCTGTAATTCAGCCATCTTCCCCCACAAAGCCCCGCAGGGCAAATTACTGCTCACCGTATTTGTGGGAGGTGCCCGGCAGGAGCATTATTTCGATGAGCTGGGAGCTGCAGGGCTGCAGGAGATCGTCATAAAAGAAGTACAATCGCTGCTGGGATTGAGTGCCGCTCCGGTAATGCAGCATTTCAGTTATCTTGAGAAGGCCATTCCGCAGTTAAATGTAGGACATGCAAAGTTGCGTGATGCTGTTGCCGCCATGGAAAACCAGCATCCCGGCCTATTGCTGAAAGCCAACTATGTGCAGGGTGTGGCATTGCCTGCGCTGATACAGCACGCGGCCACATTGGCTGATTCGCTCAGGAAAAATTAATCATCGGAATTGTTTTCTTTGTTGCCGTTTTTTCTTTAAATTCCATTATAAACTTCCACCAGATGATTGCAGGAATTTTAAAAGAAAAAAACGGCGAAACCCGTGTGTCCCTCACTCCTGAAATAGTGAAGCAGCTGCAGCAGATGTCGGTAACCGTGTGGGTGGAGCAGGGGGCCGGAGAACAGGCGTTTTATAACGATGACGCCTATATGCAGGCCGGCGCGCTGATCAAAACAGCGGCCGAAGTGCTGTCACAATCGGATATCATTTTTACTATACAGCCTCCGTCAAGGGAACTAGCGGGGCAGATAGCTGCCGGGAAGATCCTCCTCGGTGTGCTGCAACCCTTATTCCGGCCTGAAGAGGTTGGTTACTGGGCCTCCCGGAATATCACCACTTTGAGCCTCGATTCCATCCCGCGTACCACCCGTGCGCAGGTGATGGACGTACTCAGCTCCCAGGCCAATATATCCGGTTATAAAGCTGTATTGCTGGCAGCGTATAGCTATTCCCGTTATTTTCCCATGTTTATGACGGCAGCGGGCAGTATAGCCCCAGCCAAAGTACTGATACTGGGAGCAGGTGTAGCCGGACTGCAGGCCATCGCCACCGCCAAAAGGCTGGGGGCCGTGGTAGAAGTGTTTGACACCCGCCCTGCTGTAAAAGAAGAAGTGATGAGCCTCGGTGCCCGCTTCGTGGAAGTGGAAGGTGCTGCCGATGCCTCCGCCGCCGGCGGTTATGCAGTAGAACAGAATGAAGAATATCAAAAGAAACAGCAGCAGAAGATTGCAGAAAGTATCGCCAAAGCAGATATTGTGATCACCACTGCTCAGATACCGGGGAAACCTGCTCCGGTACTCGTTACCCAACCTATGCTGGACCAGATGCGCAGTGGCGCAGTGATCGTAGACCTGGCTGCTGCTACCGGTGGTAATACCGCCCTTACCCGCAACAATGAAACCGTGCATTACCGCGGCATCACCATCATCGGTAATTCCAACCTCCCCGCAACTATGCCGGCTGATGCCAGCAAACTATATGCAAAAAACGTTTTCAATTTCCTGAAACTCATATTGACAAAAGAAGGAAACCTGCACTTGAATTTTGAGGATGATATTGTGAAAGGTGCCTGTATCACCCACAACGGAGAAATCGTCAATGAACGCCTGAAAAGCGCTAAACCAGCTACCAGCACTATCTAGTGCTGTAGATTATCGTTGTCCGACTAATCAAAATACCGCAAGCATGGAATATATTCTATCTTTTTTTCATCAACATACGGAGCTGATCTATATCGTGATTTTATCCGTTTTCCTGGGGGTGGAAGTCATATCCCGTGTGCCTTCCGTACTGCATACACCGCTGATGAGCGGTGCCAATGCTATTCACGGCGTAGTCATCATCGGTGCAATCATCGTCATGGGAAAAGCAGAACAGGACAACTATCTGGCGCTGATCCTCGGCTTCCTGGCCGTTATCCTGGGCACGGTCAATGTAGTAGGTGGTTTCGTGGTGACAGACCGTATGCTGGAGATGTTTAAAAAGAAAAAGCAATAACGGTTTAAAGCGCAATTTTATGGGATCCAGTGTACTATCAATCATTTATCTGATCGGCTCTGTTACGTTTATTCTGGGCCTGAAAATGCTCAGTAAACCGGATACTGCCCGCAAAGGCAACCTGGTGGCCGCCGCTGGTATGGCGCTGGCTATCCTGGGCACTATCTTCCTCTATAAATCCGATGGGCATCATTTGCATAACTATGGATGGATCGCCGCCGGTCTGCTGATAGGCACCGTCATCGGTGTATTGTCTGCCAAAAAAGTGAAGATGACCGCCATGCCGGAAATGGTTAGCATGTTCAACGGTATGGGGGGTGCCTGTGCGGCCCTCATCTCCATTGTGGAATTCGACCACCTGATACATTCCCGTTTTAATATTAATCAATTGCTCTCTACTGCCGGGGAACAACTGATCATAAAAATGCAGAAGCTGCTGCAGGCCCAGCTGGAAGACGGTGCCGGCTCACTCAACTTCAGCCTCAATACCAACATCGATATGCGGGGCCACCTGCTTATCATCCTGCTGGGACTGATCATCGGGGCCGTTTCTTTTGCCGGCAGCGTGATCGCCTGGGGAAAACTGAACGGGCGCATCCGTGATTTCTCCTTTAAAGGGCAGCATTACGTAAACCTCGCGGTGATGGCCATGATTCTGATCGGTGCGATCGTGCTGGTGGTGACCGTCAATAAACAGGTGGACGCTGCCGTTTCAGCTGGTAGTCCCCGTGACCTGCTGAGCTTTCAACTGCTTTTTTACCTGGTATTGTTATGTTCCCTGATATACGGCATATTGTTCGTATTGCCAATTGGCGGAGCGGATATGCCCGTAGTTATCTCCCTGCTGAACTCTTTTACCGGCGTGGCAGCCGCATGTGGTGGCTTCCTGTACGACAACCCGGTAATGCTGACCGGTGGTATCCTGGTAGGCTCTGCCGGTACCATCCTCACCATCCTGATGTGCAAAGCCATGAACCGCTCCCTTAAAAACGTACTGATCGGCTCTTTCGGCAATGGCACCACTGCTTCCGGTACTGTTAAAGACCACGGCACCTACAAGGAAATCAGCCTGTCCGACGCTGCCGTAGTAATGGCATATGCCAGTAAAGTGATGATAGTACCTGGTTACGGCCTGGCCGTAGCCCAGGCCCAGCACGCCTGTCATGAACTGGAGAAGTTGCTGGAAGACAAAGGAGTGATCGTAAAATACGCTATTCATCCGGTAGCCGGTCGTATGCCCGGTCATATGAACGTGTTGCTGGCTGAAGCTGATGTCCCTTATGAAAAATTACTGGAGATGGAGGATGCCAATGCTGAGCTGCCCACCACAGACGCTGTGCTGGTGCTGGGGGCCAACGATGTGGTAAATCCTGCCGCCAAAAATGATCCTTCCAGCCCTATTTACGGAATGCCGATACTGGAAGTCGAAAATGCCAAACTGGTGATCGTGAACAAACGCAGCATGAAACCCGGTTATGCCGGCATTGAAAACGATTTGTTTTTTCAACCAAAGACTTCCATGTTGTTTGGTGATGCCAAACAGGTATTGCAACAACTGGTGGCAGAAATCAAACAGGTATAAACTACCTGTCAAACACAGAAAAGAGCGCAGTGATTTTTTCGACATCAGAAAAAAATTACTGCGCTCTTTGCGTTCCCTGAAGCCTTTGCAACAACTTTTCCACGATCCTCCTTATTTTTGCGGAAAAAAGAACATTGTCCAATCATTTACCAGCGGCACTGATAGATTCTTTGGAAGGACTTCCCGGTTTTAACAGGGCTTCATTTGAACAGGTGCACGCAGCAGCAGAAAAAATTACTTCACTCCGGTTAAACCCAATGAAGGTGCGTACGGCAGCAGAACAGGAAAATATTCTATCCTCTCTGTCTGCTACCGGTGCCCAGCGGGTACCCTGGAGTACTACAGGGTATTATCTCCCACAGCGTCCGTCTTTTACATTCGATCCATATTTTCATGCCGGTGCCTATTATGTACAGGAGGCATCTTCCATGTTCCTCGAACATGCGGTACGGTCTACCGTAGCGCTGGACCGTCCGTTGAAAGTGCTGGACCTCTGTGCTGCACCAGGAGGTAAATCTACTTTGCTGCAATCGCTTCTCAACAGTAACAGTATGCTGGTGGCCAATGAAGTGATTAAGGTCCGTGCTGCATTGCTGGCAGACAATATCAGCAAATGGGGTACAGCAAACGTGGTGGTGAGCAATAACGATCCCCGCGATTTTGGCCGTCTGCCTGGATATTTCGATCTGGTAGTCATTGATGCACCCTGCTCCGGATCTGGTTTATTCCGCCGCGATCCTGAACTGGTAACAGAATGGTCGCCTGAAAATGTGATGCTCTGCAGTCAGCGTCAGCAGCGTATTCTGGCCGATGTGTTGCCTGCCCTGAAAGAAGATGGTGTGCTGATCTATTCTACCTGCTCTTTTTCAAAAGAAGAAGATGAGGAAATTCTCGATTGGCTGGCAGATCATTTTGAACTGGAAAATATACCACTGGAAATTCCCGGTGATTGGAATATCGTTACAACGGTAACGAATAAACGTAATTGCAGCGGATACCGTTTTTATCCTGACAGACTGAAGGGAGAAGGATTTTTTATTGCCTGTTTCCGCAAGCAGAGCATGGCAGACACGGTGAAACGTAAGGAAGCGAGAACTGCTGCCATTGGGACCAAGGAGCGGGAGCTGTTATCGCAGTGGATACAGTTGCCTGAAGGTTATACCTATCAGCCGCATCAGGAAGACATCCTGATTTTATCTCCCATGGTATCATCAGAAATAGCATTGCTGCAACAACATTTGTATATTCGCAAAGCCGGCGTGAAAGCAGGACAGCTCGGAAAGAAAGAGCTGATACCAGACCATCAGCTGGCTTTGAGTAACCTGGTTGTGGATAAGGTGCCGGTGATAGATCTTGATCTTAAAGCTGCCTTACAGTATCTTCGCAAGGAAGATCCGGGTATAGACACTACCGTGAGAGGATGGGCACTGATGCGTTATAAGCAAATGCCCCTGGGCTGGGCAAAAATACTGCCAAACCGGATGAATAATTATTATCCTAAAGAACTCCGTATTTTGAAAGATATCAACGGGCTGTAAAAAGTTTCTGCGCTATTTGTTCCCTCGTTACATATTTGTGAAATAAGCTGCCAACGGGAGTTTTATCTGCATGTCGAACTATGGCGTACATGCAGTGAATGACAACAAAAAGCATGTTTTTTCGTTTGTTTTATTAAATATTTTTGTCAATTTTATCGCATATATTCGTTGCCCTAAAAAGGACGGTAATTCACATAAAAAGAGTTAGTATGGTAAAATCGATTCTATCAATTGCCTTGTTTGGTTTAAGTGCAGGAGTGGTAAAAGCGCAGGACACGCTGCAGGTACAGGGTACCTCACCGGCTCTTTATATCTCCCACATCGTTAAAAAGGGAGAAAACTTCTATAGCCTCAGCCGTGCTTATGGTGTGCCCCCAAAAGAAATTGCCGCCGCCAATAAGATAACAATGGAACAGGGATTGCAGCTTGGACACAACGTGCATATTCCACTCTCCGCTTCCAACTTCTCCCAGAAAGCGGATGCTGCAGGAACACCGGTATATCACAAGGTAACCGAGAAAGAAACGTTGTACCGTGTAAGTGTTAACTACAACAAAGTACCACTGGACAACATCCGTCAATGGAATAATTTCCAGGGTGATGGTCTGAAGAAAGACGGCTACGTTATCATTGGTTATCTGAAAACAGGCAACAGCCCTGCTCCTCAGCCCCGCACAGAAGTGGTGAAAAATGAACCTAAACAGGAAGCGCCTGCACCGGCACCGGTGGTAACAGAAGCTCCCCGCAAAGAAGTAAAGAAAGAAAAAGAAAAAGAACCGGAAGCCCGTCCTGTGACAGAGTCTCCTGAAACAGCGCCAGCCACTGCACCGGCTACCAAACCAGCACCTGTGGTGTCTAGTGCTGATTTCGAAAAACTGTACGATCAGCAAACCAACGGCGGTAAAAAAGTGGCCACTGAAAAAGGCCCTGGTACCTGGTTTAAGAGCAATGCAGTGGGTAAATACTATGCGCTGCACAACACCGCTGCCCGTGGGACTATCATCAAAGTTACCAACCCGCTCAACGGCAAAGCTATTTACGCCAAAGTGCTGGACGTGATTCCGCAGATGAAACCCAATGCAGGACTGATCGTCAAACTGAGTGATGGCGCCATGCAGGCATTAGGAATGACGGATGCGCGTTTCTATTGCGAACTGAGCTACGAGAATTAATCTACTGAAATAGTAAAAACAAAAAAGCGAAGATCACACTGATCTTCGCTTTTTTGTTTTTATCATCATGGGTTAAAACCGGTATCCTCTGAGAAAGGCGGTTATATCCATTCTTTTTTTCCCTTCGAGTTGTATTTCATCGAGGTAAAGATAACCATCGGGAGCAGCGATCCTGACATAGGTTTTTTGATCCGTATCGAATTCACCGGGTGCTATGGAAGGTTGTGCATGCTGTTTATGCGCCTTGTAAATTTTAAGGCTTTTATCCTGTAAGGTGGTCCAGGCAGCAGGATAGGGGCTCAGACCTCGTACCAGGTTGTATATCTTATCCAGTGGCTCCTGCCAGTTGATCATGCAGGTATCCTTGAATATTTTAGGTGCATGTTTAACGTCTTCAGCGGCGATGCTGGCCTGTGGTGTTTCTTTAGTTGTGCCGGCAGCGATGGCCTGTACTGTTTTAAGCAGCAGGCGGGCACCGGTTAGCATGAGTTCATCGTGCAGTTCGCCGGCGGTTTCATCTTCGCGTATAGTCACTGTATCATTGAAGAGTATATCACCGGTATCGATTTCATGTTGCAGTTTGAAGGTGGTTACACCGGACTCTTTTTCTCCGTTGATGATAGCCCAGTTGATCGGTGCGGCACCTCTGTAGTTGGGCAACAGGGAAGCATGCACGTTGATAGTGCCTTGCGGCGGCATGTTCCATACGATCTCGGGCAACATACGGAAGGCTACTACCACCTGCAGATCTGCTTTCAGTGCAGCCAGCTGCGCAATGAAATCCGGGTTCTTCAGTTTCTCCGGTTGCAACAGCGGCAGCCCTTTGCTGGCAGCATATTTTTTGACAGCGCTTTCCTGCAACTGTAATCCTCTGCCGGCGGGTTTGTCAGGCGCAGTGACTACCCCTACCACATTAAATCCGTTTTCAACAAGTATATCCAGTGACGCCACTGCAAAATCAGGCGTCCCCATAAAAACGATACGAAGCTGTTTGTTCATAGTACGCAAAAGTAAAGCAATTATTCCTCGTACAACAGGTATTTCGCTCTGATAGCTTTGAACTGCTGCAGTCCGGGTTCCCAGCTTTTACGGATGGCTGCTTCGGAAAGGCCGCTTTTGATCTGTTGTTGCAGCGTAGCATTACCGGCCAGTTTATTAAAGAAGTTACTAAAGAACTTATCTTTTTCGGGGTAGAGGGCATAGGCCTGCAGCAACCATTTGAGGGCGATTTTCCGGCCTTTTGCAGGTCTGGATTCCGGTGCATTGCTCAGATCGAAGCCATAGCAGTGCTGATCTTTCAGTGGTGGGTTTTTGGCACCAGGTACGCTGCGGGGCGTGAAAGAGAATCCTTTTTTTGGAAACAGCGGAGAGCCGAAGAGCTGGAAAGGTTTGCTGGTACCGCGGCCCAGGCTGACAGGTGTACCCTCAAAAAAGCAGAGAGAGGTATACAGGTTTACTGCAGCCATATTTGGTAAGTTGGGAGAGGGTGGTATCGGCAGCTGATAAAAAGTGTGGTGGGTATAGTCTTCGCAGGTGATAACTTTCAGCTGGCATTGTACACCTTTGCTGAGCCAGTGTTCACCGTTGAGCATTTGTGCATATTCTCCTACGGTCATACCATGAACGATGGGGATAGGCTGCATGCCTACAAAAGAGCGGAAGGCTGTATCCAGGATGGGACCATCTACATAGTCTCCATTGGGGTTGGGCCTGTCCAGTACCAGCAGCAGTTTGTTGTTTTCAGCTGCTGATTCCATCAGCTCCTGCAGGGAAGAGATGTAGGTATAGAAGCGGGCGCCTACGTCCTGTACATCGAAGATGAGGATGTCCACATCCTGCAGGTCGGAGGCAGTAGCTTTGCGGTGAGCGCCGTAGAGGGATACTACCGGCAGTCCTGTGTTGGGATCGGTACTGTTGCCTACTTTTTCGCCGGCATCAGCGTTGCCGCGGAACCCGTGTTCAGGGCTGAAGATTTTGGAGATGTGCACCTGCAGTTTCAGCAGAGTGTCTACAAGATGTGTCTGGCCGATAGTAGCGGTTTGGTTGACCAACAAGGCTACCCGTTTGTCTTTCAGCAGTGGAAGATATTTGCTGGTTTGCGCAGCTCCCGGTATTACGTGAGAGGCATACTGTGCCTGTGCAGCAGCAAACAGGCCACAGAAAAATGTACAGATGATCAATATACGGTTCATGCCGTTAAGATACGGTAAAACCTGTATGGGAGGCATAAAAAATGGTGAATACGAGCTGTTTTATTATCTTGCGCTTATTATTAACAATAAACAACTAAATTATGCAAGCTGTTAAAAACGGGGATACTGTGAAAGTGCACTACCAGGGCCGTTTAACCAACGGAACTATGTTTGATTCCTCAGAGGGCAGAGCACCCCTGGAATTCAAAGTAGGCGCACACATGGTAATCAAAGGTTTTGAGAATGGAGTGCTGGATATGAAGCCGGGTGAGAAAAAAACTATTCATATCCCTGTTGATCAGGCATATGGTCCCAAGAACGAAGAGATGATCATGGATTTTCCTAAAGCGAATATTCCTCCTGATCTGAATCCTGAAGTTGGTATGGAATTGCAGATGAGCAATCCTGAAGGCCAGGTTTTCCAGGTGAAAGTAGCAGCTATCGGTACTGATTTCATCACCCTCGATGCTAACCACCCACTGGCTGGCGAAGATCTGGTGTTTGATCTGGAACTGGTGGAAATCCTCTAAATATTTATAGATTTATGAATTTACGGATTTTTGGATTTAGGGTAAATTTCTAAATGAGAAAATCCGTAAATCAATAAATTTACTAAGCCGGTATCCTGATGGGGACCGGTTTTTTGTTTTCGTCTATTGCCACAAATGTAAAGGTCCCGCTGATCGCCTTCTCCCGGTGATCGAGGTACATCTGTTCTACAAACACGTCTACCTGCACTTTCAGGCTTGTATTACCCACATGTACTACTGTTCCTACCAGTTCGATGATAGTCCCGTGGGGGATAGGTTTTTTAAAATCGATTCTGTCTGATGATACAGTAACGGTACGCATTTTCGTAAAACGGGTGGCGGTGATAAAGGCCACTTCATCCATGAGATGCATGGCGGTGCCGCCGAAGAGCGTGTCGTAATGGTTTACGGTGTTGGGAAATACTGCTTTAAAGATCCTGGTAACGGATCGTTCTATCTGTTCTTCGTATGCCATAGCTTTTGTATGTTGAAGCGTGGGCTGTTGCAGCGCCGTCTTCATTTCGAGTAAACAGTCTGCACAGAGGCAACCCTGATATTGTTGGCCTATCTGAAACCTTTCTTCCGCGGTGAGTTGCACCCCGCTGCACTGGCAGTTGCGGATATTGCTCACCCGGCATTCAAAGGGCCGTTGACAGCGGGGGCAGGAAATGGTTTCATGTTTTTGCATGAAACAAATATACGGATTAGGCGATGAATCAAGCCAGCTCCTTCCTCACCTCGCGGGCAGCCTGCACCATGTTGCGCAGGGCCATTTCTGTTTCCGGCCATTTCCGGGTTTTCAGCCCGCAGTCAGGGTTTACCCACAGGTTGCGGACGGGTAATAACGTAGCTGCTTTATGCAGTAGTTTACTCATCTCTGTTACGCCGGGCACACGGGGAGAGTGGATATCATACACGCCGGGGCCGGTTTCATTCGGATAACGGAACTGTGCAAATGCTTCCAGTAGCTCCATCTGGGAGCGCGAAGTTTCCATGGTGATCACATCGGCATCCATCGCGGCAATGTGTGCGATGATATCGTTGAACTCTGCATAACACATGTGGGTATGTATCTGTGTGCTGTCCTGCACCTGGCTGACAGACAACCTGAAGGCGTTAACAGCCTGTTCGAGATAGATGCCCTGTTGTTTCTTGCGCAGTGGCAGCCCTTCCCGCAGCGCAGGCTCGTCTACCTGGATGATGGCGATGCCTGCGTTTTCGAGATCTTTTACCTCGTCACGGATGGCCAGTGCTATCTGGAAAGCTGTGTCCATGCGAGGTTGGTCATTTCTGACAAAAGACCATTGCAGGATGGTGACGGGGCCGGTGAGCATGCCTTTGACAGGTTTGTCGGTGAGGGACTGGGCATAACGGCTCCAGTCAACGGTCATAGGGTAAGGACGCCATACATCGCCATAGATCACAGGCGGCTTTACGCAGCGGGTACCGTAGCTCTGTACCCATCCGTTTTGTGTGAATACAAATCCTTCGAGCTGTTCGCCGAAATATTCCACCATATCGTTGCGCTCAAACTCTCCATGTACCAGTACGTCCAGTCCCAGGGCTTCCTGCCAGGTGATAGCTTCCCGGATAGCAGTGCTGATGTCGTGGTTGTATTGTTCCTGGGTGATATATCCTTTTTTGAGATTGGAGCGCAGTTGTCGTATTTCCACGGTTTGGGGGAAAGAGCCGATGGTGGTAGTAGGCAATAGTGGCAGCTGTAGCTTTTCCTGTTGAAGGGCCTGACGGGCGGCAAAGGACAGCGGGCGTGAGAAGTCAGCCTCTGTAATGGCAGCCAGTCTTGCTTTTACAGCCGGTACGTGGATGCCTGGCGCGGTACGGCGACTGTCCATCATCTGCTGGTTAATAGTCAGCAGCGCTTCGTCGCCGGACAGGATTTGCTTTAATGCGGCAACTTCTCCTACTTTCTGTTTTGCAAAAGCCATCCATTGACTGATAGCCGGGTCCAGGGAGGTTTCATCATCGAGATTGTAGGGTACGTGCAACAATGAGCAGGAAGTGCCCAGCATGACACGCTGTTCGCCGATGGCAGCTGTTGCGCGCCGGAGCAGCGCTATGGATATGGTATAATCATTTTTCCAGATGTTGCGGCCATCTACTACCCCCAGTGATAACTGCATATTGTCCGGTAATGCGGCCAGCACGTCATCGAGTTGCTCCGGAGCACGTACCAGATCGATGTGCAGGGCATCAACGGGCAGCTGTAGCGCCAGCTGGGTATTGTCTTCCAGGCCGCCGAAATAGGTGGTGAGCAGCAATTGCTGATGGGGGAGTGCCTGGCGGATGGCTGTGTAAGCCAGTTGGAAAAGCGCAGTGTCAGCGGGTTCCAGGTCGGTCACCAGAGAAGGTTCATCGAGCTGTATCCATTCGGCGCCGGCTTCGCGGAGGGCTGTCAGCAGTTCGATATAGGCCGGCAGCAGGCGGGAAAGCAGTGCCTGACGGGTAATGCCGGCAGATTTTATTTTGCCGCAGAGGATATAGGTGACAGGACCTATCAGCACAGGTTTGGTGCGGATACCCTGCTGAAGGGCTTCCTTAAACTCATGAATGCTCTTGCGACACTGCAGGCTATAGGTCTGGCAGTCATCAAATTCAGGTACCAGGTAATGGTAGTTGGTGTCAAACCATTTGGTCATTTCCAGTGCCGTCAGGTCAAATCCATTCTTCTGATAACCTCTGGCCATGGCAAAATACAGCTCCAGGCAATGTGGATTGGCAAAAGACCGTTGCAAATCCTGAAAGCGGGCAGGGATCACTCCGAGGGCCATGCTCATGTCGAGCATCTGATCATAAAAAGAAAAGTCGTTGGAAGGGATCAGGTCTATGCCCGCCTGATGGAGGGTTTCCCAGTGTTGTTTTCGTAGTTGCCTGGCCGTTAGCTCCAGTTTCTCCAGGGATATTTTTCCAGCCCAGTAGTTTTCGCAGGCTTTCTTCAGTTCTCGCTGGCTGCCGATTCGCGGGTAGCCTGGAATATTGGTAATCATATATAGGATGGTTTTTTGTTCCAGGCAAACCTATTATTATTGTATGTTTGTTCGATCAATATTGATAAATTTGGTTTTTTGTATTAAAAAATGTGTTTTCTGTAGAATATTTTACTTTGAATGATATTGTGAGCGATGGCAAAACAGAATATTCTACGGCAAAAGGGGACACGGGTTTTTTCCTTACGTTTGCAATATGTTTACAAATTATCAATACACCGTTGACACGCGTTTTATTCGTTACGCGCAGATAGATACACAATCAGATCCTCAGAGTACCAGCTTTCCGACCACAGAGAAGCAGAAAGACCTGTCCCGGTTGCTGGTAAAGGAATTACAGGAGATGGGCATCACAGATGCTGAGATGGACGAACATGGTTATGTATATGCTACCATCCCTGCCAATACAGACAAACAGGTACCTGTGATCTGTTTCTGTTCCCATGTGGACACTTCTTCAGATAGCAGTGGCACCGGTGTAAAACCTATTGTTCACCGCAATTATGATGGTGGAGACATTGTATTGCCTGACGATCAAACGGTGGTGATCAGCTCCCGTGAGCATCCTTATCTGGGCAGCAAAAAAGGAGATGATATCATTACAGCCAGCGGTACTACGCTGCTGGGTGCAGACGATAAAGCCGGCGTGGCAGAGATCATGGATGCGGCCAACTACCTCATGACCCATCCGGAAGTAAAACACGGTGCTATCCGCATCCTGTTTACCCCTGATGAAGAAGTAGGCCGTGGTGTGGAAAAAGCGGACATGAAAAAGCTGGCTGCACAGTTCGGATATACCATGGATGGTGGTGAGCTGGGCTCTCTGGAAGATGAGAATTTTTCCGCAGATGGTGCCAAGATCACTGTTTATGGTGTGAGTGCCCATCCTGGCGCTGCCAAAGGAAAACTGATCAGCGCGATTAAAATTGCCGGTGAGATCGTAGATGCTTTACCGAAAGACGGACTTTCTCCGGAGACAACCGAAGACAGGGAAGGATTTATACATCCCGTTCGTATAAGCGGTACCGTGGAAAAAACGGAGATCGACTTTATCATCCGTGATTTTGATACGTCCAGCCTTGAGGCACACGAAAGTTTCCTGCGCCGGGTGATGGACAAGGTATTGGATCGCCATCCCGGTGCCCGTGCCACTTTGAAGGTAACAGAACAATACCGCAATATGAAAGAGGTGCTGGATCAGCATCCTGAGGTAACGGCCTATGCAGCGGAAGCTATCCGCAGGGCCGGCGTACAGCCGCTGAAAATGAGTATCCGCGGCGGTACCGACGGTTCCCGCTTATCATTTATGGGTTTGCCCTGCCCAAATATTTTTACCGGTGAAATGGCGCTCCACAGCAAACATGAGTATGTAAGTATACAGGATATGCAAAAAGCTGTTCAAACAATTGTATATCTGGCACAGGTTTGGGAGGAGAAGGCTTGAAAATGAAATTACATTTCGTAATTATTTTACTATTTTAACCGTTAATAGAAGAAAATCCATCATGCTACTAGGGCTCATTACACTCTTACAGGATCCATTATTAACACCGAAGGCCGACACGGTGGCGCAGGGCATTAATGTCGCTGCCGCACCACAGCAACAGATGCACCTGATTGATATGCTTATGAAAGGGGGCGTGTTGATGATCCCGCTGGGTATCCTCTCCTTGGTTGCTGTATTTGTTTTTGTGGAACGGTATCTCACCATTGCCAAAGCAGGCCGTCTGGAAGATAATTTTATGCCGATGATCCGTGACCAGATCACTACCGGCAATATCCAGGGTGCACGTTCACTGGCAAAAAACACACAGGGCCCTATTGCCCGTATGATCGATAAAGGTATTCAGCGTCTCGGTAAACCGATCGACTCCATCGAAAAGTCCATGGAGAACGTTGGAAAACTGGAGATCTACCGGATGGAGAAAAATCTTGTTATCTTATCTATCATAGCCGGTATCGCGCCTATGTTCGGGTTTCTCGGTACTATCGCCGGGATGATCCAGACCTTCTTCAATATCTCCATTACTTCCGATATTACCCTGGGCACTATCGCTGGCGGTATCTATGTAAAGATGATCACTTCCGCTACAGGTCTGATCATTGGTATAGTGGCCTTCATCGGCTACAGCTTCCTGAATGCTCAGATAGATAAGGTTGTTAACAAGATGGAAGGTGCTGCTGCAGAATTTACCGATATCCTGCAGGAACCAACCCGATAAATCAACAGATAATGAATTTACGCAGGAGAAATAAGAAACATGTGGAAATGCACAACTCGGCATTGAACGATATCCTGTTCATTTTGCTGTTGTTCTTCCTGATTGTTTCCACACTGGCCAATCCCAACGTCATCAAACTGATGTTGCCGAAAGCCCAGAGTAATACCAAAGCCAAACAAACCGTGGTAGTTAGCATCAACGAAAAACATGAGTTTTTCGTGGGCACTACCAAAGTACCTTTCGAAGGTCTCAAACAGGCCCTGGCTCCGGCTATTGGCAATGAAAAAGTAGATCCTACCATCGTGATCAATGCAGAAAAGCTGGTGCCGATTGAAGAGGTGGTGAATGTGATGGAAGTCGCCAAACAACTGGGCGCGAAGGTAGTGCTGGCCACAGCAAAGAAATAGTCCGCATTATAAAAGGGAGGGAGCAAAGATTACGCTGTAGTCTTTGCTCCCTGCCTTTTATGTGATAGTATATTACTTCGTGAATGTTCCTTTCACCATGCGGTCTTTGCCAAACATGTCCTGTTTGAGCACCACGTCTGTAAATCCCTGTTCTTCCAGCAGGGCCACTACTTCTTTACCCAATGATTCATTGATTTCAAAATAAAGGGCGCCTCCGGTGTTCAGTTTGTGTTGTGCCAGCTGCGCGATATGCCGGTAAAACAGCAGCGCGTCGTTGTCGGGTACAAACAGCGCGAGAGAAGGTTCGAAGCCCCATACCTGTTGTTGCATGGTGACCTTTTCACTTTGTGTGATATAGGGCGGGTTGCTGACGATCACGTCAAATACAGGCAGGGTGTCGGTTTGCCGGGTATTCAGGGTGTCCATATGCCAGAAACTGACGTCCAGGCGTTGTGTGGCGGCATTGCTGCGTGCTACTGTCAGCGCATCTTCGCTGACATCTATACCAGAAACCACTGCGGCAGGAATGGATTTTTTCAGGGCCAGCGGGATACATCCGCTACCGGTGCCGATATCGAGCAGATGGGGGCGTGGTTTACCGGAAAGCTCCTGTACAATCCATTCCACCAGTTCTTCCGTTTCCGGCCGGGGTATCAGTACACTTTTATTGACCATCAGCTCCATACCATAAAACCAGCTGGTGCCGGTAACATATTGCACCGGTTCCAGGCGTAACAACGCTTCTATGGCTGTCTTCAGGCCGGTGTTCTGATCAGGTGTCAGCAGCTTTGTTTTATGGACCAGACGGTCCAGTTTATTCATGCCCGTGATATGTTCAAGTACGATATGGGCAATATTGGCCGCTTCGCGCTCGTCATATAAGTCACCTATGGCACCCGTGATATAGGTAAAGGCTGTTTGTATTGTCAAAATTGATAATTTAAGAAATGACCGAAAAATGCAAACCGGGGGTTGATTGGCATTTTCCGTTGGCTAAAACCGTAATTTTGGCAAAAATATTACTTAACAGGGTATCATGAATAGCACGGACCATGAAATTTTTATGCGGCGGTGCCTGGAGCTGGCAGCCATGGGCCGCGGTAATGCGGCTCCCAATCCGATGGTAGGCGCGGTGCTGGTGCATCAGGGCCGTATTATCGGCGAAGGTTACCATCAACAGTATGGTCAGGCTCATGCTGAAGTAAATTGTGTCAATAGTGTAGTGGAGGAAGACAAGCCGCTGATATCACGGGCTACCATGTATGTAAGCCTGGAACCTTGTGCCCATCACGGCAAAACACCTCCCTGTGCCGACCTGATCGTATCGCAGCAGATTCCTGAAGTAGTGATCGGTTGTGTAGACACCTTCTCGGCGGTAGCCGGAAAAGGGATCGAAAAGCTGGAAAAAGCCGGCATCAAAGTACATACCGGCGTGCTGGAAGCGGCCTGCAGGGCTATCAACAGCCGTTTCTTTACTTTTCATGAGCAACAGCGCCCTTATATAATTCTTAAATGGGCTCAGAGCTGCAATGGCTTTATGGCCGGCAGCGACGGCGCACCGGTACGGATCTCCAATGCCTGGAGCAACCGCCTGGTACACCGCTGGCGTAGCGAGGAGATGGCCATTCTGGTGGGCACCCGCACCGCTATGCTCGATAACCCCCGCCTCAATACCCGCCTGTGGCCTGGAAAAGATCCTGTACGCCTGGTGATAGACAGGACGCTGTCTGTTCCCCGTACCCATCATTTATGGGATGGCAGCATCCCTACCATCTTCCTGACCGCGGAAGAAAGCAGTCCCCATGGCCTTACACAGACCCTGCAGCTTGATTTTCAGCGCGAACTGCTGCCGCAGCTGATGGAAAGCCTTTACAGGCAACAGATACAGAGCGTACTCGTAGAAGGGGGGCCTTATGTATTACAGCGTTTCCTGGAAGCCGGTCTGTGGGACGAAGCCCGTATTATAACGGGAACGGTTACACTTCCCGATGGGCTGCCTGCACCAGCCATACCTCATGCGGTGCTGGATAACACAGTATACCTGGAAGGCGACCGCATCGATTTTTACCATCGCAGCGGAGATAAATAGTATTTGGTTTTTCTAAAATATTTTGATGGAGGTTTATTTTACAATTGATAAAACAGCTGTCGCTGAGTTTAAAGACAGGGGCAGCAAGTTTCTGGCTTATGTATTTCCTGTCAAAACTCCGGAGGCGGTGAAGGAATGCCTGCTGGAAGTAAAAAAGGAGCATCCGAAAGCTACCCACCATTGTTATGCTTACCGGCTGGGAACAGACGGATTACAGTTCAGGGCCAACGACGACGGAGAGCCTTCCGGTTCTGCCGGCAAGCCTATCCTGGGGCAGATAGACAGTAAACAACTGACGGATGTACTGATTGTGGTGGTGCGTTATTTCGGTGGCACACTGCTGGGCGTGCCGGGGCTGATCAACGCCTATAAGATGAGCGCCTCCATGGTATTACAACTGGTACCTGCCATCCAGAAAAACATAGAATCCAGGTATCATCTCAGCTTCGACTATACGATTATGAACGATGTCATGATCGTGGTAAAACAACTTAACTGTACAGTGCTTTCCCAGGAGCTGCAGCTCTTCTGTGCTATGGACATAGGCGTGCCCAAATCGAATGAGGAGTTGTGCCTGCTTCGTCTCCGCGACATTCACGGACTGGAGATAAAACCGATGAAGTAGCCTGTTTCCCGACCAGCTGAAATTCGGCGATCAGTTCAAAACAAATATCAGGAGACCGGGAAGGTCCGGGATTGTCCATTTTAAGGCATTCTCTCTTTAAAATCAGCAGCATAGCTACCACAACAGCCACGGTGATCAGAAAGATTTTATAACGCTTCAACATGGTAGTAGAGTTTCAGGGTGATACCGGAGAGTGATAAAGAATATGCCAGAAATAGAACCGCTGATAATGAAGAAGTTAGAATCTAATGGGGCGAAAAAATTGTTCGGAAGTGGAGCGAAGTGTTCATAATCGGACACTGTAACCCAAATAAAAATCAGAAGGCCCATTGCACTTTGCAATGGGCCTTCTGATTTTATGCTGATTAGCGGTTACTGTGCAAAGGGCTTACAACCAGTTCTTTACTTCCGGGTGTATATTGATAGAACCCTTCTCCACTTTTCACGCCGAGATAGCCGGCGGTGACCATATTGACGAGGAGAGGGCAGGGAGCGTATTTAGGATTACCGAATCCGTCGTGTAATACGTTGAGGATGGAAAGGCATACGTCGAGGCCGATGAAGTCTGCGAGTTGCAGAGGGCCCATAGGGTGTGCCATACCGAGTTTCATGACGGTATCGATTTCTGCTACGCCGGCTACACCTTCATAGAGGGAGTAGATCGCTTCGTTGATCATAGGCATAAGAATACGATTGGCGATGAAGCCTGGATAATCATTCACTACGCAGGGTACTTTGCCCAGTTTTTCGGAGAGGGCTACGATTTGTTCGGTGACATTTTTATCGGTAGCGTATCCGTTGATGATCTCTACCAGTTTCATGACGGGCACGGGATTCATGAAGTGCATGCCGATCACTTTGGCCGGCCGTTTGGTGGCAGCGGCAATTTTGGTAATGGAGATAGAGGAGGTGTTGGTAGCCAGGATGGCATCGGGATGCGCATGCTGGTCCAGCTCCTGGAATATTTTCAGTTTGAGGGCTACGTTTTCGGTGGCTGCTTCTACTACGAGGGAGGCTTCTTTCACACCGTCTGCCAGGGCAGTATGGGTGGTGATATTGGCCAGGGTTTGTGTTTTATCTGCTTCGGTGACAGTACCTTTGGCAATTTGTCTGTCGATGTTTTTAGAGATGGTCTGTAATGCTTTCTGGAGGGCTGTTTCTGAGACGTCTATCAGGTTTACGTTGAAGCCATTCTGAGCAAATACGTGTGCGATACCGTTACCCATGGTACCTGCGCCTATTACCGCTATTTTTTGCATGGAGATTATTTTGGTTCTGATAATAGGGCAATATAAACAATTACGATTTATGAATTTTATGATTTACGAATTTTAGCAAAGCTGTGAAATCACAAAATCTGTAAATCATAAAATCCATAAATGATTAGTAGTCGTCTTTTCGTTTGAAATCGCCTCTTTTCCAGGCCTGGATGAACTGTGCCCAGGCGAGGGGGTTGAAGATATTCTGTGGAGGTGGTTGCCCTGCATAATAGAGCGACTGCGCCTGTTTGTTGAGATAATGGTTTACGCCTTCCGCGCCATCAACGGGGGTGAAGCGTGACATGGCCCGTATGCGGGCATTTTCCGTGTTTTTACGGGCTATCTCGTAGGCATCGTCGGGGACGTCCATAGAGGCGAAAGCCCTTTCAAACTCCTGCCGGGAAAGGTAGGGTTTGATAATGGTGACGGGGAGGTAGGTGGTATCTTCCACCATTAGTTGTATCAGCGAGAAATTGTTACCTTTAAGGGAGGTCGGAATCTTATAATCCTTGCGTTTAAAGCCAACCGCACTGAAGGTGAGGGTATCACCTTTGAACACGACGATAGAAAAAACACCGGCGGTGTTGGAAATAGTACCTCTGCCTTGTCCTCTCACGATAATACTTACTGCCGGGATGGCTCTGAGGCTGTCAGCTGTCATGGTTACACCTGAAATCTGAATAACGCTGTCGCGGAAATCTGCAATCTGAGCTTTCAACAGGAAAGGTGATAACAGGAACGCAAGTATGAGTGACAGTATGTAGGATCTTTTGTGATGCATGCCGGCCTAAGATATAGAAATTTATTTTACTTGTTCCCTTACAATGGATGAACGCAAAGGAAGTTGTAAAATAACTTGCAATTGGGTTAACTTTGCAGGCAGGATTCAAATTTTAACAACAATTTATGATGACGAAAGAGCAGATTTTACAGGCCCTGAGCAACGTCGAAGAGCCCGATCTGGGGAAGGATCTGGTGACGTTGAACATGGTGAAAGATATAGAGATAGACGGTAATAAAGTGAAGTTTACGGTAGTGTTGACGACACCAGCCTGTCCTTTAAAAGATCTTATCAGAAATGCGTGTGTAAACGCTATTCACATGATGGTCAGCAAGGAAGCGGAAGTGGAAGTGGTGATGACGGCTAACGTAAGCTCCAGACGTAAAGATGGAGGAGCTGTATTGTCGAATGTGAAGAACATCATTGTGGTGGCTTCCGGCAAGGGAGGTGTGGGTAAGTCTACCGTGGCTGCCAACCTGGCCCTGGCCCTTGGCCGTGATGGTGCCCGTGTGGGTCTGATGGATGCCGATATTTACGGCCCGTCTGTACCTATCATGTTTGGCCTTCGCGGAGAAAGACCGTTGATGGTCAATGTAGAAGGCAAAGGCATGATAGAGCCTATGGAAAAATACGGTATCAAAGTGATGTCTATCGGTTTGCTGATTGACGAAAGAGATGCTGTAGTTTGGCGTGGACCAATGGCCAGTAGCGCTTTGAAACAGTTTGTTACAGATGTACACTGGGGCGAACTGGACTACCTGGTGATCGATATGCCTCCCGGAACCGGTGATATCCACCTGACGCTGGTGCAGACAGTACCCGTTACCGGCGCTGTGATCGTAACCACTCCACAGGATGTGGCCCTGGTAGATGCCAAAAAAGGTATCGCCATGTTCAGCGGTAAGCAGATCAATGTACCGATCCTCGGTCTGGTAGAAAATATGGCTTACTTCACGCCGGCAGAACTTCCGGAAAACAAATACTACATCTTCGGAAAAGAAGGTGGTAAAAAACTGGCAGAAGACCTGGAAATCCCCTTCCTGGGCCAGATTCCGCTGGTACAAAGCATCCGCGAAGGTGGCGATACCGGTGTACCGGCTATGGCCAGCGATGATAAAATCACCCGCAAAGCCTTCCTGGACGTGGCCGGCGCCGCTGCCAGAAGTATTGCTATGCGTAATGCCAATATAGCACCTACTAAAATCGTAGATATTATCGCCTGATCCGGAATGCCGGAAAACAGATATGCAGCGAAGACAATGTGGATGAAACCGCTTTGTCTTCGCTGTTTTTTTTTAGAAAAAGCAGTACTTTAATTTGAAATTCTTCATCCTTTTTTTCCTTACCTTTAATCGAGTCATCCTCCGTACAGATTGTCGGTAACCACAACAAATACATTACAATAGTTAGATCATAAGTAATCATAATATGTGTAAAACAGCTGCAATGCTTAAGTTTTGCTTAACTTTGCGCCCCAAATAAAAACCGACTATGAATCGACAGGAATTGGTGAATCTTATCAAGGAAAAACAATCTTATCTCTGTGTAGGATTGGACACTGACATACAAAAGATTCCGAAACACCTGCTGTCTCACGCAGATCCGGTGTTTGCCTTTAACAAGGCAATTATTGATGCTACCAAAGACCTTTGTGTAGCCTATAAAATTAATACTGCCTTTTACGAGAGTATGGGCATCCGTGGATGGGAAAGCCTGCAGCGTACGGTAGAATATATCCCTTCCGGTATTTTTACCATAGCTGACGCCAAACGAGGCGATATCGGCAATACCTCTACACAATACGCAAAAACTTTTTTTGATACGTATAAGTTTGATTCCGTTACGGTAGCACCTTATATGGGCAAAGACAGCGTGTTGCCATTCCTCCAGTTCCCGGAGAAATGGACCATCCTGCTGGGACTCACTTCCAATGAAGGCAGCCAGGATTTTCAGCTGCAGCAGGCAGGTGATGAGCTGTTGTATGAAAAAGTGATGAAAGCAGCGATGGAATGGGGTACTCCGGACAATCTCATGTTTGTAGTAGGAGCCACTCAATCAGCTCAGCTGGCGCATATCCGTAAAATGGTACCTAACCACTTCTTCCTGGTGCCAGGTGTAGGTGCACAAGGCGGCAGTCTGCAAGAGATCTCCACACATGCCATGAACAAGGATTGCGGACTGCTGGTAAATGCCAGCCGCGCTATCATTTATGCCGGTAACGGAGAAGATTTTGCTGTGGATGCCCGCAATGCGGCCCTGCAATACCAGCAGGAAATGGCCACTTATCTGAACCAGGCAGCTGTAAGCCTCTAAGCGCAGTTGCAGTTGGCGTTAGCTTTTAGTCGCAGCCCGGAAAAAATTTCTACTGGGGCTAAAAGTTAACCGCTGACAGGTTTTCAAAAAATATCTGCACGAAAAGAAAAGAGCATCTGTCTAAAAATAAAGGTTAACCCGCCAGCAATTATTTAAACAAACAATTCCGCTCCGTCCACCAGGGAAGCACTTCAAAACGCAGCCGTCCTGCTTTTACAGCAGGATCACTTTCCACCAGCTGCACCGCCTCCAGACTATCTTTACAGTTGAGGATAAACATACCTTTCAGATCACCATCATTGCCAAAAGGACCGGCAGTGATCAGTTTGCCGGCTTTGGCCAGCCGGGTAATATTTTGCAGATGGGCAGATTGAATTTTCGCGGCATCTTCCATATTCTGGTCCCGATGCGGGCCCGTTTTAAGGAAAACCATCCAGTAACACTTGATGTCCGGGTTGGGTACCGGTTTTTTATGAGTCACCATTCCGGAAAGAGAAACAGATTGTAATGGCGTAGGATGAAAGGTTATGATCACGAGGAACATAAACCCCATCAACAGCAGTGCAGGAATGATTTTGCTTGCCATAACCCCGAATTTAAACCGAAGATAGGGAACTTGTCATGAATAATAAATGACCCAATGCGAATTACGAATTGAAAACGAAGGCTTTAGTGAGGCCTTGCCCTTTTTCAATCCTGCAATTCGTATTTCGTAATTCGTAATTGGTTATATTGGGTTACTAAACCCAAATAGATGTCTAAAGATTTATTCCAGTCACCTGATTATTTTGCTGTAGATGGTTTGTTAACGGAAGAGCATCTGTTAATTCGTGATACAGTAAGGCAATGGGTAAAAAAAGAGATTTCACCCATTATTGAAGACTATTGCCAACGTGCGGCTTTCCCTTCGCACATCCTCAAAGGCCTGGGTGACCTGGGCTGTTTTGGCCCTACTGTCCCGCAGGAATACGGAGGTGGCGGTATGGACCATATTGCCTATGGACTGATGATGCAGGAGCTGGAAAGAGGCGACAGCGGTATCCGTTCTACCGCATCGGTACAGGGTTCGCTGGTGATGTATCCGATCTTTACTTTTGGCAGCGAAGCCCAGAAAAGAAAATATCTGCCCAAACTGGCCACCGGTGAGTGGATGGGCTGTTTCGGCCTCACAGAGCCGGACCACGGTTCCAACCCTGCCGACATGATCACCAACTTTAAAGAAGACGGCGATCACGTCATCCTCAACGGTGCCAAGATGTGGATATCCAATGCACCTTTTGCACAGATTGCTGTAGTATGGGCCAAAGATGAAGAAGGTGTTATCCGCGGCATCATCGTGGAAAGAGGTATGGAAGGATTTACCACCCCCGAAACAAAAGGTAAATGGAGCCTGCGCGCCAGCGCTACAGGGGAACTGGTATTTGATAATGTAAGAGTCCCCAAAGAAAATATACTTCCCGGCGTGAAAGGGTTAAAAGGGCCCCTCAGTTGTCTTTCTTCCGCGCGTTACGGTATTGCCTGGGGCGTGATCGGAGCAGCGATGGACTGTTATGATACCGCCCTCCGTTACTCTAAAGAACGGACACAATTTGGCCGCCCTATCGGTGGTTTTCAGCTCACCCAGAAGAAACTGGCGGAGATGATCACAGAAATTACCAAAGCACAGTTGCTCAACTGGCGTCTGGGCGTACTCAAAAACGAAGGCAAGGCCACACCGGCACAGATCTCCATGGCTAAACGCAATTCCTGCGAAGTGGCTACCAAAATCGCCCGCGATGCCCGTTCTATCCTGGGCGGCATGGGCATCACCGGAGAGTTCCCGGTTATGCGCCACATGATGAACCTGGAGAGTGTACTTACTTATGAAGGCACGCATGAAATTCATCTCTTAATCACCGGCATGGACGTGACGGGGATGGATGCTTTTAAATAATCCCTGGGCTAAATTTGATATAGGCTTTCCCGGGGTATATCCGGGACTAAAGCTCTGAACTTTGGTTTCAAACAAATTTAGCCCCGGGCTTCAGCTTCAAAAAATTTAGCTCTGAACTTCAGCTTCAAACATTCTTCGCTCTGAACTTCAGCTTCAAACAAATTTATCCCCGGGCTTCAGCCCGGGGATTTTCAAACAAAATATTATCTTACTCGCTGGTTATTATTTCCAATCAAAAAGGGACCAGCTTACCATGAGATTTTTATTACTGCTGACAGGTTTGTTCATGGCCACTGTGGCCAGTGCACAGGAGTTGCCGCTTAAACTGGCCGCCTGCGAAGGAAAGGCGCAAGGCACTTATTACATTGTGAAATACCTGACAACAGACACGGCATCACAGCAAAAGCGGATAGACTCTGTATTTGCGGTGATAGACCAGTCGTTGTCGTTGTATAAGCCTGGTTCGCTGATCAATCAGTTCAATGCTACCGGCCAGGTGACCATGGACGGGCATATGCAGGCGGTGGTAGAGAAGGCCTTGTTTGCCAGTAAAGCCACCCACGGTGTTTTTGATATTACCGTAAAGCCATTGGTATATCTCTGGGGATTTGGTGTTACCAAACCTGGCTTCAAAGGTGTGCCACCACCCGATAGTATAAAAAAAGCATTGTCGTATGTGGGTTACCGTTATCTGCGGGTAAAAGGGGATCATCTTTCTACCACCAAAAAAGGAGTTCAGATCGACTGTAATGGTATTGCTCAGGGCTATACGGTAGATGTGCTGGGAAAATTCCTGGAACAGCAGGGGATTCACAATTACCTGGTAGATGTAGGTGGAGAGCTGTGTGCAAAAGGCGTGAATCAGCAGGGAAAAACATGGCGGGTAGGTATAGAACGGCCAGCTCCCGGAGATACCACCTACGAACCAATCCAGGGGATGGTACAGTTGCAGAATAAAGGAATAGCCACCAGCGGCAATTATCGCCGTTTTTTTGACCAGGGACGCACCCGCTTTGCCCATACCATCGACCCCGCTACCGGTATTGCCCTGCACAACAATATCATCAGTGTGACGGTGATTGCAAAAGATTGTTTTACCGCAGATGCATTTGACAACCCGCTTATTCTGATGGGGGTAGAAAAGGGACTTCGTTTTATTGCGGAGCATCCGGAGCTGGGACTGGAAGCATTATACATTTATAAGGCAGCAGATGGTAGTATTAAAGAGGCTTACAGTAAAGGCTTTGCCAGTTATTTCATTTGATGCTGATAAAAAAATCCCGCTCCGTTTAATACGAAGCGGGAGACATCCTCACTTTTCCTCTTTCATGAATATGGATAAAAAGCTTAGTGGATATGAATTCTAAGCCCAATGTTTGCCTGAATGGAATTGTAGTTGGTGATATCATTGAACTTGTACGGTGAGTAGTTATAACGCACATTAGCGTTAAACATCACCGGAGAGTAAGCGCCAAAAGGCACGTTGATGCCTATTTCGGGGCTTACGATAAACTGCCAGCTGTTATTTTTCTCCACAAATTCGCCCCAATATTTTTCGTAGTTCATATTAGCCGCACCGATGCCGAGCAGGCCGTAGGGTATTACGGGACTGGTGGCTTTGGTGAAAGCATAACCTACAGTGGCCTGGAGGGGAATCACCTGCAGGGTGCGGGACTGTACGGTAGAAACATCGCCTTGTTTGTCAGGGTACACGGCACGTGGCAGTCTTTCGTAATAGTCCTGGAAGCCGCTGCGGAAGCCTACTGACAGGCGGTCGTTCAGCATATATTGCAGGCCGGCACTCCATCCGCGGAAGCTGGTTTTATTGCTATAATCTTTCAGTGAACCCAGTGGCTGGGCAATGGAATAGTTCAGGTCTATAGAAAGTGGTGGACGGCTTTGTGCAGATACCGCCTGAATAGCCATACATCCTGCCATCACCAGCAGCCAGTTTTTTATCTTTTTCATCGTCTAATCAGTTTAAAGTTTTTGAATCAGCTTATTTGCTTTTGCTCAGATAGGCAGACTGGGCAAATGAAGCCTGAACCATTGCATCCACATTGTTGGTGTTCCAGACGCCGGAACCGCGCCAGAGCGAATTCCAGATGACATTGAATTTGTCGTTCTGCGCATTTTTGAGATCGAAGAGATCGATAGCGGTTTGTTTTTCGTTTACCTGGAACACGTTATAGTAGGAAGGCCAGAACCAGCCACCACCGGGATATCCCCAGTAACCGGCATCCCAATAGCCGGGACCGCCCCACCATCCCGGGTTCCAGCTGATAGACGTATAGGAGTTGTCTATTCTGGTGAGGTTGATGCCAAGGTCTGGTTTGGCAGATTTATCTACCAGCGTGTAGCCACGTTGTTTCATGGCGGCGGTAACAGAAGCGATCAGTTGTTTGTCGTAGGTAGTCAGCGCTTTTTTAGCAGCGTCGCTGTTTCTGCTCAGCACCACCACAGAATCTACTATGCTGAAAGTGGAGTAGGAGGTGAAGTCAGCTTTGGCGTCGTGGTTGGTGATATAAATCCGTGACTCCTCATCTGTCATATCTTTTAAGGGGTCTTTACGACAGCTGCTGAATGAAAGCATTGCCATCACAACGGCAACAGCACTTAATAAATACATTGTTCTTTTCATATCCTCGCGTATTAATTTTTAAGGAATGGTCTCTTCCGTGTACAGGTTAACAGCGGAGTGCGTGTCAAATGTTAACAAATTTAACGCCGGTTGGCACGCGGCTGCAGGAAGTTTCCGTATCTCTTCTTGTTCAACGCTTTGGATGGGAAGATGTTACAAAAAGTTTAGTGCTGAATTGTTAAGGTAATCTTAAAATGAAATTGGGTTAACAAAATGAGCTTTTAACAAAGATGACTAATTTAATATGTTTTTTGTGATTAATGCATCTTTCAATTGCTCCGGGTGGATGAAGTGGATACTATCAATGCCGTGTTGCTCGGCCGCTTTAACGTTACGCAGGTTATCATCGATAAACAATGCTTTTTCGGCAGACACCTGGTATCTGTCGAGCAGCAGCTGGTAGAAAGCGGGATAGGGCTTGCGCTGTTTTTCACGGCCTGATACCACAATACCATCAAACCATTGCAGGAAAGGGAATTCGACCAGTGCGAGCGGGAAGGTTTCGTTAGACCAGTTGGTGAGTGCATAGAGTTTGTATTTGCCGCTCTCTTTCAGTTGGCGCAGTAACGTTACGGAATCAGCGATTTCACCGGCCAGCATTTCTTTCCAGCGGCCGTAAAATGCGCGTATATGCGCTTCATGTTGCGGATAAGTGGCTATCAGCATTTCGGTGCCTTCCTGCAGGCTTCTGCCTGCATCCTGTTCTTCATTCCAGTCGGATGTACAGATGTTTTGCAGGAAATTATCCATTTCTGCTTCAGTGGCAAATATCTTACGGTAAAGATAACGCGGGTTCCAGTCTATCAATACAGACCCCAGATCAAAAATAATCGTGTTGTATTCGTTGTTTATACGGCTTTTCATAGGTTAGTGAGACGATTTGAAAACAATTAGGTTTAAAGGTTATTCCAGTATTTCATCGGCGGCGTCTTCCAGTAGTTTGAGATCTACGGAGTCGCTGCCGGCGATACCTTCGATAGAGCCTTTTATATGGGCAGCGTTGAGTAATACTTTTTCAAGTTGTTTTTCGCGGGCTTTCCAGAGTTTTTCCATGGCGTCGCGTTCGCGTTGTATCGATAATTTCATCGACATAAAACCTTCTCTGATGGCTTTCCATTGTTCAGCAAATTCAATGCTGGTAAGGTAACCATAGAGCATGTGCATTTTGTCGCCTTTATTTTCCTGGGTGCGTACACTGGCAGCGATCTTAATGATACCATCCCGCAGGATATAAGCCAGCGCTTTTACTTCGGAGAAGGTACAGATCCATACGCCGTCTTTTTCTCCGAAACGCTCCATGTCTTTGGGCATGGTTTGGGTAACGAGGATGGCCACATCCACGCCCTGGCTGCGCATATCGGCTTTCAGTTTTTCGACCCAGTCGCGTGCAAATTCCTTGGTCCTTTTACTTTCGTAGATGATGCGGCCACATTCCTGGCCCAGGGAATTACGTACCAGCTGAACACAATCTGCTCCTCTTACACCTTTGCCTACAGGCGTTACTTCGTCGAACGGGAAAGTGCTGCGGAGCATTTCTTCCAGAACGAGTTCCTGTACTTCTCCCTGCAGCTGTGAAGAGCCTTGTTCAGCGCGGCGTTTCATCTCTTCGGCCAGTTTACGCTGGTCTTCCAGTTGTTTTTCCAGCTCGCGCATACGCAGCTGGTATTCGGTATCTTTAAGGCTGTTGCGTTCTGCTTCTTCCCGGCGGATTTTTTCTGCCAGTTCATTGCGTGATTCGAGCAGTTTTTTCTGGAGCTGGAGTTCCATTTCCTGTTCCCTGCTTTTCATTTCCTGTTCTTTCCGGAGAAATTCCAATTCCTGTCTGCGGGCTTCTTTCAGCCTGGCTTCCTGTTCCTGGTTGGCTTCGCGGAGCAGGGCTACCTGGTTGTCGAAATCAGCGGAAATGGATTTGCGCAGGTCTTCCGCCAGGGTGTCCTGCAGATGTTTTTTCTCTGCCAGCACCCTTTTGCTGATCTCGTCTTCCTGTTGAAGTCTGAGCGTTTCTATCTGCTGGCGTTCCTGCGCCATCTTTGTTTTTTCGGAAAGCAGGGAGTTTTTTTCGGCCTGCAGGGAATCCAGGCGCCTGCGCCATTCAGCTTCCATTTTCCCCCTCATTTCCTTTTCAATGTCTGCTGCAAAAGCATCCTCCATGACAAACTGGTGTTTGCAATTGGGACAGGTAATAGATGTTCCCATAATCTCAGTACAAAAATTATGTAAAGATAGGGTTTAGAAAGTTTGCCTGATGGGAATAAAAAAATGGAAGGAATACTACTTCCTTCCAGTACGCATGGTGAAACAAACAATGGTAAAAGTTATAGTCTCTTTTTCCTGTCTGGGGTATGGCTAAATTCAGTTTTTATTATTAGCCGGTTGTTAAGAAAAAATGAAGGAATTGTTAAGAAGCGAAAAGTAGTTAACATAATAACAATTGAAATTTATTGTAAGAATATGAATTTCAGTTGTTTGTGTGTGGGTGTGTTAATGTAGGGTTACAAATGTTAATTTGGTTGTGATTGTACCAGAAGCAGAAATGTTGTTGGTATTGTCAACAATAGAATATGAGTCACCTATATTCGCTCTTACTGTACCAAATCCACTATATACATAATCTGCATGTATGTTATTGATGTATATATCGGCCAGCGTTACATAATTACCATTTACATCCTGTACAACGAAACTATAGAGGTCCCATCTTCGAATGGTGGATTCATTATTGGTCTGAGCAGTTGTTTTGTAGTTCTTTAGCGTAGTAAAACTACTGCCACCAAGAAAGAGGATTAGCAGGAAAGATGAAATAAGCTTTTTCATAAGAATTAATTTCTATGAAGTTCGCAAATCCGGGTGCATCCTCCTGTAAGTGATTTAACTGTTTGAGTGTCTGTTGCTGTATAAAAACAAAAAACCCCGCTCCTGGAGCGGGGTTTTAGCAAGTCGTGCGAAGGAAGAGATTCGAACTCTCAAGCCCTTTCAGGCACTACCACCTCAAAGTAGCGCGTCTACCAATTTCGCCACCTTCGCATCTTTTCTGGTAGAATGGGCTGCAAAAATAAGGGCTTTTTAGAAATAAGCAAATTTATTTATGCTTTTTCTCAAAAATGTATTTTCCACAGCGGGGTAAAAATCGGCTACTTTCTAAGCAGGATGCGGAAAGTAGTGCCTTTATTTATTTCTGAAGATTTTACAAAAAGTCTTCCTTTATGGTATTCTTCGATGATTCTTTTGGCCAGGGAGAGGCCCAAACCCCAACCTCTTTTTTTGGTACTGAAGCCTGGCTTGAACACTTTTTCGAAGTTCATTTTAGGAATGCCCTTGCCGGTATCTGAGATATCGATGGTGACGAAAGTGGGATGATTTTCTATGTAGATATCTATTTTGCCGCTTCCTTCCATGGCATCCAGCGCGTTTTTTAAGAGGTTCTCCACTACCCAGTCGAAGAGCGGGGGAGAGATCATTACCGGCAGTTCCTTTTCGGTGGTATGTATGGAGAAGAATACTTTCTGTGGTGCTCTTTTACGGATGTAGGCCACCATGTTTTCCAGTTGTTCGAGTACATCCCTTTCTTCCAGTTTGGGGACGCTGCCTATTTTGGAGAAGCGGTCGGTGATCAGTTTAAGGCGGTCCACATCTTTGGCCAGTTCGGTGACCATCATCTGGTTGGCTTCATTTTCCCGGAGTATTTCCAGCCACGCTTCCATGGAGGACAGCGGGGTGCCCAGCTGGTGGGCTGTTTCCTTGGCAAGACCTACCCATACCTGGTTTTGGGTGGCTCTGTTGGTGCTGGAGAGTGCAAACAACACGAGGGCGATGAAGAGTGTTACCACCAGCAGCTGAACATAGGGGTAGTACCGCACCTGTTTGAGTATGAGGGAGTCGCCGTAGTAGATGTAGTTGTACAGTTTATGGCGGGCATCCACTTCCATGATAAAGGGAGGATGCTGTTTTTTGAAGGCGATCAACTGTTCTTTCAGGTATTGAGGATTTTGTGCGATGCGGATGGAGTCGAGGTTACGGCTGTCGCGGATGGTGCCTTGTTCGTCGGTGAGGATCAGTGGGATGGTGGTATTGGTGGTCACGATTTCCACGGCGAGGTTGAGATTGGCGTCTGAATCGGATTTGAGGAGTTCCCGGTTGGCTTCTACCCAGGTGGCTACTTTTTTTCGTTCTTCATCCTGAATTTTTCTCGACAAGCTGCTGGCAAACCATATTGTGGTCACGATGATGAGCACTGCTATGGAGGCCAGTACGAACTTCCACCCGATATATTGTTTAAACATAAATCTAATTTAAGCCTTATTCCGCTTTGATGATTCTGTATGATTAGCAAATATTAGAATCCTTTGTTGCATATTTGCATCTCTTAAATTAATTGTTCACGCATAAACGTAATATCCGTTGCCCATATTGCCGTCAGTTGCAGTTGTTATTTTAAATTGGAACGGGAAGGCTTTCCTGGAGAAGTTCCTGCCCTCGGTGTGCCGCTCTACGTATGGTAATCTGCAGCTGGTGCTGGCCGACAATGCTTCTACAGACGACAGTGTGGCGTTTGTACAGGCGCATTATCCGGCGGTCAGTATTATCCGAAACCCTGCGAATGATGGTTTTGCCGGTGGTTATAATGAAGCCCTGGCCCATGTGAAGGCTGATATATATGTGTTGCTGAATCAGGATGTGGAAGTAGAGCCGGGATGGATAGAGCCGGTGGTGACCCTGATGGAATCCGACCCGCGTATTGCTGCCTGTCAGCCTAAGATGCGGGCCTATCATCAGCCCGACGAGTTTGAGTACGCCGGTGCTGCCGGCGGCTGGATGGACGTTCTGGGCTATACTTTTTGCCGGGGACGTATTCTGTATACTACCGAAAAAGATAAAGGCCAGTACGATGATGCACAGGATATTTTCTGGGCTACCGGTGCAGCGTTGTTTATCCGTTCGGCCTGTTTTCATGAGGTAGGCGGATTTGACCGCGACTTCTTTGCCCATATGGAAGAGGTGGATCTGTGCTGGCGCCTGCAGCGGGCCGGTTACCGGATCTGCTATTGCCCCGGTTCCAAAGTATTCCACGTAGGTGGTGGCAGCCTGCCGCAAGGCAACCCCCGCAAGCTATATCTTAACTTCCGCAACAACCTGATGATGCTGTGGAAGAACCTGCATAGTGAAGACCGCTGGATCGTGCTTTTTCAGCGTTTTTTCCTGGACATCCTGGCGGCTGTGAAAAGCCTGGTGTCCGGCAAACCCAGGGATATGGCGGCCATCTACCGCGCCTACCGCGACTATTGCCGGTGGCGGAAAAAGTATGTTAAACAGGATAACCTGCCGGAAATGAAACTCATGCGGATGAAAGGAGTATTCCATGGTATCATGATCTGGCGGTATTATTTCCTGAGACACAAAAAATTCTCCGAGCTGATATGATATTGACAAAATATCTGTTTTAGCGGATAGATAAATCCAAAATATTTATTAGGTTTGCACCGGAAATAATCTGAATATGGAACATAACACTATAGAAAACAAGAATGACATCACCCGTAACAGGGTTTCCCGCTCCCGCTTCCTCTATTACGTGGGCCTGTTTTGTATCGTGGCATTCACACTGGGAGGTTGCTACAATCTTTATAAGCACAAATATCAAGGTAAACCTGAGGTGACCGTGCAGGAAAGTTCCTTGTACAATCCAAAATATAAATAAGCATACTGCTTTTACATAATTATCCGGGGCTGACCATTGGTCAGCCTTTTTTGTTGGCATCTCCCTATGGTTTTGTGTTCATGTTGGCATCTCGGTGGAGGTGGGGCATCTTCGGATTCATGAGGGCTGCAGAACAGTCTGTATACCCCTGGTAACGGGACTTTTAAAGACAAGCCGGACTATCACCCCTACGTTTAACCGGTTACTCCCTCCTTCCGTTTCTTTTCCTCATTGCGCAAATAATATTCCCGATAAGAGCAGGTCCGGAGCTGATAACCTATGATTTTTGCAGCGCCGGATATTCCCGGCCAGGCTTTATGAAAACAATGACCCAACCGAAAAAGAAGGAAGCAGGGAAACCCGGCAAAAAAAAATCCATGGCACGAACGGTGGTAGACAAGCTGCATCTGTGGCTGGGACTGGCTTCCGGCCTCATTGTGCTGATTATCAGTATTACCGGTTGTCTGTTTGTTTTCCAGCGGGAAATTAATGAGCTGGTATATCACCGGCAGTTGCAGGTAGTGCCGCAGGAGCAGACGTTGCCGCTGAGTGTGCTGCGCGACCATGCCCAGCAAGTCCTCGGAGCCGATAAACCGATACTTTCCATGACCACCTGGCGTCTTCCGGACCGGGCCTGGGAGTTTATGGCCTATAAGGGCAATGATACTGCCATCACCTATTTCGGGGCGGTGGAATACTACGAATCCGTACTGGTGAATCCCTATACCGGGCAGATAACAGGGAAGATCGACTACAAGCACAATTTTTTCAACATCGTTAAAAATATCCACTGGAGCCTACTGCTGAATACCAGGTACGGGCAGCCTGTAGTGGGATGGAGCACTGTTATCTTTGTGGTGCTGCTGATCACCGGGTTGATTATGTGGTGGCCCAAACGCTGGACCAAAGCGGCGCGCGACCAGAGCTTCAAAATCAAATGGAAGGCAGGTTTCAAAAGGATAAACTACGACCTGCATAATGTGCTGGGCTTCTATTCCCTGCTGGTGGCCCTGGTAATTGCACTCACGGGTATGGTATGGGCGTTTAAATGGTTTGAAGCTGCTGTATATGTGGCTGCATCCGGTACTACCACCGCTCCGGTATCGCCTGTTTACACTTCTGCCAAAACAACTGCAGGTGCCGGTAATCAGCCACTGGACATGGCTTTTAATACAGCTCAGCCGATGCTTAAAAACGTGGACCGTGTTTTCGTATATCCGGCAGCGTATCCCGAAGGTGTACATACGATTGGAGGATATAAAGGGAAGGATACTTATTTTGGTGCAGATGAACTGAAGTTTGACCAATATACCGGAAAGCTGCTGGGGCGCGAGGAATACAGGAAGAAAAACAGCGGGGAGAAACTGATTGCGATGAACTACGATATACATGTAGGTGCTATCGGCGGGCTGCCAGGTAAAATACTGGCCTTTATCATCAGTTTTATTTGTGCTTCCCTGCCGGTGACAGGCTTTTACATATGGTGGGGTAAACAGCGAAAAGCCCGGAAAAAGGCTGTGAAGCCGGCGGCGGGACTGAATACGATATAAATTCTATAATATTTTTTGTTGCCTTGTGAGCGGCTGTGGTATTGTGTTTGAGCGTGTTGTGTACAATAGTGTGCAAGATTTTTTTTGAAAAACGTTTGAAAAAAATTTTGTGTTTTCACTCCGTTTCCTATCTTTGCAACCCAATGAAAAACGATACACGGTAAAACAACACGCCGGAATCGTTATCAGACGGGAAAAAAGATCTTTATTATCAGCGGAAGTAGCTCATTTGGTAGAGCACGACCTTGCCAAGGTCGGGGTGGCCGGTTCGAGCCCGGTCTTCCGCTCCAGGTTGAAATGATCAATGATCGTTTTAGCAAACACAGTTCTTAGTCACTTTTGCGGAAGTAGCTCATTTGGTAGAGCACGACCTTGCCAAGGTCGGGGTGGCCGGTTCGAGCCCGGTCTTCCGCTCCAGGCTGAAATGATTAGTGATCGTTTCAGTAAACACAGTTCTTAGTCACTTTTGCGGAAGTAGCTCATTTGGTAGAGCACGACCTTGCCAAGGTCGGGGTGGCCGGTTCGAGCCCGGTCTTCCGCTCAAAGCCTGATCCAACGATCAGGCTTTTTTTATGCCCTGTACTGAAGGTTTCTGCTCAGCGGGCTGTTCGGTATTATACGCCGCCTTTTACTTGTTTTCAGATTGAAAAATAGCTCTAGCCTGGTGCTGCATGGTGTAGTATACAGCCACATTTTCTTGTTTATCAGATGGTAATACAAACCTGCCTGAGGCTGCATTATGCAGGATACAGCCGCATTCTCAGATATGTAATATAGATTAGTCTGGGGGCGTTGTGCAGTATACATCCGTATTTTCCTTATTTATCAGATATAATACAGACCAGCCCTGGGGGTGCATTTCCTTGCTTATCAGTTTGTAATGTGACTACCCGGAAGCCGTGTTGTACGGCCGTTTATCAGTGGCAATGCAGGTTAACCCGGGGACCTGTTGTGCAAGGCTATTTCACCTTGCACAACGGGGTGTTAAGGAGTGACGTACTAAAACTCGCCACTGGCACCGCCGCCGCCGCCGGAACCGCCGCCAAAGTTGTTCTGGGGAGGCTGGGTTTGGTCAGGCGTAAAGGTTTGTGCGATGATCAGCGACTCTATTTTCATGCTGTCTGCCATGCTGGCTTCGTCGGCTTCCTTGTAGGTAAAGCCGTATTTAGGCGTATGGAGGTATTTTATCAGCGCCCAGGCGCCGCCCGTGAGCATGATACCGGCCAATACCATGGCTATTTCCACCGGAGCCAGATGATGATAGCAACGCACCGTGAAAACAACCATGGAGACCAAAATAAGCCCGGTACGCAGCAGTACCGCATCTTTTTTCCGGATGCCGGAATAAAGATACAGCAGTGGAATAATCACGGTCAATATCCAGAAAATCCATCCACCGGGAATGCCTTGTCCGGGAGGAAGTTGCAGGTCAAACATAGTGTTGCTGGTTTCACGCACTACATAATAGTTACCTGCCAGGTACAGGGTGATCAATGAAAGGATGCGGAGGAGGGTCAGACTGTTCCGGTAATGCCGGAAGGCATGGCGTTTGATCCCTTGGGTCACTATCAGATAAATAGCAAGGGAGACGCCCATGATCACAAAAGGCATGATCATTTTGCCGGTATTACCCCATTTCAGTACTTGCAGGAAAATCAATGCCAGCAGGGAGATATAAACACCTGCAGCCGATACCATGTCTGCAAAGCGGAGGGTGGCCAGTGTGGTGAGTAACAGCATCACCATCGCGATGGTGGTGGCGCTGGGCGTCGTAGAATTGAAATCAAAGAGAATACCGGTGCTGAGTAAAGAGGTGGCCATCCATAATAGTGCTTCATTGATACCGGAATTGTAGCATTTTTTCTCACGAACAGCGAATTCGAGTATCCCATAGCAGACCAATCCGCAGAATACAACACCACCACGCAGCGCATTTTCGTTGTTGATACCGGTAGTAAGCAATACAAATCCAACGCTGAAGTTGACGCAGATAAGGGTGAGTATAAAGAGGCCGATCCGGATGACGGGATTGGGTGTATACAGATTGACCGGATGTGCCTTGCGGATTGTTTCCAGGGTTTCATTGCTGATACAGTGCTGACGGTGCGCTTTGGCCGCCTCTGTTTGTATGTCGAGATTGTCGAGCGTAGTGGAAGACCAGGCGATCATTGTTTGATTTTTTTGTTGAGATTGATTAACAGGAGGATGACAGCTATTGCTGAGCATATGGTATAAAACAGGGCCAGTATGAAGCCATCATCATTACGGATTGAAAAGAGTAATCTGAAGATCAGGATACTTAACCCGAAATACATATACAGTACTGAGAGCAAGGCGAAGTAAAAGGAGCGGTCGCGGAAAGCCCAGGTGTAACAGCGGTATCCGGCGCCGGCTATCAGCAGGAACCATAGCATATAGATAGGGCTGTCGAAGATACACATGGCCGCAAGCGCCGAGATGAAAAAGATATTGACCCCGAAGTTGTTGTAGGTGAAGGCAAAATGCGATTTGAAGTTTCTGCGGGCAGACAGTTCCGCCAGTAATACCAATGCCGCTCCCAATGCGATACCGGTGTAGATCAGCGTTTGGTTGCTGAAATCATTTTTCGAAAGTATCTGCATGGGTGTGATGGCAATACCGGCCCAGGCGGCCAGGTTGGTGATAGCCATAGACAGGATGCCCAGATGATCAAAGTAGTAAGCTGTAAAAAACAACACTACCAGCGGAATGAAGGTAGCCAGGCCATAGGCAGTGCCAAATGCGGTGTATTGGAACTGCAGGTAACCGATGAAGGTAACGAAGGTGAGGCTGCCTAACAGTAACGCATAATCGTAGAATGTGTTGGGCGAGACTGTTTTTTCATGGGAAAACGGGGGGCGGTGTTTGAAGCAGTATACATAGCTGCCTATGCATACCAGTGCAATGAACAATAAAATTACCTGGTGTCCGATAGTGTCTATGTTTTTGTAGACCAGGATGCCCAGGCCTCCGCTGAGGAGTAATACGCCCAGATAGAGGATTGTCTTGATTTCCCAGTGCAGGGAAAAAAGCCGGTTGTTTTCTGCGGTGGTAATGCGTTGCATTTCCTCTTCGCTGATCAGTCCTTCTTTTTGGAGTTTGGAGAAAGTGTCAATATTCATGTATGATAGTTACGAAGTACGAATTACGTTTATTTCCGCTTAAAACGCAATGTTTCCTTATTCATAATTTCTTTACTATTTTGGAAGTATGCAGATTTATCAATCAGAACTATTTTCCCAGGGCCCTTTTGAATTGGGGGAAGGCGCCTTCTGGTGGCCGGAGCGGTCATCCTGGTGTTGGGTAGACATCCTGGGGCATTCCCTGTACATAATGGACAAAAAAGGTCATCGCACAAAATATCATATAGGCGAGTACGTGAGTATGATGGTGCCGGTACAAGGTAGCCAGGAATTGTTGCTGGGCTTACAGGGCCGTGTGGTACGTTTTTCGCCGGAGCATGGGCTGGGCCGTACTTTGGCTGTCCTCGACGGTAATCCCAGCCTGCGCTGCAATGATGGAAAATGTGATCCTGCAGGGCGTTTGTGGATAGGGACCATGCACCTGATCACGCAGAAAGACAACGGAGCACTGTATTGTGTGGAGCATAACCGGCCGCCGCTGATCAAAATAGCGCAGGTCAGCATTTCCAATGGAATCGTTTGGTATGGCGACCGGATGTATTTTAATGATACCGCTACCAATATGGTAAAGGAATATGCGTATGAGGTGAATTCAGGAGAGATCCGTTTTGTGAGGAATGCAGTGGTTATACCCGGAGAGCTGGGTTGTCCGGATGGTATGACGATAGATGAGGAGGGTATGTTGTGGGTAGCACACTGGGGCGGTGGTGGCGTATATCGCTGGAATCCGGTCAACGGGGAGCTGCTGGGCAAGATTGAGGTGCCGGCATTGCAGGTGTCTTCCTGTGTTTTTGGCGGCCCGGATATGCAGGAAATGCTGATTACTACCGCGCGGGAGCATATGACGGCTCAACAAATCGCGGCTTATCCATTGAGTGGGAGTGTGTTTCACGCCAGACTTCCGTTTAAAGGACTGCCTGTTAATTACTTTAGATATTAATTATTTTTACATATAAATGTTCCACGGTTTTCTGCTATATTTTTAGTACCTTTGTGACTATGTACGAGCTTTCAAGGGTATTTTAATACCACATATGCTATCTTATTTCAACTTCCCTTATTGAGATACTTTCCCTTTAGTACGCTACGAGAACATCACAAGTGTAAAAACTAATGAATGATCATGAAGGATTTCAAAATTATTGACAACAAGGAGGCCAGGCAGTTTGAGGCGCATATTGCCGGACAGCTGGCCAAGGTTATTTATGAGAAAAATGGCAGCCGTATTTTCCTGACGGGCGCAGAAGTGCCGCCTACATTGGAAAAACAAGGTATATTGCCGTTAATGCTGGGAAAAGTGATGGAGGAGATTTCTGCACAGAATATCCGTATGGTCCCTTCCAGCAAAAAGGTAGCAGAGTTTGTGCGTAGTAATCCGCAGTGGAAAACATTGCTGGCGCACGGTCTGCACATATAGTTTGAACGTTTTGATCTGGTGATGGATTATCCGGTTGTATGAAGATGCATACTTATCCTGAATGGCGGAAGGAGAAGTAACAACTAATATTACAGACAACCGGGCAAGCCCATCACCAGATTTTTTATTTCAGGCCCAGTTTGGCTTTTACAGGAGCCATCAGATCGTCGGCATCTGCACCAATCAACACTTCATCTTTGGAATTATCGATTACCAGCGTGTAGCCTTTTTCGGTAGCTATCGCTTTCAGCGCCTTTTTAGCTTTGTCCATGATAGGAATCAGCAGCTGCTGATCTTTGGCGCCCAGTTTCTCCTCCATCCGCTGGCGGTAGTCCTGTATGCTGGCCTGCGCATCCTGCAATTCCTTCTCTTTCATCGCTTTAATCTGTTCAGTCCATTTAGCGCTCAGGCTGTCGTATTCCTGTAATTTGCGGGTGTATTCCGCTACAAGATACTGACCATCCTTAGCCAGCTCCTGCTGATATTTCTGCAGGGTATCGGTGGCCTGTTTGGTTTCAGGCATGGCTGCGATCAGTTGCTGGAAATTGATGTACGCGGTCTTCTGCGAAAAAGCAGCAGTGCTCATGAACAACAACAGTGCGACAGTTGTGTACCAAAATTTCATAATATTCTTTTGAACAATATTATGGAATAGTTGTATAAGATAATGTTAAATTGCGTGTTCAAAGCGGCAAAACGCGCAAAAAGAAGAGACACAGCAGCCGTCTGATAAGGGAAATTTTGCGGAAACAAACGGAATCCAGGCACAACGGGCCAGCTTTATTCTTTACTAGAAAATTTTATTCCTTCGCATAGGGGTATCCTTTCCTAACGGTGTCGTTTAGAAAAGCATTTCAATTGGCAGAAGGAATTATATTTGACTTAAGTTATCAAAACCTCAGCATGGAGTTGCAATATCCAGGTAATACTTCGTTACTGGAAAAAGAAGACACATTAACCTTTGAGCAGGCATTTAAATCCCATTTTAAAGGTCTGCATGCCTATGCCTGCACTATATTGAAAGATGATGTAATGGCAGAAGAAATGGTTCAGAACGTATTCTGTAAACTGTGGGAGAAATCCGGAGAGATAAAGATCAAACAATCCATCGCCGGCTACCTCTACAGAGCAGTATACCATGAAAGCATCAATTATCTGCGACATCAGAAAGTTAAAGCCAACCACCAGGCGCATACACAGTATCAGATGAGCAACAACAGGGATACCGGCAATACCTCCGGCAAAGTGACCATGAGGGAACTGGAAGAAAAACTGGACAAAGCACTCCGCGAACTGCCGGAGAAATGCAGGACCGTATTTCAGTTGAGCCGTTTTGAGGAATTAAAATACCAGGAAATAGCAGACCGGCTGGACATCTCCATCAAAACAGTGGAAAATCAGATGGGAAAAGCATTACGGCTGCTCAGGCTCAACCTGGTAGACTTCCTTCCCCTGTTACTTATATTGCTCCATCTCTAAACTTTTATCAGTGAAAACACACAAAGACCATATAAATGATGATCTCCTGGTAAAATACATGCTGGGCATTACCACCCCGGCAGAGCAGGAAGAGATAACAGCATGGATAGCAGAAGATCCGGCCCATCAGCAGTATTATGAACATTTCCGGCTGATATGGGAACAAAGTAAAAAACTGGCTGCTGTGAGCACGGTGAACGAAGAGGATGCCTGGCAACGTTTCCAGCAACGGGTGGGTGCCAGCGAACAACAGTCTGAAGCCCGCATCATCAAACCTAACTTCTCCTTCTGGCGCCGTAATCTCAGCATTGCCGCCACACTCCTGGTACTGTTGGGCGCCGCCGGTTTCTGGTATATGAAAACCCAACAGCAGCATGTGATATATGCCAATAACAGCGTAAAACAGGATGTCCTGCCTGATGGCTCTCAGGTAACGCTGAACAAACAATCTTCCATCTCCTACGTTGGCTCCTTTAACAAGGAAAGGCATGTGAAACTGGAAGGAGAGGCTTTCTTCAACGTAGCCCAGGACCCCGGCCATCCTTTTGTGATCAGGGTAAATGACGTAACAGTAAAAGTATTGGGTACTTCCTTTAATATCAAAAATGCCAATGGCAAAACAGAAGTGATCGTGGAATCCGGTTCTGTAGAAGTGAGCAAACGCCACAACAGCATACAGCTGCAGAAAAACGAAAAAGCCGTGGTGGCCGATGATGACGCTGCTCCTGTAAAACAGCAGAATACCGATGAACTGTACAACTACTACCGTACAAAATCATTCGTGTGCAACAATACACCGCTGTGGAAACTGGTGGCAAGCCTCAACGAAGCCTATGGCGTGAATATCGTGATCGCCGATAACGACAAGCGTGACCAACCCATCAGCGTGACCTTCAGTAACAGCTCTCTCGACAGTGCCCTTCAGATCATCGGTATTACCTATGGTATTACAGTAGAACAAAACGGGTCTAACATCACATTGAAATAACGCCGCTATACAGTATGTTACTTAACAGAATATTTTTATCGATAGTACTGGCGTTTTTTCTTTCTGTGCAGGTACAGGCCCAGAGCCTGCTCAACAAGACCGTCACGGTGGAAGCCAGAAAACAGAAACTGTCGGATGTACTGAACATCATCTCCAAACAAGGGAATTTTTACTTTTCCTATATCAGTACCATCCTTCCGCAGGACAGCCTGGTCAGCATCTCTGCAAAAAATAAAACAGTCCGGCAAATACTCGATCAGTTGTTTGAAGGAGAGTATATGTATAAAGAGTCGGGCAACTATATCATTCTCTTCAAAAAAACATCCGGACAAAGTTATTATCAGATAACGGGTGTCGTCACGGACACGAAGACGGGGCAGCGGGTACCCAATGCCAGCGTGTATGAACGACAGCAACTTATATCTACTTTAACGAACAACGACGGTTACTTCAGGCTGCGGTTACGGGACAAAAGTCCCACCGCAGCCATCAGCATTAGTAAGGAGCTGTATTCAGATACGTCTCTGCTGATCAATACCGGCCATGACCAGGAGTTGAGTATTACCATTTCACCAGCCAGTTATCAGCTGAAAACGGTGGAGGTCACCGGGCATATGCAGGTGGAAAGGACCTGGCTGGGTAAAATGCTGTTATCTTCCCGTCAGAAGGTGCAGAGCCTTAACCTGGGCGCGTTCCTGGCCGATAAGCCTTATCAGGCTTCACTGGCCCCGGGATTGGGCACCCATGGCAGAATGAGCGGACAGGTGATCAATAAATTCTCCATCAATTTGATAGGTGGTTATACTGCTGGTGTAGACGGCTTTGAGCTGGGCAACGTGTTTAATATCGTGAAAGGTAATGTGCAATACGTGCAGCTCGCTGGTGTGACTAATATAGTGGGGGGAAAAACCAAAGGTGTACAGGTAGCCGGTATACACAACAATGTACTTGACTCTGTGAAAGGCGTACAGGTAGCAGGTGTCAGCAATGTGGTGGATGGCAACCTGGCAGGAGCACAGGTAAGCGGCGTTGTTGGGGAAGTAGGTGGTAATATGGAAGGCGTGCAGGTGAATGGTGTGATTGGTATTGTAAAAGGAAATACCAACGGTGTGCAGGTGTCCTGCATCGGCAATTCTACCCACAAGGCATTGGAGGGCTGGCAGGTGGGCAGTGTCTATAACTACACCTCCCAGGATGCGAAAGGAGCGCAGATTTCCGCTATCAGTAATATCAGCCACGGAACCATGACTGGTCTGCAGCTGGGTACTATCTTTAACTATGCCAGACATCTTAAAGGTGTACAGATAGGGCTGGTAAATATTGCCGACACCTCTTCCGGCTACAGCATAGGATTGGTGAACATTGTAAAACACGGCTATCATAAATTATCGCTTTACAGCAATGACCTGGTCAACTATAACGTTGCCTGGAAAACGGGTTACAAAAAGTTCTACAGCATATTGTTTGCAGGATTCAGTCCTGGTAATAAAAAGGTATTTACTGTCGGGTATGGTATTGGGAAAGAGATTGTCTTTAACCGACATCTTTTTCTGACTGCAGAAGCAACCGGACAAACACTTTTTATTGATGGCAGCGACTCACAGGTATACCGTTTGCAGCCATTACTGAACTATAGACTCACCCGCTGGCTCTCTGTATTTGCAGGTCCTTCCCTGGCTTTTCATATTTATGATGAAAAGTGGAAAACCAAAGATGGGTATTTGTCTCAGATACCTGCTACTGGTTATCCTTCCTTTAAGATGGGGGATGGAGCCACCGGATGGTTAGGATGGCAGGCTGGTATCAATATTTTCTGATTTTTAAAAAATGGCATAGGGGTATCTGTTTATTGACGTGTCGTTATTCTGTACGAATTAATATACACTGATATGAGAACAACGACCTTAGCCAAAATTATTATTTTATCCCTCATCGCCATTTCTAACCTTGCCACAAAAGTATCCGGACAATCTCCGCTGACAAGGCCCGCGCATGTGGGCCTGATATATCCGATCAGTACTAATGGTAAAGATGCGCCTGCTTATACGAACCAGTTTTCGCTGCATGTTTTTGCAGGAGTGTCCAAAGCGGAGACTGGTGCAGCAGTGGCCGGTATTTCAAATATTGTCAAAGAAAATGTCAGCGGTGCTGTGGTAGCCGGTTTTTCCAACCATATCGGCAATATCACCAGAGGTGTCAGTGTAGCGGGTTTTATGAATACCGTACATAACAAGGCACAGGGTGCGATGGTAGCTGGCTTCATAAACTCGGCCAAAGAGCTGAAAGGCTATCAGGTAGCCGGTTTTGGCAATTTTGCTGCTAAAGGTGATACCAGTTCCGGGCAGTTGGCGGGTTTCCTCAACAGAGGAGATACAGCTCAACTCAGCATTGCCGGATTTGGAAACATGCACCGTGCCGCTAAAGTACAACTTGCCGGTTTTATCAATGCTAACGGAAATGCACATACGCAGATTGCCGGTTTTATGAACATTGCCAAAAAAGTAAAAGGTGTGCAGGTAGCTGGTTTCCTGAATATCGCTGACAGCAGCGACTATTCTATTGGTATCATCAACATTGTGAAGAATGGAGAAAAACAGTTCAGCCTGAGTATTGATGAAACCACCACTACCATCCTGTCATTTAAATCCGGTGGCCGTGTGATGTATGGTATCATTGGTGTGGGTTATAATTTTAAGGATGCAGACACGCGATATGCCATCCAGGCGGGTATAGGAGCACATTTGTTTGCGGGGCCACGTTTCCGTATCAACGTAGAAGCTACTTCCACCGCACTTACAGACTTCAGCAAATGGCAATACCACAAACAAACACTGGCCATTCTTCCGGCCTGGCGCCTGGGCAGCAGGGTAGAAGTGTTTGCAGGGCCTACTTTCAATCATGTGTACTCGAAAGATGGTGTAGGCGAGGACTTATCAGGATACTACCTCTGGTCTAAACACTATCGCAATAATAAGTTCTGGGGTGATTATATTGGGGGAACAGCAGGTGTGCAGGTGAAACTGTAATCCTGTTGATGCAGAAAGTTAAAACAGCAAAGACGTATCAATGCATTACGTCTTTGCTATTTTTTTATCAGTACTTCTTTGATAATGGTATCAGCAGCACATTACCTTCCATCATGGCCGGCGTGATGATATTACCGTTGTTATCTACCGTGAAATCTGCTGGGCCTGCAATGGGTTCATGGTTCACGGTGGTGATCTCTTTACTTTTCAGGTCCAGCTGGAGGATGACACCTTTCTTTTCGAAGGCTACCCAGTCGGATATCAGCAGGGCCGTTTTTTGACGGTTGAGTATGATGCCATCGTAATAACCGGTGCGGCTGGTGAGCAGCACAAATTTCTTATCGGCAGGCGTCAGGTCTATATAACCGATTTCTCCGTTGGGCTTGCCGGCAGTGCCGAAGCCGCAGGCATACAACCGGTTTTGTTTGCTGTCGTATATCACGCCGTTAGCTCCTTTCACCGGGTTGGAGAAAATCAACTCTTCATAGCGGGGAGACTTGCCCAGGTGAACGATAAATATTTTACTGATATCCGAAGCAGATACGAAGAGAGTAGAATCGTCTTTGGCAGCCATGTCATTGAGCAGTGTAGCGCCGGTAGCGGCCATATCGAGTGTAAATACCTGTTTGCCGTTGCTGAGATCAAAGCCTTTGATCTGGTCCACATCTGTTACATAGAAGATGTTGTTTAGTACCCAGCTGCCTTTGGGTGCGTCCAGTCCGCTGGCAAACACGCTGATATTACCTTTGCCATCCATTTTATAGATAAATCCGTCACCGTCTTTTTTGGAAGGATCTCCACCGGTATCAGTGATGTAGTAGTTTTTGCCACTGATATAAACACTTTCAGGGGCTTTCATGGGAGTGCGGTTGAGTTTAAATTGTTGTGCGAAACCTGCCGTAGCAGCTGTCAGCAGGGGGAACAGAAGGGCTGCGGCTCTGTGGATTGTTTTCATGTATTTGTTTGTTTATGGCAAAGGTAATAGGGATCGTTGCTGGCGTGATAACAGAAACCGCTCAGAAAATAGCACTTTTAGTTCGTTGGGTATTTTTAGGTGTATCACCAAAGCGGGCCTTATATTGTTTAATGAAATAGGAAGTGTTTTCAAATCCGCATTCATCGGCCACTTCATTTACATTTTTGGAAGTATGTTGCAGCAGATAGGTGGCGTGTTTCAGCTTTTCTTCGTTGATCCATTTTTTAGGTGGTGCGTTGTATAGTCTGGCAAATTCCCGTTTGAAGGCGGAGAGGCTTAGTCCGCATATTTTGGCGTATTCTTCCAGTGATAAGGGTTTGAGCAGATGTTCCCGTATGGTGAGCGTCAGGTTTTCGCTGCTGGTATCAAAGAGGTGATGCAGGAAAGCCAGTACCTGTGCGCGATGCGGGCCTGCGAGCAGCAACAGCAGTATCTCCCGGATTTTCAGTTCCAGTAGTTTGGGTGTGTTTGCATGCGGATGTTGCATATAGCCGATGATGGTGTTGCGTACGTTGATCAGCTGATCATTACAAGGCAACACCATGGGGATATTCATCCGCGCTTTTTTGATGTCATCCATTTCTTCCAGAAAAGAGCGAAGGATATTATCATGTACGCAGAGCATCAATCCCTGAAAGGTACTCTCTTCTGTGAGGAAGGCGGACATGAAGTAAGTGCCTCTTTTCAGCATGATGAGATCGCCGGCATGTGCGATGATCTCTTCATCCGGAAGGTGAATATGTTTGCTGCCTGAAATAATGAATACCAGCGTGTTTTCAGTAAGGAACCCTTCTGCCTTGTCCTGATGGTTGAGCAGGCGGAACCAGGCCAGTGCACATTTTCCGGTATGGCTGACTTGCATCTGAGGGTTGGCATGAAATTCCTGCGGTAAACGATACAACATATGAAAGCGATGTTGGATAATGGTTTCCACAAATATCAGCAATTCTTTATTTGTGATGAATAATATTTATGGCATCGTATTTGAATATATACGGCAAACAGCTTCTTTATGAAAACATGGCTATACTTACCATTGTTACTGCTGGGTCTTGTTTTTTCCAGCTGTACCAAAACCACCAATGAGGTTATCCCCAATGATACTTTCCTTTTTGATGTTCAACCCAGCGGCTGGACACTGGATAATCAGGGGGTATATTTTGTGCAATTCAATATACCGTCACTGGACCGTAATTCCAACCAGCTGGATGGTGTGATTGTATCACTTGCACGTCAGCAGAATGGTAACTTTGAGTTGTTTGAGATGTTGCCTGAAGTTTTCAACAATGAAAACTACAACGTGATACACCAGACTGGTACGTTACTGGTAGAATTGCGTGGACCCAACAACACAAGGGCCAATGCACCGAATGTGCCGATGCGGTTTAAAATTGTAGTGATACCGTCCAACCAGCGTTAAACAAAGGCTTACCATTTATTTCAACATAGGGGCTTCCGCACGGTGCGGAGGCCCTTTTTGTTGTGCTTTTATGCCACTCTTCCATTGTTAATTGTGGCATAACATACTTTTTGTTATTTTATGCCGCTTTAAGCATACCCATTGTTGGGTGGGCATCATCAGCGAACAATAAAAAAAGTATTTACATGAATACCAGAAGAGACTTTATCAAAAAAGCAGCCCTGTTGTCTGGTGGCGCCGGCGTAGCAGGAACCCTGCCGGGTTCCATCCAGCGGGCATTGGCCATAGATCCCCATCCCGGTACTACCTTTTATGATGCGGAACATGTTGTGATCCTGATGCAGGAAAACCGTTCATTTGACCACTGCTACGGTACCCTGAAAGGAGTACGAGGATATAATGATCCCCGTGCCATCCGTTTACCCAACAATAACCTGGTATGGCTGCAGACCAATGATAAAAACGAAACATACGCCCCTTTCCGGCTGAATATAAAAGATACCAAAGCTACCTGGATGAGCAGCCTGCCGCATTCCTGGAGCAATCAGGTAGATGCGCGCAACAATGGAAAGTATGATAAATGGTTGCAGGTAAAAGCCTCCGGCAATAAAGACTGGGCGCCCATGCCACTCACACTGGGATATTATAACAGAGTAGATATCCCGTTTTATTATTCGCTGGCAGATGCTTTTACCGTATGTGACCAGAACTTCTGTTCTTCCCTCACCGGTACTACTCCCAACCGGCTTTACCTGTGGACCGGCACCCTGCGCGATGAACAGAAAGCCAGCGCCAAAGCCAATGTATGGAATGAAGATGTGGATTACGGTGCAGAAGCACATTGGACCACTTTCCCCGAAAGACTGGAAGACAACAACATCAGCTGGAAGATATACCAGAACGAAATCAGCGCCGCCGGCCTGGAAGGCGAAAAAGACGGTATGCTGGCCAACTTTACCGATAATCCGATCGAGTGGTTCAGCGCCTTTAATGTACGTTTTGCAAAAGGACATATACAGTACCTGCAGCGTCGTATTGAACAGCTGCCCGCAGAGATAACCGCTGTGCAGGACAAACTCGCCAAAGAAACAACCGGCAGTGACAACGCCCGGAAGTTGCAACAGCAGCTGGACCAGAAAAAGCAAGAACTGGAAAAGTACAAAAAAGATGCAGTGACTTTTACAGACGCCAACTTCGCAAAACTCCCGCAACGCGCGCAAAACCTCCACAACAAAGCATTTACCACCAATAGCAACGATACGGACTATCACGAACTGGAAACATTACGTTATAAAGATGGTGATGTAGAAAGGACCGTGCAGGTGCCTAAAGGAGATATCCTGCATCAGTTCCGCACCGATGTGAATAACGGTCAGTTGCCTACCGTATCCTGGCTGGTAGCACCGGGCGAATTCTCCGACCACCCTGGTTCTCCCTGGTATGGTGCCTGGTATGTGTCTGAAGTGCTGGATATCCTCACACAAAAAGAAGAGGTATGGAAGAAGACGATCTTCATCCTTTGTTATGATGAAAATGATGGTTACTTCGATCACGTGCCGCCTTTTGTAGCTCCTTTCAAACCCGGTACAGGACTGGTGTCCAAAGGTATCGATACTGCGATGGAATATGTCACCAGAGAACAGGAAGATGCCAAAGGCCATGTTGAAAAAGACTCCGTGAGGGAAAGCCCGATAGGGCTGGGATACCGTGTGCCGCTGGTGATCGCATCGCCCTGGAGCCGCGGTGGTTATGTGAATTCACAGGTATTTGACCATACTTCCATCATTCAGCTGATGGAAGATTTTCTGCAACACAAAACCGGCAAAAAAATACAGGAAACCAATATTTCCACATGGCGCCGTACCGTTTGCGGTGACCTGACTTCTGTATTCCGTCCGTTCAACGGAGAGAAGGTGAAGGTACCTTTCCAGGAAAGAAACGAATTTATAGAGAGCGTGTACAATGCACGATTCAAGAAGCTGCCGGATGAATTTAAAAAGCTGACAGCCGCCGAAATAGAAAAGATCAATGCCAACCCTGCCAATGCAGAATGGATGCCGCGGCAGGAACCAGGCACCCGCGTTTCCTGCGCGCTGCCTTATCAGCTATATGTAAATGGTAAACTGGGAGCCGACCGCAAAACTTTTGAAATCAGCTTTGCTGCTTCCAATGAAGTCTTTGGCAAAAAAGCCGCAGGTGCTCCCTTCAATGTATATGCACCCGGTAAATACCTGCAGGCAGATACCCGGCAGATGGAACCTGTACGTACCTGGTCTTATGCCGTGACAGCAGGTGACCAGCTGAAAGACACCTGGCCGCTGCATGCCTTTGACAACAATCGTTATCATCTCCGCAGTTATGGCCCCAATGGCTTTTACCGTGAATTTACCGGTGATGCCAACGATCCGCAACTGGAGATCAGCTGCGAATACCAGCGTAGTCTGCGTAACCGCAAAAGCCTGACTGGCAATGTAGACCTGCATCTCGTTAACCGCAGCAACAAAGCTATTACCGTTGTAGTAACTGATATGGCCTATGGTAAAGCCGTTATCCGGAAAACCATTGCCGCCAATACACAAGCTGTTATCATTGTGGACAACAGCAAGAGTCATCAGTGGTACGACTTCTCCGTAAAAGCAGAAGGTCATGGCCAGTTTGAACAACGTTTTGCCGGCAGGGTGGAAACAGGGAAAGAAAGCATTAGCGATCCTGCGATGGCTTAAATTAATTATTAATTATAAATTCCCAGGGCTAAAGCCCTGGGCTAATTTCGATTTAAGTTTGTTTATTAGGTCAGGGCTTAAGCTTAATGCTTCGTTATTAGGCTTAAGCCCTGACCTGATTTGTTGTAGCGCTATATGCACATTGTGTGACCTTGCAGCCACAAGCAAGATATCCGTTTGTTCCCTGAAGTCCCATTTCAGGCGCTGGTGCTTATTTTGCTGGGATAAAAGTATGAGATACCTAATCCTGTTTGGCGTGTTGATATACATCCTGGCAGGCTGCAGTTCACCCTCCGCCCCGGATGAGTCTAAAGTGAAAAAAGTGGTGGCCGCTGTTGTGATCACACCGAGAAACACAGCGATCACACAAAATAATGCCTATAACTACCTTTTCCTTGACAGTGCCGCCCTGGCAGATTTTATAGTCAAATATCAGCTGAATGATACTGTTGCCAACCAGATGCGGAGCTTTTACAACGCCCGTAACTATGAGTTTGCCTGGGTAGACAGCAGCGGGCTCACCGAAGAGGCAGCCGCTTTCCGCAGTCTGTTCAACTATAGTAAAGATACCAGCGGTGATAAACCGCTGAACGCCAAGCTGGACCGTCTTCTGGAAGAAGATAGTATGCATGTGAAAGCCACCGACCCCGATATGATAAAAACAGAGCTGATGCTCACCTGGCGGCTGGTACGTTATTTCCGGAAAATGGATGGTGATTTTTCAGCGCTGGAGAATATGGTGCCTATGCGGAAGTATGAGATCATGGAAATGACCGATTCTATGCTGCAGGCTGATAACAAGCTGTATCCTGTTGTGGCAGCCATGAAACCGGCGCTGCAAAAGTACCGTGATATCGTCCAAAAGGGTGGGTGGCCTATGGTGGACACATCACACAGGCATCTAAAAAAAGGTCAGTCATCTCCCGAAATTATTGGTATCAAAAAACGGCTGGCCCTCACAGGAGAACTATCCCAAAATGACAGTACCAATGAGTTTACGGAAGAACTGGAAACAGCGGTCAACCGGTTTCGTAACGAACACGGATATACGGAGAACGGTATCATCAATGATACGGTGGTCCATGCTATGAATGTACCGGCAAAAGACCGTCTGCAACAGCTGCTGATCAATATGCAGCGGATGAAATGGATGCCGGCCTCTCCTGAAGGAAAACTGATACTGGTGAATATTCCCGCTTTTATGCTGCATGTTACCAATAGCGGGACAAAAGTGTTTGATATGCCTATTGTGGTAGGAAAGGAAGGGCATAGTACGACCATGTTCTATGGTCAGTTAAATCAGGTGGTGTTCAGCCCATACTGGAATATCCCCCGCAGTATTGTGCGTAAGGAAATATTGCCTGCCATCAGCAGAAATCCTAATTATCTGGCGCGGAAGAATATGGAAATAATCGGTCATGTAAACGGACTGCCGGTGATCCGGCAACGGCCAGGGGCAAAGAATGCGCTGGGACGGGTGAAATTTCTGTTTCCCAACAGTTTTAATATCTACTTCCATGATACGCCGGAAAAACGGCTGTTTAGCCGCGATAACCGCGCCTACAGCCATGGCTGCATCCGTTTGAAGGACCCGGTAACCATGGCCCGGTTCATTCTGGAAGACTCGCCCGAATGGACCGATGAAAAAATAGATGCCGCCATGAATGCCGGCAAACAAAGGTATGTGGCGGTGAAACATCCGGTACCGGTGATCATTACTTATTTCACCGCCTGGGTAGATGATGGCACACTACACATGGTGCCCGACGTGTATGACCACGACTCGATCATGAAACAGAAAATGTTTTAACTGTTGATACTGTCTTTGGCCAGCATCTGGGTGTGCATGGAATAATATTTATCCGGGCTGTAGAAAAAGAGAACGGTGCCGTTGCGGATGCGTTCAATCACTTTGCGGTGAACGTTTTCCGGAATGGCAGGGCATCCAAGGCTGCGGCCGATATATCCCTGGCTTTTGATCAGGGCTTCGTTGACATAAGCAGCACTATGCATTACAATACCTCTGCTGAGGGCGTTGTCGTTGATGCCGGCTTCTTCTCCGATCAGGCGCAGCGAGTAGCCATGCTCTCCACTATAAGTGTCGCCGGTGACATAAAATCCCAGGCTGCTTTTATAGCTGTTGCTTTTGTTGGAGAAAGTATTGGCCACCAGGGTACCGGAGTTCCGGCCATGGGATACCAACGTATTAAATAGCAGGAGTTTGTTTTTCAGGTCAATCACGAACAAACGCTTTTTGCTGGATGGCAGCGAAAAGTCGATGATGGAAAGGATGTCCGGATTTTTGATGCGTCCTTTTTCTTCCAGGTGGTCGTAGCCCTGTATGGCATTCTCAAATGCTTCTCTGGAGAGTCCTGTGGTATCGAGCCGCATACTGTCGTAGAGGCTTTCTTCCTCCAATGAATCATTCACCGCCGGTATAAGGTTGCGTTGGGCGCTGGCAGGATTTTTTTCCGCAGAGGTAAGCGTGGTAATCAGGAATACAAAAAGACTAATTGTTACAATAAAAATTAACGGTTTAAAAAACTTCTTCACTTTCAAATTCACTTCCGTAAAATATTTAACAGTTAGAAATAAAAACAGACGAGGACGAAAATAACGATTATACACCTGAAATTGTATCTCAAAAAGTTGTCTGTGATCGCTTGCCAGACCGATTTAACATTATGTTTACATAGGTTAAAAATGTTGATATGGACCAATTTTGGTGAAAAACCAGACAATATCAGCATAGTATTACATTTCCTGGTGAGTATCTTTAAAGCCAGTCCAAAATCTGTTTTTGCGTTATGAAAAAACAATATTTGATCATTATCCCTTTCCTCTTTTTTTTCCTGCGTGCCAGTGCTGGCACAGGAGAGCCTGTTAAAGAGCTGATACAGCAGGTTGCGGCCGATGTAGAGGATCTGAACAAGGTATATATCTTCCGGTACAGCCCGGAGTATTTCGGGCGTTTGCGCAATTATTACGGGCAAACCCTGGATAAGCTGAAAGCCTTGTCTTTTGCATCGCTGACAACAGAAGAGCAGGTGGATTATATCCTGCTGAAAAGGAAAGTAACGCAGGAGCTGCAGCAAATTGATGAAAACGAGCTGTTGTACAAGAGCCTGCAACCTGTGATACCGTTTGGGCCCGCTATTATGACCATGCAGGTCAACCGCCGCCGGGGCGATAACCCCGACGTGCCCGGGATAGTGGCTGCGCTGGCTACTGTACAGCAACAGATCGGTAGTGCCAGAACTACACTGCAACAGAAAAACACACTCACGCCCACCGCCGCCCGCAGAGCTGCCGATATCGTAAACGACCTGCGCAGCGGACTCAAAAACGTATACACTTTTTATTATGGTTATGAACCGGCTTTTACGAAGCAGGTAAAACAACCTTATCAGCAAACGGATTTATTGCTGGAACAATATGCCCGTTTTCTCAGCCAGGATCTGGCAGATAAAAGCGATAAAACACTGGATGCCTCCGGTATCAAAGGCACGCCTATCGGAAGAGAAGCATTGATCGCACAGCTGCAGTATGAAATGATTCCCTATTCTCCCGAAGAACTGGTGGAGATGGCCAACAAAGAATTTGCCTGGTGTGATGCTGAGATGCTGAAAGCTTCTGCAGCGCTGGGTTTTGGTAAAGACTGGAAAAAAGCGCTGGAGAAAGTAAAAGAGAATCATGTGGCGCCAGGTAAGCAGCCTGCGCTGATACATCGCCTGGCGGATGAAGCCATCAAATTTGTGGAAGACAGCAACCTGGTAACGGTGCCACCACTGGCCAAAGAAGCATGGCGCATGTTTATGCTCAGTAAAGAACAGCAGCGTTTTGCACCTTTCTTCCTGGGTGGGGAATCCATTCTGGTGGCTTATCCTACCGAAGACATGGATGAAGCCACCAGGGCCATGAGCCTGCGCAGCAATAACTATGCTTTCGCCCATGCCACCGTGTTTCATGAACTGATACCCGGCCACAACCTGCAGGGTTTTATGAACAAACGCAACAAACCTTATCGCCGTATGTTCAGCACGCCATTCTCCGTAGAGGGGTGGGCGTTATACTGGGAGATGCTGTTATGGAATAAAAATTTTCATAGCACGCCTGAAGAGAAGGTAGGGGCGCTGTTCTGGCGCATGCACCGTTGCGCCCGCATTATCTTCTCCCTGAATTATCACCTGAGAAAATGGACACCACAGCAATGTATTGATTTCCTGGTAGACCGTGTAGGGCATGAACGTTTCAGCGCTACTTCCGAAGTACGCCGTTCGTTTGAAGGCGATTACGGGCCTTTGTATCAGATTGCCTATATGATGGGTGGCCTGCAGTTGCGCGCCCTGCATCACGAACTGATCGATAGCGGTAAGATGACAGAGCTGCAGTTACACGATGCTTTCCTGCAGGAGAACGCTATCCCGATAGAGATGTTCCGTGCTATCATCACCAGGCAGGCCCTGACACCCGATTTCAGGACTCAATGGCGTTTTGCGGACCAGTTGTTGCGGCAATAAGGAATCGTTATTTTTATAAAAAAAAGCCATGCCTGAATTACCCGACCTGCAGGTATTTAGCCGCAATCTGGAGAAAGCCTTACTGCATAAGGAACTGGAGTCCATTGATGTGTTGGTGAAAAAGAAACTGCATAACACAGAAAAAGAGTTGAAATCAGCCCTGGAGGGACAGCGGCTGGAAGCTGTACAACGTGTGGGGAAAGAGCTGCATTTTACGTTTAAAAACAAACATGTGCTGGGCATGCACCTGATGCTGCACGGCAAACTTTATTTGTTTAAAGACAAGAACGAGCAGAAATACACCATCTGCACCTTGCTGTTTAAAGGTGGTACAGGGCTGGCACTGACGGACTTTCAGGGACAGGCCGCGCTCACACTGGACCCTGCTACTAAAGAAGCCCCGGATGCTTTGTCTGATGAGATGACGCTTTCCTGGCTGAAGGCGGCGCTGGCCAAAAAGAGGACGGCCATTAAAAAGTTTCTGGTAGACCAGCATAATATCCTGGGCATTGGTAATGCTTATGCAGATGATATTCTGTGGGAGGCGCGTATATCTCCGTTCTCTGTTTGCAACAAAATTCCGGAGCCGGCCGTGAAAGCCTTACACGAGGCCATCAGTAAAGTGCTGAAAGATGCGGAGAAGAAGATATTAAAACATCATCCTGATATTATTCAGGGCGAAGTACGTGACTATATGCTGGTGCATAATGCCAAGCTGAAAGAAAGTCCCGGTGGCGCTGTTATTCACCACGTTGCCTCCGGTGGAAAAACCTATTACACCGATGAGCAGGTGGACTATAAATAAATGAAAAAATAAATAAATGAAAAAATGAAACAGCGACCCTAAACAAGGCCGCTGTTTTTTCCCCTGTCATTGCATGTCCTCTAACCCGGTGTGACAGCGACGACCGGCGTTTTCTCGCGCGGCTCGTAGATATTCCCCGCAATTTTTTCTACCAATGATTTAGGGAAGAATTTGGGTAGAAACGCATTTAATTTATTGATGAAACCCGGGACGATTTCTGCTTTCCCTCTAAACAATCCATTGATGGCTGTTCTGGCCACACTTTCTGCTGTCATGTTAAAACGGTCTGCTAATTTGCGGGTGCTGTCACCCATGCGGGCACGATTCACAAAATCGGTGTCTGTGCTGCCGGGACTGAGTGCGCTCACGGAGATGGGCGAGTGTCGCAGTTCGTAGCGCAGTCCTCTGGTAAACGACAATGCAAACGCTTTGGTAGCAGCATAGATATTCAGATAGGGCACCGTTTGGTAGGCCGTTGTACTGGCAAGGTTGAGCAGATAAGCTTTTGGAAACCGGCGCAGTACCGGGATATAGGCATATGATAACCCTACCTGTGCTTTGATATTCACATCGATGATGTTGAATTGTTCTTCCAGGGAGATGTTTTCAAATGCGCCATTCAGGCCGTATCCGGCATTGCTGACTACCACATTGAGCTGATCATGCCACTCACTTGTCCAGGCGGTTATTTTCTGTAATGCATCGGGTTGTGACAGGTCCTGATGGAGCGTGTGCACGTTGACGTGATACTGTGCTGCTATAGCTGCAGCGGTATCGTAGAGCGATGCTTCGTTGATATCAATCAGTAGCAGATGATAGTTTCTTTGTGCCAGTTCGGCTGCGATGGCTTTGCCAATTCCTTTGGCAGCGCCGGTTACCAATGCGTAAGACATAGTATTGTATTTAAATGGATGAACTGTTGACTTCTGCCAGTTTGCCGGTAGCCCCTTTAGCGGCCGCCCATTGCGGTTTGCCACCGTAAAGATGTTGTTTCAGTTGAGCCAGTTTATGATAAAAAGGAGTAGGCGACTGTGCGTGTTTAGGTTGATAGGCACCGGTGATGACAGGAATGTACATCACTCTTCTCCGGCTTTTTTCGCCGGTATGGGGTGATTGTTGTACGCGGTGCCATAACCGGCCATCGTGTACGGTGAGGTCGCCGGCTTCAATGTCGAAGCCTGTTTCCCGTTTGTCGGGGGTATGGTCTATGAAGTATTTTTTTCTGAACAGCAGGCGGAAGATGCTTTGGTGATGTGTGCCGGTGAGCACGCGGAGGCCGCCGTTTTCCAGCGGGCAGTCATCGAGATGGATGCCTACATTGAGCATGGGCATGATCCTGGTGCCCAGGAACAGATCGCGGGGGCTGTCGGTATGCCAGCCCAGTTGCCGGAACTGGCTGTCGTTAGTGTTAACGTAGTGGTTGATCACCAGGCCGTCTTTTTCGTTTTCTCCGATGCGGCCATCATAAGGAGCAAGGAGTTGCGTGAGCAGCAGCAGGCGCTCATCTTTTAATATTTCCCGCAGGGTATTGCTGTAATGGGAGGCAAAGGCAATCCGTTGTATTAGTGGTGTTCCGTCTGTATCCGTTCCAAATTTTAACGGAATACCATTCACCTTCTGTACATGGTTACGCAACAGGAAATCCTGTACCTCGCTGACTTCCCCTAATACCTGGGAGAGTGTTCCCCTGTCGAAAAAGTTTTTAAACTGGATGATCCCATGTTGATGAAAATAGTTCAGTTGTCGTGCTGTGAGCGTTTTCCCCAGTTGGAAAACGGGTTGGTTGTTCGTTGTCATGACGAGCAGTTTTGTGGCAGTTGAAAAAAGATGGTTGATGGGTGCTAAGGTGTGCGGAAATTGGTGGGGTGACCGCAGCAGAAGAGTGGGAGATTAACAACAACAGGAGCAGGCCGCTGTATGGCTGGCAGTAAAGAAGCCGTGTTGGCGCAGGTTTAGATGTTGAAGACGACTTTCCATAATTATATGTTTTAATAGTCTACTAATTCTGTAGACAAATATAGGGGAAAAGATTTAATAAACGACCAGCGGAGGAGATGAATTTTTTTGTTCATTGAAAATGATGGCGTTACAGCAGTTTGTGGAGATCGTCAGGGGTATCGATATCGATGATACCATTGGGAAAGGGGATGGTTGTCACTTCATCCGGATGTTGCAGGATAATTTTTTTAGCGCCTTCCTGCCCGGAAAGTGCCATCAGCTGCGGGAAATACTTTTTATGGAAGAGTACAGGAGTGCCGATGGTGTTGCCATAGGCACAGGCAGTGATGTTGTCATGTTGCTGATGATGAGTTGAAATTAGCTCCCGGAGCAGGTGGGTGGTAATAAAGGGTTGGTCGCAGAGCAGTAATAATACATCACTCACGTTATCGTATACACGTAATAGATGTGACAGGCCGGTCTGTATAGTACTGCCCATACCGGTATGCCAGTTTGTATTCACAATGATGTCTGCGCCGCTGCCGGCGATGTCGGGGCCGATATTGTCTGCATAAGCACCCAGCACTACCACAACGGGTTCAGCATCTATGGTGAGTGCGGTATCGGTGATCCTTTGCAGGAGGCTTTGCTGCTGATAGATGACCTGTTGTTTGGGTGTTCCCAGACGCTGTGAAGCGCCGGCTGCGAGGATAATGATACCGGTGTGCCGCATTACAGTTGTTTTTGAATGATATGCTGCAGGGAACGCCGATGGATATACGTATTGTTATCCCGAAGGGAGAGACCGGTGGCACCGGTCATCACCGTTTTAATTTCACTGATGATAGACAGGGCTATTTCTTCCGGTGTATCTGCGCCTATATCGAGGCCGGTGGGACCGTATATGCGTTCCAGTTGTTCCTGCGTGATATGGGCACCGGTATCTTTTATTTCATCGAGCATGCGTTGCAGCTTTCTGGCTGGCCCCAGGATGCCGGTGTAGGGCAGGCTGTGGGGCAGCAAGGCCGTGAGCAGGGCAATATCATAATTGTAATTGTGGGTCATCAGCACAACGGCAGTATGTTCGTCGGGCTGTATGTGATCCAGTACATTAGCGGGTTTGGTGACGATCACCTGGTTGGCTTCCGGGAAACGCTGCGGCTGTGCATAGGCAGGGCGGCCATCTACAACGATGGTTTGCCAGCCCAGTGTGGAGGCTATTTTCACGACGGGCATCACATCGTTGCCGGCGCCGGCGATGAGCAGCTGTAGCGCAGGTGGATGCCAGGCGATAAGGGCTGAAATCTCTTCCGTACCGGAATGATAGGTTTTAATGGCGGACCGTCTGTTGGTAAATGCTTCGCAAACGTCTGGCAGTACTGCTTTCCGCAGCGTATCATCGTTGAGATGTACCTGTCGTTCTCCGTTGTTGGTTACCAGTATACAGGTGCCGGGCTGAGGGGCGCTGCGTTGCTGCATATTAAACAGTGTAACCATGACCGTAGTTTCCCGGGTGCCGGTGTATTGTTGCAATAATGTCAGCGGATTGAAGGCACAGTGCGGGCCCAGCGGTTCCAACAGTATATGTATGATGCCGTTGCAGCCCAGGCCTACGCCAATGGTAGCATCATCTTCATCCATGGTATCGTAGGTAACCAGCATGGGCTGCTGCTGCAGCATAGCCAGCTGTGCTTTTCTAAGGGCGTCGCCTTCAAGGCATCCACCGCTGATGGCGCCGGTGAGTGCGCCGTTTTCGGTGATCAGCATGCGGGCGCCGGGCTGCCGGTAGGCAGAGCCGTCTACATGTACTACTGTGGCCAGGGCACAGTGAATGCCCTGTGCCTGGGCGGTATGATACGCCTTCACAATATCTTCCAGTTCTTTCTGCATGGTTATAAATGAGTTTGCCGGTAGTGATACCAGTCTTATATTAAATCAGTTTATCGGGCGTGATGGGTAAGTCACGTACCCTTTTGCCGGTAGCGTTGAACACCGCGTTGGAAACAGCAGCGGCAAAGCCTATCAGCGAAATTTCACCCAGTCCTTTGGAGCCCATCGGGTTAATGACAGGATCTTTTTTATTGATGAACAGTACATCCGTGGGTGGTGTGTCTGCATTCACGGGCACGTGATAGTCTGCGTAGTTGTTGTTGACGAAACGGCCGAAGCGGTGGTCCAGTAGTGCTTCTTCGGTGAGTGCCATGCCGATGCCGCCCACTACGCCGCCGATCATCTGGCTGCGGGCCGTTTTAGTATTGACGATGGTACCGGAATCGGCCACGCTTACAATATGTTTGATCCGCACGACGCCGGTAGCCGGGTGAACATGTACTTTGGCGAAATGCACGGAGAAAGAATACATCGCGTATTTTTTTCTTTCCTCACCACCCTGTGAGGTGGTGGTGACAATCACTTCGGGTAGCTGCTGTTGTTGCAGCAATTCCGTATAGCCGATCCTGGTAGTGCCGGTTACCAGCTGTCCGTCTTCATGTCTGATATCTGCTGCCTGCACGTTTTTAAAGGCGGGATGGCCGGTGGTGGCCAGTTCTCCCAGCTTATGCTGCAGGGCCAGGCATACATCATTGACCGCGCTGCCCACAGTAGATACGGTAGAAGAACCGCCCTGACGGGGCGCTTCCGGGTATGCAGATTCTCCCAGCAGGAATTTTATTTTTTTAACATCGATGCCGGTGGCGTCTGCAGCTATCTGCACCATCGCGGTAGCGGTACCCGGACCAATATCCGCGGCGGCACTGCGTACAACGAGGGTGCCATCTGCTTTGAGCGTAGTGCTGGCAGTGGCTTTACCACGGCCGGCGCCGAATACGCCGCTGCTCATACCATAACCTACGAGCCAGCCGTTGTCCTGCAGCTGGCGTGGTGTGTTGCTGCGTTGCTGCCAGCCTATTTTAGCGGCTCCCATCTCATAAGCCTCTTTGAGGTATTTGCTGGAATAGGGCAGATTTTTTTCGGGGTCTATATCAGCATGATTGAGGATACGCAACTGCAGCGGGTCCATATTGAGCTGATGGGCCAGCTCATCGAGGGCCGACTCGAGGGCGAAAGCCCCGGTAGCTTCTCCGGGACCACGCATCCATACCGGCGTGCTGAGGTTGAGTGGTACCAGCTGGTAATGTGTGTTGACATTCGGACAGGCATACATCATGCGGCTCATGTTTACGATAGCCTCGGTGAAGTCTTCATAAGGCGAAGTAAGTGCTACCGCTTCATGTGTGATGCCGGTGAGCTTTCCATCACGGGTGGCGCCGATACCTATTTTCTGTATGGCAGCAGGGCGGTATCCTACCAGCGTAAACATTTCCCTGCGGTTGAGCACCAGCTTTACCGGTTTGCGTATTTTTTGGGCAGCCAGTATGGTGGCCACTTCCACGGGCCATACACGGAGGGCCATGCCAAAGGCGCCGCCTACAAACTGCGAATGAACGGTAATATTTTCTTCCGGTATCTGAAACAGATTTTTGAGTGTCTGTTGGACACTCTTTACGCCCTGTGTTTTAGCATACAGGGTGAGTTTATCCGGTGTTTCCCAGTGAGCGATGATACCAGCCAGCTCCATGGGGTTGTGCACTTCGATGGGAATATTGTATTCGGCTTCTACAGACACCGGTGCTTTTTTCCAGGCATCGGCCTCACCGCGCAGGTAGTCTTTCATGTTTTTATTCTGAAAGGCTTTGTCCATATTGGCGGCCATGTCTGTTTGATGCACTTCCTGGTTGTAGGTCACTTTCACCAGGGACGCGGCATGTACGGCGCGTTCCAGGGTGTTGGCCACCACGATGGCCACCGGTTGGCCATTGGAATAAATACGATCGTCGTAGAATATTTTGAGGCCCTGTTTGGGATTGGGATTTTCCAGCTTGTATCCCGGAACGGGCGGCGCGTTGAGATGTGATATTACATCGGCCACACCGGGGGCGCGTAAAGCTTTGGTGGTGTCGATGGCGGTGATGCGGCCGTTGCTGATAGTGCTGCATACAAGCGCAGCATACAACATACCTTCCGGTTGATGATCGGCGAAATAACGGGCGGCCCCGGTCACTTTCAGCCGGCCGTCAACACGGTCCATGGATTGTCCTACGGCTTGCTTTTTCATATGGCAGCTGCTTTTTGTAAGGCGGTGACGATACTGTTTTGTGCCAGGGGCACTTTGAATGCGTTGTGTTTATATGTTCTGGCAGACTGCGTAGCAACGGTAGCGGCTATACGGAAATTTTCCGCTGTCGGAGCTTTTCCGATGAGGGCTTTCTCTGCTTCCTGCAGACGCCAGGGCTTGTGGGCTACACCGCCCATGGCCAGCCGGGCAGCACGAATGGTATTATTGCTGATATCCAGTGCTGCGGCCACAGACACCAATGCAAAAGCATAGGAGGCACGGTCGCGTACTTTCAGGTAGTATACATTTTTAGTGAAAGGACTGGCAGGGATCTCTATACCGGTGTGCAGTTCATTTTTAGCCAGGTTGTTGTCTTTGTCGGGCGTATCTCCCGGCAGGCGGTGAAAATCGCCGAAAGGAATACGGCGGTTACCTTTAGGACCGGTTATCAGCACCGTTGCATCGAGGGCTACCAGCGCGATACACATATCACTGGGATGTACAGCGATACATTGGTCGCTGGCGCCAAAAATAGCATGCATACGGTTGATACCACCTATCGCGCCACAACCACTGCCAGGCGTTCTTTTGTTGCAGGGCATGGAGATATCATAAAAATAACTGCAACGGGTACGCTGCATCATATTACCACCGATGGTAGCCATATTGCGCAGTTGCTGCGAAGCGCCGGCTAGCAGGGCCTGTGATAACAGCGGATGATGTGTTTTTACCAGCTCGTGGGCGGCCACATCACTGTTGAGTGCCATGGCGCCGATATGCAGGATATTGTTTTGCAGGGTGATGTCTTTGAACGGAAGCCTGTTGATATCTATCAGCCTTTCCGGTGCCAGCACGCCGCTTTTCATCAGGTCGAGCAGGTTAGTGCCGCCGGCGATAAAACGGGCATTTTTGTCTTTACTGATAGCGTCTATGGCTGCTTTAGCGGTGGTGGCGCGTACGTAGGAGAACTGGTTCATACGGTATGCCCTCCTTTTTTTACTTCCATCACAGCGTCCACGATATTATCATAAGCGCCGCAGCGGCAGATATTGCCACTCATGAATTCCCTGATTTCGTCGGGTGAGCCGGCATGTCCTTCGCGGATGCAGGCCACCGCCGACATGATCTGGCCGGGTGTACAATAACCACACTGGAAGCCGTCATGTTTGATGAATGCTTCCTGCATGGGGTGAAGGGTATCTCCCTGTGCCAGTCCTTCAATGGTGGTGATCTGTTTCCCTTCCTGCATCACAGCAAGTGTCAGGCAGGAATTGATCCGCTGTCCGTTGACATGTACCGTACAGGCGCCACATTGTCCGTGGTCACAACCTTTTTTAGTACCGGTAAGGGCCAGCTGTTCCCGCAGGAGATCGAGCAGGGTGACCCTGGGCTCTACTGAGAGATGATAGGCTTTGCCGTTGATATCCAGGCTGACCGGTATTTTTTCGAAGACGCCAGCGATGGCTTCGTCGTTTTCCCCTGCTTTTACTACCAGCGGAGGAGTGAGTGCCAGCGCCATGAGGGCGGAGGACTGTTTCAGGAATTCACGCCGGGATTCCTGTTTACCCGGATAAGAGGGTTGTTCTTTTGGTGCTTGTGACATGCTACACAAGGTTTTATTGACCAAAAGGTATAGTTTTTCCGAGAGATGTGCAAACCTTTGCGAGCTTTGATGGATGAGTGGTACAAGGGTTTTGCCTGGATTAAAATAAAAAGCCAGGGAGCGGAACTCCCTGGCTGTCATCACTCCATATCTTTTATCTGCTAGTATCCCGGGTTTTGCGCCAGGTTTTTATTGATATCCCTTTCTTTCTGTGGTACAGGCCACAGATAATCGCGCAGCGGATTAAAGGTACGCTGGTCAGCCACTACGTGGTCGCCGGTGAAGGTGGTAGCACCGGTGGCAGCATCTACTGTTCCCAGGCGGGTACCGTAAACAGTACCGGACCTAACGGTGGTGCCTATCTGCCAACGTTGGATATCATACCAGCGCAGACCTTCCAGTGCCAGCTCTACTCTGCGTTCGCGTCTTACCAGGTTACGCAGGGAAGTAACATCGCTGTAAACAGTCCTGTCTACCAGCGGCATACCTGCGCGGGACCTTACTGCATCGATGGCTGCATATACGGTATTATCGATCACACCGGATTCAATCTGTGCTTCTGCATAGGTGAGCAGGATTTCGGCATAACGGATCACGATGATATTAAGACCTGTGTTCCACATGTCCGGATAGTCAGACAGGAAAGCGGTGAATTTTTTCTCGATATAGCCGGTAGGAGAGTTGTTGCCTTCGTTGTAATAGTCAGCAGCTTTGGGAGAAATCGGATCATAGAATTTGCCTTCATATTTCAGTCCTGGATACACGATGCTGGCGGCCAGTCGTGGGTCTCTGTTGCTGAAAGGATTGCTGTCATTATAACCGGAAGCCGGGTCGTCAATGGTTTTGCCGTTGGTCATCTCATAGGCGTCTACCAGTGATTGGGTAGGGCTGAGTGAAGCCCAGCCACCAAAAGAGGAAGAGGGCAAAATACCTACGTCACCGTTATTGTTATCTTTTTCATTGGCTTTGTACTGTATATCCAGGATTACTTCCTGGTTGTTTTCAAAGCTCTGTCTGAAAAGATCGGTGTAGCTGGGATACAGGTTGTAACCTAAAGCCATTACCTTTTTACAATCATCGATACAGGCTGCATAGTTTTTATCATACAATTCCATCCTGGCTTTGAGTGAGAGGGCTGCGCCTTTGGTGATACGGCCTACATCGCTGCCTTCGTATTTTTCAGGCAGTATCAGAGCAACAGCGGCCAGTTCATCTGCCACAAACTTACGTACGTCTGCTCTGGGCGTCCTGTTCACGGTGTTGGCTTCCTGCACCGTGAGTGTTTTGATTACCAGGGGCACATCACCGTACAACTGCGACATGTTGAAATATTTGTATGCCCGCAGGAAACGTGCTTCTGCTTTAAAACGTGTTTTCAGTGCGTCATCCATCTTCACTTTATCCACATTCTCCAGGAAGTTGTTGCATCGCTGGATGGTCGTAAAATCCCATTTGTTCACTGTCTGTGGGTCGGCGGGAGAAGCAGTGCCGTTGCCGAGGTGCTGATAGTTGTCCCATGGCCACTGGCTGTAGGAGTTATCACTTACAGCGTCCATATAAAAGATATTGTAACTGGATTCCCAATCTTTGTAACAGCCACTAAGTGCAGCGGTAGCGGCGACCTGGCTGGTCCATAATGACTCATTAGTATATGCATCCTGCCGGGTTTTATCCAGCAGATCTTTCTGACAGGCTGTCTGCAGTAATGCAGCAGCGAGTAATATGTGAAGCAGATTTTTTTTCATGATGTTGATTGCTTAATGGTTAAAAACTAACATTTACGCCAAACGTGTGCACTTTTACCTGTGGATAATAGTAGATGCTGCTTCTGATGGAAGCTTCCGGATCTATCCAGCTGTAGAGGTGATCGAAGGTGAGGATGTTTTGTCCGCTGTAATAGAAGCGCACTTTGGTAAGTCCGGCTCTTTTGATCAGCTTCTCCGGCAAGGTGTAACCTATCTGCAGGTTTTTCAGGCGCAGGTAGGAGCCATCTTTCACCCAGAAAGAGGAAGGAGTATTGGAAGGATCGTTTTGTTTGTAAGTATACCAGATGCGGGGCATAGACGCATTTGGATTGTTGGCCGTCCAGGTATCGAGCAGGGCAGAAGTGGGCTTGTTGGCATCGCCGCCCACAGCACCGATTTTGCCGGCATCGATGTATGTTTTCACACCAGCAGCACCTTGCAGGAAAATGCCGATATCGAAGTTTCTCCAGTTGCCAGTGAGGTTGAGACCGAAGGTTACTTTCGGGAAGTAGTTGCCCAGGTATTGTCTGTCTGCTGCATTGATGGTATCGTTGCCGTCTTTATCGCGGTATCTGATATCACCGGGTGCTGTTCTGTTGGACTGGAACGGACCTTTTTTCACTTCATCAGCGGACTGGTATATACCATCCGCGATATAACCATAGAGGGCGCTAACGGGATTACCTACCTGTTGAAACGTATATCCGTCGATGATAGGGCCTACTCCATGGAGATCTCTGATTTCATTATGAATAAAGGCGGTGTTGAAAGATGCGCTGTAGCTGAAATCGCCTTTGCTGTTATTATATCCCAGTACAAATTCCCATCCGCTGTTGAGTACGGTGCTGGAGTTCTGGATAGGTGCGTTAAGGCCATAGGTGGCAGCCACTGGTACAGACATCAGGATACCAGAAGTGAGTTTGTGGAAATAGTCAGCGGAGAAGTTCAGTTTACCATCCAGGAAGCCTGCATCCATACCAACACCGGTTTCGGTAGTGCTTTCCCATTTGATGGTCGGATCGACGCCATTGATCTGCGCTACGCCGGGAGATATAGCTCCGGCCGTGCCCCCAAATACATAGTTCTGATCTGTGTTGTAGGCAGGAATGTAGGGGTAATAAGGATAGGTGGGATAGTTGGTATCGTCTTTCCCTTTTACGTATTGGTTACCCAGTTGACCCCAGGATGCTCTCAGTTTAAGGTTAGACACTACTTGTTTCACTGGTTCAAAGAAGGCCTCTCTGTCGATGTTCCAGCCGGCAGAGAAAGAAGGGAACAGACCCCATCTGTTGCCACTGGCGAAACGGGATGCACCATCGTAACGCATGTTGGCTTCCAGCAGATATTTGCCGTCGTAGTCGTAGTTCAGGCGGCCGAAGAAGGATTCCAGTCCCATTTCATAGGTGTAACCGCTGGCGGTTTGTCCCTCGGTGGAGCCGAGGTTGAGATCTGTCAATTGGTTGTTGAGATAACCTTTACGGTAACCATCGTTGAAGGTGTACTTCGTTTGTTCGCGGGAGTAGCCGCCCAGTATTTTGAAATTGTTTTTGCTGAAGGATTTGGTGTATTCCAGCAGGGCTTGTTGGGTGATGGTGTTAGCGAAAGTGTTTTCATCCGTCACGGAGCTGGGGCCCTGATAGAATGTTGGATCGCCTTGAGCATTGTAATATTGCTGATCTGCCCTGAATTTTTTATTGTGGTTGATCTTCATCACATAAGCCAGGGATGGTTTGAAGTGGAGGTCTTTTACGATTTCCCAGTCTACGCCCACATTGCCTACGAGGTCGTAATAGGCATACTGGTTCAGGCTGTTGCCTTCGAGCCATGCCATGGGGTTACCGTCGCCGATGGCGCCGTATTGACCATTGGCATATTTATAGGGGATGCGTGGATTGATCCTGTTGATCTGTCTTACCAGCTGGGAAAAGTCGCCGGTATAAGGGTTGGACGGCTCTTTCTGACCGGTGGAGGTAAAGCCGACGTTGGCATTTACTTTCACGTGGTTGGCTACTTCGGACGTCAGGTTGAGGCGTGTCGTATATCTTTTGGCGTTAGTTTTCTTTACAACACCGTTTTGATCGAAGAGGCCGAGCGAGAGGGCATATTGTGTTTTTTCAGTGCCTCCTGTCATGCTCAGGTAATGGTTTTGCTGGATACCACTGCCTTTGTAGAACAGGCCGAGCCAGTCGGTATTGGGATAGTTGAAAGGATCAGAACCGTCTTTGAATTTTGCGATCTGGTCCGGAGTATATTTAGCCGTTTTGCCTTCATTGAGCGCAGCCTGGTTTTCCAGGGTGGCTACCTGCCAGGAGGGCAGAAAATCGGGCAGACCGGTAGGTTTCTGTTTACCTACATAAGCGTTGTAGGAGAGCTGGGGCTTTCCTTTTTTACCTTGTTTGGTGGTGATGAGGATAACGCCGTTGGCTGCACGGGAGCCGTAGATGGAAGCAGATGCTGCATCCTTCAGTACTGACATGGAAGCGATATCATCAGGGTTGATATTATTGAGGTTACTGAGGTTGGTGATCACCCCATCGATCACGATCACGGGATCGGAATTGTTGAGGGTACCGATACCACGGATACGGATTTTGGCCTGGTCTGCGCCGGGCTGGCCGCTGACAGCAGCGGTGACAGTCACGCCGGGCATGGTGCCCTGTAAGGCGCTGCTAACGCTGGTGACAGGTCTGTTGGTCAGTTCCTTGCTGCTGAGGGTGGCCACGGAACCGGTAAGGTTGGCTTTTTTCTGAGTGCCGTAACCTACCACTACCATCTGTTTCAGGGTGCTGATATCTGCTGCGAGGGAGATGCTGAGATGTGTTTTTCCATTGAGACTGATTTCTTTGGATATATAACCAATGCTGGTTACAGTCACTACAGCGTTGTCATCTACATTGGCCAGCTGAAACTCACCGTTGGCATTGGTGATAGCGCCTTTGGTGGTTCCTTTTACCATGATGGAAGCACCGGGTACGGGGGTACCATTTTCGTCCACTACCTTACCGCTGATGGTTGCCGGAGGGGGCGGAGGGGTGCTGGTGGTGGTGATATGGGCAGGTTTCTCATTACGGGTGATAAAAACGGTATTGCCCTGTATTTCGTAGCTGAGGGTCTGTTGCCGCATTACCTGGTCCATGGCGGATTGCAGGGAGGCATTTTTCAGTTCCACGGTTACAGGATGTGTATTTTTCAGATCTTCCTTGTCATAAAAGAAGGCATAGCCTGTCTGCTGGCGAATGACGTTGAACACTGTCTGAAGGCTGGCAGATCGGGCAGACCAGGTAATGGTCTGAGCGCTGGTGCTGGCACTTACCTGTAATACAGCCATCAAAAGAAAAAAAGAAGTTAGCTTCATAACTAACAGGAGTTTGTTGGGTAGCCCCGTCAGCTTCCAGTGTCTGCGGGGACCGGAATTACCAATAGCTTTAAGTTGCATACTTTTGCAATGTTTGGTTGAATGAATAAATAGTGGTTTAACTGAACTAAGGCCGGGGTAGGACGCCAATCTTTATCCCCGGCTTATTTCATTATAGTACATGGAAATGCCTCTTCGGTTAGCCTGAATTGATCATTGTTCCTGATTGTTTTTCATTGTTCATTTATAAAGTCATGGCTCGATGATAATCCTTCGGCCATCTTCAATTCTGTATTTGATTCTTGTTCTGGAAAGTCCTTTTAATACCTGGGAGAGAGAAAGGCTGCGGCCTATTTCCCCGCTGAATACGCGTTCAGGTATTTTGCCTTCGTAGGTCACTTCTACATTGTACCAGCGTGCGAGCTGCCGCATCACGGTGGGAAGATCAGCATCATTAAAAGAGAAATAACCTTCCTTCCATGCCACGATGGAGGAGATATCTACATTATCGGCTACCTGTACATCGGTATTGTGTACACTTACCCTGGCCTGCTGGCCGGGTTTGAGCAGCAGTTGCCGGTTGTGTGCGTGCAGTCGTACTGCGCCTTCCAGCAGGGTGGTATTGACGCTGGCCTCGTCCTTATAGGCATTGATGTTGAAGTGGGTACCCAATACTTCCACCGTGGTATTATTCGCTGTCACGCGGAAAGGCATGGCCGGATCTTTCGTGACCTCAAAGTAGGCTTCACCGGTGACGGATACTTTTCTTTCGGTGCCGGTAAAGGCTGTTGGGTAGGTGACAGAAGAACCCGCATTGAGCCATACGGTGGTAGCATCCGGCAGTACCAGCTTGTACTGGCCGCCGAGCGGGGTGCTCATGGTGTTGTACAATATTTTACCCTGGCTGCTGCCGGAGGCATCATATACGAGCTGGCCATTGGCCAGTTTGGTGATTTTACTGTTGCCCTGTTGTGCGAGGACGCCGTTGCCGGCGCTGTCTAGCGTGATCTGTGATCCATCGCCGAGTGTGAGCATGGCCTTGTTGCCACCGGGAGCTACATCCGGAGTGGTGCTGACAGCCACCTGAGGAGCAGGTGCAGGGGATGGCCGTTGCCTTAGGTAGATGGTGCCGGCGAGGATTACAATACATGCTGCTGCGGTCCATTTCCAGAACAGCGGTACCACCCGGCCTGGTGCTGGTGCCGGCTTGTCGGTTGCCAGCACTGCTGTGATAATGTGTTGCCATACCGCAGGGTCCTCATCTTCCGTTGAAGGAACGGCCGGGCCATGGAATGCCTCCAGCTGAGCGTTGACAACGCCGGTATCATCTGCCTGGATCATGTCCAGCAGTTCGGTGTACTCCTCATCGGTAGCGAGGCGTTGCCGGGCTCTTGATAGTAAATATGTCAGTCTCTCAGTATCTGGCAATGACGTGGTTTTTGCGATAACGTGAAAAAATGATGCTGGGAAAGCCCGGTTGCAGGGGGCCCTGCCTATACGTACTGCGAGCGTGGCAGTAGTACCTATCTTCCTGAAAAAAAATTAAAAAAAGTTGCAAAGGCAGCAGGAGAGCACCAAAAGAGGTAGTATGATACCGTGTTTGACAAGATATTCCCGGATAGTACGCAATGACCTTACCAGGGAATTTTTGACGGTCTGGCTGGAGAGATGTAGCTGTTCTGCTATTTCAGCGATTTTAAAACCGTTGTCACGGCTCAGGGTATATATTTTCCTGGCCTGAGGCGGCAGTTGAGCAATGGCTTCCCGGATCAGCCGGGCTGTTTCGGTGAGTGACAGGTTATCCTCGGTAATATTGGTGTATTCATCTTCTTCCCGGGACAGCAGATGGCGGGCCTTTTCACGGACACCTTGTTTTTGCAGCCAGCTATAGGAGCGATGATACGTCATTTTAAAGATCCAGTTACGGGGACTGGTGACCTCTGTAAGCTTATCACGTCCCATCCAGAGGCCCAGGAAAATCTCCTGGACGATATCTTTCACCGGGGCTTCCTCCTGTATGATCTGGCGGATAACAGGACTGATCCGGGGCACGTACAGGTGAAACAAAGCTTCAAAGGAAGCTTCATCTCCTTCTGCAATCTGCTCGAATAAAACAGTCTCCTGTGCTAAATCATGCTGCATTCTGAAAGGTCCGGATACTAAATCTAAAATTGGTTTATTGTCTCCCCTGGCATATGGTTTAACGGGTACAACAGTGTAATGGAAGAATGGCAACCGGGGGTGTCAAAGATAACATGATAAATTCGAAAAAGGCTGCGAAATATTGGTGGATAGCTATAACCGGTAGCGCTTGCCGGCATGTTGTATTTCAAAGTCCTGTATTTCCTTTTGCAGATCGCGTTTGCGACGTAAGTAGGTTTTAAGATCTATTTGAGGTCTTTCCGTTTCCAGTGCGGAAAGAGCTTTGTGCAGGGCCATCCAGGCGCTTCTGAGCCGGTAGGTTTCTGATTCCCTGAAAACGATCACAGCAGGGGCTTCCCGGATAATGTCCAGTGAGTATCCTTGTAGTGTCCAATCGGTAAAATCGTCACTTAGCACTTCCATACAATCAGGGTCCAGTGCACCATAACCGGTAGTGTATACAGTGGGTTGTCCGGAAGTGGTGTCCAGAAAGATACCGCTCCCACCGCTGTCATCCCCGATGCTGATATAGGTGGGAAGATAGCGTTGTACCGAATAGGTCTGGTTTCTTTCTATGAGATCGTCGGTACCGTATAGTGTTACCAGATCTGTTACCAGCAGGCTTTCGGAGCTTTGTTGTGTTTCCAGGAAACGGACATAAGCACCCGGCAGGGTGATGCCGAGTGCTGTTTCAATATGTTTAAGTCGCTTATCCATTATTTTTCAGGTGGGTCAGCCACTGTTGTGCAAATTCATTGCCGGGTTCCAGCTGCAGCACTTTCTCAAAGGAAGCGATGGCCTGGGGCATATCTTCCATATGATAAAAGAGGATGGCGCGGTTGAGATGTACGAAGGTATTGTCGGGTGCCATGGCCAACGCTTTGTCGTAGCAGGCCAGTGCTTCCGGATAACTCTGTTGCAGCAGGTAAAGGGAACCTTTGTTGACCAGCATTCCCGGCTCATTGGGAGCCAGTTCTATTCCCTTCTGTGCATATTCCAGTCCCATTCTCAGGCGGCCTTCCACACTCTTCTGGATATCCTCATTGTAACCGTTGTCTTCCATGAAGGTAATGCTGTGGTTAATACTTTCCAGCAGGGTCCTTACCTCGTTGTCATACCAGGCTGCACTTTTATCTACCTGTTGTGTAAAGGGGATCGCCTCCAGGTCGATGTCACCATCCAGCTCTGCAGTGGACTTCATTTTATCTTTAGCGGGAGCATACCACCAGGCACAAAACTTACCCAGTTCACCTCCTTCCGGCAGTTCGTCTGCGGGAGGCAGTCCTTCTTCAAAGATGGCATCATTGGCCACTACGAGGTCCAGTATAGTTTCCAGTGCTTTGTAGTCAATAGGTTCTCCTTCCTGTTCGGCAGCCATCACCATGAAGGGCAACAGGAGGTACCAGCTGTTGAGCAGGTCCTTGTTTTGTTGTTGTGCGGCGGCTTTAGCAATGCAAAGGGCAAGGGTGAAGACGTCCGTTTTTTCAGGTGCCACCGCATCGGCACCTTGCAGGGTACCATTGGCTACCATGCCTTCCCATAAGGAAGAACCGGCATCGCAATACAGGATATAAGTTTGTTGCTGATGGTCATAGTTGGCATATCCGGCTACCGGGTTGGTTTCTTCATCCCATTCCGCTTCAGGTTGTGTATAGATGAAGCTGAACTTCTGCGTGGCTGCCAGCGTATCAAAAAAAGCCTGATGCTGTGTATATGCAGGGTGTGCTGTTATCGGGAAAGTATATACGAAATGGTGTTGAATCAGCAGGTCCATTACCCGGAAATGGGTAAAGCCGGTATCAAACTGTGATTGCAGATCATACAGACTGTAAAAAAGGCTTCTGCGGTCCAGTGAATCGTCCTGGCTTTCATGCAGACAATAAACGGATAACTCCACCAGGGATTCTATTTCATGCATCGACATATAACTGCGCTTTTGTTTAAAGTGCGAAAATACGGCATATTGTTATTGACGGGTGAGATTTAAAGATGTTGCCCTATGTATGGAGAAGCAAAAAAACTTCATCTGATTGAAGAAATACTAAAAATAGAAGATGATGCTGTTCTTGCTGAAATAGAGACTGTTATAGCAAAAAGTAATGTTCAGCCTATTCACCGCAGAAGCTTTAAGGATTTTGGCAATATGATGACACCTGAAGAGGCAGCATCATTTGAGAAAATCATTGAGGACGGTTGTGAGCAAATCCTATTAAACATTTAACCCTGGTTCGCTCTTTTTTATTGAACTGCCATGTTTTGCAAACTGATTTGATTACTGCTGAAATGTATGCAAATATAAAATCAGCATTATTAAGAAAAGGAAAACCAATTCCCGAGAATGATATATGGATTGCAGCTTTTGCTTGTCAGTATAATCTGCCATTATACACAGCTGATAAACATTTCGAGGAAATTGGCGAAATAATATTACACAAATGACCATTAAGTTATCTACTAACAATAATGGTCATTTGTAATTAATTGGTATCCCCGCTATTTCAGCAATACATTCTTCACATAGTTGTAACTCTTCGTAATACTTTCAAACGGATCGATGGTGATTTTATCCTGCTCTACGAAGATGTGCTGTACGCCTGCTTCGCGGGCTTTGGCGAATATCTGGCGGAAGTTGATGCTGCCGGTGCCTACTTCGGCGAAGCTAACGCCGGATAATAACTGCATGGATGTTTTATTTTCATTGCCGGGAGCCGTGAGGCTGGCTGTGTTCTTTTTATCCATGTCTTTCACATGCCAGGCCACAAATCTGCCGGGGGCCTGCGCAAACAGTTTCAGTGGATCCACTCCTGATTTAACGGCCCAGAAAAGGTCCAGTTCAAACGATACCAGCGATGGGTCGGTATTTTTGAGCATCACCTCATAACCGGTGGTATTGCTTCCGGCGAGTTTTTTAAACTCCCAGTGATGGTTATGATAGCCTATGTGCAGGTTATGTTTTTTACATATTTCACCGGCTTTGTTCAGCTGCTCTGCCATGAACTTGTAGTCGTCGGCGGTAAGTTTTTTATCCCATAATGAAAGTGGGAGTACGGGCACAATAAAGTATTGTTGTCCGAGCTGGTTGGCAAGATCTATCTGTGGCTGCAGTGCGGCATCGTTGCCATTGCCTGGAGTGAGAAAGTCATTGAGTTGATAGTGCCCGCTGGGTGAGGTAAGCCGGTATTCCTGAAACAGGGCTTTGAGTTCAGCGGGAGTGAGGCCCCAGAAGGTCCCTTTGTCTTTGTCGCCCTGGTAGCCGTAGTAGGTTTCCACTTCCTGATAGCCGATCTGTGCCACCCGGGTGATAGTACCTTTCACATCGCGGTCCAGCAGGTCACGCAGGGTATATAGCTGGAGGCCTGTTTTACGGGCGAAGGCTTTTTTTTCTGTCTGGGCAAAAAGGCCGCCGGGAAGCATCATGCCTGCCGCGAGTAGTCCGGCCTGCTGGATAAAGTAACGTCTTGAGTTCTGCATTTTATCGTAAAGTTTGTAACGTGGATAATGAGCGGTATCGGTTTAAAACAGATGCCGGGGCATGAAATTAATAAAACAGATGCATCTGATGAAAGAAATGTTGCTGCGGCTTTACTGCAGCGGGTTTTAGCCAAATAAATTTTACGGGGATGTGGTTTTATTTAGTTAAATTGTTAAGACAACTTTTTATCCTAAAGCCAACTCGATGAAGCTATTTTTCTGGAGGAGAAAAAGAGCCGGAGGCGTTCAGAAAAAAAAATCGAAGATAAGGGAGTGGGTGGATGCTGCTATATTTGCCATAGTCGTGGCTACACTGATCCGGACTTTTATCTTTGAGGCTTTTATGATCCCCAGCGGTTCTATGGAAAGGACCCTTTTAATCAATGATTATCTTTTTGTAAGTAAAATCAGCTATGGTCCACGTATTCCCATGACCCCACTGGCATGGCCTTTTACAAATCATACCCTGCCTTTCACCAAACGAACGAAAGCCTTTTCCACTGCTATACAATGGCCTTATATGCGATTGCCTGGTTTTAGTCATATCACCCGTAATGATGTGATCGTGTTTAATTATCCCTGTGGCGATACAGCACTATATGATAACTCAGGTGGTGATGCGGACTATTATACCATGAAGCGTAATCTTACCCCTGACTCCCTTAAACTATTTTATGGTGATCCTGTCTACCGGCCGGTAGACAAACGGGAGACCTGGATCAAACGTTGTGTAGGCATCAGCGGAGATACCATTCAGGTAATAGATGGTCAGCTTTATGTGAATGGTCAGCCTGGGTTCATTCCTCCCAATTCTCTTTCCGGTTATCAGGTGAAAACAAGGTCCGGTAAACCTTTCGAGGAGAAAGAACAAAAGAAACTCAGCCTGGATCCTGGATACGGCATAGGCCAGGATTCTTCCAGATATTATACCTATAACTTCACGCTTGATAATGTAAAAACTATCCGCGAATGGGGTGATACGATACAACCGGATATGAAGACGCGCTCGCGTCGTGGTATTTTCCCCGGAGAGCCGTATAAGTTTCCCTGGAGTGAAGATACCTTCGGCCCCGTGTATGTTCCTAAAAAAGGAGCGTCTGTTCAACTGGATACCTGTGTGCTCCCATTTTACAGACGAATCATTGAAACTTATGAAAATAACAAACTGGTAGTAAAAGGAGACAGAATATTTATCAATGGGCTGGAAGCCACCTCCTATACTTTTAAGATGAATTATTACTGGATGATGGGCGATAACCGGCACGAGTCCGTCGACTCCCGGTTCTGGGGATTTGTACCCGAAGACCATCTGATCGGTAAGGCCTGGGTGATATGGTTTAGTTATCATAAAACCTATAAGGGAAGTAACATCCGGTGGAACAGGTTTTTTTCCCTTATCAAATAAACTATGATGGGTGTGATTTTGATGATTCTCCTGATGTGAGAAGATGGAAGCGAAGTTTGTCAGATAAGAGAAGATTGTGAGAATATTGAAGCGAAGCGCAGTGCGCTTCGCTTAATTTTTTTGTTGCAGCAGGTTGAGAAGAAGGGCTATCATTACAAAGGTTCCTCCCAGGAAACATACACCTGTCCAGTGCCAGTGGCTCCATACCTGGGCGCCCAGTAAAGATCCGATGGCGCCACCGGAGAAGGCACTCGACATATAAACCGTATTGAGCCGGCTGCGGGCTGCGGGCAATAAGGCAAATACTTTTGATTGGTTGGAGATTATGTGTCACCTGCATGCCTATATCGAGCAGTATAACACCTGCGATGAGCCCGGCGAGTGAAGTAGCGGATGCTCCCATGATCACAAACGATACCAGTGTAGCGATAATACCCAATCTGATCGCAAACTGAGGCCCTTTGCGGTCGGCTGATTTCCCGGCCATTGGTGCTGCCAGTGCACCACAGGCACCTATCAGTCCAAACATGCCTACTGCATCACTTTTATAAAAAAATGGAGCTCCTTCCAGCAGAAAAACGAGCGTTGTCCAGAATATGCTGAAGGCGCCAAACATCAGGAAACTGGTCATGGCAGCCTGGCGCAGGGGAGGGAAATTTTTTACCAGTGAGAACAATGACCGCATCAGGCTACCATAACTGCCGGTGAAAACAGGTGGGTCCAGCGGCAGCTTACGATACAGTACCATCAATAAGATAATCATTATTACAGCCCCGATCAGGAATACGGCCCTCCAGCCAAGATGTGCACCTATCAGGCCACTCAGGGTGCGTGATAACAAAATACCTATCAATAGGCCGCTCATCACCTTACCTACTATTTTTCCCCGGGCTTCGTCCGGTGCCAGCGTAGCGGCCATAGGCAGCAACAGCTGCGGGACAGCAGAAAAAAATCCTATCAGCAGGCTGGCTGCTACCATCATGTAGTAGTTGACTGCCACAGCTGCCATCAACATACTGCCTACTGCTCCTGCGAGCTTCCACAATATCAGTTTGCGTCTTTCTGTTTTATCGCCCAGCGGTACTACAAAAAACAATCCCAGTGTATAACCAACCTGTGTGATAGTGGCTATGACACTTACTTTTTCTTCACTCACGCGAAATGTTTCCGCGATCATCAGTAACAGCGGCTGATTGTAATAAATATTGGCTACTACCATTCCACAGGTGACTGCCATCAACAACACCAGGGTGCTGTTCATCAGGCCGTCCTTCCTTTCGATGGGCGGCTGCATCACATTTTTCATACTATTATTTGTTTGCGGCAAAATTACACCCGTCGATAAGCAGGAAATGGTACTGATTATCAGATGGAAGGTACTTTTTATAAGTAGTTAGACCTGCCGACGGAAATTGACAGGTGTCTGTCCGGTATATTTCCGGAAGAAACGCGAGAAATAGGAGGTGTCGTTGAAACCGAGGGAGAAGGCGATTTCCTTGATATCCATATCAGTGAGGGTGAGCAACCGTTTAGCTTCCAGCAGCAGCCGTTCGCGGATATATTCACCGGCGGTAGTGGAAGATTCTTTTTTGCATACCAGATTCAGGTAGCTGGCTGTTACGTGTAGTTTGGCGGCATAGTAGCTGACTTCGCTGTGCTGCGCATAATGTTTTTCCAGGAGCTGCAGGAACCGGTTGATCAGCCGGTGGCCGGAGGCCGCTGTTTCCGAAGGATAAGCACTGGCATACCAGCGCTGCAGGAGCAACAATATAATTTGTAACCGGTGCTGTGTAATATTGGCGGCGGTTTCTGCAGACATCAACCGCAACTCAGTGGCCAGCTGTTCATACTGCCCGATGCTGAGTTTGAGCAATGGTGGCGCTGAAGGCGTGAAAAAAGGCCATAATGGCCCTTTATGCAGCATAAACCCTCCGGCAAACATCACCTGATAACCAGTGGTGTTCTTAGAGAGATGCCACTGATGGGCCTGCCCGGGTGCCAGAAAAAAAACGGTGTAGTTACTTACCTTATAATCATGGAAGTCAATAGTATGGGTACCGCTGCCTTTCTCCACGATCAGCAACATAAAAAAATCATGTTTGTGCGCTTCCTCAATCACAGGCTGGTTGATAGGCTGATGCTGTATCATCCTGAAATCTTCCTGTCTGTAAGGAAGATTAAATATTTTTTCTATGCCGAAAGTAGGTAACAATGATTAGTTTGATTTTACTGATTCTCCTGAAACTGTGATTTATATGATTTTTGTTGATTTTCCTGATATGCGAAGATAAGCGAGAAGATAGAAGCGATAAACATATATTGAAATTAAATAAAATGCTCATACTGAATCTTCACACTTATCTTCGCATATCAGGAAAATCAATAAAAATCATAGAGATCACAGTTCAGTTTCATGCCAGTAGCTAATCCGTCCGACTATAAGCCGCCTTTTTTATTACAAAACCGTCATATGCTGACGATCTATCCATCCCTGTTCCGGAAGATCAGGCCGGTGGATTATCAGCGTCGGCGGATTACTACGCGGGACGGGGATTTTCTGGACCTGGATTTTAGTGAAAAGGGAAGCGACCGGATAGTGGTGATATTACACGGGCTGGAAGGTGATTCTACCCGGAAATATGTGCTGGGTATGGTGCATATTTTTAATGGGGCAGGTTTTGATACCGTGTCCATGAATTTCAGAGGTTGCAGTGGAGAGCCTAACAGATTGCTGCGTTTTTATCATAGTGGGGAAACAGGCGATCTGCACAGTGTGGTGCAGTATCTTCTTTCACTGGGAAAATATAAATCCATTCATCTGGTGGGTTTTTCCCTGGGAGGAAATGTGACCCTCAAATATGTAGGGGAACAAGGAACCCGTATTGCTCCGGAAATCAGGTCGGCAGTGGGCATTTCAGTGCCGGTAGACCTGAAAAGCAGTTCTGCAGAGCTGGAGAAGCGGCATAATATCATTTATATGCAGCGGTTCATTCGGAACCTGGAGGAGAAGCTAAAGCTTAAACAACAGCAGTATCCCAACGACATCAACCTGGAAGGTTACGACAGTATCCGGAGTTTCAGACAATTTGACGACCGCTATACCGGCCCTATGCATGGATTTCGGGATGCACTGCACTACTGGGAGGAATGCAGCTCCCGGCGTTATCTGCACCAGATCAGTATTCCCACCCTGCTGATCAATGCCAAAGATGATCCGTTTCTGGGATCGGACTGTTTCCCTTACGAAATAGCTGACGCCAGTAATACGTTTTTTCTGGAAACACCGTTATATGGCGGACATGTGGGCTTTGTCCGGTTCTATGAAGAATTTTACTGGTCGGAAGAACGGGCACTGGCCTTCATAAAGCAGTATCTATAAGCAGCACTGGCAGGAAAGAAATCAGCGGGGAGCAGCTTATTTTTTACTATTTTGGTCTCTTAAATGCAATACTGGAAAAGCTAATGCCAACCGGTCAGTATACAAACTTATCTCGACCTGATAAAAATATCAGATTGAAAAACCGCTAACCCAGTTTACCTGAAAGAACATTTTAATCGTATTATACCTGTAATGACCACCAACCGCGATCAAATACGGATATTGTTCAAGGAACAGCTTACGGGCGCTCTTTCGGAGTCTGCTGCACAGCAGCTGGAGCAACTGCTGCAGGAGGATCCTGCCGCTCGTGAAGAGTGGGCTGCCCTGCAGCAGGAGACAACACTGACAACTGTGAATACGCAGCGCAGAAGAAATGCCACGGAGCAGACCACCGATACCGGGACAGCCCGGCCGCATCGGATCATTTCCCGCCAGTGGTTTGCCTGGGCTGCAGCCGTAATACTATTGCTGATCGCTGCCGGCAGTTATTTCATCTACCACACTCACCAGCATGTTCCGGGAGACAGGTTGATTTCCCGCAATTATGTGCTCGCCAGGTCCGCCGTAAAGCTGCTGGTCCCGGGAAGTACTTCACTGGCCCTCACCGGAGACAGTGCCGTACAGATATGGCAGGTGGGAGAAGTACGCCTGCACAACGATGCCGGCTTACTCCGATACAGCGGTCTGTCCAAAGGTTATGGCCTGAATACACTGTTGGTGCCTGCAGGAGCTGATTACCGTCTTATCTTGTCGGATAGCACGGAGATATGGCTGAATGCTGCATCCCGACTACGTTTTCCGTTCAACTTCGCCCGTAATAAAAGAGAGGTATATCTGGAAGGAGAAGCCTGGTTTAAAGTAAACGCCAACGCAGAACATCCTTTTGTAGTACATACGCCCAATACTACTGTCACGGTGCTGGGTACCACTTTAAATATCAATACCTACGACGATGAAAGAGTACGGGTGTCCCTGATAGAAGGTACTGTCAACGTAAAAGGCACCACCGACGAAGCTGTGACGCTGAAAGCCGGTACTGAGTCGGTATACGGCGATTACAACGGTATACGTACAGCCCCCTTCGATACTACGGAAGTACTGAGCTGGATGAAAGGTGTCGCTACTTATCAGGATAAAAAACTAAGGGAGCTGAAACCCATGCTGGAACGCTGGTTTGGCGTACAGATAATTTTTGACAAACCTGAAATAGCCTACATCACAGCCTCCGGCCAGCTGGAAAAGAATAAATTAACAGCTTTCCTGCATCATCTCGAAACAACCAGTCGTATCCGGTATTATTTCTCCGGTAGCGAATTACATTTTAACCTGCCGTAAAATTTCGATGCACGAGTTGGATATTACTTGTCCGGGCCGGATTGCAGCCTGTTTGCAGACATCTGTAAAATGAATGGCGGGAATTGCGCACAGGAAATTTTACTTTTGCTGCCGTGACCGCTAAACCGTTTTTCAATGGAAGATTTAAAACTTTATATGCTGTTGCTGGGCTGCGATTTGCCCGGCCGTCATACAGAACAACATGATGTGTTTTTTGGTGTTGCACGCAAGGTCAGCGACCTGGTGCCGGACCTGAAGGCTTTCTGGCCCGAAGCCGGGGAAAAGCTACATGTAGACGGATGGAGGGAAGTAACACATGTGAACAACTACCGTATCACCGTAGTGCCCAGAACAGAAACGGTGGACAATCCCGAACAACTATACTTCCTGAATCTGGGAGGTTATAAACCGGGAGAAATGGAAGAGTTTCACTATAAGATTCTGAGTGTTAACAAAGATATTGGTGCTGCCATCCGGGATGCCAAAGAAACCACCTTCTACAAACATACTACCTTTGCTACCGCTACTTCCCATGTAGATGACAAGTACGGAGTAGACGTAGATGATATTATACCGGTGAAGGATATACTCCCTGAACCTGTAAGGGCACAGTATCAATTGAAGCTAACACCAGTGGAAGATACCGTTACGGATGAATTGCATCTGGGGTATTTTCAATTGCACAAACTATAATTAATCAGTTACGAATTACGAATCCGTAATTCGTAACTGACTATGAGTTTTCTTCATCTTCGTCTTCATCTTCTTCATCTTCATCATCCATTTCTTCATCAAATTCCAGTTCTTCCTCATCTTCCTCATCTTCCTCATCTCCCTGTTCCTCCTGCTTATCCAGCTGATCATCATCTTTACTCACATCATAGTTACTGGTCTCTTCTGTTTGTTTGAACTCACCGGTTTCTTCCCGTTGGGTCTGAAGTTGTTCTCCTTCCGGTTGTCCGGCGAGTTTGCGTTTTTCTGTCATGGTATCAGATTTATTAAATGCTGCGCAAAGACCAGGCCGCAGCACTTATAACCTTTTATCAAATATTTGTCAGCGCTCAGGTATTTTTTTGATACTTTGCCGGCCACAACCAACCATTAAGCAATGAAAAGAGTTTTTCTTATTTGTGCTGCCCTGACAGCCATGAACCATCTGTATGCGCAGAAGGCCGGTGTGACCATTACCGGTAAAGTGCCAGCTATCTTCAACGGTGAGTATATTTTCCTGAGCAAAGGCGCCGGTTTTAAGAACAATATACTGGATTCAGCCAAAGTAGAGAAAGGAGCTTTCTCCCTTGCGTATCCGCTGGAAGACACTATTCAGGGGAGTATACGGGTAACCAAAAAGACAGATGGTAAATTTTATTATGGGAACAGGACTTTATTCCTGAAGCCCGGTGACAACGTATCGCTGACAGCGAAGGACACTTCTGTTGCGAACGTATTTGAAAACGGTGTGCTGAAAGGTGCTCCGCTAACCATGCAGTATGACCAGTTGCAAGGCTCCCTTAAAAAGGTAAATGACAGCCTGCAGGTGGTAAGAGGCGCAGCGATGGGCCGGATGCGGGCATGGCAGGAAGGTAAACTGAAAATTGACACCGCTGCGGAAATCGCTTCCAGGCAGGTGATGGACAACCTGTTGAAACAAAAATCTGATATCACCGATGCTTTTATTGATGCACATCCTGATTATTATATCAGCCTGCTGAGTTTCAAGGAAAGCCTGGGTTCCCGCGTAAAAGACGTTCCGGCAGCGCAGCAACGGCTGAGCAAGTTTACGCCGACACTGCGTAATTCCACTTTCGGACTGGGTATCAAAGAATTACTGAATGCCTCTGCCAAACTGGGCATTAACCAGTTGGCGCCTGATTTTGCGTCTAAAACACCTGATGGGAAAACTTTGAAGCTGTCTGATCTGAAAGGTAAATATGTGCTGCTGGATTTCTGGGCCAGCTGGTGCGGACCTTGCCGGGCTGAGAACCCAAATGTGGTAAAGGCTTACAACCAGTATAAAGACAAAAACTTTACCGTGCTGGGTGTTTCCCTCGATCGTGAAGGTGCACATGATAAATGGACAGAAGCTATTGAGAAAGATGGTCTTACCTGGCATCATGTGAGTGACCTGAAATGGTGGAATGCAGATGCGGCTAAACTGTATCTTATTCATTCCATTCCTCAGAACTTCCTGATAGATCCCAATGGCCGTATCATTGCGCAAAACCTGCGTGGAGAGGCTTTACAGCAGGAACTGGAAAAAGTAATCCGCTAAAGATATTACCGCTCCAGGATCGCGACCACGCCCATTCCACCGGCGGTGCAGATCGATACCAGTGCTCTGCCTTCACCGCGTTCCTGGAGTATTTTAGCTGCCTGGGCCACTATTCTGGCCCCGGTGGCTGCAAAAGGATGTCCTATCGCTACACTGCCTCCTTTTGTATTCAGTTTGCTCCTGTCTATGCTTCCAAGTGGAGCGTCATATCCCAGTTTTTTACAGTAGGCTGCATCTTCCCATGCTTTCAGGGTACATAATACCTGTCCGCAGAAAGCTTCGTGTATTTCATATACATCGAAGTCCTGCAGGCGCAGGTTGTTTCGTTTTAACAGGCGGGCTACTGAATAGGTGGGCGCCATGAGCAGTCCTTCCCCGTGTACATAATCCACTGCGGCTGTTTCCGCATCTAACAGGTACGCCTGTACGGGCCATTGCCGGCGTTGTGCATATTCTTCGGAGGCCAGCAGCAGGGCGGCGGCGCCATCGGTGTAGATAGTGCTGTTGCCGGCGGTGAGTGTGCCTTTACCGCTGAAGTCGAAAGCTGGTTTGAGGGTGGCCAGTTTTTCGGGCGTGGTGTCTGAGCGGATGATAGTATCACGGCTCACATTCCTGAAGGGAAATACCAGTCCTTCGAAGAAGCCGGCGATATAGGCGCGGGTGGCGTTCATGTGGCTGTTGTAGGCGAGGGCGTCCTGCTCTTGCCGACTGATGCCCCATTCCTGTACCATGCGTTCGGTATGTTGTCCCATAGACAGGCCTGTGCGGGGTTCTACGATAGAGGGATATACAGGAGACAGATCGCGGAAGCGGAGGGAGGCCAGTATTTTAAGTCGTTCACCCAGTGTTTTGGCGCCTTTGAGGGCGGTGAGCTTCCAGGAAAGCTGCTGTTGCAGCAGCAGCGGGAGATCGCTGTTGGTATCGCTGCCACCGGCGATGGCGGATTCTATCTGTCCCGCTGCGATGCGCAGTCCCAGTTGGATGATGGCGTCCAGGCTGGTACCACAGGCCCGCTGTACGTTATAGGCCGGCGTATGCGGATCGAGGGAAGTACCCAGTACACATTCCCTGGCAAAGTTCCATTCGGTAGAACGGTTGAGTAATGCGCCCAGGGCTACGTCGCCGATGCGGACACCTTCCAGCTGATAGGCTTTGATGAGGGTATTCAGACAGGCTGTCAGCATTTCCTGGTTGGACACCCTGTTGTATTCCCGGAAGGATTTTACAAAGGGGATGCGTTTGCCGCCAATGATAGCCACCTTTCTCATAACTGTGATGCTTGTGATGGGTTATGATAATTATGATTGATTACGATGATGATGACTGAGATGTTGCTGAGCGTAAAAACTTTTTGTATCACCAGGCTGTCATACGGGACAGCAGGCTTGTAATGGTGACTGCGATGCTGTTACAGGCTGGTCACCTGGTTAGGCAGCGGCTGGCCGTTGAAAGCGGCCAATATGTTCCTGGCGGCCATTACAGACATGGCGTTTCTGGTTTCTACGGTGGCAGAGCCAATATGTGGTAATACTGCCACAGTAGGCATGTTCAGCAGCGGGTTGTCGGGATGCATGGGCTCGGGATTGGTGACGTCCAGCCCGGCGCCCCAGATGATGCCCTGTTCGATGGCTGCGGTCAGGTCGGGTTCGTGGTGTATGGCACCTCTGGCGGTATTGATGAATATAGCCGAAGGTTTCATCCGTTTAAAGGCGGTCATATCAAAGGTGCCGGCTGTTTCCGGCGTGAGGGCCGTATGGATGGAGAGTACATCACTTTGGGCCAGCAGCTCATCGAAAGATACTTTCACGGCGCCCAGCTTTTTCTCTGCGGCTTCGTTGTGGCCTCGGTTGTGATAGATCACCTTCATATTAAAAGCGCTGACACAACGTTGTGCCATCACATAACCGATGTTGCCCAGTCCCCATATGCCCAGGGTTTTGCCTTCCAGGTCCATGCCCAGGTTGGCCGTAGGCTCGGAGAAATTCCAGTCGCCACGTAATATTCTTTTGTGTTGGTAAAAGGCTTTCCGGGCTACAGATAGCATAAGCAGAAAGGCGGTGTCGGCAGTGGCTGCACTCAGCACGCCGGGCGTATTGGTGACCGGCACGCCCAGCTCATTGGCAGCGGCTACATCTACGTGATTATATCCTACAGATAACAGCGCCACCACTTTCAGATGCCGGCACTGCTCCAGGAAAGGACGGTCGATCGGATTGCTGCTGGCGAGCAGCAAAGCATCATACTGACGGCAGTGGGTGATCAGTTCTGCTGCAGAAAGGGCACGCTTTTCAGTCCATTGGGTAACGCTGACGCCTGCACGTTCCAGTAATTCCAGTCCATCGGGAGGAATGATCCTTGTAGCAAAAACCGTCATCGATTTAGTTATTTTGTTATTTAGTTATTTGTTGTAGGCGCGAAAACACTTTTTTAAAATAATCTGTTATTCTCTTCAACACCGATCCCCAAAATTCCTAAATCCAAAAATTTATAAATTCCTAAATCTCTTTCTCATTTTCCACAATTCAAACCACCACACAGATATTGCGCCAACAGTGGCACAGGTGAGCAGTGAGCGTATATCCAATGCCGTTATACTGAAGAAACCGGCTACCGGCGGAATATAGAGCATGCCTGCCAGCAGCACCAGCGTGAGCAGAATGATGCCTACCATCAGCCGGTTGTGGTTGCGCATGCTGGTGATAAATGAAAAATAAGAGGAGCGGTCTACCTGTGTCAGGAACACGTTGGCCAGCACCAGCGTGGTAAATACCATACTGCGGGTATATACTTCGGTATGGCCCAGGGATACGCTCCACTGATACACTCCCAGCACGCCGGCGGTGATGGCCAGTCCCTGCAGGATGCTGATGTTCATCTCCCGGAAGGAGAGGAAGGTTTGACTGATAGGACGTGGCGGCACCTGCATGGCATTGGGCTCCATCGGCTCATTTTCATAAACGATGGAGCAGGTAGGCCCCATGATCAGCTCGAGGAAGATCACATGCACCGGTGTGAAAATAAAGGGATATACCCAGCCCAGGAATAAGGGAAGGGATACGGTGAGTATGATGGGAATATGGATGGAGATGATGTATTGTACTGCTTTTTTGATGTTGGTATAGATCCTTCTGCCCATGGCTACGGCGTCTACCATGCCGGAGAGGTCATCATTGACAAGGATAAGGGCGGCAGCCTGTTTGGCGATCTCGGTGCCTTTCTGGCCCATGGCGATGCCGATATGTGCTGCTTTTAAAGCGGGACCGTCGTTAACGCCGTCGCCGGTCATGGCTACCACCTGGCTGTCGGCTTTCAGCGCATTGATAGCTGCCAGCTTGGCTTCGGGGAACATCCGCGTGAAGATGTTGACATTCAGCAGTTCGGACTGCATCTCCTGTTGCGGCATCTTCATCAACACTTCCCCATCGGTGGCCTTGTCGGAATGCCGCAGCCCTGCCTGCTGCGCAATCGCTTTGGTGGTGATACTATTATCGCCGGTGATGATCTTGATCTCTATACCAGCCTGATAAAACTGCTGGAAAACATGGCTGATATTGGATTTGGGAGGATCGTAGAAAGCTACCAGCCCGGAGAACTGAAAAGGCAGCTGCTGTTGCTGTGCCGGGAAATCGTTGCCGGTAAAGGGAGAGGTGGCCACCCCCAGTATCCGGTAACCTTTGAGTGCCAGTGCATTGATCTGTTGCTGGACGATGTTTTTTTCTGCCTCCGGCAGATGACATACCTCCAGGATCGCTTCCGGGGCGCCTTTGGCAGCGATGATGCGGGACCCGTTTCCATTTTCGAAGATATGTGTCATCATAGGAGGCTTGCCATCCAGCGGATATTCATGGACCATTTTATACTGCGGCCGTTCATCCGTTACCGTGAGACCGGCATATAAGTGATGCAGCGTTTTCTCCATGGGATCGAAAGGCACTGGTTCGCTGGCCCACATGGCATCGCGGATGACAGCTGCAGGCCAATGATCGTTTTCATACAACGTATGGTCGGCAGCGTTATATACAGCCTGCAGGCTCATTCTGTTTTCGGTGATGGTGCCGGTTTTATCGGTGCAGATAATGGTGGCGCTGCCCAGGGCTTCCACGGTGCGTATTTTTTTGACGATGATACCCAGCTGCATCAGACGCCTGGAACCCAGTGCCATAAAGGTGGTGAAGGCTACGGGTATTTCTTCAGGCAGTATAGACATGGCAAGGGTAAGCCCTTTCAGCAGACTGTCGGTGAGGTTGCCGCTGCGGATGAAGTTGAAAAGCCATACAGCCAGGAAAACACCGATGCCGATAAAGGCCATCCACTTCACAAACTGTTGTATCTGCAGTTGTAATGGGGTGGCTTCTTCCCGGATGTCGAGGATGGCCCTGCCCAGCTGACCTATTTTAGTGGATTCGCCTACCTGTTCTACCCGGCAGATAGCAAGGCCGGACACGACTACCGTGCCACTATATACGTAGTTGTCCTCACTGTCGGCATCTTTAAAAACAGCAAAGGCTTCTCCTGTTAAGGCAGATTCATTGACAGAAAAATCATTGCTGTGTACAATCACCCCGTCGGCATTGATGGTATTGCCTTCTGATACCACCAGCATATCGCCTTTCACGATATCAGCTGTGGGGACAGACAACAACGTACCGTTGCGGATTACTTTGCTAAGGGGCTCGTTTATTTTTTGCAGGGCTTCGAGTGCTTTGCGGCTGCGGCTGTCCTGATAAAAGGAGATGCCCGACACCAGAGCGATGGCGGCCAGCATGAAGTAGGCTTCTCCCCATTCTCCCAATACAAAATAGATGGCGGTGACCGCGATCAGCAACAGCAGCATAGGCTCCTGCAGGATCTCCCTGAGCAGTGCCAGCACCGGGTTGATAGAAGGCTCCGGCGGTACATTACGCCCGTTTTCCAGCCTCGATGCTTCCACTGTGGCATCATCGAGCCCTTTGATGTTTTCCGGAAGATTGATTTTTACCGCCATGGGATCTGCTGTTTAGTGCGCTGTTATGCATTGATTAACACCGCGATAAGGGTAAAAGTTATGGGAAGACTATTGTCCCCAAGATAATAATAGTGCGGCAAGGAACAAAAGTCTTATCTTTCAAACGGCGATTCCAGCCGGAATGGTTCTTGAGGGCATATTTATCCAACAGTCTACTACTACACATGCGGAAACCTGGTGCGAACAATACTTTTATAGCTTATATCTCAGCAAATAAATGGTTGGCGCTTGCCATCTGTGTGGTTACGGTATTAAGGTTGTCTTTTATTGAGTTGATGGGGCTGATGCCACAGGATGCCTATTATTATTTTTACGGGCAGCATCTGGCGCTCTCGTATTTTGATCATCCACCGGCTATTGCCTATATATTACGTTTATTCACTACCGTATTGGGCCGGCATGCTTATGTGATCAAGCTGGCGGATACCGTGGTGACGGCTTGTATGCTGCTGGCTTTTTACCGGCTGGCCACCTGTTTCCTGTCGCGGCACCGTGCCTGGAATGCATGGCTGTTGCTGTATTCCACGCTGATGGTTACTTTGCTGTCGCTGGTGTCTACGCCGGATGTGCCGCTGATGTTGTTTTGGTGTCTATCACTGATAGCCTTGTACAAGGCGTTGTTTGAAGGCAGCCGTGTGGCCTGGATATGGGCGGGCATCGCTATGGGACTGGCTTTTGACAGTAAGTATACAGGTATACTGCTGCCGGCTGGTGGTGTTTTGTTTTTGTTACTGTCGCCCCGTCACCGGCATTATCTATGGTCACCATGGCTGTTGCTGGCAGTCGCTTTCTTTTTCCTGACGATATCTCCGGTGGTGATCTGGAATGCAGAACATCAATTTGCCTCTTTCCGCTTTCAGTCTTCCGGCAGGGTAAGCGGGATGGAAGTGCATCTGCTGGATTTTTTCGGGGTGATAGGTCATCAGGCCGCGGTGCTGATACCGGTGTTGCTGGTTGCGTTGTTTTATTATCTGTACAAGGCTTTCCGGAAATACCGGTTCCATATTGGGCGGGTGCCGGTAAAGCAGCTGTTTCTGTACTGCTTTTTTCTGCCGCTGTTCCTGATTTTTCTGTTGATATCTCCTATATACTGGGTGAAGATCAACTGGATGATGCCTGCATATATCACGGGTATTATCTGGGTGAGTACATGGATGGGCATGAAGTTTATACGCTGGCAGTGGATGGTTTCGCTGGTAGTACATCTGGTGCTGGCGGTGGAGATAATTTTTTACCCGGCCCCCATTCATTCTGATGATACGATGATTGGCTGGGAAGGACTGGGCAAAGCGGTGAAAACCTTGCACAAGGCTTATCCTGGCGATTTTATTTTTTCTGCAGATGATTATAAGACCAGTGCCATGCTCAATTTTTATTTGGGCGAGATGGTATATTCGAGAAATATCATCGGGCAACCGGCACTGCAGTTTGATTATATAGGCACCGATTTACGGCGCCTGGAAGGCAGGAATGCCATCTTTATCAATTCGCTTACAGATGTGAATGACGATAGCGACGAGCGGCTTTTTGTGGCAGAGCTGCGTCCTTTTTTTGTGTCGGTGGAGCCTCTGCCACCGATAGAAGTAAAAATGCAGGGCCGGGTGGTGCGTAAATTCCTGGTTTACCGTTGTATGGATTACCGGCCACCAGCTACTGAGATGGTGAAATGAGCCACCGTATTCAGTTTGGGCTCTCCGATGACGACCGTCATCGTTCCTGTTGATGACAATCATTAGATGTTACCACGGATATCATTGTCCAGAGATGGAGGTGGAGGTACCTTTGTGATGTCGGGAATATTTAATGTTTTTCTTTTTTTAATATGAACGCATATGTTTACCGGTTTTTTTTCCTCATCGCTGCAACGGAGATTTTGTGAAGGTTTTCTGTTTTATCCGATCAGAAGATTGCGTCAGTACGGAGGATTTATCTTCAAACAATATAAAACAAAGTCCGGAATAAAAACTTTGCTGGACAATCAGCGTCAACTGTTTGACTTCAATGGTTATTATGCAGCGGAGCTGGCCCGGCAGATAAAGGACAGGGCAGTACCTCATGCAGAACGGCTTTCCCGTAAGCTGGAAGCGTTGTATGTGGCAAGTCGCCAGGAGATGAAGCAGCATGCCGTAATCTTTATGGAGTTTAATGATGTGATCATCAGTTATTACAGAGAGCTGAGCACTTACCGGTCTGTAGTGCTGGAGAGCCTGGAGAAGGAATTGAAACCGGCGCTGAAAATTAAGGCAGATGAAACGGTGCTGCAGGCTTTCAGGCCCGACTATCACGGTAATGTAAGAGAAGTAATGAAAGCATTTGTAAAAGAAAGCAATACCACTGCAAGATTTTTACAGAAATGCGTTGATAATGACAATAATATTAATGATATTTGTGCAGATAGGAAAATGCAGGACCTGATCAACTGCATCAAGGAGATGTCACTGATCCAGCGCGGTATGGTCACCTTGCTGCAACACTGGGAAGACCAGCAACGGCTGAACGGCCTGCAGATGTATTACAATTAGTTTCACTAACCATGAACAACCAGGAAGAAATCAGGGGTAAAAATCTGCAAGACCAGCAGATATGCAGAGGATGGCTGAGTATACTGGAAGCATTACGAAAAGAAAATACTGCCCTGTTGGACAGGCTGACAGACTCGCTGCGCTTTGTTAATTCCCGTGCCTTTCTGGACCAGGCGGAAGCCTTTCAAGAAAAAATGATCAGCAAAAATGAATCCCTGAAATTGCTGCGTCATGAAGTTATGGAACAGCTGGACTGGCTGGATATCGTACCTCAGCCACGTGAAGAAGCACCACATGATTGGCCTGTATTAACGCATGATATGCGGAAAATGCAGGAGGAATTTGAAAAAATGAAAACAGCATTTAATAACCTGTTGCGTAGCTGGCAAATAGAGTAAACCTTGGATGATTGATAAATTTTGAAAGGAATTAATGTAAAAGATTGCGCAGAGAATCAAAAGAAAGGTACCGTGAAGAGAACAGTGGGGACTGTGAAAGTGGAATGTAGAGATTGTGCATGTGAAATGTGGGGAATGTGAAGATGATAGTGTAGAGAAATTTTTAGCCCCGGGCAGATGCCCGGGGCTAAAAATTTTTACCAGTTGCTAGTTGCGCATGGCAGCAATCCTGTCTTTCTCCACGAGGATAATGGTGCCGTCTTTTAGTGAAATCAGTTGTTCATCCCTGAAATCGCCCAGCGTACGGATCAGTGATTCTTTTGCCACGCCGGCCATTGCAGCCAGATTCTCACGGCTAATGTCTATTTCAAAATGCGGATTTTGTGTGGTGTTGTATTTATGCTCCAGCGTAATGAGCGCTGAGGCTACCTTTTTGCGCAGCGAGCTGTAGGCGAGTGCAATCAGCTGCTGTTCCTTTTCCGCGATATTTTTGGCGAGCAGCTGCACAAACCGGCTGAGCACTTCCGGATTGTTGCCTACCAGTTCTTCAAAATCCTGGTGCGGTATAATGGCCAGGGTAGTATCTTCGATGGCTTCCGCATTTTCCTGATAGGCGCCTGCTTCCAGCAGCGCGGTGTAACCCAGAAAATCCCCTTCATTGTACAGTCCTGTGATCAGCTCTTTCCCATCATCATTCCGCTGATAGGTTTTTACTTTTCCTTCCAGGATATAATACAGGCAGTCGGGTCTGTTACCCGCTGCATATATCTGTTGTTTCTTTTTGTAGTGGTTGGTGTTACGATCTTCTTTCAGGGAAGATAACAGGTCTTTGCCGGAAGTGCTCGACAGCAGGGTATGCAGGCCATTGATGCCAAAAGCATCCTGTTGCCGGATCTCTGCGCATCTTTTGAGACGGCTTTCGATGGCGCTGAGCAGTTCTGCTCCTTCGAAAGGTTTGGTGATGTAGTCATCAGCACCCATTTCCATTCCTTTCCTGACATCGGTGCGCTCTGTTTTGGCGGTCAGGAAAATAAACGGAATAGGGCGCAGGCTTTCATTTTTATGCAACATATGCAATACGCCGTAGCCATCCAGCACGGGCATCATGATGTCGCATACGATTAGGTCGGGCTGTTGTTCCAGCGCGATGGTCACACCTTCTTTGCCGTTGGCAGCTGTCAGTACATTGTAATTGGCCAGTGCCAGGATTTCCGCCAGGTTATCGCGGATGTCTTTGTTGTCTTCAATTAGCAGGATTGTTTCCAAGATGGTCAAATTTGGGGGGTGGGAATGTAAACGATGAATTCGGTGCCTTTGTCTGGTTCACTGTTGCACGTGACTTGTCCTTTCATCAACTCTGCATATTTGGATACGATATGCAGCCCAAGCCCGGTGCCTTGTATGCTTTCCACGTTGCTGCCGCGGAAAAATCTTTCAAACAGGTGTTGCTGGTCTTCGGCTGTGATGCCAATCCCGGTGTCCCGGACCGAGAGGTTGAAATAGCCGGGTGCTGACTGGGTATGTATATAAACGATACCGTTGTCCGGTGAAAACTTCAGGGCGTTGGACACGAGATTGGTGAGGATATGTCGCAGCAAAGTTCCGTCGAGCGTGCTTTCTATAGGTCCTTCATGAGTGTATATGAGTTGTTGTTGTCCCCGTTTTAGTCCTTCCGTTTCGGTCAGGATTTTTTCAACATATTTTTTGATTTCCACCAGGGAAGGCCGTACCTGTATCTTTCCTTCTTCAATTTTTCCCAGTGATAAAAAGTCATTCAGGATATCGGTCAGCATATGTACGGCCGAAGAGATCTTTTGTATATGTGCCATTCTCTTGGGCTGGTCCTCTGTGGTGTTATACTTTTCCAACAGGTAGGTAGATGACAGTACGGTGCTGAGCGGCGTCCGGAATTCGTGTGAAGCGATTGATACGAATCTGGATTTGAGCACGTTCAGTTCTTTTTCCTTGTCCAGCGCCTGCCGGAGCTCTGACTCTGATTTACGGCGTGCGGAGATATCAAGGCCGATGGCGATATAACCGGTGATACGGTTGGCATCATCGCGTATGGCCGACACCGTTAAGGCTACCGGAAAGCGGGTACCGTCTTTGCGGATAAAAGTCCATTCGTATTCATTAGGCATGTTGAGCCTGGCGCGGACGGTGAGGGTATCGATACCCGGGTCTACCGTTTGTTGCAGCTCTTTGGAGAGCATGGCTGCACGGCGCAGCAGCTCCTGGTGGTCAAGGAACAGCAACAGGGACTCGGTGTCTGTCACTTCCCGGGCCGGATATCCCAGCATTTTTACCGCAGCCGGATTAAAGAAACGGATATGTCCCAACGGTTCTGTGACGATGAGTATGGCATCCAGGTTGGTCCAGATACTGTTGAGGAAATTGCTGACTCTCTTGTAGGCAGATTCTTTGCCCGCCATGATATGGGCTTCCAGCTTTTGTTCATTCACTCTTCTCTGCAGGGTATGAACAGCCTGTTGCTGTGCAGAAAGATCGGTCAGAAAATAAATCCTGCAGGATGGGTCATAAGTGGTGCATCCCGCATTAACGGGCAACAGGCTTCCATTTTTACAGTGCAGGAGCGCTTTTTCATGACTGCCGGAAAGTAGCCCGGTGACTGGCTTCCCCTGCAGCTCTTCGGACTGGTGACCACTCCACTGCAGTAAACATGGATTGACAGCTAGTATCATACCCGCTCCATCTGCCAGCAGGATGCCCTGGGTAGCGTGGTTAAAGATAATTTCGAAACCTGGTGTATGGACTGAATTCAGGATGGTCATGGATCAACGGTCTGTTATAAAAATAAGCATTCCCGTGTTATAAAAATAGTGCTTGTACGAAATGTGCTATTTCGATTTATCAAAATGATAAAGTAATGATGTTTTTAATAGGTAAATGATCATGCTGACATACCGGAGGAGTGGGTATGGGCTGCGTGTGCAGCAAGGCGGGGAGGGGTTATTTCTGGTTGATAGGTGTTTCCAGGATCAGAAACTCCGTTTCTTCTCCATGTTGCAGGCTGATCTCGCTGGCTTCCCATATACCAAAAGCATCGCGGGGATGTAATACCTGGTTGTTGACTTTGAGGGTACCGGAGATCAGGAAAATAAACAGGCATTTGTTGACCGGTTGCAGCGAATAGGGCACGGAGCCGGGAAGGTCGTAGTATCCGAGGGAGATACGGGTATTCTGATTGATCCAGCAGTGGCTCTGGCCTTCTTCGGAAGAAACGATGGTAGCCAGGCGGTTTTTTCTTTTGGCCCGCGGAAAGCTGCGCTGCTGGTAGCGGGGCGCGATATTCTGTAATTTGGGGGTTATCCATATCTGCAGGAAGTTCACATCACTGTCGCCGATATTGTATTCTTCATGCCTTAATCCTTCGCCGGCACTCATGATCTGTACGCCGTCGGCCTCTATTTTGGTACTGTAGCCCATAGAGTCTTTGTGATTCATCTTCCCTTTGAGCAGTATGGAAATAATTTCCATGTTCACATGAGGATGGGTGCCGAAACCTTTGCCGGGCATTACAAAGTCATCATTAAAAGCCACCAGCGTGCCAAAAGCACTGCGCAGTGGATTTTGGTAATCACTGAAACTAAAAAAGAAATTGCTTTTCAGCCATCCCATGTCTTTAACCCCTCTTTCACCGGCCGGGAAATACTCTGTTTTCATGGTTTATCGGATTAAAGTTTCTCCCGCAAATACAAAGCCACAAAGCAGCAAGATATTTTTTTCTGCTGCTTTGCGGCTTCGTGTGAAAACTAGCTGTTGAAACTATTGTATCGTTCGATAAGGTAATCATAGTTGCGGCTCAGGCTTTCTACCTGATATTCTGTCAACTTACCTTTTTCGGCACCGTCTCTCATGGTTTTTTTAGTTTCCAGGAGGATCTCATGGAAACGGTCGTAGAATAATTTGTAATAGCTGTCTTTGTGTTCTTTTTTGGCGTTGTCCATATTCAGCTGGCTGTGTTCGTCGTAAGCTTTTTCCAGGGCTGCATAAGCGGCGTCAACTTTGCCTTTGATGGCGTTGTAATCGACACCGCCAACTTCCATCAGTCCTACAAAGTCGTGGACGGATTTCAGATCGGCTTTCATAGCGAAGATGTAATCTTTCAGCGGGCTGTCTTTCAGTACGATGGCTTCGCTGGCATCAGCGATCTCATTTACTTTTTTTATCAGCACTGCTTTTTCGGCCATCAGCTCCTGGGTGCTGGTGCGGATGGAATCTATCAGCGCCAGACCTTTTACGCTTTTGTCGTCTTTGTAGTTTTCTGCTTTCAGGTAGTCCTGCAATTGTTTGTAGTAGTCCTGAATTTTAGCGAAGGCTTTGGAGGAGCTGGCAACTTTTTCCTTGAAGAATTTTTTATCCTCACTGCTCAGTTCATCTACGGGTTCATCCGCTTTTACTTGTTTGATCCCTCTGGGTCTTTCAAAATAGTTGGGCGGCATAATACCGAAGAAGGCAAATTTGTCGGAAGGATCTTTCAGTCCTTTTTCAATTTTGTCTGCATTCTGGATCACACGGGTGATATAGTCGCCTTGCTGGTTGGCTATATCAATCAGGAGATTGGTGTACTCAATGACATGGCTGGCTTTTTCGGCGGAGTTGTTTTCATAGGCTGCAGGGCCTTTGCCGCTTTTGCTGTTGTCACATGATACAGTGGCAGAAAGCATAGCCACACTGATGGCTGTGTAAAGGAACGTTTTGTTCATAATGAAATGGTGATTATATATCTGGATTAAACAAATGACCGGGGCAATTTGATTTGAACAACGCAAATATAGTTACGAATTGCGAATTATAAGTTATGAATTGTAAAAATTTTATATGTAATGAAAGGTCTTTCCTTTCATTCATAACCCGTAATTGATCGGCATAATATCTGTGACCCGGATCTGTATTGTTGTTCATCATTAAATCAGCATCACCATGGCAAGAAAAAAAGCTGAACAGCTGAATAAAAAGGCGGAGCAGCTTGCGCCGCATACCGAAGATGGAGCAGACCAGTTTCTTACCACCAACCAGGGCCTGCGGATCAATGATAATCAAAATTCACTCAAGGCGGGAGAAAGAGGACCTTCACTGCTAGAGGATTTTATCCTGAGAGAGAAAATTACCCACTTTGATCATGAACGGATACCGGAGAGGATTGTACATGCCCGTGGTGCGGGAGCATACGGATATTTTCAGGTATATGAATCCCTGTCGGATTATACGAGCGCAGGTTTCCTGACAGACCCAGCCCGGCGTACGCCGGTGTTTGTCCGCTTTTCCACGGTAGCAGGCTCCCGTGGCTCTACAGACCTGGCCCGGGATGTCAGGGGATTTGCCGTGAAGTTTTACACCGAAGAAGGCAACTACGACCTGGTAGGCAACAACATGCCGGTGTTTTTTATCCAGGACGCCATGAAATTCCCCGATTTTGTACATGCTGTAAAACCGGAGCCACACAACGAAATACCTCAGGCCGCCTCGGCACACGATACTTTCTGGGACTTCATTTCCCTGGCACCTGAGTCTATGCATATGATCATGTGGGTGATGAGCGACCGTGCGATTCCCCGCAGTTACCGTATGATGGAAGGTTTCGGGGTCCATACTTTCCGGTTGATAAATGCTGCCGGCAAGGGTTGCTTCGTGAAGTTCCACTGGAAGCCTTTGTTAGGCGTACATTCAGTAACCTGGGAAGAAGCCCAGCTGATCTCCGGGAAAGATCCCGACTTTCACCGCCGCGACCTGTGGAATGCCATTGAGAGCGGTTACTACCCCGAATATGAACTGGGTATACAGATCATACAGGAAGAAGATGAACATAATTTTCCCTTCGACCTGCTGGACCCTACCAAGATCATCCCGGAAGAGATGGTAGCGGTGAAACGTATTGGTAAAATGGTGCTGGACCGCAACCCTGACAATTTCTTCGCAGAAACGGAGCAGGTGGCTTTTCATCCCGGTCACCTCGTGCCCGGTATCGATTTTACCAACGACCCGCTGTTGCAGGGCCGGCTGTTTTCTTATCTCGATACTCAGCTGTCGAGACTCGGGAGCCCCAACTTCCACGAGATCCCCGTCAACCGGGCCATATCACCGGTACATAACAATCAGCGTGACGGACATATGCGGCAAACTATCAACCGGGGCAACACTTCCTACGAGCCCAATACACTGGGCGCCGGTTGCCCGTTCCAGGCCAGTATAGCAGACGGCGGTTTCTCTTCTTATGCAGAAAAGACAGACGCCCGCAAAGTACGGGGCCGGAGCACCAGCTTCTTCGATCATTTCAGTCAGGCTGCCCTGTTTTACCACAGCCAGTCGGAAGCTGAAAAGCGCCACCTGATCAATGCCCTGCGTTTTGAACTGGGCAAGGTAACGATCACGGATATACGGATACGGATGCTGGGCCTGTTGTCACAAGTCGACAAAGATCTGGCTGTTGCCGTAGCGGAAGGACTGGGCCTGGCCTTGCCTTCGCAGCCGGAACAACCTGTCAACCGTATCATGCCGGCAGATGGAGCGCCTCAACAATTCCAGCCACATCCCGTAGAACAATCAGTAGAAAAGTCGGAAGCCCTCAGTATGGCCAATACAGTAAAAGATACGGTGAGGTCCAGACAGGTCGCATTTCTGGTTGCCGACGGAGTGCTTTCGATGGAGATAACAGAGATGAAAGAGGCGCTGCTGAGGGCCGGTGCACAGGTAGAACTGATTGCTCCGCATCTGGGTACCGTGAAAGCATCTACCGGTAGCGGCTTTGAAGCCGACGAGAGTCTGCTGGGGGCTGCTTCCGTATTGTTTGATGCTGTTTATATTCCGGGTGGTACCGGTAGTACAGACACGCTGCAACAGCATCCGGAAGCGCTGCGGTTTGTCAGCGAAGCTTACCGGCATGGCAAGGCGATAGCCGTTTCCGGCGATGGTGCGGCAGTACTGAAAGCTGCCGGAATACCTGCCACAGAAGCACCGGGCATCCTTCTTTCCGATCCTCCGAAAGCCTTTATTGCCGCAATCGCGCAGCACCGCTTCTGGGAGAGAGAACGATAGTACATCTTTGTACGATCGTGATTATATTAGCTGCATGAAACCAATACAACTTTCACGCTGGGGTTGTATATGCCTGATCGTTTGCAGTATCAGCAGCATGGCGCAGCCCAGCCCCGTGAACGCCAAACCTAACATTATTGTCTTCCTGGTAGATGATATGGGCTGGGAAGACACTTCGGTACCTTTCTGGGAGCAGCTAACGGACAGGAATAAACGTTTCCGTACACCTAATATGGAGCGGCTGGCCAGGGAAGGTGTGAAGTTTACCAATGCCTATGCCACACCGGTGTGTACGCCTTCCAGGGTGAGTATGATCACCGGAATGAATGCAGCGCATCATGGAGTTACCAACTGGACTTCTCCCCGCAAGGATGTAAACGCCGATGCAGCCGATGTCGCGCTGGACACCGCTCCATGGAACTGGAACGGCTTCAGTCCGGTACAGGGAGTGCCGCATACCGTATATGCCACACCGTTACCCGCTCTTCTGAAAACAGCCGGATATTACACCATTCATGCAGGCAAAGCGCATTGGGGCGCAATGGGCACTCCGGGCGCCAATCCTTACAACATGGGTTTTCTGGTGAATATAGCAGGCCATGCTGCCGGTCATCCGCAGAGTTACCTGTCGGAAGAAAACTACGGCAATATGCCCGGCAAAGCCACAGCGCAGGCGGTGCCCGACCTGGAAGAGTATTATGGTAGCGGCAATTTCCTAACGGAAGCGCTTACACGGGAAGCGCTGAAAGCACTGGATGAGCCGGTGAAACGGCAGCAGCCTTTTTATCTCTACCTGGCGCATTACGCGGTACACGTGCCATTGCAGGCCGACAAAAAATATATTCAGCATTATCAGGATATGGGCCTGGACGAGGCCGAAGCCAGGTATGCTTCCCTGATTGAAGGCATGGATGCCAGCCTGGGAGAAGTGATGGACTACCTTGCTGCCAGAAAAATAGCAGACAACACCATCATTATGTTCATGAGCGATAACGGTGGTTTGAGTCTGGCACCGCCGCGCGGCGGCACACCGCATACGCAGAACCTGCCGCTGCGGGCCGGTAAAGGATCGGTATATGAAGGTGGTATCCGCGAGCCGATGCTGGTAAAATGGCCGGGCGTGACAAAGGCCGGCAGTACAGTATCGCAGTATGTAATGATAGAAGATTTTTTTCCTACCATCCTGGAGATGGCAGGCATGCAGTTGTATGATGCCGTGCAGACGGTAGACGGAAAAAGTTTTGTATCACTGTTAAAGAATCCGGGGCAAACGGATTCCCTGCGAACACTGATATGGCATTATCCTAATAAGTGGATTGCAGAGGGTGGACCTGGTATCAACTACAGAAGCGCCTTACGGCAAGGCCGCTGGAAACTGGTATACGACCAGCAACAAGGACATACAGAACTGTATGATCTGGTAGCGGATATCGGCGAAAAGCAAGACCTGTCGGCCGTTTACCCGAAAAAGACAAGTGCATTGTTATCGTTGTTGTCTGAGCAGTTGCAGCGTTGGAATGCACCGATGCCGGTGCTGAAAGCGAGTGGGAAAACTCTGCCATGGCCGGGAAAGTAAGTGCTAACCTGGAGGAAAGCACACTGTCTTTTTTAGCAGATGGAGCTGTACCTTTGTGACTTGTTACTAACAGTGTAACAGTTGTAGGTTATATAGTGGCTGGAATAATCTTATCCGAGTCTCAATAGAAGAGGCTATCTCCAAAAACACGGGATAGCCTCTTTTATTTATGTCAGCAGTTTATTGGTCACCTGCATCAGCGGCTTCTTTGCCTTTTTTTGACTGATGTGCGGCATTCAAGTTTTTGAGTTGTGTTTGTTGATCCGGTGTAAGAATGGTCTGGAACTGTTGTTTGCGGTAGGCAGATATTTCCTTGCCACCCTGACCACCTTTTTGTCCGTTTGCACGCAGTGCGTCTTTGCGGCGGATACATTCCGTATTCACAGCCAGCACTTTTTTATACTGATCATCGGTGAGATGCAGTTTGGTTTTTAATTCATCTGAGTAAGCTTTTGCACGTTCTTCCGGTGCAGGTAGTGTTTTCTGGACATTTGCTTTTTGGGTAGCAGGCGCCTGTTGCTTGGCTGGAGGAGTAGTGGTTGCATTTTGTGCAAAAGCCGGAGATACGGCCAGCATAATGGCGAAAGCTGCGATTAACTTTTTCATGTGTTTTAATGTTTTGTATGCCTGAGAATTCAATTACCTTGCCAGCGTAAAAAAATAAGGTCGGAAGGAGCTTAAAATTTCATTAAAACAAAAAACACAGCAGTTAGTTCACTTTTATTTTTTTCCGGTAGGCAGAAGGAGAGAGGCCTGTCACCTGTTTGAAGAGACGGGTGAAATAGGAGGCTGACTGATAATTGAGTTCTGCTGCAATGCCGGCAATGTCTCTTGCCGGGTCTCTCAACAGGATCTGACTGTGGAGGATACTGATTTCATTGATCCATTGTTTGGGTGGTTTGCCCGTAGCTTCCTTCACACATTTATTAAGATAGTTTTCGGAGATGTTGAGTTGCCGTGCGTAGTATTCCACTGTTTTTTCACGGAGATGATGACGTTGTACCTTTTCCCTGAAAAGCAGGGATATCTCCAGGCTTCGGTTGAGCGGCACCGGATGCTGGTTTTCCTGCAACAGTATTTTATTCAGCAGTGCCCTGAAAAGTGGTATACATATTTCCATAGAGCCATTGATCATGCTCAGTTCTTCTTCCAGCAGCGCACTGAGATGGGCCAGCCATTTAACCGCTTTGGCAGGAAGGGACACAAAGGGTGCGGTGAAGAAAAAATTCAGCAGACTGTTATTGAGTGACAGCCCGTTGACGATTTCATTTTCATAGACGATGAAGAAGCCGGTAGCATCGGGTGATATTTCCAATGTAGCGGTGATGCTGCCCTGTTTGATCAGCAGTACGGAATTGGCTTCCAGTTTAATGGGAGATATTTCCAGCTGTTGCACAATGGTGCCTTTGGTGACAAACAGGAGAAAGTTGAAGGAGGTGCGGTAGGGTGGCACTGGTATCACAATGTTGCGCAGGTAGTTTTCGATGCGGTATACCTGTAGTTTGGCATCGTTGAACAGCACCTGCCTGGATACGCCGGGAAGGAAAGACTTTTTATATTCGAAATTGGTAAATAGTTTAACCGATGATTTCATATACATCACTAAAGGTAGCGTGATTTGTGAAAAGAAATGCGTGATTTGTGCTATTCCGGGTTTGTTTTAACATCTACCTTGCACGCTGTAAATGAAAGCCATCGTTCGGTACATATTATTCCTTTTTTTCCTCATCGGATTTACTTTCACCGGTCACAACAAAACACCGTTATTGCCGGGAAGAGCCAGCCAGCCGTCTTTTGAGGCAGGGAAAGGTTGTTCGGATACCTTGCTGTCCACAAAGGATCTACTGGATTTCCCGCAGTTGTTTTCTTTTATCAATGATGAAAATACCGACGACGAAAACGATACTTTTCATTCTTCACAGTTTCAGCGTTTTACCACTCTTTTTGCAGCCTATTATCAGGCATTGTTTCTCACTACAGAAAAAAACATACTGGCAGGCAACCGGTTCAACCATCCGGATACTGCTGTGAAACGGGTCCCGCGTTTCATTCTGTTTCACACCCTTATTATTCCTTCGCACAACGCGTAAGCAGTCGTGTTTTTCTTTTAACGATTGATGTAATAATGCCGGTTTATGCCGGTGTATAGGCTTCTGATGCTTATATATGTTATTAATTAATATGTGAAGAAGAATTCGACTTTTTGCGCGCTCAACTGTTTTTTTAGGTAAAAGTTCTTGTTTTTATACATATTAAAATTTGTTATATGCATTTAACTCCGCGAGAAACGGAAAAGCTGTTGTTGCACCTGGCTGGTGAGCTGGCAGCCAAACGCAAAGCACGTGGCCTCAAACTCAACTATCCAGAAGCGATCGCCTTCATCAGCAGCGAACTGCTGGAAGGCGCCAGGGACGGCAAATCGGTGGCAGAACTGATGCACCACGGTGCCACTATCCTTACCCGGGAAGATGTAATGGAAGGAATACCCGAGATGATCCATGACGTACAGATCGAAGCCACCTTCCCGGATGGAACCAAACTGGTCACTGTCCACAACCCTATCCGTTAACATGTAAAACGATCCACCATGATTCCAGGAGAGTATTTTTTAGCAGCAGGAGACATCACCCTCAATGAAGGCCGCAACACCGTGACCATCAAGGCTGTCAACACCGGAGACCGCCCCGTACAGATAGGGTCACACTACCATTTCTTTGAAGTAAACCGCCTCATGAGCTTCGACAGAGCCAAAGCATTTGGCAAACGCCTTAACATCCCCGCCGGCACAGCCGTACGTTTTGAGCCGGGAGAAGAAAAGGAAATCACCCTGGTAGAACTCGGCGGCGCCCGCCGCGCATTCGGGCTCAACAACCTCGTAGATGGCGACACTTCCCTCGACGCCAGCAGGGAGAGAGCCATGACCAGACTCGCTTCTTCCACCTTTAAAAACCAGCAATCATGAGCCTGAAAATAGACAGAGAGAGATACGTCAATATGTACGGCCCTACCGTAGGTGACAAAGTACGTTTAGGCGACACCGATATTATCGTAGAGATAGAAAAGGATTTTAACCGTTATGGTGATGAGAGCAAATTCGGCGGCGGCAAAACCGTACGCGACGGCATGGCCCAGTCCAGCACCGCTACCCGCGACCAGGGTGTGCTCGACCTGGTCATCACCAACGTGATCCTCATCGACCACTGGGGCATCGTAAAAGGTGACCTGGGCATCAAAGACGGCAAAATCGTAGGATTCGGCCGCGCCGGTAACCCCGATACTATGGACGATGTAGAACGTAACATGGTGATCGGTGCCTCCACCGAAGTACATGGTGGCAACGGCCTCATCGCCACCGCCGGCGGTATAGACACCCATATCCACTACATCAGCCCGCAACAGATAGAAACAGCCCTCTTCAGCGGCGTTACCACCATGATCGGCGGCGGTACCGGTCCGGCTGATGGAACCAACGCTACCACCGTCACTCCCGGTAAATGGTTTATCGAAAAGATGCTGCAGGCAGCAGATGATTTCCCGATGAACCTCGGCTTCTTCGGCAAAGGCAATTGCTCTACCGAAGCTCCTATCGCAGAACAGGTGGAAGCCGGTGCCCTGGGCGTAAAAATACACGAAGACTGGGGCGCTACCCCTGCCGTTATCGATGCAGCCCTTAAAGTGGCCGATAAATACGACGTACAGGTAGCCATCCATACTGATACACTCAATGAAGCCGGTTTCCTGGAAGACACCATCAACGCTATCAACGGCAGGGTAATCCATACCTTCCATACGGAAGGCGCCGGTGGCGGCCACGCTCCCGACATCATCAAAGCAGCCATGTATCCCAATGTACTGCCTGCTTCCACTAACCCAACCAGGCCGTATACTGTCAATACCATCGATGAACACCTGGACATGCTGATGGTATGCCATCACCTGAGCAAAAGCATCCCGGAAGACGTGGCCTTCGCGGATTCCCGCATCCGCCCGGAAACCATTGCTGCAGAAGATATCCTGCACGATATGGGTGTGTTCAGCATCATGAGCTCCGACTCTCAGGCCATGGGACGTGTAGGCGAGGTCGTTACCCGCACCTGGCAAACCGCCGACAAGATGAAAAAACAACGTGGCTACCTGGAAGAAGACAGCAACAAACAAAGCGATAACTTCCGCGCCAAACGTTACGTAGCCAAATATACCATCAACCCGGCCATCGCACATGGCATCGCACATTATGTAGGTTCCGTTGAACCCGGCAAAATGGCTGATGTTGTGCTGTGGAAACCTGCGCTGTTCGGAGCCAAACCGGAAATGATCATCAAAGGTGGTATGATCATCGCCAGCAAAATGGGTGATCCCAATGCCTCTATTCCTACACCACAACCTATCATCATGCGCACCATGTTTGGCGCTCATGCCCGGGCCATGCATAAAACCTGCGCCACCTTCGTATCAAAGGTTTCGCTGGAAAAAGGCATCGTGGCGGAATATGGTCTGCAGAAAATGATCCTCCCCGTTTCAGGCTGCCGTAACATCTCCAAAAAAGATCTCATACACAACGACAAAACACCGGAGATCACCGTGAATCCCGAAAACTACGAAGTACGGGTAGACGGACAGCACATCACCTGTGAACCGGTAGCAACGGTGCCACTGGCACAACGTTACTTCCTGTTTTAAAAAAGAAACAGACAATGATTATCGATAAAATCATCGGCAATATTGACACCCTGCCTGTTGGCGGTCGCACCATCGATCCGCTGATGCTGGAATGGTTTGAAACAACCAAACGTATTCAGCGCAAACATACACAACAGGGCATGGAAATAGCCGTCCGCTTTCTGAAAGAAGGACAACGGCTCCATATCGGGGATATCCTGTATATGGACAATGAAAAAGCGGTGGTAGTAGATATTATCCCCAGCGATGCGATCGTGGTAACACCACGGTCGCTGCTGGAGATGGGAAGTGTATGTTATGAGATCGGCAACAAACACCTGCCCGTGTTTATACAAAACGACCAGGTGCTGCTGCCTTTTGAAGAACCCATCTTCCGCTGGCTGCAGGCGGCCGGCTATCAAACCGTGAAAGAGCATACCAAACTCACCAACCTGTTGAATGCAAACGTACAGCCGCATTCACATGGTAGTGGCGGTGGCAGTTCCCTCTTTTCAAAAATTATGAACATTGCTGCTAAAGAACGATAAAGAACAGATCATGACATCAAATTTTTTGGGAAGTCTCCTGCATCTCAGTGATCCTACTTTGCCGATAGGTGGCTACTCCCATTCCAACGGCCTTGAAACCTATGTGCAACAGGGGATGGTGAACAATACAGCCACTGCGGAAGAATTTGTCCGGCATATGCTGGCGAACAATCTGCACTACAATGATGCGGCTTTTGTATGCCTGGCTTACCAGGCCGCAGCCGCAGACGACCTTGGCGCTTTGCTGGCACTGGACGAAGAAGTGGCGGCCCTCAAAATACCGAGGGAAATCAGGCAGGCCAGCCTCAAACTGGGCATCCGGCTGATGAAGATCTTCACACGTCATGAGCCTTATACGCTGGCGAAAAAATTTGAGGCGGCCACCACTGCGAAAAACGCAGAAGGTCACTACTGCATCGCCTTCGGTATGTATGCCTGCCTGATGGGCATTCCGCTGCAGGAAGCGCTGTACGCGTTTTATTATAACGCTGCGGTAGGGATGGTCACCAATGCCGTGAAACTAGTGCCACTAAGCCAGCTCGACGGACAAGATATCCTGTTCCGTACACAACGGCTTATACAAAGCCTTATTCCCACTACTATAGCACTGGACCGTGAACTGGTGGGTGTATGCAACATCGGTTTTGATATCCGTTGCATGCAGCATGAACTGTTGTATTCCAGGCTATACATGTCATAGTTATTTTTAAAAAACTGATTTTACCATGAGCGAAAGAAAATATGTAAAGATTGGTGTAGCCGGCCCTGTGGGCTCCGGCAAAACCGCCCTGATAGAAAGATTGTCCCGTGCCCTGATGAACACCTACAGCATGGGAGTGATCACCAATGATATCTACACTAAAGAAGATGCAGAGTTTTTAACCAAAAACAGTCTGTTACCCAAAGAAAGGATCATCGGTGTGGAAACAGGTGGTTGCCCGCATACCGCCATCCGTGAAGATGCCAGTATGAACCTGGAAGCCGTGGATGAAATGGTGGCCCGTTTTCCGGAAGTGGAACTGATCCTCATCGAAAGCGGTGGTGATAACCTGTCTGCTACTTTCAGTCCGGACCTGGCGGATGTGACCATCTTCGTGATTGATGTGGCGGAAGGTGATAAGATCCCCCGTAAAGGCGGTCCTGGTATTACCCGCTCCGACCTGCTGGTGATCAATAAAATAGATCTTGCTCCTTATGTGCATGCAGACCTGGGCGTGATGGAAAGAGATGCCCGCAAAATGCGTCTGGGCAAGCCATTCGTGTTTACCAACCTGATGTCACTGGAAGGTCTTGACACCGTGATCGGATGGATTAAAAAATATGCTTTGCTGGAAGAAGCAACAGAGCCTGCACTGGTAAGATAGTACGTCAATTGTAAATCAAATATAGCCCAGGGCTTTAGCCTGGGATCAAAAAAGGCTGGTAAGGATGATCAACAAACTAACGTTAACAAGTGGGTATAAAAACGGACGTTCATGGCTCAAAGACACCTTTTATACAAGGCCGTTTAAAGTAGCCAACGTTGGTATATACAAACAGGACCCTGCCTTATACCTGATGCTCATGAGTTCTTCACCCGGCATACTGGACGGAGATCATTATGAAATTGATATACGGCTGGAAAAAAACAGTCATCTGCAACTGCAGTCACAATCCTATCAGCGCCTGTTCAATATGAAGAGCGGTGCACTTCAGCAGCAGCGCATTACCATGGAAGAACACAGCGTTTTCAGTTATGTTCAGCATCCGGTAGTGCCGCATGAAAATGCCATCTTCAAAACACATACAGTGGTGCAGATGGCAGACAACTGCCATCTGACGCTGGGAGAGATCATCACCTGTGGCCGTAAACACTCCGGTGAAGTATTCCGTTTTTCGAAGTTTCACAGCATCACGGAAATATTTCACCGGCAGAAACTGATCGTAAAAGATAACCTGCTGTTGCAGCCACAGCTGTTGCCTATGCAGGCTGTCGGACAAATGGAAGGTTATACACATCAGGCCACTTTGTTGCATGTGAATACCGGCGTATATGATATGGAAGCACTGCCGGCAAAACTCCGGCTGTTGCTGGAACACGAACAGGACATGGCTTTTGGGGTGTCTCTTTCCGGCGCTAAGTGTGTGGTGGTGAGAATACTGGGCAATGGCGGAGAGCAGCTGTATGACTGTCTGCGCAGGGTACAGCGCTATCTATGGGAAGAAGCCGGCAAAGCAGTTGCAGCGGAACAATTAAAAACAGTGATGGCATGAACATAGGATTAACAACATTGGCATTGTCGGCTGTAACCATCAGCTGTCTGCATACGGCCACCGGCCCGGATCATTATCTGCCCTTCATTGTGTTGTCCCGTTCCAAAAAATGGACGATGACCAAAACGGTGTTCTGGACGGTGTTGTGCGGCCTGGGCCATATCCTCAGCTCGGTGCTGATAGGCTTGCTGGGCGTATTGCTGGGCTGGCAGTTGTCCAGGCTTACCTGGTTCCAGGATATGAGAGGTAATATGTCGGGCTGGTGCCTGCTGGGCTTTGGGTTGGTATATCTCTTGTGGGGATTACGGCAGGCTTATCTCAACAAGCCTCATAAACATTTTGATGTGTACGAAGGCGGCGACATATACGTGTATGAACACCGGCATGGTGAAGTAGTGTATCCGCAGGACAGGGTGAAAGTAACACCCTGGATATTGTTTGCCATTTTTGTGATGGGCCCCAGCGAGCCATTGGTGCCGCTATTGTTTTACTCCGGCGCTCACCGTTCCGTACTGGAAGTGGTGGTCCTTATCAGCGCTTTCACCATCACAACTGTATTGACCATGCTGGCCATGGTACTGATTGGTTGTTATGGTTACTCATTTCTGAAGACAGACAGACTGGAAAGATATGTACATGCCATCGGAGGCGCTGTAGTCACGATGTGTGGGATTGGTATGGTGTTTCTCGGGTGGTAAAAACATGATTTAATCATCTTCATTTAAATAACAAAAAGTGATACAAAGGAAATCATCGTATCTCCCCTTCCTGAGGGGAGTGGGGCAGATCATGCTCCAAAACAACGCCTGGACTGGCGTCCTTTTTCTAGCAGGGATCTTCTATGATTCCATCATTATGGGTGCCGCCGCGTTGCTGGCGGTGATTACCGGCACACTCACGGCCAGGTTGCTGAAGTATGATGAGGCAGACATAGATGCCGGGTTGTACGGTTTCAGTCCTACACTGGTAGGTGTCGCACTGACATTTTATTTTAACCCGGTGCCGGTGGTCTGGATTGCCGTAGTGGTGGGTTCTGTGGCTGCCGCGATGTTACAGCACTTTTTTATTAAAAGAAAGCTGCCCGGATTTACGTTTCCGTTTATCCTGGTAACCTGGATACTGCTATACTTATTTCATCATGTGTTTGCGCCGGGAGCCGCGGTGGATGTGGTAGGCAGCATGCCCGTGAAAGATGATTTTACACTGGCCACCCATGGATTTGGGGAAGTGATTTTCCAGGGCAGTGTGATTGCCGGTATTATCTTTTTTATTGCCGTGTTTGTCAATTCACCGATAGCTGCCCTCTACGGCGTATGTGCGTCACTGTTAGGGGCCTTCATTTCACTGGAATGTTCAGAACCAGCTCCGGACATACACATGGGCCTCTTCAGCTTTAATGCTGTATTGTGCGCCATCGCCTTTTCCGGCAACAAACCCCGTGATGGTATATGGGTGCTTTTCTCTGTTGTGTTGTCTGTATTCATTGATGTATGGATGCTGCAGATGCATATGGCCGTTTTAACTTTTCCTTTTGTAGCAGCCTCCTGGATTACCTTGATTGTGCAGTATTTGCTGCAAAAGGCCGGATTGAAGATTAAAGAATAACAGATGAAAAAAGAATCAGTACTGATAGCACTGCTGTGTAGTGCGCAGCCGCTGCTGGCTCAACAGCCTGAAGATACTGCGCATACACAGCTGAAACAAATAGTAGTAAGCGCACCCCGCATAGAAACAGCGATGATGCGTATTGACCTGAAAAAAATACCGGTCAACACCGCTCAGGACCTCCTGAGAAAGGTGCCCGGATTGTTTATTGCCCAGCATGCTGGTGGTGGTAAAGCCGAACAGATATTCCTGCGCGGCTTCGACTGTGATCACGGTACCGATGTGAATATTTCAGCTGATGGTATCCCGGTGAATATTGTCTCTCATGCACACGGACAGGGTTATTCCGATCTGCACTTCCTGATACCGGAAACCATTGAAGGTATTGACTTCGGGAACGGCGCCTATTACGCTGATAAAGGTGATTTTAACACTGCCGGTTATGTTAACTTCTCCACCTTTGATCATCTGAATAACAGCATGATCAAACTGGAAGGAGGTGCTTTTAATACCATGCGTCTGGCCGGTATGTTTAACCTGATGGCGGATAAAAGTGCTGCCAAACGCAATGCTTATATCGCTACAGAATACAATTATACCAACGGGCCTTTTGATGTACAGCAACAGTTCAGTCGCTTTAACATATTTGGTAAATACAATCAATGGCTGAATGATAAAGACTACCTTTCCTTTCAGCTCTCCACCTTCACTTCGGGCTGGAACGCTTCGGGCCAGATTCCGGAAAGAGCCGTGGAACAGGGATTGATCAGCCGCTGGGGATCTATTGATCCTACAGAAGGTGGCAATACTTCCCGCACCAACGCTGCACTGACTTTTATCCATCACTCCAATGCACAGGAATACTGGAAGAGTTTCTTTTTTTATAGTCGTTATAAATTCAACCTCTATTCTGATTTTACTTTTTTCCTGAAAGATCCTGTTAATGGAGATGAGATACAGCAGAAGGATGACCGCAGCATCTATGGATTTGAACAACAGTATACCCGTGATTTCACAATGGGCAACAGCCGTTTAACCTGGCAGTCCGGTGTGGGGCTGCGACTGGATGATATATACGATCTGGAACTGAACCATGTATATCGCCGGGATTCCCTGCTGAACCGGGAAGCATGGGGCAGCGGACGCGAGACTAACCTGCATGCCTATACGGGATTGACCTGGCGTATCGGTAACTGGCGCATTAATCCGGCAGTAAGAGTAGATCAGTTGATTTTCAATTATCAGGATAAACTTAAACCGGCTTCCGGTGATCCTGGTGTGACGGCCACCAGGGTAAGCCCCAAACTGAATCTTGCCTATGCCTCCGGTGATGTTGCGCAATGGTATCTTAAAACCGGTATGGGTTTCCACTCCAATGATATGCGTGTAGTGATAGCACAGAAAGGGAAAGACATATTACCTTTTTCGGCTGGTGCGGATCTGGGTGTGGTGCTGAAACCTACGCCTAACCTGCTGATACAGCCCGCGCTCTGGTACCTGTATCTACAGCAGGAGTTTGTATATGTGGGAGATGATGCTGTAGTAGAACCTGCCGGAAAAACAAGAAGAATGGGGGTAGATGTGAGTGTGCGTTATCAGCCGTTAAAATGGCTGTATCTGGATGCGGACGTCAACTATGCGAATGCAAGGGAGATAGGTGCTCCCAAGGGAGAGAACTATATTCCGCTGGCGCCGGTGCTGACCAGCACCGGTGGGATAGGGGTCAACCTGCCGATGGGTTTTTCAGCCAATCTGCGTTACCGCTATATGAAGGACAGGCCAGCTAATGAGGACAACAGCCTTGTTGCCAAAGGCTATTTTGTGAACGACCTCCTGCTGGCCTATACACATCATCAGTTTCAGTTTACAGTACAGGCACAGAACGTGTTTAATACCAACTGGAACGAAGCACAGTTTGAAACAGAAACCAGGTTACAGCATGAATCCCAGTCTGTGACAGATCTGTGTTTTACACCAGGTACACCGTTTTATCTCAAAGCGGGTATCTCCGTGCGTTTTTGATTATTGAAAGAGATTGATTTTCAGATGCAGCTCCATCCCTCCGTTGCTATAGTTGCGGAATCCTCCGGTCTGTGTGTTGTACATAAACTGTAGTGTACCAAGGGATGGATAGCTGAATCCTGCGCCGGCGCTAAAGGAGCCGTTGCTATGATAGATGCCGGTGGCATCGAGCCAGTTGCGCAGAAAAACTACTTTAACCCCTGCGTCTATAATATCCTGCATACCCTGTACCCCACGCCAGGCCACTTTAGGAATGATGTAAGGAACAGCTTCACTTACTTCAAATCTGTAATCTGCTGCTGCATAAAACAACTGTGTGCCGGCCTCTTTGTCTTCTGCATGGAGGTGGCTGATCATGTCCGACAGGGCGGCCTGCAGGCCCAGGTGTTTATTGGTATAAGCCATACCGAAATCACTTTCGAAGTAGTTGTCACGCCTGTTGAAGGCGTTGGCGGCAGGATCGTTCATATCCCCATTGATATCTTTTATGTTGAGCCTTTTGTTGTAAAGCACACCAGAGATACCGAAGTGCAGCGTGTGTCCGTTGTCGTTAAGGGGCAGGTGATAGGCATAAGTGGCCGCGATGCGGGTGTTGGAAATCAGCCCGGCCACATCATTGTAGACCTGCAGACCTAGGCCTACGCGGCTACCCACAAAATAGTCTGCTGTTAGCAGTTTGGTTTGCGGGGCGCCTGGCATGTCTGTCCATTGTTTGCGGTAGGCGAGGTTGATGTGCAGGCCGCTGTCCACGCCGGCAAAGGCGGGGTTGGCGAGATAGGGATTCAGATAATATTGTGCGCCCAACGGTTCGGTAACAGCGTTGGAGTTGCCTGCTGTTTGTGCATAAGTGTATGCACAAAACAGCAGGCTGGCTATAGATAAAATACTTTTTTTCATGTGATCTTTTAACGAACGATAGTGATATAACCCTTGAATGTTTTGATGTTCTGGCCTACGGTGATGATGTAGTAGTAGGTGCCTTCACTGAGTGGCTGACCATTGACAGTGCCGTTCCAGGTATTGTTATAGTTGCGGGCCTGGAATACGAGCCTGCCGGCGCGGTCAAACACTTTCACTTCATTGTCAGGGTACATGTCCAGGTTTTTTACTACCCAGTTGTCATTGATGCCATCGCCATTAGGGGTGAGGACGTTGGTGCCTGTCACTTTAAAATCGTCCTCCAATGTAATGTCGATCTGTTTACGCACGCTGCATCCGGCGGAGCTGGTGATCACCACTTCGTAGCGGATGCTGGCAGCGGGTCTGGCTACCGGTGTAGCGCTGGATGGATTGTCCAGCCACTGGGCCGGTGTCCAGGCGTAACTGCTGCCACCGGACGCCTGCAGTTGTATGGAGGCACCTTTGCTGATAGTAGTACTACCGGTAGCGGCTACACGACCATCCGGCAGTGGGTTGACGGTTACCGGTATGGTATTGGACGTTTTTATGAATCCGTTGGTATAAGTAACGGTTGCGTTGTAGTTGCCGGAAGCAGTAGGTCTGAAGGTTTGTTTGTTGCTTCCGCTGACAGCTGCGCCATTCAGGAACCACTGGTATTGACCGGAAGTAGCGCCCTGTAATGTGAGTGTTTCGTTCTCACAGATGGTGGTGTTACCATTGGCGCTGATGGCTGCATCCGGCCATGCCAGCACTTTTATGGTAATGGTTACTGGTGTAGCGGCTATATAGTTAACATCACCGGACTGTGTGATGGTAATAGTGGCAGTACCGGGGATACCGGGTGTGGCCTGGTTGCCATTCATAGCAATAACAGCCGGATTGCTGGAAGTGAATTGTAAGGGCAATCCTGCGTCACTGCTGGCCTGGAGGGTGAAGGTGGCATCTCCCTCGTACTTGTCGGCTACTGCAGCTGTAGTGATGCGCTGGGTACCCTGAAGAACCGTCACCGTAAAGCTGGTGCTGATATTCTGTGAGTTGTCAGTGTTCGTGTCTGGTTGCAGGGTGCCATGCAGTACGTAGGTGCCCGGCGTGGAACGGTTGTAGGTAGAGGCATCCCATTGAACAGATATATTACCGCTGGTATTGTCAGTATAAACGGCTGGTACGGTGGCTGGTAAGCCGATGCTGCCAAATGGCGTAAGATAGGCTACCTGTACCGCAGCGGGTGTAGTAACGGAAACGACACTACGTTTATTAACGGTAATGTCGGTGCTGATGGTCATGTTTTGGCCGGTCACATCGGTGTTGTTATCCGCCGTCAGTACGCCGGTGATGGTATAGGTGCCGGCTACAGCAGGGTTATAGTTGCCAGCCAGCCAGTTTACATTCAGCGGTGTAGTGTTGGTGGTAGCCGGTGAATAAGTGGCCGTTATTTGTGATGGCAGGCCGACAGTGACGAAGTTGGTACCGTAAGGCACTGCTTTTGGAGGTACCGGTGTGATGGCGGCGATGGTACGTTTGCTAACGGTAACGGTTACACTGGTTGTCATTGGCTGGCCAGTGATATCTGTGTTGTTGTCTGCCGTCAGTGTGCCGGGAATGGTATAGGTGCCGGCTGTGAGCGGATCGTAGCTGCTGGTGTTCCAGGTAACGTTCAGCGGTGTTGTATTGCTGGTGGCCGGTGTATAAACCGCGACTATCTGTGATGGGAGGCCTATTGCTGCGGGAGCAGTACCATAAGGCACGGTGATGGCTGCTGCCGGTGTAATGTTGGTGATAGTACGTTTGCCAACGGTGACGGTTACACTGGTTGTCATCGGCTGGCCGGTGATATCCGTGTTGTTGTCTGCTATCAGAGTGCCTGGAATGTTGTAGGTGCCTGCTGTGAGCGGATCGTAGCTGTTGGTGTTCCAGGTAACGCTCAGCGGTGTTGTATTGCTGGTGGCAGGTGTATAGGCTGCAGTTATCTGCGATGGGAGGCCTATTGCTGCCGGAGCGGTACCATAAGGCACGGTGATAGCGGTTACCGGTGTAGTGCTGGTGATAGTACGTTTGCTAACGTTGACGGTTATACTGGTTGTCATCGGCTGGCCGGTGATATCCGTATTGTTGTCTGCTGTCAGTGTGCCTGGAATAGTATACGTACCCGCTGTGAGCGGATCGTAGCTGCTGGTGTTCCAGGTTACGCTCAGCGGTGTTGTGTTGCTGGTGGCAGGTGTATAGACTGCAGCTATCTGCGATGGGAGTCCTAATGCTGCAGGAGCAGTACCATAAGGCACGGTGATGGCCGTTGCTGGCGTAATGCTGGTGATAATACGTTTGCTAACGGTGACGGTTACACTGGTTGTCATCGGCTGGCCGGTGATATCCGTGTTGTTGTCTGCCGTCAGTGTGCCTGGAATGGTATACGTACCCACTGTGAGCGGATCGTAACTGCTGGTGTTCCAGGTAACGTTCAGTGGTGTTGTATTGCTGGTGGCCGGTGTATAGGTGGCTGCTATCTGCGATGGAAGGCCTGTTGCTGCGGGAGCAGTACCATAAGGCACGGTGATGGCCGTTGCCGGTGTGATCCCGGAGATAGTGCGTTTATTAACGGTCACGGTTACACTGGTGGTCATCGGCTGACCATTGGTATCGGTATTGCTGTCTGCAGTAAGTGTACCATTGATAGTATAGATGCCGGCTGTAAGCGGATCGTAACTACTCAGGTCCCAGCTGATGTTCAGTGCCGGGTTACCCGGGTTGCTGACTGCATAATCCGGCATAACAGTGGCAGGCAGGATGCTGGCCGGCGCGCTGCCATATGGAACAGAAACCGGATTGATGGCTGGTATGCTGCTGATGACACGTTTTTTCACCACCACCGTGATATTAATGGTTTGCAGACCGGCTGGCAGATCGGTGCTGGCATCCGGAACGATGGTGCCGGTGAGGGTGTAAGTGCCTGCTACAGCAGGATTATAACTACCTGGTTGCCAGGTTACGTCCACCGGGTTGGTATTGGTAGTAACCGGAGAATAGGTTGCTGGTAAAGTGGACGGCAGACCCAGCGCGGCAAAGTCAGTTCCCAGCTCAGTGATGACTGTTGCAGGAGGAGTAACGTTGACAGCTACACGTTTATTAACGTTGATGATGGCACTCACTTTCTGCCCGGCGCTTGTCCAGGTGGAATGCAGTACCGGAGCTGCCTGCAAGGTATAGGCGCCGGCGACAAGGGCATTGTAGGGGCTGTTGTCCCAGTTAAGTGACACAACGGTTTGGCCACCATCCTGCCAGTTAACGGTGGTAGTGACAGGCAATAATCCCGTAAGGGAAGTTCCGTAAGGTACAGTGAAGGTAGCCGGACTTAGCGGTGCCAGGCTGCTGACAGATCGATTGGCAAGGGTGACCGTGAAATTTTTGTTGGTAATATTTCCGGCTTTGTCGGTGGCTGTCAGTGTAAAGGTGTTGTCTCCCATATTGGAGATGTCCAATGTACGCGGGGTAAAAGAGATCGTCACCGGATCATTGATGGGAGGATCTGATACCAGGTAATTTAACATGCTCTGTGTGATGGTAACGTTGCCGTTTATATCAAGCCAGGTGGTGAGTGGCTGCACCGTCAGCTGGGGAGCTGTGTTGTCGATATAGACAGGCTGGCCTGCGGCGATATCAGCAGGGATGTTATAGACAGTGCTGTTCCCGGCCATGTCGGTCAATGTTACTCTTGCAGTCACTGGTCCATCCGGATCCGTATCGGCCACAGTGATCCATTGTTGGGACCGGGTAGGAGGCAGAAGTGTTACCGTGGCTGTTTTGCCTGCAATGGTTGCAGTGACGGTCTTGATATCCTCACTGGCAGTCAGGTTTAGTTGAATTTTGTCACCTGTTTTAGCGAGCGTGGGAACTGTATTGTTCGAGTAAAGATTAGCCGAGGTGATTGTGGGGGCTGTTTTATCAATAGCATATCCGGGAGAGCCCGCCGGGATATTGAAAAGGTTCACCGGGAGGCCGTTCTGGTTATCCAGTAGTAAAGGGAAGTTATCACTTTCCACTGTTTTAACCGTTACTGTCCATTGCTGGTTGTTGGTGCCGGTAACAGGGGTGACAGACAGGATAGTACCTCCGCCAGGTAAGCTGAAATTGGCAGCCGTTAACCCGGTCACACTTTGAGCAAAGGTGACCGTAAAATGTACCTGGTCGTAGTTATTCAGTAATGGATCAGTAGTGGTTACACCCAGTACACTAACAGTGCTGATGGCAGCCTGGTACTCGTAAGCACCGATGTCAACGGTGCCGCTGTTATAGATGCGGGGCTTACCGGCAATATCCGTTGTAAAAGCGGATAGGTCGGGATTACTACCTGCGCTGTAAGGTGTGTTGTTGCCGGTATTGATGGCAATGGAAGTGGGTTTCAGCGATAGATTTGAGGAACTGACAAAACCGGGGTCTTGTCCTACCGTATTATTAACCCCGGCCAATGGCAATGCCACATCAGATATATTATTGGAGGAACTGCCGGTGACGCCCATTATCACAAGGTCAGACGGATTACCAGCCAAAAGATTATTGCGGAAAATACAGTTGTGAATGTTAAGGTTTCCAATCATGGCCTGATATCCTGTTCCCGTATTGTTAGCAATGGTACAGTTGATCAGGAACGTGGTGCCATCTTTTGTATAAATGGTAGTTCCGCCAGCAGAGGTGTTATTTACAATAGCACTGCTGACAGCCAGGAAAGTTGGTGATGCTGATCCCTGGTCCAGTGCAATGCCGCCGCCCATGGGGGCCTTGTTGTTTTTAACCCAGGTATTGTTCAGTGTGATGTTGCCTCCTGTCAGGTAAATTCCACCACCCTTTTTTTCTGCTATGTTGTTAACAAGTACGACATTATTCAACCTGAGATTGGTGAAAAGGCTTAAGATCCCCCCGCCATAGGCTTCGGGCTGGCTCAGGGAAGGAGGTAACACGGCATTGCCGTTAGTAATCGTCAGACCATCCAGTGTAACAGTTCCGGCACTATTAGCTACTATCACATGTTGGGCATCGTCATCCGTCAGCCCGGGAGTATGCGCATAGTCTCCGTCCAGGACGGTGGGATAGAGGGCCGGATCGCGGACTTCCAGCGCAGAGCTGGATCCCGGCTTGTACCCGCCTTTGATGGTGACCCCTCTTTTTATCCAAAAGGAGGTGGAAGTAATGAGGCCATTGGTCGCTTCGATAAAAGGGTTGTAAGTACCGGCGAGCATTCTTATTTCATTGAATTGGCCCATATTCACAGCATCGATAGCCAGATCCAGGTCTGGAAAGGCATTTTCCCAGGAAGTACCGTTGCCGTATGGTCCGCCGGGCTTCACGTAGCAGACCTGGCTGTTGGCCCTGAAAGTGATTAATAACAGAAGGGTACTGAGGATAAACAGGTAGAATTTTTTCATGCAGTAATTTGTTCAGTCACAGGGATGAGATATTGTGTATCCGGAATAGACACAGGCGCGCAAAATTACTGCAGGTAGCTACTCTTCTATGTTCAATCAGTTGTCTTCTATGGTCATTTTTTTTCGTATATCCGCCGGCGTGATACCGTAATATTTTCTGAAGAGGCGGGTGAAATTGGCAGGATTGCGGATACCCAGGGATAAGGCCACTTCTTTGACAGGCATCCGGCGTTGCAGCTGTTCTACCGCGAAGTTCATCTGGCGGCGGTGAAAGTAATCGAATGGACTGTAACCGGTATGTTGCTGGAACTGCCGGCGCATAGTAGTGACGCTCATATTGCCGATGCCTGCCAGGGTAGGGAGGCCAGGGAAGCCTTCCTGGAAATGTTCGTCCAGATAAGCGACTATCAGATTGATACCCTGCTCATGGTGTGCCGGATATTTGGCCGGCAACGCAGATGGTGTAAGGAGCGTCTTGAAACTGTTGCTGATCAGGGTGTAGGAGTGTTTTTTTAATTCCAGCTGGAACAGTGGGGAGCGGAGACTAGCATCCATCAAGGCATCCAGCTCTTCCAGCAGCCTGACTTGGAAAGGTCCTGTGTTGAAAGCTATTTTCTCCGTTTGTTTCTCCAGGATCTGTAACAACGGACTATCTGCTGCCAGCTCCGAAGGGTCCAGCTTTTCCTGTAACCACGCTGCGGTAAAGGCAAAAAAACGCGTGCGCACCACCGTCCCGGCCGACAGCTGGCTTTCATAGCCATACAGGTTGTTATAAAAACTGCACACGTTCTGCCCGCTGATATAATGTTCTGTATAGACTCCCAGGTGTTTGCGTACCACCTCACCCTGATACAGCGTATAGGCCAGATAAAAATAGTCTAAGCTGGTACTTGGCTCCAGGTGGTAGATTGTATCTGTTTTGGCTTTGATATAAACGTTTACCAGCATACAGCCCGGTTCCAGCCGTTCATATTGAATACGTTCATAACGTTCAGGGGTATCTGTAATACGTGGCAGCAGCCGGGTAGAGGGGAGCGCGAAACCTGCGCTGACAGATGCTGGAGCAGCCTGTTGCTCTGCAAGATGATGTAGGTTGCCGACTTTCCAATAGTGCTTGGACATTTGTGGTATAGTGTAACGTTGAGGTATAGGTCCCGCAAATATAAGCATCCGTTTTTTAGGCCATCTCAAAAAAAAATTGTTACTTCACGTTAAAATGACGCAAACGGGCATGAAACAATTTCACGAATACAAAAATCCATCGCTGGCAGTAGATCTGGTCATATTCGGCTATCATGACAACACCTTGTCTGTGCTCCTGCTCAATAGAAAAGAAGAGCCCTTCAAAGACTGCTGGACATTACCTGGCGGCTTTCTGCAAATGGATGAAACGTTTCGTGATACCTGTTCCCGCATTCTTAAAACCAAAACAGGGATAGATGATGTATTCCTCGAACAGCTCTATTCCTTCGACGACCCTGCCCGTGATCCGCGTGGCCGCGTAATCGCCGTGGGATATTACGCGCTCATCAATCCTGCCCGTTTCAATATCATCGTGGGTAGTATGGCCAATGATGTGAAATGGTTCAACGTCCTGAAAATGCCGAAGCTGGGATTCGATCACCAGGAGATCTTCCAGATAGCGCTGCAGCGCCTTCGTTCCAAGATTCTGTATTACCCGGTAGGCTTCGAATTACTGGATGAACTGTTTACCATTACCGAGCTGCATGAACTGTATGAATGTATTCTGCAAACCACACTCGACAGACGCAATTTCAGGCGTAAAATCCTGGACGCCAACTATGTGATCAACACCGGCACCAAAAGGGAAGGGCTGCAAAACCGTCATCCTGACTTATATAAATTCAATAAAAAACTGAAAAAGAACAGTTTTCAGATCAATGTTAACGCCTCATGAAACTAAAAACCGTTTCCTGGAAAAAGTTGCAGGAAACACTACCCAAATCCGGCAAACATATTATTGCCCAGCAAACAGATGATTCCCTGGTGGTATACCAGGCCTTCCGACCCGCCATTGCCAACTACGCCGTTGCCCATCAGGCTTTTGGTGGCAACGCCTACAACTTCGACCGCATGTCATGGATCAAACCTAATTTCCTGTGGATGATGTACCGCTGTGGCTGGGCAGAAAAAGAAGGGCAGGAAAGAGTACTGGCTATCCATCTCCCCAAAACATTCTTCGAAGAAATATTATCACAGGCTGCATTATCCACCTATAAACACTGGATCTATCCCGACAAAGCCATCTGGGAGGAAACACTGCGCACCAAACCAGTACGGCTGCAATGGGACCCGGATCATGATCCTGCCGGTAACAAAATGGAAAGAAGGGCCATTCAGCTGGGCCTTAAAGGCGATATCCTGAAAGAGTTCGGTAAACGGCAGGTGCTGGCCATCGAAGACATCACGGATTTTGTGAAGGAACAGCGTGCAGTGCTCCGTAGTGGCCGGCCTGAAGACCTGCTGGTGCCGGAAGAAAGCCTTTATGTGCTGCAAAATACCAGCTTGAAAAACAGTATTGATCTTCATTAAAAACCAGGTTATCATGGAAAAACATAACTATACCCCGCAGATTTTTACGATCAGCAATTTTCTCTCAGTTGCGGAATGCGAAGAACTTATCACCCGCAGTGAGGCCATGGGTTATGAAGAAGCCACGGTGGACGTGGGCAACGGCGTACAACGGATGATCAAAGGTGTCCGGAATAATGAAAGGGTCTTGTATAAAGATCCGGCTTATGCTACCTTTATGTGGGAAAGGCTGAAAACCTTCGCGCCGGAAGGTACAGACAACCGCTCTGCCTGTGGGTTGAACGAGCTGTTCAGGTTTTACAAGTACAGCCCGGGACAACGCTTTAAAATGCATAAGGACGGTAGTTTTGAACGCAACCGGTTTGAAGCCAGCCAGTATACTTTCATGATTTATCTGAATGAAGGTTACACCGGTGGCAGCACTGTATTTAAATCAGGAGAAGAAATTCTCCCGCAAACGGGCATGGCGCTCGTATTTTATCATCCGTTGCTGCACGAAGGCACCTTGCTGACGGAAGGTACCAAATATGTGCTCCGAACGGATATCATGTATAAATAAAAGAAATCATGCCTGCCACATATGTTATTGGCGATATTCACGGTGCGTTGAAAGCGCTGCAGCAACTAATAGCGCGGATCGCACCGGAAAAGGACGACCGGTTTATTTTTTTAGGGGATTATGTTGATGGCTGGTCTGAATCAGCAGAGCTGATCCATTATCTGATGGAGCTGTCTACGCAGTATACCTGTATTTTTATCAAAGGCAACCACGATGCCTGGTGCGAGATGTGGCTGGCCGGCGAACAGCCTGTTGCCAGCTGGCTACAGCACGGAGGCAGAGCTACTGTGTCCAGTTATCTTAAACTGTCTGATCATGACAGGATTCACCATCTTACTTTTTTTAACAGGATGCTGAATTATTATGAAGAAGATGACCGACTGTTTATACATGCCGGATATGCTTCCATGCATGGCCCGGCATATGAACGTTTTGAAGCTATGTGTTATTGGGACCGCACGCTGTGGGAACTGGCACTGGCAATGGACCAACGCCTGAAAAAAGATTCACGTTGTTATCCCAAACGTTTACTGCTATACGAAGAAATTTACATCGGTCATACACCCACGCTGAATTATGACGAAGAACTGCCGATGGTGAGGGTAAATGTGCATAACATCGATACCGGTGCTGCTTTCACCGGTAAACTCTCTGCCATGAATATTGATACAAAGGAAGTATGGCAGAGTGATCCCGCCTACTTGCTGTATCCTAACGAAAAAGGCCGGAATCCCTGATCCCGGCCCGTTCTTTAACCAAATATTCCTGAACTTTAATATTCTGAGATAGGGTATGTGTTGCACTGACCATTACCATAGTTGGTGTAACTGATACTCCCTGCCGGTGTTTTGTTCAATGTAACTCCCTGTACCGGCAGATACCTGGTCTGGTCCACACAGGACCATTTAATGGTCAGTGGTTTTTCAAGACCAGCCTGCAATAGCCCGAGGTTTTTGATAAACAGATGATAGTAACAGTGCGGTATCTCAAAAATATCATCCTGTTCATCAGCTGTATTTTCTCCCTGTTTCCAGGCTATACTACGATAAGCATCGAATCTGATAGCGTCACCATTGTCTCTTTTTAATTGTCCATTGGTGACAACCAGCTCCCGGAAAGGATCTCCCGGCGTATAACTGAAGCTGTAGTTGCCCAGCACCTCCTGCCCGTTTACCCTGTAATTGTTGAGTTGGATCATGAGTTCTCCGGTGGCTTCCTTGTAGAAAAGAATTATCTGACCCTGTCGTGTATTCTGGTCGCTGCACCGGTTAGCGGGGTTAAACGTGAGCGTAATCTTTTTGCCGTCATCTGTTATTACATCTGAAGTGTTTACTTCCGCGCAATCGAGGAAACTGCTACCATTGGGATATCCCCGGAGATTACGGGTAATTTTCCTGCCGATAAAATCAATTTCATTGACAGCTCTTTCTACGGCCACTACGGCTTTCCCATAGTCGTCAAGTTTACTATTTACAGGATCATTATTATCAGGTGGAGATACCTCTTTTTTTCTGCAGGAAAAAAGGAGACATAATATTAACAGGGGCATCACTATCCTTTGCATATGATTGGTATTATGACCGCAAAAGTAGTGGGGGAGCAGGGGCCGGAGATCGGTAGAAATATGGGAAGAAAAAAATAGGGGTAACTACGTAATTTTTCTATTTTTTATTTTTTCATTTTGGGAGAAGGAACATTAATCATCCTTCTCCCAAAATGGAAAAATAAAAAAATAGAAAAATTATTGTACAACCTCTGACATGCCTTGCATACCGCCAGCCATGTTCTTACGTTTGAACAGGGTGGCATCTATTTTACCAAAGCGGTAAGCAAAGTTGAGGCGGATCATCTGCGGATCACGGAGACGGTTGTAGTATTGTGTGAAATAAGCACTGTTAGAGTACTGATCTGTTTTACGGCTTCTGAAGATATCGCTGAAGCTCAGCGTTACAGAGGCAGCATTGTTTTTCAGGAAACTCTTTTTGATGGCTGCATCCACTGCGTAGAAAGAAGCGATGTAACCCTGGGAAGCGTTCTGTGACTGCTGCATCGGCGGTCCGTCCTGTCTGCCTTTGTTATCGTTGACTGGCAGGTTGGTTTTAGACTGATAAAGACCGGAAAGCTGTATTTCGAAGTTGAGCGGCAGCTTAAAGGTGTTGTTCAGTTTACCAAACCAGCTCCACATGGCATCCTGCGAAGGTTGGCCTACATTGTCTGTATTGATCTTCGAGTTATAGATGTTCACGTTGGTAGACATATTCCACCATTTGGTGAGGGTGTTCATGGCGGTGAGTTCCGCACCCATGGAGTAGCTGGAGTTGGCGTTGATATAAGTGTTTACCAGCATTTCGCTACCACTGGCCGGATCGGTTTCCTTGGTGAGGAAACGGGTGATCAGGTTGTTGGTATGTTTGTAGTACACAGATCCCATGAAGGTGTTGTTGCCTTTGAATGTTTTCAGGTAAGACAGTTCCACAGACTGGGTGAATTCCGGTACCAGGCCGGGATTACCTTTGGTGATGTTCAGTTTGTCAGTTGAATCGGTGAACGGAATCAGCTGGAAGAAATTAGGACGGTTGATTCTGCGGGTATAGCTTACCTGCAGTTCCTGTGCATTTTTCAGTTTCTGGCTGAGGAAGATGGACGGGAACAGGCTCACCGGATAACTGTTTTTGAAGTATTGTTTTACGTTGATCAGTTCACCGCTGTAGTCGGAACTTTCAGCGCGCAGCCCTACTTTATAACCAAAGTCTTTAATGCTGTGGGAGATACTGGCATAGGCCGCATACACGTTGTCCGTGTTTTTGAAATTGTTGGATGCGGCAGGAATCAGTTTGTAACCGCCCTGTAGGAACATGTAGTTATCGAAATTGGTTTCAGTACGGCGGCTGGACATACGGAGACCGGTTTCCAGTTTCAGTTTGGGTGTGAACGGTTTTACGTAGTCTGTCTGCACCGTGATGAAAGAGATTTTACCGTTACCCAGTATCTGTTGTTTACTGGTGTGGTCTATCGCGCTGTTCTGGCCGTTGCTATAGAAGTCTGTGTAATAATCCGCGTTGTTCTTGCTTTTTCCACCGAAGTAGTTCGCATCTACGGTGAGTTCTTCTCCTTCTTTAGGGAACAGGTGTTTCATACCGAGTACCAGACCATTCGCATCGAATTGCATGTGGCTGGCGGAGTTACGCTGGCTGAACATGCTGGTTTTGTTAGTGCCTCTGATGGTATCGGTATTGATATCGATCACTTCAGAAGGGTTGAATTCACCGTGTACTTTGATGCCGGAGACGGACAAAGTGGTACGGTTGGTAGCAAACCAGTCAACACCTACTTTACCGAAAGCAAAGCCGCCATTGGTTTTGTTGCTGTTGGACTGAAGAATACGTGTCACGGGATTATCGCCGAAGTTGTCACGGTCGGTGGTACCGTTGGTGCGGCTTTTCATCTGGTTGCCCATAGCGCTGGCAGAGAAGTTGATTTTACCCTGACGCAGGTTGAAGTCAGCGCCGCCATTGAGTGCACCGCGTTTGTCTACACCAGCGCGAAGGTTGCCGTTGTAGCCTGTTTTGCGGTTTTTCTTCAGGACGATGTTGAGGATGCCCGCGTTACCGCCGGAAGCGTCGTATTTGGCGGAAGGGTTGGTGATTACTTCCACGCTTTCAATCGCATCGGCAGGGATCTGTTCGAGGGTGAGGGTAGTGGGGCGGCCGTCTATAAACAGCTGGGGATTGCCGTTGCGTACGGATACGTTACCATCGATGTCTACGTTCACGGAAGGAACGTTTTTCACGACGTCGAGGGCAGTACCGCCTGCGCTGACAATATTTTTTTCCACGTTGAACACCTTTTTATCGATATCCATCTGCATGAGGGGTTTGGAACCGGTAACGGTTACGCCCTGCAGCTCGGTGGTGCTGGTAGCCATTTTGATATTGCCGAGATCTTTGTCTATCGGAGGGAATACTACGGCCTGGGTGTATGTTTTATAACCGGTGCCGGAAGCCTGCAATTTGAGCGGGCCTCTGAGGGGTAGTTCATCGAGGCTGAACTCACCGTTGGTTTTGGTGAGCACACCTTTTACCAGTACGTCCTTCATTTTTTTGGTGGCGGTGTCCATACGGCCCTGCAGGATGATGACGGAGGCATAACCGATTGGTTTACCTTCGGAATCGATCAATTTCCCATATACATGTCCGATATTGCCTGGTCCTTTGCCGGCCATGCCGCCCGGTCCTTTGGCGCCCGGAGCCTGCGCACTGGCCTGCATTGCGAGCAGGAAGAGCATGATAAACGAGTAGATTTTTCGCATTGTGAATAGTTCTTGAAGATGCAAAAATAGATTTGCCAAATCGATTTTTTTGGTAAATGAGATGAGTGGTTGAAATTTTGATACAAAACGGGCTTTATCAGGGTTGACTTTTTCCGGCGATGGCATAGAGTGCGTCGCGGTAGGTATCACCTACTGGCAGCTCCGTTTCCTCGAGGAACACGCTGTTTTTGCGTATGGCCGTGATAGCGGCCACGGACACGATATACGACTTATGTACCCGGATAAATTTCGTAGGCGGCAGCTGTTCTTCCAGCCCTTTGATGCTCATACGGGTCACCACCGGTTTGTTAGAACTTTTCAGGTGGATTTTGACATAATCCTTCAGCCCTTCTATCCAGATGATATCGGAGAAGACAATTTTAAAAAGACTATAGTCCACATTCACAAAGAAAAAGTCGCTTTGTTCCCTGCCGGTTTTGCCGGCGGCTTTGAGCTGAAACAATTCATGGGCTTTGTTACAGGCTTTGATAAAACGTTCCAGGGACACAGGTTTTACCAGGTAGTCGGTCACATCGAGATTAAATCCCTCCAGTGCATATTTTTCGTAGGCAGTAATCAGGATCACCAGGGGTTTGCTGGACATGGACTGTAAAAACTGCAGTCCGGTAAGGCCAGGCATCTGAATATCCAGGAAAATGAGGTCTGCCTGCTGGGTACGCAGCACTTCCATGGCCTCAAAAGCATTGTTACATTTAGCTATCAGTTGTAGATATGGCACCATGCTGATGTTGTCTTCCAGTAGATCCAACGCCAGTGGTTCATCATCAATGGCAATACATCTCATCGATATCTCTTGATTTTAACATTCTCAGATCTTGGCATTTAATGTAGGTTCAGCTGCAATGTTACGTAAAACCAGTCATCTTTTGAATTTATCTGCAGCACATAATCATCGCCGTAAAGCAGATTGAGCCGGCGTTTAACGTTGGCAAGCCCTATCCCGCTGGTTTTGTCTTTCACTTCTTCCGAAAGATGATTGTATTTGTTTCTCACCGCAAAAAAAAGTTTATCGGCAGTGGTAAACAGGTTGATATCGATCTGTGCATGCATAATGAAACCAGTACCATGTTTAAAGGCGTTTTCCACAAATGGAATCAGTAGCATAGGCTCTATCTCATAGTGGTTGTTCGGCACATTCATTTCTACATTGATTTCCACATTTTGACCAAAGCGCTGACGCTGGAGGTCGATATAACTCTGCAGATACTCTACTTCCCGCTGTAGCGGCATTTTTTCCTCGTCGGCTTCATACAACATGTAACGCATGAGGGAAGACAACTTGATCAGCGAAGGTTCCAGCAGATCTGATTTTTTCCGGGCCAGCGACACCATGTTGTTGAGTACATTAAACATAAAATGGGGGCTTACCTGAGAGCGTAGCAGTGATAGCTCCGTTTTCAGGTTTTCATTTTCCCGGGCACTGACTTTGCGTTCCAGCATAATCCGCTCCCGTATCATCTGATAAGCCGTGCTGGCAGAGAGTATAAACAGAAAAGTGAAGAAGCTGAAGAGGATGGTGGGCTTCGGGTCTACCGTTGTACGCTGGAGATAAAACCGCTCAAAGGTATAACGGCTGACAAAATAAAACGTCAGCATCAGCATCAGCGCACCCACATATTCCACTATCCGTTTTTTCTGTACCAGGGAGGGTATCAACAGAAAAGCATTGATATAAAAGAATACCACCTGTATCAGGTAATATCCCATCAGAAAATAAAACCAGGCTTCACGCTCTGCCTGTTCACTGGGAGAAACCGGCTTTTCATAAGTAGGCTTCAGCAGGAAAGGAAGGGAAAACAACAATGTCCACACCAGTGCATGTGTGGCTACAATTGCCCATTTGCGGTTATACCATTCGTTTGCCATGCCGCAATTTAGGCATTAATGGTCATCCCCGGGATTTGTTGCGACCAACAGGCGTATTTGCACGATGATCACGCAAAGCGTTCTTTGCGTGATCATCGTGCAAAACGTTCTTTGCGTGATCTTAATGTTTTTGTGAAAAATAGCTGGCTCCTGTAGTGATATTGGCTTTCAGCTCACTCAGAATGGAATAGAGCCCAAAATAAGTGCGGTTGATGTACAGGCTGTGCCTGGAACCTCTGGCCACCTTGGATTCCCTGATTTCCTTCATATTGTAGAGCTCATCCATGTACGCATAGATTTCATTGAAATAGTTTTCGTTGCCGAAATCAAAGTTATCTACGGTAAAAGGCAGGGTGAGCAGATCGATCATATGCTGGAAAAGGCCGCTGAAGAAGGTTATTTCTTTGGGCGTATCGCTGGGATGGATCATCTCCAGGTTGGTATATATTTCATGCCGGCGTTTTTCATCTTTCAAAACTTCCTTGTCGGTAAGCAGGAAGTAGTTGTAATAGAAATCTTCCGGTATTTCTTTCACACAACCGAAGTCGAAGATACCTACGGTACCATCGGCCCGCATCAGGAAATTGCCGGGATGAGGATCTGCATGTACCTGTTTCAGCTGGTGTACCTGGTACTGATAAAAGTCCCACAGTGCCTGGCCTATTTTATTACGGGCCTCCTGGGAAGGGTTACCCTGCAGGAATTCCTTGAGATGCTGGCCGTCGAGCCAGTCCATGGTGATGATTCTGTCGGATGACAGTTCCGGATAATATTGCGGAAACTGCAGATGAGGAATATGGGCACACTGATGTGAAAGGGCCATGGAACGGGATAACTCCAGTTTGTAATCCGTTTCTTCCAGTAGTTTGCTTTCTATCTCCTCAAAATATTTATCCATATCTACTTCGTTCATGCCTACAATGCGGATGGCGAAGGGTTTTACGAGACGGAGATCTGATTTGACGCTGTTGGCCACGCCGGGGTACTGTATTTTCACAGCCAGCTGTTTCCCGTCTTTCCAGGCTTTGTGTACCTGTCCGATGGAAGCTGCGTTGGAGGCGTGCATGTCAAATTTATCATACAGCTGGGAGGGAGATTTACCCAGTGTTTTAACAAAGGTGTTGACTACCAGCGGCCCGGACAGTGGCGGGGCGCTGTATTGTGACATAGCAAATTTTTCGGTGTAGGCTTTGGGTAGCATGCCTTTATCCATACTGAGCATCTGCGCCACTTTGAGGGCGCTGCCTTTGAGGCTGCTCAGGGTATCGTAAATATCGGCGGCGTTATCCTGGTGCAATGCCTCCTTGCTGACAGAGGGATCTATCAGTTTACGGGTATAATGTTTAATATAATTGGTGCCTACTTTAAGACCAGTGCTTACAAATTTTCCAGCCCTTTCCACTTTCGTGGTGGGGATATTGGATTGTTCTTTCATAAAACCTATTTCCGCGTAAAGATGAATTTCCCGAAGTCCAGCAAAGAATCCAGTGTGTTGGATTTGATCAGCTGGAAGCTCAGGTTGACTGCTTTTTCGATAGCAGCGTCCGTCATTTCGAAATTGGCGCTGGAATCATTGAGCCAGTATTTCAATACGAACAGAGCCTGTACCCAGAAGCCATGTACATATTGGTCGGAAATATATTTCCGTTCCTTGATTTCGTTGGAAGTATAACCTTCTTTAACGAGTTCTCTTATATAGGAATAAAAGGCCTGTTTAAAGGTCTCCAGTTTATTGCGATAGAGGTCGGGCAGTCTGAATTTTTCTCTTTGCAGAAGGAAGTAGCTGCGGTCGTCCTTTAATTTCTGTACCCAGAGGAAGTAGAAGGCCAGCAGTTTTTCTTGTGAGGAATATTGCTGGTATATTTCATCCTGGACCAACTGATCAAGTGTTGCCTGGAAAACAGACAACCAGACATCTTTTTCAATGGCTTCCAGAGAGCTATAGTCTTCATAGAAAGCGGATTCGCTAATATCGAGCTGTTTACACAGGCTAAATACAGAAACAGGGGCTTTACCGTTCTCCAGCCAGTAAAGTTTATAAGCGTTGCGGATAAGTTGTTTGTCCATGTGCAAGGATTTACTATGTTGTAATACCCCGCCCGGAAAGGCCCGGAGGTTATCATGTGCGGGGAAAACCACTATCACAAATTTACGCTTTAGCCGGTTATCAACGTTGATTTTAACACCACCTTTGCATTTAAATTTTGCGCTTTTTATTATTTTTTTAGGGAGATGTGAATGCAATTGACTGATTTATAATGCAGATCTTTTTTGACGAAAAACGGAAGTATAAAAAAAATATATATCTTTGCGCCGTAATTCCTTTTTCTCATCTTCTAAAATATAAAGGAATCATGAAAGAACATACCCACATATCGCCTCTTGTAAGCGTTGCCTAACAGGCATCCGCCGGTTTATTCCCTGAACATTTTCTGTAATACCGGGTCTATAGCATGCTGCGTTTTATAACGCCGCGATGTTGTACCCTGCTGTATGCTGTGATATCGTCTCAGCGGATACCCCGTGCTTTTCACATTCATTTTTATTACGACTTATTAAATACACATATTTTGTCTGGTTTAAAAACAAAAGAACTCAGTAAAATAGGCTATACAGATGACAGGGCGAGGAGCCTGGTGATCAATATTATTTCCCGGCATTTCAAACATCATCAGAAAGCCGATATTATACAACTGCTGACCGATATCAAAGCCCGTCCGGCAGATTATTTACAGGATGAGGTATTGGGCCCGATCGCTGCCGTTTTCGCGGAGCAGCCTAAGGAATGTAATTTCCAATCGTATCAGTTGCTGGAAAAAAGCGGGCAACTGAAAATCTATGGTGCAAAGGAGATAGAATCATCGGCCCGTCAGCAGATGGAGCTGGCTATGTCTTTACCGGTGACGGTGCAGGGTGCGCTGATGCCGGACGCTCACATGGGTTATGGCCTTCCGGTAGGCGGGGTGCTGGCCACCGAACAGGCGGTGGTCCCTTATGCCGTAGGGGTCGATATCGGCTGCCGCATGGCCCTCACACTTTTTGATGAAGGAGAAAGTTTCCTGAAGCGTTATGGTTATCAGCTGAAGGTGGCTTTAAAAGATTATACCCATTTTGGAATGGAAGGCGGCCTTGATTTCCACCAGGAACATGCGGTGCTGGACAGTCCTGATTTCCGTGCCACTGCGCTGCTGAAAAGTCTGCATGGCAAGGCGGTAAGACAGCTCGGCTCTTCCGGCAGCGGCAACCACTTCGTGGAATTCGGGTTGCTCACCTTATCGGAAGATAACTCACTGTCTTTGCCCCCCAAACAATACCTGGCGCTGTTGTCGCATTCCGGCAGCCGTGGCCTGGGCGCCACTATCGCGCAGCACTATACGAAAATAGCGATGGACACCTGTAAACTGCCCCGGTCCGCACAACAACTGGCCTGGCTGGATATGAACAGCGAAGCAGGCCAGGAATACTGGCTGAGCATGAATCTGGCAGGTGATTATGCCCGTGCCTGTCATCAGCGGATACATCACAACCTGGCCCGGGCTATGGGCCTGAAAGGGCTGGTGACGGTGGAAAACCATCATAACTTCGCCTGGGAGGAAACGCTGACGGATACACGCAAAGTGATCGTGCACCGTAAAGGCGCTACACCGGCCCATGCCGGCGAACTGGGTATCATACCGGGCAGCATGACCACGGCGGCTTACCTGGTGCGTGGCAAAGGCGTGGAAGAAGCGCTGTACTCCGCCTCCCATGGCGCCGGCAGAGCGATGAGCCGCTCCAGGGCACGGGAGAAAATGACCATGTCGGGCCTGAAAAAAATCGTGTCGGCTGCAGGTGTAACCCTCATCGGTGGCAGCGTGGAAGAAAATCCGCTCGCATACAAGGACATTGAAAAAGTAATCGGTGCCCAGCAGGAGCTGGTAGACATAGAAGGAAGGTTTATGCCCGTTATTGTACGGATGAACAAAGAGTAGCCTTTTAATGGTACATGATAAGCGAAGGCAGGCCCACTATGGCTTGCCTTCGTTTTTTATAATTAATTATTAAAAAGAATGATTATTTTATGAGCATATCTTCTACCTATGAACCAACGACTCCTTTCGCTGGACGTTATGCGGGGTGTAATCATGATCCTGCTGGCAGCAGAAAGTGCTCATCTGTACTGGTCACTCGACAGTCTGTCATCCACGGGTTTCTTCCATGAAATCGTGCAACAATTCTTCCACCATCCCTGGAATGGCCTGCGGGGCTGGGACCTGGTGCAGCCTGCCTTTATGACCATGGCCGGCGCTGCCCTGTATATCTCCTGGCATTATAAGTCGTTGCAGGGTGTCACCTGGCAACAAAATTTTAAACATATTGTCTGGCGTTGCGGGAAATTATTTATATTCGGTACCGCATTGCATTGCGTATATGCGGGCAGGTTAGTCTGGGAATTGTGGAATGTGCTCACGCAGTTGTCTGTCACCACAATCATTGCATATCTTATTATCCGCCGTCCTATTGTTTTTCAGTTGGTAGTTAGCCTGTTGTTGCTGATTGCCACCGAGTGTATGTATCGTTGTTTCCTGTTACCGGGTTTTGAAGCCCCATTTACCCAGGGACATAATTTTGGTGCCTACATGGATACTGTATTGATGGGAAAGGTCAATCCGGACGGATGGGTAACGATCAATTTCATCCCAACGGCCGCACACACCATCTGGGGTGTACTGGCCGGAAGGCTCCTGATCAGTGAAGGGGCCTGGCGTCGTAAGATCACCTGGCTGATCATCGCGGGTATCATCGGCCTGATCGCCGGTTATGGTCTGGATGCCGCTGGTATCACCCCTATCATCAAACGTATCAGTACATCCTCTTTTGTACTGGTATCAGGAGGTTGGGTAATGCTGTTGCTGGCGTTCATATACTGGCTCACCGATATCAGAGGATATGTGCGGTACGCCTGGATAGCCACAGCAGTAGGCATGAATGCGATCTTTATATACCTGTTTTTTGAAACCGTTGGTGTGCAATGGGTCAATCCCACCACCGGCATTTTTGTGAAAGGGTTTGCCGCTATGATTGGCATACCGGAAGAGATCAGGGAAGTGCTGTCTGCCCTTACCGTACTGGCCCTCGGATGGGGACTCTGCTACGGACTGTATAAAAAGAAGATGTTTTTCAAAATTTAATAGCTATCTGAGAAACCCTTGTGGACACAAAAAGCCGTCTTAAAAAGGCGGCTTTTTCTTTTGTCCTGACCTAATAGCTAATCCTGCTTAAGCCCCTGTACCATCAGTACTATCAGCAGACCACATATGGCCATGATACCAAAGGAAACACGCAGGCTGGTAGCCTGGGCTACAAAGCCCACCAGTGGCGGTACTACCAGGAAACCCAGATATCCGATGGTGGATATGGAGGCCAGTGTCTGGCCGCTGTTGGTGGTTTTGGACTTTCCGGCCAGACTGAACACCAGCGGCACAATACAGGACACACCCATACCGGTGCACATAAACCCGATGGTGGTAATCACGGGATGAGGCAGGAAGATGGCCAGCAGCAGCCCGATGAGGATAAGCCAGCCACTGTAGAACAATATGTTTCTGATGCCAAGCCGGGCTACGAGCCGGTCTCCAACAAAACGGCCGGTGGTCATAGCGGCCATGTACAGCATAAAAGTGGCGGTAGCCGCGATGGGCGTGCCTCCGGCTACCTTATGGAAATAAATGCTGCTCCAGTCATACATCGTGTTTTCGGTAGCCATACAGGCAAAGCAGATAAAGGAAAAACGCAGCAATGATTTGTCGGGCAGTGAAAACGCCGGTTTACGCGTAGTTTGCGGGATAGGCTGATCAGGATAGGTCTTCGGCCCGTAATACAATGTAAAGGCGAGCAACAACACACTGACGATCAGCATATGCCAGGACGGAGCCACGTTCATGGACACCATCAGGTAACCGATGCCTGCACCGGTAGAACCGGCGATGCTCCAGATACCATGAAAGGTGGTCATGATAGATTTGGAATACTGATGTTGTACCTGTACGGCCTGTGCGTTCATAGAGAGGTTCATCAGGTTTCGGGCAGAACCGAAACAGAACAGGGTGAGTGCCAGTTGCCACAGGCTGTTGGTAAAGCCGGGCACACTCAACACCAGGTTAAAGATCAGCGCACCTATCACCATGATCTTACGGCTGCTGAAACTGCCCAGCAGTTTGCCTGTCACCGGCATGGTCAGCATCAGCCCTATGGGCAGGGCCAGCAGTACCAGACCCAGCTGGGCTTCGTTGAGATGGAGCTGCTGTTGTATGGATGGTATCCGGGATGCCCAGGTGGAATAACCCAGGCCGGAGATAAAAAAGAATACGGAAACGGCAATTCTGTATTGCCTGGCATCGGTTGTCTGCGGTATCTCTATGAACATCTGCTATGGAACACACCTCTTTGAAGAGAGGTGAGGAACGCAAAATTAGACAAATCCGGATACTTATGCCATCATTTTGACAGCCTGGCCATGGCCCTCACAGGGAAAGTGCCGGCACCTCTGAATTTAGGTGGCACCGCGCTGAAAGTAAAGCCGTCTTCCGGCAACAGGCCCAGGTTGCAGAGATGTTCTACGATCAGGATCTCCGCACCCAGCAGGATGCTATGTACCGGCCTTGTGCGGCCCTGGGTATTGTCAATGTTATGGGAGTCGATGCCTGCCAGTTGAACGGCGCAGTCACGCAGATAGATAGCCGCATCTTCTGTGAGATAGGGATGATTTTCGTAGTAGGTGGGCGTGTTCCAGTGGGTATCCCAGCCGGTATGTACCAGTACGGCGCGGTTGCGGATTTCATGGTTGCGCAGCATATCGGCGGTTACGGCCAGTGACTGGGTATAAGGAACACATATCACTACGGCGTCGAGATCGGCAAAGCGCTCCAGTGGCACCTCCGACAGGTCTTTGCCGTCGGCATAGCGGTGGAAAGGACAGTCGATATAGGTGCCGGTATTGGTGACCATTTCTATCTTCCCGATCTGGAAAGTGGTGTCGCCATCATAAAATTTTGAGGAGTCTTCCCGGCTCAGGTAATCGCAGATGATAGGAGCGGGCAGTCCTTTGTAGGTCACCAGCCCATCTTCTATAGTATGACTCAGGTCTACCAGGTAACTGTGTCCGCCGGTATTGATAGGTTTACGTTTATGCGGTTCCGTGATAATTTCCTTGTTGAGTATATGAGTTTCGCCTACCATGAGTAAACGCATGTCGGCCACAATGTAGTCTGCCAGCTCTTTGTCTGATATGTCATCACCGGCGATGTCGAGTCGGAAATCCTCGCCCCGGATGCCGCCGCCGTTGGTGAAACGGATATCGAAATCAAATTTTACTCTTTTGTTCATAGGTGAATAATTTCCTGTTTTGTGCGTTTATAAATGTACGATATTAGCGCCATGCATAGAGAATTTCAGCTTATCACCTGCGAGGATGCCATGAGCAGGTACCAGATACATACGAAGATCTACGAGAGTGAAGCCGCTTTCCTGGATATGGAAAGTAATGACAGCTACTTTTACATCCATACCGGCGACCTGCACCTGCAGGGTGATTTTGTGCTGGACACCGATACCCTGGAAGATGCACCTGATGGTAGACCTATCCTGGGTTTCCTCATCATCGGCAATCTGGAAGTGGAAGGCAGCATCCTCAATGAAACCGGTGATTATGGCCCTATCCTCTATGTAGCAGGCAATGTGTCGTGCCGGCATCTGCTCATTGGTGGCTCTCCTGTACGGGTGACCGGCAATATCAGTGCTGCCGAAGTGATCATGCTGCATTATAATCATGGATGGATGCAGTGTGATGGTACTTTCACCGCACCTGTGATGATTGTGGAAGATTATTACCTGATGCCTGCCGCCAAAGACATCAGCCTTTTCTATTACAACGACCGGGACCCCGAAAGTCCTGCAGACAATGCCTGCGAGGAATCGGAAGACGGTGATGATATCATCTCCCCTAAACTACGTGCACTGCTCAACAATACCCTTACCACCGACTTTGAAGAGCTGCGCCGTGATCTGGCTGCCGGAGAAAGTGTATTACAACGCCAGGAACAGCCAGCAAGCTACTGGCAGCAGAAAGTCCGCAAAAACTGGCACGATCTGAAACGGGTGCCGCTGGAACTGCGTACACAGGCGCTCTGCGAGGAAGTACTGCGCACGAGCGTAGGTGCGTTGGCGTATTTTCCCGAAGATATGCTCACACCTGAACTGGCCGCTGCTGCTGTCGCAAAAGATGGTAAGGCGCTGCGTTATCTGCCATCGGAGATGATCACACGCGAACTTTGTTATGCCGCTGCCCGCAACGGCGCTATCTTACGCACCGATATCCCGGAATCATTTTATGAACACGCTTTGTTATGCCTCATCATCAAAGGCGCCGACTGGCAGATGGAACAGGTGCCCAGGGCTTTTATGACGGAAGACATGTTTGTGCTGTACGTAAAAGCCGGCCGTGGTGCCTGGCTGGACCGCTACTGTGAACAGGCCGGCCTGTCCAAACAACGTATACTTGAGCGCGTGATAGCAGACGATATAGCATACCTGGAAAATATTTTCAACTGGCATCTGTCGGCTACTACCTACGCCTTTGCCCAAAAACGTTACGACTGTCCTGAATACGAAGAAGCCTGGAAAAATATCACCGAAAGGTTTGCCCGTAAGATAGCCCGGCTGAACGTTAGTCCATCGTCATAACCAGTTTACGGCCATAGGTCTGATTATTCTCCATCAGCAGGTGTGCCTGTTTCACCGTATCAGCGCTTAAACTGCCTACCACCTGCACAGCGGGAGGGGTGATTACCTGATCGTTGATCAGTGTGGTGAGCTGCTGCAGGTTTTGTCCGTACCACTCTGTCTTGCCAGCTGCCATATACGCGTAGTTGGAGATGTTCAGGATATGGCAGCCTTTGTCGAACAGCAGTTCCCGTGTACGGGCAGTACCCAGAAAGGTGATGTCTGCATAGTTTTTGTTGAGTCCCAGTACTTCCGCTGCTGTTTCCGAAATACTTCCTCCTGCGATATCCACGGCCCAATCGAAAAAACGCTGTCCGTTGGCGGCCAGTATCTGCTGTGTCAGATCGGGCTGCTGGTAATCGATGATCTGTGCGGGTTTCAGCCCCAGCTTCTGTAATGCGGCGCTGCTTTGTTCATTGCCTGCAGTGGTGAACAGCTGATCTGTATGATGTGCTTTCAGCAGTTTGATCAGGAAACTGCCTACCCCGCCGGCGCCACCGGTGATAAAAATATGATCCTGCTGCTGCGGCTGCATACGCCGGAAGGTTTGCCAGGCCGTAAGACCGGAGGCCGGGATAGCGGTAGCTGTGCTGAAAGATAATGATGCGGGCTTGTGTGCCACCATCCGGTAATCGAGGGCGATATGGGTGGCATAGGTGCCGTTGGAACCTTTGCTGCCGGCAGCAGCAATCACTTCATCACCAGTCTGGAAGCCCTGTGTGTTTTTACCGGCAGCTATCACAACGCCGGCGAATTCCCGCCCCAGTATGGGAGAATGCATGTGCAGACTTTCCCTGCGGCCCTGCCGCATCTGGTAATCGATAGGATTAAAGGCAGCGGCTTTTATCGCTATCAACAGCTCATGTTCCTGAAAGGCAGGTATATCAAAGCTGTTCATGCTGAACTGGTCTACATTTCCAAATCCGTTCAATACAATTGCTTTCATCTCAGTAATTTTGGCAAAACTAACCCGATGAGTATCCCGCTGCAATAACCGTGAATATTGGGAGTTACTCATTAAAAACTGAGTAGCATGATAAAAGAAACATCCTCCAATGCATCCAACCGGCAGTTCCTGCACAGCGTATGCCGGATCAACGGAGCGCTGGAAACCATTGCGGGCAGATGGAAAGCCCTTATCCTGATACATATTTCAGAACAGCAAAACCGTTTCAGTTTGTTGAAGCAGATGATGCCCACTGTTTCAGATCAGGTGCTGGGTAAGCAACTGAGGGAGCTGGAAACAGACGGGTTGATTAGCAAAACAATCATCCCGGAAGTGCCGGTACGCGTGGATTACAGCCTTACATCCAAAGGAGAGGCGTTGTTGCCGATACTGGATGCATTGGCGCATTGGTATAATCCGCGTGATATCAGTGAGCAGCTGTAAGCAGTTGCTGTAATTTTTTTTCCTGAAGGATGGTGATGGACTTCCCTTCTGCGGTTATCAGCTGTTGCTGGATGAAGTCCTGCAGGATGCGATAGATGGTTTCGTAGGTGGTGCCGGCAAAAGAGGCGAGGTCCTGCCGGTTGATAGTAAATTGTTTGTGCCCGTATACCCGGCTTATTTCCAGCAGGGCATCTGCCAGCCTGCTTTTCACGTCCATGTGCACGAGGTTGCGCATTTTCTTTTCTGCCTCCTGTAATTCTGCGGCATAAAACTGCATCAGCCGATAGGTGAGGTCTGGGTTTACTTTAAGAGAGGCTTCAAAAAAAGTATTGTCTATATAACAAACGGTGCAGTCTTCCAGGGCAGTAGCAGATACGGGGTACAGGCGTTGTTCACTGCCAAAGCCACGGTGGCCGAGGATATCGCCCTTTTTGGCAAAACGGATGATCAACTCTTTATCGGGTCCCCATTGTTTGTGCACTTTTACTTTCCCGTCATACAAAAAATAAATGCCGGTGGCCGGAGCGCCTTCCTGAAACAGTGTTTCTCCTTTTTTACAGGCGAGATGCTGCCGGTGGGCAGCTACCGCTGTCAGCCATTCTGGTATGGAATAGCGGCACAAAAAACATGTCTTCAGATCGCAGGCTCTGGCTTTTTTCATGGTTGCAATAGTAATACTTTTTTGATTTTTTCTGACCAAAAATGCTGTTTAGTATGATTTGAATCATATTTTTGTGATGATTTGAATAGTTTTGACATTATTTTTTGTTTCATGGATCATATAAATAGGCCTAAAAAGGCCGGGAATGTATCAAAAAGGGTTTTTTATCTGAGCATGCAGGCATTGCTCAATGCAGTACTGGTAGGCTTTGTAGCCAAAGGGCTGGTATTGCTGATCAGCCTGTTCACCAATCTCTCTTTTTACGGGAAATTTTCATTTGAAGAGCGGGGCCCTGCGGGCAATCAGCTGGGCTGGACGGTAGTGCTGGTGCCTATCATTGGTAGTATCATAGTAGGATTGATGGCGCGTTTCGGTAGCAAAGCCATCAGAGGGCATGGTATTCCGGAAGCGATGGAAAACATTATTCTGAATGAGAGCCGGATACCGCCGGTGATTACTTTGCTGAAACCCTTGTCGGCAGCCATTTCTATTGGTACCGGTGGTCCTTTCGGTGCAGAAGGCCCTATCATTGCCACAGGTGGTGCCATGGGATCTTTTACCGGGCAGGTGATCCATATTTCATCTGCAGAGAGGAAGGTGCTGCTGGCGGCAGGTGCCTGTGCAGGTATGTCGGCGATCTTCGGCAGTCCGCTGGCGGCGATACTGCTGGCGATAGAGTTGTTGTTGTTTGAATTTTCTCCCCGTTCGGTGATTCCGGTGGCATTGTCCTGTATTACAGGAGCGGGCATGCACCTGTTGCTGTTTGGCAATGACCCGGTGTTTGCGATGCCGGAAATACCGGTGGTGTCTGACAGGGCGTTGATAGTATATGTGCTGATGGGCGCCGGTATCGGCGTGGTGGCGGCTTTGGTGTCGCGTTCGGTTTATTGGGTAGAAGATCTTTTTGAGCGGCTGCCGCTGCACTGGATGTGGTGGCCGGCAATTGGTGCGGTGGTGGTAGGTGTGATCGGTTATTTTGCGCCGCATACGATGGGCGTGGGATACGATAATATTAAAACCTTGCTGACTGGTCAGGCTGCGTTGTCGTTGATACTTTCACTTTGTGTACTGAAATATCTTTCCTGGGTGATGTCGCTGGGCAGCGGTACCTCCGGTGGTACACTGGCGCCGCTCTTCACTATCGGCGGGGCTTTAGGCGCGCTGATAGGTGTAGGGGTACTGCACTGGTTTCCCGGTAGTGATATCAACCTGGCCACGGCAGCGCTGATAGGTATGGCTGCTATGTTTGCCGGGGCTTCCCGCGCATTGCTGACAGCAATTGTGTTTGCGCTGGAGACAACGGGGCAGCCGCATGGTTTGTTGCCACTGATCGGAGCTTGCACGACAGCTTATTTTGTTTCTTTCTTCCTTATGAAAGGATCGATCATGACCGAGAAGATACGGCGCAGAGGTGTTACTGCACCGGATGAATATACGCCTGATGTATTACAGCAGCTCAATGCGTCGATGGTGCTGGTGCAGCCATCGCTGATGGTGTCCGGATCGCTTACGGTTGCGCAGGTGAGCATGCTGTTGGACAATCATTCCTACTATCACCGGCATCTGCTGGTGACAGATGCTGCGGGCCGTTTCACCGGTTACCTGGACCGCGAAAAACTCACGGGGCATGATAATATTACGGTAGATAAACTGATGCCTGCAGCCGCTCCGTTTGTATGGGAGGATGATGATATTACACTGGCGGCGCAGCTACTGGAGCGTTATCAACTCAGTGTGCTCGCGGTGATGCGGCAGGAGGAGCTGAGCGGAATGATGACAGCGGATGCTGTATTGCGTGCCTATAGCAGCCGGCAGCGGGAATCGGCAAGGTACCATTCTGCTTTTTTCGGCAATACCCGGTTGCTCCGGTTGATGGCGAGAGGAAAACGTTTGCTGGCGAGGTAGCCGGCCTGCGTTTTTCCTATGTTGAAATGTGGTATTTTTGCGGTGGAATATACCACCATGCAGCATAAATCATTGACTTCCAGAGAGCGTATTTTACGGTCCCGGAACTTTAAAGACGGAGCGTTCCAGAACCTGACGCTCACCCCCATCAAAGCGGACGATGTCACTTATTTCACCATGTTGAAAGAGGCGATGAACAGGCCCGGCAATGTAAAGCCGGAGGCACCGTTGCCTGTTGTAAAAGCGCCACTTCGTGCAGTGTCTGGTTATAAGCCGGTGGTTACCTGGTTTGGTCATTCTTCCTATCTGATACAGATCAAGGGCCTCAATATATTGGTAGATCCCGTTTTCAGCGGCAATGCTTCACCCATGCCTTTCACCGTGAGGGCCTTTCCTGGTAGTGATGCCTATACGGCCGCTGATATGCCGCCTATCGATATATTGATCATCACCCATAACCACTACGATCATCTGGATAAGAAAACGATTGCACAATTGTTGCCCTCCACCAAAGCGATATACACCGGACTGGGCGTAGGCAAGGATATACGTACCTGTGGTAATTATCCGGCAGACCGCATCACGGAAATGGACTGGTGGGAAACGATACAGATATCTGATGAGGTGTCGCTAACAGCAACGCCTGCACGTCACTTTTCCGGCAGAGGATTAAAAAGAGGCGGCAGCCTCTGGGCTTCTTTTGTATTACACCTTTACGGCTATACGCTTTTTCTGGGCGGCGATTCAGGGTATGATACGCATTTTAAGGAGATAGGAGCGGAATACGGTCCATTCGACCTGGCCATCCTGGAATGCGGACAGTATAACTATGCATGGCCCTTTATTCACATGGCACCGGAACAAACCGTACAGGCCGCCCTGGACCTGGACGCTAAAGTGCTGTTGCCTGTACACTGGGCTAAGTTTACACTTTCCAACCATGCCTGGAATGAGCCACCAAAGAGGGTTACGGCTGCAGCTGCGGAAAAAGGCCTGGCCGTCACCACCCCCATGATCGGCGAACAGGTGATCGTCGGCGAAAGTTACCCACATCAGCAGTGGTGGAACCTATAAGCTTACAGTTGCCATTCGCCGGCATAAGCTCCCCGCATCAGCAGTGGTGGAACGAACCCATAAGTTTGCAACAACCATTTGCCGGCGGAATATCCCTGGAACCTATAAACTGAATACAGCCATTTCTACCGAACCATGCCCGGGCTGATGAAAAGCCCGGTTGGTACCAGTGAGTCTTTTCTCCGTTTCATACAACGGCTCCAGATAATCCAGTTGCCCAAACCGGGCCACCAGATCCATGATCTGCTGACGGGTATTCAGATTGACAGTAATGTTGAGCTGGGCTTCCATAGCCTTTAACAGATTCCGGTGGTACACCAGGTAATTGTCGGGTATGTCTGAATACGCCAGTGCATAATCCACGATACCCTGATTCTGACGGCCTGCTGAACTAAACAGCTGCATGACCTGCACAAATTCTTCATTACTGATATAAGGAATCACCCCCTCCAAAATAATAATGGTGGGCTCATCAGCACTATAACCATGCTGTTTCAGCAGGGCTTCCAGCAAAACAATATCCGTCAGGTCACAATGGACAAACTGCAGTCCCTTTATATGTAATATTTCTTCATAGATTTTTTTCTTCACATCGATATACCCGTTGTCTACCTCAATAATCCGGCTAAGACGCCCCGGATAGGTTTCCAGCAGGTAAAGCGACAGCGGGTCCAACCCTGCGCCCAGTATCACCATCTGTTGAGCCGGAAATTGTTCCAGGCGCAACCGGATCATCTCCCGGATAGCCTGCTTGCGATAGTATATCATATCTGCACCGGGTGGATAAGCGCGTGTCATATCACGCGAAGCCTGGCTGACCTCACTGAAATCTATCGCGTTGATATAAGTCTGTTGCAGAGGACTGCCATACAGGGGTATCGCTTTTTCCAGCACCAGCAGGGAAGTGGCGGGAACTTTTAACTTCTGCGTCATCAGAAATGGTTATTTTTAATAAATCTAAGCCTGATGTGTGCATTGGTCATGCAGTTGAATCCATTACACCTGGTGTGTCTGTAACAGGCCGCCATTAAACAAAACGTATATACCATTGTTTCATTAGGAATGTCAACAATATAGCATATGCAACAACGTACAGCTTCTCTCAGCAAACTGGAAAAGGATGGAAAACAGATATCCCGTTTACCTTTTTCCATCAGAATCTTACTGGAAAATGTATTGCGCAACCACGACAACTTTGCGATCACCGACGAACATGTGGACACGCTGGTTAACTGGCAGCCTAAGCCTGCCGACAAGGAAATCCCCTTTAAGCCCGCTCGTGTGCTGATGCAGGATTTTACCGGTGTAGCCGCCGTGGTGGACATTGCTTCCATCCGCGCTGAAGTGATCAGAAAAGGAAAAGACGGTGCCAGTATCAACCCGGCCATCCCCGTAGATCTGGTGGTGGACCACTCGGTGCAGGTTGATTTTTTTGCCACAGACTATGCCTACACCAAAAATGTGGCCTATGAATATGAGCGTAACAAAGAACGTTACCAGCTCCTGAAATGGGCACAACAGGCTTTTGATAATTTTACGGTCGTGCCGCCAGGGATGGGCATCTGCCACCAGGTCAACCTGGAATACCTCGCACAGGGTGTTATCTCCCGCGATGGTTGGCTGTTCCCGGATACGCTGGTAGGAACTGACTCGCATACACCGATGGTCAATGGTATCGGCGTACTGGGCTGGGGCGTGGGTGGTATAGAAGCAGAAGCCGCTATCCTCGGACAACCTATTTATTTCTCCTGTCCGGAAGTGATAGGCCTTAAGCTCAGCGGCCAGCTTAGCGAAGGTGTAACGGCCACGGATATGGTGCTGGCCATCACCCAGCTGTTGCGTAAATATGGGGTGGTAGACAAATTTGTGGAAGTATTCGGTGAAGGCCTCGATCACCTTTCTGTGCCTGACCGCGCCACCATCTCCAATATGTCTCCTGAATTTGGTTGCACCGTTACTTATTTCCCTATAGATGAACAAACCCTTCAGTATATGCGGCGTACCAACCGCTCAGAAGAGCAGGTAGCCCAGGTGGAGAACTATTGCAAAGAAAACATGCTGTGGCGTCATGGCAATGAAAACATCAGCTATTCTGATGTAATAGAACTGGACCTCTCCAAGGTACAGTCTGCCGTGGCAGGCCCCAAACGCCCGCAGGACCGTATACTGGTGAAAGACTTACATGCTGAGTTTCAGACGCTGCTCAACAAGGAATTTAAAAGGATGTACACGCCGGAAGGCAAACGCCGCGATACAGCCTGGTTATACGAAGGTGGCTCCGGCACCGCGTTTACCTACGAGATACAGAAACATGCAGAAGATGTAGCAGTGGAAGTGGATTACCTGAAGTCGGTGCGCATCAAACTAAAAAATGAAGAATATGTGCTGAGCGACGGCGCTATTACCATTGCCGCGATCACCAGTTGTACCAATACTTCCAACCCCAGTGTGATGATAGGTGCGGGCCTGGTGGCTAAAAAAGCAATCAGCCGTGGCCTGTATGTGAAGCCCTGGGTGAAAACCAGTCTGGCACCGGGTTCCAGGGTGGTAACGGAGTACCTGCAACGTTCCGGGCTGCTGGCCGAACTGGAAGCATTACGTTTTCATGTGGTGGGTTATGGTTGTACTTCGTGTATTGGTAACAGTGGTCCGCTGCCGCCAGCTATTGCGGAAGCGGTGGATAAAGGCAGTCTGATTGTGGCGTCGGTATTGTCGGGCAACCGCAACTTTGAGGCGAGGGTGCATCCACAGGTGAAGATGAACTTCCTGGCATCGCCGCTGCTGGTTGTAGCTTACGCCATCACCGGCCGTGTGGATGTAGACCTGTTCAATGATCCGCTGGGTTATGATCCCAACGGAGAGCCGGTATATCTGCGTGACATCTGGCCTACTCAGGATGAAATCAATGAAGCGATGGCCGCAGCTGTTAAACAGGAAGATTTCCGCGACACCTATGCGGTGATCTTCGATGGTGACGACCAGTGGAAAGGACTGATAGCGCCTACAGGCAAAGATTATCACTGGAGCAATGATTCTACCTATATCAAGGAAGCGCCCTTCTTCTATGATCTTCCGGGTACACCTCCGGCAGTTGAAGATGTCCGGAATGCCCGTGTATTGCTGATGCTGGGCGATTCTGTGACAACAGACCATATCTCACCGGCGGGATCTTTTAAAGCAGATACACCTGCCGGCAAATACCTGCTGGACAGAGGCATTGATCCGAGGATGTTTAACTCTTACGGTTCCCGCAGAGGCAATCATGAGGTGATGATACGGGGCACTTTTGCCAATGTGCGTATCAAAAATGCATTGTCTCCGAAGGAAGGTGGTTTTACTACGCTGATGCCGCAAGGCATGGTATTGCCAATCTACGATGCGGCCATGCAGTATGCCACTACTAAAACACCTTTGATTATACTGGCCGGAAAAGAGTATGGCAGTGGTTCTTCCCGTGACTGGGCCGCCAAGGGCACCAACCTGCTGGGTGTAAAAGCAGTGATCGCGGAAAGTTATGAGCGGATTCACCGCAGCAATCTCGTTGGTATGGGCGTATTGCCACTGGAATACGTAAACGGAGATACAGCCTCCTCTTTAGGCCTGTATGGTACCGAAACCTATACCATCACTGGTATTGCAGAAGATCTGACACCGGGCAAGATGGTAACGGTAACGGCTACCCCGGCGAGTGGACCTGAAATTGTGTTCCAGGTTAAATGCCGCCTGAATTCCGCTATCGAAATTGAATACTATAAAAACGGCGGTATCCTGCAGTATGTGCTGAGAGCATTCCTGAAGAAAGCATAAATGACGGATATCCCATAAAAAGCGGCAAAGGATTCGAGGGTCCTTTGCCGCTTTTCTCTTTATATGAGTACTAAGGTCTGTTAAACTCAGCGATCTTTTTGCGGTCGCCTACCAGCCATACCACATCTTCCCATTCAAAGGGCATATCAGAAGGTGGGTTGAGTATACGGTTGCTGCCGCGTGCGATGCCTACTACGAGTGCACTGGTTCTTTCACGGATGCCGGAGCTGCGGATGGTTTGTCCTTTCAGTCCGTTGTGTTCGTCTACCACGATGCTGGTAAGGCCTACATTGTCGTTGGCCACATCATCGCTCCTTTCCACGTTGAGGGTATTGACTACCCGGTTGAACTCTTCCAGTTGTGCTTCAGTACCGATGGCGGTGATGATATCGTGCGGGAATAGTTTTTCATCACGGGTAGGGGCATAGATGGTGACATTACCCCTTTTGATGGCACCTACATTGATGCCGTATTTTTCCCGTAGCTGGAGATCCACCAGGGGCCTGTCTATCAGGGCAGACCATGGATTGATTTCCAGTTCGGATACCTGGGCGTCCCAGGGTAGCAGATCAGCAGCCTGGGCTTTTTTAGCGGCGGCAACGGCCTCTTCACGGGCGTTCAGGTTAGACAGGAAGCGATGTTCGATACGGCTGTAATATTTCTGTAGCTGTTGCCTTAATGCCAGCAATACCACCAGCATCACCAGCAATGTGCCCAGCAATGCCGGCCAGAAAGGGAAAAACTGCCTCAACAGGAAACCTACCAGCAGTACAGCGATCACGTTACGGATCACTTCCACCACTACCAGCGGGCCCCGGTTATATTTGGAGTCGAGCCAGAGCGCTTTGTAGGCGATGCCGTGCACCTTTTTGATGGTAAGTGCTGAAATAAAAGGCCCCATCATAACAATGGCAATGACTACCGCTATCAGTTTGGCCAGCAGCTGGCTATTCACATATTTTGCAACGAACGGCCATACATAGTAGGTGTTGAACAGGATGATAGCGATGAGGATTACACTGTTGAGGATGATGACTTTCAGATAGGCGTTGAGTACGGTGCGCCAGTCACTTTCAGCCTGCAGGGTTTGAGAGCTGGCAGAGTAGCGGTTGAGCGCTGCCAGCCATTTCCCCGGGATGATATTTTCCAGCCAGTTGTACAGCGGTGCGGAAAATTTGATCATGTAAGGTGTGGTAAAAGTCGTGATAGCAGAAACACCTACGGCCACGGGGAAGAGGAATTCGCTGGTAACACCTAGCGTTACGCCCAGTGTGGCAATGATAAAGGCAAATTCCCCTACCTGTGCCATACTCATGCCCACCTGCACCGATTCCTTGAGTGGGCGGCCGGACACCAGCGCACCGAAGGTGGTGCTGAAGAATTTGCCGAAGATGGTCAGCAATGTGATCCATAATACCGGCCAGCGGTATTCCACGATCATCTCCGGATTGATGAGCATACCTACAGACACAAAGAAAATAGCGCCGAAAAGGTCCTTTACAGGCTGAATAAGGTGCTCTACTTTTTCGGAGGAGGTAGTCTCCGCTATGATGGACCCCATGATAAATGCGCCCAGTTCTGCAGAAAATCCTACCTGTGTAGCCAGGATCACCATGCCCAGGCAAAGGGCAATACTTAAAATGAGCAGTGTTTCACTGTTCATATATTTCTCCATCTTCTTCAAAAAAGTAGGCAGCAGGAAAATACCTGCCAGGAACCATACCGCCAGGAAAAACATCAGTTTGGCGATGGTAAACAACATTTGTGTGCCTTCAAACTGTTTGCTGACGGCCATCGTGGAAAGCAACACCATCAGCAGGATCACCACAATATCTTCTATCACCAGTACCCCGAAAACAATTTTGGTAAAAGGTTTTTGTTTGATACCCAGTTCTTCAAAAGCCCTGATGATAATGGTGGTGGACGAACTGGCCAGCAAACCACCCAGGAACAGGCTGTCCATCGTACTCCAGCCCATCAGCTGTCCGGTGAAATAACCCGCCACCGTGATACAGGCAATTTCCACAAAGGCGGTAATAGCGGCCGTGCCTCCTACACGCATCAGCTTTTTGAAACTGAATTCCAGTCCCAGTGAAAACAACAGGAAGATCACACCGATCTCAGACCATATTTTAACACTCTCCCCGTCACTGATGGAGGGGAAAAGATGGAAGTTAGGCCCCACCAGAAAGCCGGCGATGATGTAACCTAATACCATAGGCTGCTTCAGTCGCCTGAATAATAAAGTAATAATACCCGCCGCTCCTAAGATCAATGCCAGGTCAATAATCAATTTCGGTAGATGCATACAGTAAAAATCGATTTATAGATTTGCGAAATGTACAGTTATGCCCAGCGTGTAAACGCCCGGACATATGTGTTAAAGCCAGTTTCCTTGAATCGCTGAACGTCGCTAATATATTATTTTTTCAGGGTGTTTACAAGAGAAATATTGAGATATCCCACCACCATCAGTACTTAATTTTTAAATTCGTATATGCGATATCGTTATAAATTCCTGTAATAGCATACTGTGGCCGCAGCGCAGAGACATAGGCTATATTCGAAGTATACCAATACATAAACCATGAGCCAGTATGATCATATCGCCAACTCCTACAGGGCTATTGCTGAATCTATTCCCTACCGTGGCCCCGAATGGTATTCGCTGTATACAAGACTGGGCAGCCTGATCGGCAAATCGGTACTGGACCTGGGTTGCGGCGATGGTATGAGCAGCCGCCGTCTTAAAAGCTGGGGCGCAGCGCGGGTAGTGGGAGTAGATGTTTCGGAAGAAATGATCCGGTTGGCACGCCTCACCGAACAGGAGCAGAACAACGGTGTGGAATACGTACTCGCCGATGTTGCCACCATGGGCCGTATCGGTACCTTCGATGTGGTAACCGCCTCCTACCTGCTGCACTACGCTATCAGCCGTACACAGCTGGAGCAAATAGCCCGGTCTGTTTATGAGAACCTCCGGCCGGGACAAAGTTTTATCACCAGCAATTTAAATCCGCAGCAACCGGCGGTGCCTTCTCTGTTCCTGCCGGAACACAAACTGCATTTTAAGCTGATATCCGGACTGCTGGAGGAAGGGAGCACTATTCGCTGTACCCTCCTCAGCGATGGACAGGAAGTCAGCTTTGATACCTACTGGTACAGCTGGAAAACCTATCAGGAAGTTTTTCGTGCTGCCGGTTTTGTATCCTGCGAGCTGGAACCCTACATCATTTCAGCCGAAGAAGAAAAAAAATATCCGCCGGGGTTCTGGGATGTTTATCATGCCCGGCCCTGGGTAATACAGCTGATCTGCAGAAAAAACGGATGACCTTTTATCAGGTATTATTTTTTGTAATATAGGCTGAAGGCAGCATCCCGAACTGCTTTTGAAAGTTACGGCTGAAATTATTGAGGGAGGCAAACCCTGTCATTTCAGCGGCCTCATTGACTTTATAGTAGCCACTGTCGAGTAGAACAGCTGCCTTTTTTAAGCGGGTGAGGTTGATCAGCTCATGAGGCGTGAGGTCAGAGATCACTTTTATTTTACGGTACAGCGTGGGGCGGCTCATATTCATTTTATCTGCCAGCACTTCCACATCCAGGTTGACATCGGTGAGATGCTGGAGAATGATCTCCTGCAGCTTGTCGAGGAAAGCCTCATCAGCCCTGGAAATAGCCATACTGCGGATATGGACTGCAGGTGAACTGGCAAAATAATCTCTTATTTTTTTTCGATTGTTCAGTAAGCTGGCAATCTGTGCTTCCAGATGCGCAGGGGAGAAGGGTTTTTCGATATAGGCGTCTGCACCCAGTTCCAGGCCTTCTATTTTGGACTGCAGGGTATTACGGGCCGTCAGCAGGACTACCGGAATATGGCTGAGCGCCACATCCGACTTGATGCGGCGGCAAAGTTCAAAACCATCCATCACAGGCATCATCACATCACTGATCACCAGCTGTATCACGGTGTCCTGCAGGATACGCAAGGCAGTGGCGCCATCGGGCGCTGTAGTGATATGATATTTATCTCCCAGATCGTCGGCAATGAAGTCGAGTATCTCTTCGTTGTCATCTACCAGCAGCAGCTGTGCTTTGGTTATGATCGTCTTTTCCATTTACTGAGATTAAATTCTATTTCCTGATGTACTGGCAGGGTCAGTACAAATACATTGTGCCCTGCGTCGGTGTATTGCAGTTCCAGCGTGCCCTGGTGCAGCAGGGCAAGCGACCGCGCAATAGACAGTCCCAGGCCTGTGCCTGGCTGATTGGCTGCTGCTTTACCCCTGAAAAAGGGTTCAAAGATCTTTTCTTTCATCTCCGAAGGAACAGGAGTTCCATCATTACTGATCCTGATGATGAATGTTTCGGCGGTATCAGCTGCAGACAGCAACTCGATGTATACCTCTTGTGCAGCGTATTTGAGGGCATTGCTTACAAGATTGCTCAATATCTTGTTAAACGCTTCTATATCTATATAAGCAAAAAAAGATTCAACGGGAACGGCTATATGAAAATGAATATCCTTTTGTTCAGCTGCCGGGATAAACTGCAGATGTATCTCCTGTAATAATGCAGGGATAGCAGCTTTCACGAAATTGAGCCGGTAGCCGTTGATTTCGGTGCTACGGAAATCGAGCAGCTGATTGGTGAGGTCGAGCAGCCGGTTGGTATTGCGTTCCATGATCTGCAGGTTTTTTTGTACCTGGGGCACGGCGGCAGATTGTCCGATAACCTTTTCCATAGGGCCTTTGATAAGGGTCAGTGGTGTCCGGATTTCGTGGGCGATATGGGTGAAGAATTCTATTTTGGCCTGATACAGTTCTTTTTCCTTCTCATGTTCAAACAGTTCCATTCTGCGCTGCTGCCGTTGTTTGGAGCGACGGAGGAAATAGACAATGATACCCCAGACAAGACCGCATAGTGTGAGTAGATACAACGCATAGGCCGGATAACTGGCCCAGAAAGGCGGCAGCACCCGGACGGTCAGCTGCCGGGGCGAAGTACTCCATTGTCCGTTGCTGGTAGCGGCTTTCACGAGAAAGCGATAGGTGCCGGGTGCCAGTTTGGTGAAGACGGCCTTGCGATTGGTTTCCAGGAAGATCCAGTCCTGATCCAGCCCTTCCATTTTGTAGGCGTATTGTGTCATTTCGGGAGAAGTGAAACACAATGCAGCGAAGTCGATACTGAAGGAAGATTGGTCATAGGCCAGCGTGATGGTGTCGGTATAGTTGGTAGCATGCGGTAGTATAGATCCTCCGGGCAGTAACGGTTTGTTATATACCTGAATGCCGGTGATGTAAACCGGCGGCAGATAATCGCCTGTTTGTACACTGCCGGGATTGAAGCGGATCATACCTTTTACACTGCCGAAGTACAGGTTGCCGCAGCTGTCTTTATAGGCGGAGTTGTAGTTGAACTGATCGTTGAGCAGTCCGTTGGCTTTGGTATATATTTTTATAGCGCCGGTAGAAGGAGTGAGACGGGCAAGCCCTTTGGAAGTGGTGATCCACAGATGGTGTTCATCATCTTCCAGAAGATTGTAAGTCATGTTGCTCAGCAGGCCGTTGCGGGTAGTATAGCGGGTAAACCGGTCGGATGCTTTGTCCAGGCGGCAAAGGCCGGCTTCAGTGGTAAACCAGAGCTGGCGCCGGCTGTCTTCCAGTATATGGTCTACTCGGTTGTGAGCGAGGCTGCTGGTATCTGCAGCATTAAACTGATAACTGCCTGTACGGCCGGTACGGGGATGGAAATAATACACGCCGTTGCGTACAGTCCCCGCCCAGAGCGTGCCTTCACTGTCTTCATACACACAGGTGTAGAAAAGGTTTTCCGGTACTGCTGTTACGGGAGAAAAGCCATTTTGCGCACGATCATAACGGTAAAGCCCCCTCGAAGTGCAGAGCAACACCTCTCCCTGCCTGGTTTGCATAATGCTGTAGATGAAATTGCTGTGTAGGTCCAGCGGGCCGCTGCCGGCGGCATAGTGCCGCAGGAATTTGCCGGTACGAACATTCATCAGGTCCAGTCCATGTTCGAAAGTGCCGATCCAGAGGGTATCACCGGTGACGAGCAGCCCGTGCAGATTGGTATGCGACAACCCGCCACCACCGGGTATTGGCTGGATGCGGGTGATGTTGCCACTGCGGACATCCATTTTGTTGAGCCCTCCGTCTTCTGTGCCTATCCACAGCTGCCCGTATCGGTCGGGGCATATCTCCCTCACTGCATTGCCGCCCAGTGAGTTTTCGCCGGTACGGGGAAAAAATTTTTCGAAGGCGGTATAGGGTTCTGTAAAGTAGTTGACACCACCAAAGTAGGTACCGGCCCAGATGCCGCCTTCACGGTCGCGGTAAAGCGTGTATACGGCGTTGTCTGAGAGGGAGTAGGGATCGTTATATTTTTTCCGGAGGTTGATATATTTTCCGTTGGATGGATGATAGATGTAGATACCGCTTTCGGTGGCTACCCAGTATTCATCGGCACTGCGGCGCAGGAAATCGCGTACATACGTGCCCGTGCCTTCTGTGGTATGGGTGAGTATATCCTGATAGGTATGGGTGCGGGTGTTAAAGAGTTTGACGCCCTGGCTGGTAGTGCCCACCAGGATGGTATCGGCGCCGGTAGCTGTTATGGTAGTAATCCAGGTGGAGGTAGGTACCGGAGAATGATCGAACAGGGAAAAAGAAACAAACCGATCGGTCTGGTGATCATAATGGGCGATCTGTCCTTGCGGAGTGGTGATCCATATGCGGCCATCAGCAGCCCTGCACAGGGAGTTGGCCGAAGGGTAGTGAGAAGGTGCTTCCAGCCGCCCGGTATGCGGATGGTAACGGTATATCTTCAGGTCATCGCTGATCCAGATGTTGCCGTCCAGGTCTTTATCTATCGCTATGATAATGCCCTGTTGTAAGGGCAGCATCCGGAACTGCTCCGTGGCCGGATGATAAACATATAAACCCTTATCGGTGCCTACATACAGCATACCATCATCATCTTCCCATATCACCGATATATAGTTGCTGCCGATACTGCCAGGCTGTTGCGGATCGTGGCGGAACACCCGGAAGGTATAACCGTCAAATCTGTTGAGCCCATCCTTGGTACCAAACCACATAAAACCCTGCCTGTCCTGCCAGGAACAGATCACCGCATTGTTGGACAGCCCGTTCTCCACCTGGTAGTGGATGAAATTAACAGACTGACCAGACACATAAAAGCCGGCAAGCAACAGTAATAATAAGACGGTATAACGTGGCCGCAAGTACGAGGATTTTTATAAAGATAATAATCCAGTGTCCGAATTACACCCAATATGCGACGAACTGGAATAATGAGACGATTTATAAAAAGAATGAGACGATTTAGTGTACTATCAGCCTTGCTATTCGCTTTCTTTGAAGAAAGATTTTAAGTGTTAACCCTACGCTTAAAGTTAAAAAATATGCAGCCCATGATGAAAAACAATCTGTTACTGGCTTTATCCCTTGGATTGGTATCAACAGCCTATGCACAACAAAACGAATGGAAAATCGCCGGCGAAAAAATTACTTCGCCCTGGAGTGAAAAAGTATCTCCGGCGGCGGTATTACCTGAATACCCAAGGCCACAGCTGGTCCGCGACAACTGGAAAAATCTGAACGGCCTGTGGCAGTATACTGTCAGCGAAAAAAATGCGCCTGCTCCGCAAAGCTGGCAGGGAAAGATACTGGTGCCTTTTGCGATAGAGTCTGCACTTTCCGGCGTAGGCCGTACCGTAGGCAAAGACAGCCTGCTGTGGTATCATACCAGTATCACGCTGCCGGCTGCCATGAAAGGCAAAAAAGTGCTGCTGCATTTTGGTGCCGTGGATTGGCGTGCAACCGTGTACGTGAATGGTAAAGAAGCAGGCAGTCATGAAGGAGGCTTCGATCCCTTTTCTTTCGATATCACTCCCTTCCTGAAAAAAGGTGCTCAGGAAATCACCGTCCGTGTATGGGATCCTACTGATGATGGTCCGCAGCCCAGAGGCAAACAGGTGAAGAAGCCCGAGGGGATCTGGTATACGCCCGTTACCGGCATCTGGCAAACCGTTTGGGTGGAAGCAGTGGCAGATACCTATATCGCTGCTACCAGACAAACACCCGACATAGATCGGGAAGAGCTGACGGTAGAAGCAGACATCGCCGGCCGTCAGCCGGGAGATATGGTGAAAGTGACAGCCCTCGATGGCAATAAGGAAATCGCTTCCGGTAATTTCGACGGACAAGCCCTGAAACTGAAAGTGCCCGCACCCAGATTATGGTCACCGGAATCACCCTTCCTGTATGATCTCCGCTATACCATCACCCGCAAAGGCAAAGTGATCGATGAAGTGAAAAGTTATTTCGCCATGCGTAAATCATCGATAGGAAAAGACAATAACGGCATACAACGTATGCTGCTCAATAACCGCTTTGTATTTCAGTTTGGTCCGCTGGACCAGGGCTGGTGGCCCGACGGCCTGTATACCGCGCCTACAGATGAAGCGCTGCAATACGATATCGTACAAACCAAAGCCATGGGCTTTAACATGATCCGCAAACATATCAAGGTAGAGCCGGCCCGCTGGTATTATTACTGTGATAAACTGGGCATGCTGGTATGGCAGGATATGCCCAGCGGCGACCTGGGCAACGGCTGGGAAACCCGCCCCGGTATCATCGGCAGGGCTACCGATAAAGACCGTTCTCCCGCTTCGGAAACTTATTATCGCAAGGAATGGAACGCAATCATCAACACCCTGTACAATCATCCTTCCATCATCGTCTGGACACCGTTCAACGAAGCCTGGGGCCAGTTTAAAACCATGGATATTGCAGCATGGACGATGCAGAAAGATCCTTCCCGCCTCGTGAATACCGCCAGTGGTGGCAACTTTTTCCCCATCGGGCCTATCATCGACCTGCATAACTATCCGGAGCCTGCTATGCCGGACCCGGCTATCTATGGACATGACAGGGCTATTGTACTGGGAGAATACGGAGGCCTGGGTTTAGCAGTAGATGGACATGTATGGCAACAGAAAGATAACTGGGGATACCAATCCTTTAAAAATGCAGATGAGTTGTTTAAACGTTACACCGTCTTTACAGACCGGCTGGAAATATTGATCAGACAAGGACTCTCAGCTGCCGTATACACACAGACCACCGACGTGGAAGTGGAAATAAACGGCCTGATGACCTACGACCGTAAGGTACAAAAAGTACCGGCGGAGAAATTGAGAGCAGTGAGCAATAAGTTATACAACCCGGCACTGGTGAACCTTAAACCATAAACCATGCGATACATACGTTTACTGACGTTAATATCCATTATAGTTGGCTTTACCCCGGCGAATGTTCATTCGCCGGTTCCTTCCGTTTTTACGCCGCCGGTGTACCACGAATTACCGCTGGGAGCTGTAAAACCCACCGGATGGCTGTTACATCAGCTGCAGCTGATGCGTGACGGCAGTACCGGGCATCTGGATGAAATACACGATAAAATAAAAAAAGACAATGGCTGGCTCGGCGGCCAGGGCGACGGCTGGGAAGAAACACCCTACTGGCTGGATGGTGCTGTACCACTAGCTTATCTTCTGCAAGACGAAACCCTCACCCGTAAAGTGTTGCGGTATATCAACTGGACACTGGACCATCAGCGCCCCTCCGGATACTTCGGTCCCATCACCCGCGCCGAACGGGAAAAAAATATATCCGTCACTGTTAGTAACCCGCAGGACGGCGAAGACTGGTGGCCCAAAATGGTGATGCTCAAAGTGCTGCAGCAGTACTATACCGCCACTGGCGATGCCCGTGTGATACCTTTCCTGACCCGGTATTTTAAATATCAGCTACAGGTACTGAAAAAATGCCCGATAGGCCACTGGACAGAATGGGCCACCTCCCGCGGAGCGGATAATGTGCTCATCGTGCAATGGCTCTATAACAAAACAAAAGATCCGTTCCTGCTGGAACTGGCCGGTCTCATTCACCGGCAAAGTTATCCATGGACCACCTGGCTCGGCAATCGCAGCTGGGTGATAGATGCAGCTTCCCAGCAAAATGATGATCACTGGATGCGTCGTCACGGCGTAAACGTAGGCATGGCGCTGAAAGACCCAGCCATCAACTACCAGCGTACCGGCAGTAAAAAATACCTGGACTCCCTGTACACCGGCTTCCATGATCTGATGACCCTGCACGGCCTGCCCATGGGTATTTTCTCCGCCGATGAAGATCTTCACGGTAACGCACCTACGCAGGGAACCGAACTTTGTGCAATCGTGGAATCTATGTTTTCGCTGGAAGAAATTATCAGTATCACCGGGGATATCCGTTATATGGATGCGCTGGAGAGAATGACCTTTAACGCGCTCCCTACGCAAACTACAGACGACTACAACCATAAACAGTATTTCCAGATTGCCAACCAGGTACAGGTGAAAAAAGGGGTGTTTAATTTCTCTCTGCCTTTTGATCGGGAGATGAACAACGTGTTTGGATTGCGCAGCGGATATACCTGCTGTACCGCCAATATGCATCAGGGATGGACCAAATTTACTTCACACCTGTGGTACGGAACAGCGGGCAACGGTCTGGCCGCCCTCACTTACAGCCCCTGTGAAGTAAAGGCGAAGGTGGGAAAACAACAGACGCCTGTCATCATCCGGGAACAAACAGATTATCCTTTCGATGATCAGATCAGCTTTATTATTCAAACAGCAGGTGTTGCTGAATTTCCTTTACAGCTGCGCATTCCGGCCTGGTGCAGTGAGGCTGCCATCACCCTCAACGGGCAAGTGCTGCAAAAAGAGAAAGGAGGGCAGGTGATCACGCTGTACCGGCGTTGGAAAAACAACGACCATCTTACGCTGCAGTTACCCATGGAAGTGCGGGTGTCCAGCTGGGGCCGCAACTCCAGAGCTGTGGAAAGAGGACCACTCGTATATGCGTTGAAGTTAAAAGAACGTTGGCAGCAGGCGGTGGATGAGCTTGAAGGCCCGTATTACAGCATATTCCCCGAAGGGCCCTGGAACTACGGTCTGCTGGAAAAAGCAGTGAAAGCACCGGCGCAGTATTTTACCGTCAACAAGGAAAAGCGGGTCACGGCTGGTTTTGTATGGAACCTGGAACATGCGCCGTTAAGCATTACCACTACCGCCAAACAACTGCCGGCCTGGCAACTGGCAGATGATGTGGCCCCACAGCCTGTCACCAGTAGGGAAGGTATCTACAAAGGAAAAACCACCGATCAGGAAACAACCATTACCCTGGTGCCTTACGGATGTACCAAGGTGAGGGTTGTTGCATTTCCGGTGGTACAGTAACTGTGATGGGTGTTATCGTTCATAGCGGGTTTCCACCACGCCGGTGTCATACAGTTTGATATCCTTTACCTTAAATGTTTTCTGCACATTACCCGCAAACAATGGTCTTCCAGTTCCCAGTACTACGGGAATCGTATGAATGATCATTTCATCAATCAGGTCATGTTGCAGGAAAGCGGCATTCAGTTCACCACCACCTATCAGCCAGATGTTTTTACCATCCTGTGCCTTCAGCTGCTGCACCAGTGCAGGAATACTGTCTCCATTCATAAAAGTGACATAGGGCGCTTCCGGCTTCGGACTGCGACTGAATACATAATTGGTGGTATCAGGATATGGAAAATTCTCCGCAAGACGTAACACGTCCTGATAGGTTTTATAGCCCATTAGCGTAGTGTCTACAGTAGCCAAGAACCTGGCATAACCATAATCGTTGTTGTCTGGATTGGGGAATCCGGTGAGCCAGTCTATGCCGCCATCTTCTGTGGCAATATATCCATCGAGGCTTACAGCAATATATACAATCAGTTTCCGCATATGTATTTCTTTTTTACAAAGGTGAAAGAATGCAGGGAAGAAAAATTGTACAAAATTTTCCGATTTTGTGTTCAGAAAAATTTCCTATGCAACTTACGCAATTAAAAGCAGACATATGGCAGCGCTGGATAGCCGCCTGTGCTGAGATGGAAAAAATAGCAGCGGGAAAGGCCGCTGCGGAAACGTTTGTGTATAGCAAAGACCGTTGTTATGATCTCCGGAAATATGATGGAAAACAGATAAAACCGGACAGCCCTGTGTTCAGTGAACCTGTAGATGGGGCGGAATATCAATACGGACTTGATAAGGACGGCAATCCTTGTTACGTATTTTATGAACACAAGTATAATAAGGTTTCCTGGGAGGGTTATTTTTCCTTTACACCTGAACAGGCAATATATGTAGAGTTCAATATGAATAACAGGTTGCCGGTATATATTCAAAGAAAACAACTGGCGGAAGGAAAGGAAATCTGTTATCAGTCTTTACACATCAATGGTGGGTTTGCTGCAGACCTGCTTCAGCCGGATCCCATAGAGATCGCCAGGGAGCTGGAAAAGGCACAGTATGATTTTCTGCTGGTAGAATATTATCAGCATGAAGAGGGACGTGTTACGAGTGCTAATTGTCTGGCTGTTAGTCCGGGTATCGGAGAACATACATTCAAACGTCGTTATCAGTATAGCAAATCGGGTGTGCTGGAGTCGATAAAGGATATTGATGAAAAGGTGGCGCAAGATGAAGGTGCCGGTTTTTACAGTTATGTAAGATGGCCGGAAGGCAGGACCATGCAGGATGTCGCTGATGAGATATCCCTGTTGATGGCAGAAGCTGTAGTGGCCGGATTACAGGAAGCGGACATCCGGGAGCCATTGGCCTTTGTGGAAATAGGCTATAGGATAGCAGATTCCTACAAGCCTTATGTGCAGGCACTTACCGCAACAGGACAACAAAAAATGCAGGATGAGAAAGCGTGCTTGATGCAAGACGTACTGCTTTGGTCCGATAAAATCGATATTCCTGTTTCATATAGTAGTTTTGAAAGATTATTAACTGCTTTCCAGGAAGAGGCCATGAAGAAGCACATGTTTGAAGAAGCGAATGCTATGATGTATAAAGCCGCCTGGCATCTTACTACCCAGCGGTTGTTCGGTAAAATTCCGGTGAGTGATCAATTTTTTGCCTATGCAGTAGATTGGAGTATGTGTCCGCAAAATTTAACAGAGATCATGCAGGCATGTGGTATGTCTGATGAATCGTTAGCCTATTGGGGCGGGAGAGGTCTCTTTATGGATGATGAAGAATAGTATTCGGAAAAGTAGCGGACACGTTTCCTGCCTGCACAGCCTTTTTGTACTGCAGTGGTGTAATGCCCGCAAAAGATTTGAATACGCGTATAAAATGCGCCTGATCATAAAACCCATGTTCATACGCCACCGCTGTAAGTGGCAGATCGGGCTGCTGTGCAATTAGTGCCAGCGATGCGTTGATAAGATGTAGCTGTGCATATCTTTTGGGAGTGCTGCCCACAGCATGATGAAACTGTTGTATATATTTTTTGGCAGATACCTGCTGCGCAGATTGTAAAGACCGGATATGTCCTTTTCCCAGCGAGGCATGCAGGCTGTTGTCGGTAATGATGGAAGGCACCTGATGCGGGCGCGCATGGGCCAGCAGGAAACGTTCCAGTGTCTGCAGCTTTTGTGCAGGAGAGGGTTGTTGTTGCAGCTGATGTACAAGATCAGTGGTTTTGTTATCCCACAGCTGATCTGTTTGTATCAGACCATCCCTGAACTGTGCAGCAGAAAAGCCAAACAGCCGGTACAGTCCGAAAGGTTTGAAGATAATGCCTATCGCCTTGTACCGCCCGCTTACTCGTGTAATAACAGGCCCCGAGAAAATACCGGATATACTTCCTGCAGGATCGTAGCCAAACATTTTCTGATGCTGATTGGTTACCGTAAAAGCATCCCCGAAGCTGAAAACCAGCTCCTGATGCAGGAATGGAATATTGTAGGAAGTCTGCTGCAGCTGGTCTGTTTCGTGATACCAGTAGTAATCGATTGCTTCCCTCAACTCCGCAGTTGGTATTTGAACAGTCGCATTCATATTGTTGCCGGTGTTTCAGCTTCCGTTGGTCAGCTATGCTGATATTTTATGTTTTATATTTGCAGTCTGGTGAAATTAAGTATTACGCGGAGAATATTCAAACATGAGTCATTCTATAACAAAACAAAAGTTGCCGTACTGGCAGCTCTTCCTGCTATCCTTTAAAGACGCCTATAAGTCTTTACAGGCCAACGACCCCTTACGCCTGGCAGGAGCCACCGCTTTTTTTACCACCTTCGCTCTTCCGGCTATCCTCGTTATTTTGATACAGTTGCTGCGCCTGATCTTCCGGATGAACCATCCGGGAAGAAGACTTTCGATGCAGCTGGAATCGATGTTTGGTGTGGAAACAGCCGACGCCATTGTACAAACGCTGCGAGCCTTCCGGAGCATCGCACAAAACTGGGTGATCGGTATCGCCGGATTTCTGTTTCTGTTGTTTGTGGCCACCACACTGTTTAAAATCATCAAAGGCTCTATCAATGAACTATGGAGGATAAGACCGGTACAGAAGGCAGATTTCAGACAGATCATGTTATCGCGGTTACGGGGTGTGCTGGTGATTGTTTTTGCGGGAATATTGTTTTTGATAGATGTAGTGGCAGAAGCAGCCAAGGCTTTTCTGGGAAGATATATCAGCGCTTATCTGCCGGCCCTGGATGCATATTATAACAGCACGCTCAATTATGTGATGTCGGTAGTTTGGGTGACCATCTGGTTTTATCTGGTGTTTTACTTTATCCCTGATGGCCGGCCACGGCTCAAACCGGGACTGGTAGACGCACTGGTGACTGGTATCCTTTTCACCATCGGCAAAATTGTACTGAAAGTAATGCTTACCTACAGCAGTATCAATACGCTCTATGGCGCTTCCGCCTCTACGGTGCTGTTACTGCTCTTTATGTTTTATTCTTCTATCATTTTTTATTTCGGGGCTGCCTTTACCAACGAATGGTCTTCCCATATCGGACAACCTATCCGTACCATGCATCATGCGATGCGGTATGAGTTGAAGACAACAGAAGAGGAAGGATAAAAAATAATCTGTACATTGTGTGGATAGTATTGCTGGCTGCCAACTGCCGGGCTAATTCCACGTATGAATAATTACATAACACTCAGGGAAAAAATCGGTTACGGTTTTGGAGACATGGCATCTTCTATGTTCTGGAAGCTATTTGGCATGTACCTCCTTTTTTTCTACACAGATGTGATGGGTATTACGGCCGCCGCTGCCGGTACCATGTTGCTGATTACACGTATATGGGACACTTTTTTTGATCCGGTAGTGGGTGCCATGGCCGACAGAACGCAGTCCCGCTGGGGGAAATTCCGGCCTTATATGCTCTATATGGCAGTCCCTTTCGGTATCATCGGTGTGCTCACTTTTACAACACCTGGTTATGGCGTTTCCGGCAAACTGATATACGCCTATATTACCTACTCAGCCATGATGATGATCTATTCTCTCATCAACGTACCTTATGCATCCTTACTGGGTGTGATGTCTGTAGATGGTAAGGAAAGAAATACGCTGGCTTCTTTCCGTATGTCGTTTGCATTTGGGGGGAGCCTGCTGGCGGTGACCCTTATAGAACCGCTGGTATCCGCTTTCAGCGGAGGAAGCCTGCAGCCAGCCAACCTGCAAAGAGGCTGGCAGATGGGGGTAGCCGTGATTGCCCTGATTTGTGTGCTGCTGTTTTTACTTTGTTTTGCCTGGGTGAGGGAGAGAGTGCAGCCTATAGAGGAACAAAGTACCTCACTGAAAGATGACCTGAAAGACCTCTGGGTAAACAGGCCCTGGTGGATACTCCTGGGGGCAGGCGTAGCGGCGCTCCTCTTTAATTCCATCCGTGATGGAGCCACCTTGTATTACTTTAAATATTACATACAAAAGGATACCGTTTTTCTGCTGGTAGGCACCAAAGTCACCTATTCCATGTTATACCTGCTGGTAGGCCAGGGCGCCAATATGCTGGGGGTAGTTCTCGCTGCTCCGGTGGGCAACCGTATCGGCAAAAAGAATACTTATCTGTATGCCATGGTCCTGGCTTCGTTGTTCAGTATGCTGTTTTACTGGCTGGATAAGGAACAGCTGGTACTGATATATCTGTTTCAGTTTATCATCAGCATATGTGCAGGTATTATCTTCCCGTTGTTGTGGTCTATGTATGCAGACATTGCAGATTATTCCGAATGGAAAAACAGCCGTCGTGCTACAGGCCTTATTTTCTCTTCTTCTTCCATGGCACAGAAATTCGGCTGGACCATCGGCGGCGCGCTCACCGGCTGGCTGCTGGCTTGTTTTGGTTTCCGGGCCAACAGCATACAGGAACATGCCACCCGCCAGGGTATTGTGCTGATGCTGAGTTTCCTGCCGGCAGCAGGTTCGCTGCTCTCCATTCTTTTTATTGTTTTGTATCCATTATCCGAAAACCGTATAGCCGCTATTACCCTCGAACTGGCGGCCCGCAAAAAACAAATCAACTGATATGCAACAGGAATTAAAACAGGCGCTTCATAGTGAGTTATTCCATATCCTTCACTATTGGATGAAGTATACCAAAGATGAACAGCATGGCGGTTTCTACGGCAGGCTGGACAACAGCAACACGCCCGACATATTCGCTCCTAAAGGTGCCGTGCTCAATGCCCGCATCCTCTGGACTTTCTCTGCAGCGTATAACCTTACTCGTGAGCTTCCTTTCCTGACCATGGCACGCCGCGCACAGGACTATTTCAGGGATCATTTCCTGGATACGGTCCATGGTGGCGTTTATTGGACCGTGGATCATAAAGGGCAACCGCTGGAAACAAAAAAACAGGTGTATGCCATCGCTTTTGCCATCTATGCTTATAGTGAATATTATAAGGTCACAAAAGAAGAACAGGCAAGAAGTATCGCCGTAAAGTTGTATAACAGTTTGCAGCAACATAGCTATGATCCGCAGTACGGAGGCTACTTTGAAGCATTTACCCGTGAATGGAAACCGCTGGCAGACCAGCGTCTCAGCGATAAAGATGCAAATGAAAAAAAGACGATGAATACTCATCTGCATGTGTTGGAAGCATATGCTAACCTATACACCATCTGGCCAGAAAGCACGCTGAAAAAGAACATTCATGATCTGCTCCGTTTGTTCTGTGATAAGATCATCGATAAAAGAAGTGGTCATCTGCATCTCTTTTTCACAGAACAATGGCAGGTAAAAGGTAACCTGGTTTCGTATGGTCATGATATAGAAGCCAGCTGGCTGCTGCTGGAAGCTGCCACTATTATACAGGACCAGGAGCTGATAGCCACCTGCAGGGCGATGGCACTGAAAATGACACTGGCTACACAGGAAGGACTGGACCGCGATGGTGGTTTGTGGCATGAATATGAGCCAACAAAACGGAATACGGTGCCCGAAAAACACTGGTGGCCGCAGGCGGAAGCGATAGTAGGATTCCTGAATGCCTGGCAGCTGCAGCCTGCCGGTAATTATCTGCAACGTGCCTGTGACTCCTGGCGATTCATAGAAAACAGACTCCGTGATCGTGCCCATGGTGAATGGTTTTGGGGTGTTCATGAAGATGATTCCATCATGCAGGAAGATAAAGCCGGTTTGTGGAAATGCCCCTATCACAATGCCAGGGCCTGTATGGAGGCTGTCAAACGTTTGTAGATGCATAAAAGGGAAAGGCCGGAATGATTCATCATTCCGGCCTTTCCTTTTTATGTGTTTATACTCATGGTGCACTATGCCCTACCATAGCAGGACTGAGAATGACAGTCTTTACAGGAGCAGTTGACACCTGGTCTGCACCAGCATCCAGCGGAGTGCTACGGGGCTGTCCGTCCATGTCTGTCTGCACACCCGGATAAGATGTAGTGACCATACCGATAGCAGGGCTTCCTGCCTGAATATGGTAGGTGCCACTGCTATTGCGGGAGAGCATTGGATTGGTGGTCACATAGCCGCTGGAAGGAATGGCGCCGGCGCTGGCGTTATTCAGCATATTGTTTTTCCAGACAGGGTTGGGGTAGGGGCCTGCAATCTGAGCAGCGTTACCACCTCCCTGAACAATATTGGCGGCAACAGTGGTAGCGGTGGCGCCTAATCCGTTGGTGCGTCCGGGTTGGGTGATATTACTAACGTTGTTGACGAGGGTGTTGAATACGATCATGGTGCGGTCGGGCCGGTCGTGGCAGGTCAGCGGTGCGCCGTCGGCTACTTCACCATCACCGTTGCCGATGGTGATGGCCGGATCGCAGTTTTCAAAATAGTTGCTGTGGATAACATGATCGTCGCCGAAGATGCGGATGCCGGGTGTGTTCACGAAGTAGTTGCCATATACCTGGCAACGATTGCCATGCCGCAGGGTGAACTGTGCGGGGCAGTCACGGATGGTATTGTAGCGCAGCACTACTGCAGATGCTTTTACAGAGATCATTTCATTTTCTCCGTTACATTGCTCAAAAAGATTGTATTCCACGATACTGTTGCTGGAAGAGAGGCTGAAGCCGCTCAGCCCGAACTGCAGTGTTTCAATGCCATTGCCTGCCTGATGCTGCTGATCGAGGAAATAGTTGTGGTGTATCCACAGTCTTTCTGCTATCTGGCTGCCGGAGCCGCGGATGGCGAGGAACCGGCCCATCGCATTTTTATGTTGAAAGGTGTTGTAATCAATCTGATGGTCGCTGCCGGCGATGGTAAGGTTTTCACCGTCGCCTGGTGTTTCGAAAATATTGCGGGTAAACCGGCAGAAGCTGGTGCCACTGGCTGTTTTGGCTTTGCTGGCTTTATGGGTGAACTTAAATCCCCGGATGATAATGTATTGAGCGGGGCTAACGATGTTGAAGCCGCCGTTGCCGCTGATTTCTGCACTGCCAGTGGATTGTGTGGTGATGGTGATGGGTTTGGCAGCAGTGCCCTGCCGTTTGATGGTAATGTCGGTGGTGGCGTTGTATACGCCGTTGGCCAGGATGATGACAGCGCCGGGTTGAGCGTTGTCGATGGCTGATTGCAGGGCAGACAAGGAGTTAACAGTTGTCTGGCCGGCTGATAGTAACGCTGGCAGCAGGTAGAGCAGAACAAGTGGTAGTAGCTTTTTCATGTGGAATGTTTTAGAAGATGATGTTTGATCGCTCCGGAAACTGCCGGTTGGTGCATGGATGAGTGCACCATGTCTTCAGTAGTCCGGAAGATAGGGAATATTTATGCAAACGATTGCATGTGCAAGAAAGAAAAAAATCGGGAATTAAAAAAGTACTTTTTTTCAACTGCTATAGGCTGTCAGTCGGGGACAGACGGGAGTTTGTTTACGGAGATGATTTTTAATACTTATCCTGTGGTAATGAAGGATTTTGGTTTTACTTTTATCGTATAACTGTTTGTATGGAAACGATTGATTTTAAACTGGAGGCAGCGAAGGAAGCGCTGAAATATATCCATGAAGGTGATACCGTGGGATTGGGTGCAGGAAGCACGATTGCTCACCTGGTACGTTTGATGGGGGAGATGCCTGCCTTGAAGCAGAGCGTTACGGTAGTGACGTCTTCTTTTAACACCCGGCAGTTATTGCTGGAACAGGGTTTCAGGGTTACTGATACTGCGTTGCTCTCCACCCTGGACATCTACTTCGATGGCTGTGATCAGTTTGACAAAGCACTGAACGCACTCAAGAGCGGAGGCGGCATTCACACCCAGGAGAAGCTGCTGGCTGCCATGGCACAACGTTTTATACTGATCGGTGACGGCTCCAAGTATGTGGAACGTTTGCTGGTAACGGTCCCGGTAGTGATAGAGCTGATACCTGCTGCACTGCCACTGGTACAAAGGGAACTGCAACGACTGTATCCTGCTGCACGCCCGCAACTCCGGATCAGCAATAAAAAAGATGGTGCCGTTATCACTGAAAACGGTAACCTCCTGATAGATATCTGGTTTACCGTATTTCCCCCGGTTGCAGAAATAAATCCACAGTTGAAGGCCATTCCGGGAGTACTGGAAACCTCCCTCTTTTATCAGATGGCCCAGGAAGCGATAATAGCCGGCAAAAACGGCGTAACAACCGTACGGCCAGCCAGACAGAACACTGCCGGCTGAGCAGCGTTTTCACATAGTCGTATTGCTGAACAAACATCCGGGACCTGGTCTTCACATGATCGCCATTGCTGACCCAACAGTTTCCACTTTGTACCTGACCGTTTTTCAAGACAGCCTCATGCCTCAGGCAGGAACGGGAATTGTGGTAAGGATTTCCAAAAGTGTATACTATGGAAAAAGTGAAGACATTGCAAGGACTGAAAAGCAAGGGATGGTTTCAGGTAGCACCGGGCGTATGGGGCATCAGGGATGTTTTTGTGAATATGTATCTGATACAGAATGTCCGTACCCGGTCCTGGGTATTGGTAGATGCCGGGCTGCGCACTTCGGCCCGCAAAATTAAAAAGCTGTCGAAGGAGCTGTTTGCCCCGCATTTTGCCCCGGCGGCCATCGTTTTAACACATGGGCATTTCGACCATGTAGGAGCTTTGCCTAAATTGCTGAGAGAGTGGGAGGTGCCCGTGTATGCACATTACCTGGAAGCTCCCTATCTCACCGGAAGGTCTGCTTACCCGCCACCAGACCCCTACGCCGGCGGAGGCATCATCAGCATGATGTCATGGATTTTTCCACAGGACCCCATCGATCTCAATGGTCATCTGCTATTGCTGCCGGAAGATAAATCAGTCCCCGGTCTGGAAGGCTGGCGTTATATCGAAACGCCCGGCCATACGCCCGGTCATATCAGCTTGTACCGGGAATCAGACGGGCTGCTGCTGGCCGGCGACGCCTTTGCCACTACCAGGGCCGAAGCACTCACCTGTACGCTAGCTCAATCAAGGCATATATCCGGTCCTCCCCGCTACTTTACCCCTGATTGGGTGGCTGCAGAAACCAGCGTGAAAAAACTCGCCGCACTGCAACCGTACACCGTAGCCACCGGACATGGCCGCCCACTCCATGGCAAAGCCATGCAACACCGCCTGCAATGGCTGGCAGATCATTTTAAATCAATAGCCAAACCCCATTTTGGAAGATATTCCAAAGAATCCGCTGTAGCAGGCGTCAACGGTGTGGAATATGTACCATCCCCTCCTCCTTTCCGCTGGGTAGTACTGGCCGGCGTCATAGCAATAGTGGCTACCGGTGCTTTGATTTACAACAGAAGAAAGGCCTAAAAAACAGCTATACATGCGCGCCCCGCATACCTCTGCTACACAGGCAATGCCGCTGCCTAAAAACACCACTCCCATGCTGGCCACCCTGGCCTCTGCGGCCACCGACCAACCCGGATGGCTATACGAAATTAAATGGGACGGCTACCGTGCACTCGCCTTTCTCAATAAAGGCGAAGTAGAACTGCGGTCACGCAACAATGCATCTTTCAACGAAAAATATTTTCCGGTATACCTGGCATTACAACAGTGGAAAGTAAACGCAGTAGTAGACGGTGAAATCGTTGTCATCAACGAAGAAGGAATGCCCATCTTCAGCGCTCTGCAAAACTGGCGCAACGAAGCAGACGGCCTCCTCGTATATTATCTCTTCGACCTGTTGTGGCTCAATGGTAAAAACACCACCATGCTTCCATTACTGCAACGGAAAAAATTATTGGAACAGCTGATGCCGGTCGATGACAGTACCCTCCGCTTCAGCGAAGGATTCATTACTGAAGGCACCGATTTTTTTAAACAGGCACAGAAATTAAATCTGGAAGGTATCATCGCCAAAAAAACAGATAGCAGCTACTATCCCGGTACCCGCTCCAGAGAATGGCTAAAAATAAAAACCGGCTCCCGCCAGGAAGTAGTGATCGGTGGCTATACGAAAAATGAAGGTTCTTCCAAACCTTTCAGCTCCTTACTGGTAGGGGTATACGAAAAAGGTAAACTACAATATACCGGCAAAATAGGGACAGGGTTTTCTATTACACAGCAACGGGAACTGCTGCAACGTTTTAAACCACTGGAGATAAAAAAAACGCCTTTTGCTGCAGAGCCGGATGTCAACAAAACTTCTCCTTTCCGCCCTCATCCACCTAAAGCTGCAGCGGTATGGTTAAAGCCACAGCTGATCTGCGAAGTGAGCTTCCGCGAAATGACGCCCGATGGGGTGATGCGGCATCCTTCCTTTGAAGGGATGCGTGACGATAAATCTCCTGCACAGGTAGTAGCCGAAAAACCTGTAAAGGCATCCAATGGCAAAGAGACAGGCATCCTGCTCAACCCCGGAGAGGAAACACAGGTCCGTACCATCAAAGGACATGCGCTGAAGTTTACCAATCTCAGCAAAATATACTGGCCGGAAGACCATATCACTAAAAGGGATATGATCAACTATTATTATGCGATAGCACCCTACATGGTACCTTATCTGAAAGACAGGCCACAATCGCTCAACCGCTTTCCCAACGGGATACATGGCGCCAGCTTCTACCAGAAAGATGTTTCCGGCAAAGCTCCTTCCTGGGCATCTACTTTTCCTTACCGTAGTGATGATGATAACCGGGAAAAAGAATACCTGGTGGGTGATGACGAGGCCACACTCCTGTATATGGCTTCGCTGGGCTGTATCGAAATCAATCCCTGGAGCAGCCGCCGTCAGCAGCCAGACCATCCCGACTGGTGTATTATTGATCTCGATCCTGACCAGACCACCTTTGACCAGGTGATTGAAGCAGCCCGTGTTACCCACGATATCCTGCATGCAGCCGGTATTCCCGGCTATTGCAAAACCTCCGGTTCTGCCGGTCTGCATATTTATATTCCACTAGGTGCCCTTTATACGTATGAACAGTCCCGGGAATTCGCGCGCGTGATTGCCACCATGGTGCATGCCCGAATACCGGATATTACCAGTATTGAAAGGGCCACTACCAGGCGTAAACGAAAAATGTACATCGACTTTCTGCAAAACAGGCCCAAAGCCACCGTAGCCGCTCCTTATTCTCTTCGTCCCAAACCCGGTGCCACCGTATCGATGCCGCTGCATTGGGAAGAAGTGAAAAAAGGAATGAAGATGAAGGATTTTAACATTCACAATGCTGCAGCGCGCCTGCGGGAGGAAGGAGATATCTTTAAACCCGTACTGGGAAAGGGAATTAACATGAGAGCTGCGGTCACAAAACTGGAGAAACAATTACGCGGCTAATTATCTTGAAGAAAGATAGTATCTTCCCTTATATGCCACTTATCTGTAAAAACTACATAGCATGAAGCCTGTTACCGTATGTTTCGGAGAAATGCTCTGGGACAGATTTACCGATGGTACCCGCAAACCCGGCGGAGCGCCGCTGAATGTTGCTTATCACCTGTCCAGGCTGGGAATGGATAGCCATATCATCAGCAGTATCGGTGCAGATAAAGCGGGGGATGAACTGCTGGATATACTGCATCAATGGCAGCTGCCAACGGATGGCATACAACGCAACCGCCAGTATCCTACCGGTGCGGTACTAGCCACGGCAGGCGCCGACAACGAAATGCATTACGATATCCTGCAACCGGTAGCCTGGGATTTTATTGCCTGGCAACCGGCATATGAAACACTGGTGAGCCGTGCCGCGGCTTTTGTATTCGGTAGCCTGGCCATCCGCAGCCAGGTGTCTGAATACACGCTGCGCAGGCTGCTCCGCAGCGCTGCCTTCAAAGTAATGGACATTAATATCCGTCCGCCACACAGTTCTATGGCCACCATCCGGGAATTGTTGCATCAGGTAGACCTGGTGAAGATGAATGAAGAAGAACTGAGGCTGGTGCTGGAAGCTGACGGAACATCCGCTGCTACTCCATTGGAGGGAGCACAGGCGGTGATGCAGCAGTATGGGGTACAACAACTGATCATCACCCGCGGAAGTAAAGGTGCTTTGTATGTCAACAAAGACACCTTCTACGACCGTCCTGCCAGGCAGGTGACGGTAAAGGATACGGTGGGCAGTGGCGATGCTTTCCTGGCGGGCTTTCTGTCACGCTTGCTGAGTGGCAGGCCGGTAAATGAAGCACTCGATCTGGCCATTGCCGTTAGCGGATTTGTGACCACGCGTGAAGGAGCCTGCCCGGAATATGATAAAAGCCTGTTTGTTTTATAAAATCACTTAGCTGATCTCAAAGTTGTCTGTCAGCTTTAATTTGCCGGCTTTTCCCTTGGTCACGAGATCTTGTATCTGTTTGTCAGTCAGTTTTTTGCCATTCACTTCAAAAGGCAGTTTAAACCCGCATACTTTGAAGTTGCTGCATCCGTAGGCGCTGTTGCCTTTTAATAAGGCGTGCTCTTTACACTTGGGGCACTGCATGGTGGCCAGGTCCACCGGTTTCTTTTCTGCTTTGGGTTTCCGTTCCTTTTTAGGTTTTTCCGGTGGCGGTGGTGGTGCATCCGGCGCGATGGTGATGGTTTTGTAGCTGGCGGTCTTTACCTCTTTGGTGAGGTCTACTACCATGGTGATCAGCTCTTCCTTGAAAGTGTCCATGGTGTATTCGCCTTTTTCAATAAGCCGGAGTTTCCGTTCCCACTGGCCGGTAAGTTCTGCGCTTTTGAGCAGTTCTGTTTGTATGGTATCAATCAGGTCGATGCCGGTTTGTGTGGCAAAGATATTTTTTTTCCTTTTGTCGATGTATTTGCGGCGGAACAGGGTTTCTATGATATTGGCGCGGGTAGAAGGCCGGCCGATACCATTGTCTTTCAGTAGCTCGCGCATTTCTTCGTCATCCACCTGTTTGCCGGCTGTTTCCATGGCCCTGAGCAGACTGGCTTCTGTAAACGCTTTGGGCGGAGTGGTTTTGCCCTGATGTATGCGGGGCGTATGTGGTCCGCTTTCACCTACCACAAAATCAGGAATGAATTTTTCTTCTTCTTCGCCTTCTTTTTTGATGCTGGTATCATTGGCATATACTTCCTTCCAGCCCGGCTCGATGATCTGTTTACCCGTTACTTTAAAAGGTACCTGGCCTACTTTTCCCAGTACGGTGGTATTGGAGATCTTACATTCCGGATAAAACGCAGCGATGAAGCGGCGTGCAATGAGATCATATATTCTTTTTTCATCCAGTCCAAGGCCACCGGGATGTACACCGGTGGGGATGATAGCATGGTGATCCGTTACTTTCTTATCGTCAAAAACGGTTTTCAGTTTAGGGATGGGATTGGCCAATACCGGGGCGGTGAGGGCTGCATATGGTGTCATGTCCTGCAGGATGCCGGTCACTTTGGGATGCAGGTCTTCCGTGAGGTAGGTGGTATCTACACGGGGGTAGGTGACCAGTTTTTTCTCGTAGAGGTTCTGCACATACTTCAGCGTATCATCGGCGGAGTAGGCGTACTTCTTATTGGCGGCCACCTGCAGAGAGGTGAGGTCAAAGAGGCGGGGATTCCCTTCTTTCCCATCTTTTTTCTCAAAGGAGGTGACTTCAAACAGATGCTGCTGCAGATAGTCCAGCCCTTTCTGTGCTTTTTCCACACTGCCCAGGCGGTCTATGGCAGCTGTGAACTCCACATCACGATACAGGGTTTTTAACTCCCAGTAATCTTCCGACACAAAGGCATTGATTTCTTTCTGTCTGGCCACTATCATGGCCAGGGTGGGGGTTTGTACCCTGCCAATAGACAATACTGCTTTGCCCATACCAAATTTTTTGGTGAACAGGCGGGTGGCGTTCATGCCCAGGAGCCAGTCGCCGATGGCGCGGGCGCTGCCGGCAGCATATAGATTGTTGTACTGGTCAGCCTCCTTCAGTTGCTGAAATCCATTACGTATAGCCTCTTCCGTGAGGGAAGATATCCACAGTCTTTTTACAGGAGCGCTACATTTGGCTTTGAGCAGTACCCATCGTTGTATGAGCTCTCCTTCCTGCCCGGCATCCCCGCAGTTGATCACTTCGTCACATTGTTGTACCAGTCCTTCTATGACCTTGAACTGTTTCTGTACGCCCTCATTCTCGATGAGTTTGATGCCAAAGCTGGGAGGGATCATGGGGAGGTCTTCCAACCGCCAGAACTTCCATTGTTCGTAATAATCGTGTGGTTCCTTCAGTGTACAAAAATGGCCGAAAGTCCAGGTTACCTGGTAGCCATTGCCTTCGTAGTAGCCATCCCTGCGTTGCTTCGCACCGATTACTTCTGCTATATCTCTGGCCACACTTGGTTTTTCTGCAATGCAAACTTTCATAAAAAGTTGAAATAGGGTAACAAATATCGGACAATTTACTGTTTTTACAGGATTTTAATGGGGATATAGCAGACGGGTAAATAAGAAGTTATCCTGGAAAGATTAACAAAAATAATGAATGCTAAAAGCTTTTATTAACAATCATCAGACAACCTTTACCCCTCGAAACGCGTAAATTGTTGGTACGCTAACCTCTAAAAAATCCTGGCCCATATGATAGAGTTCAACCAGGCACTGATCGTCCTTGCGAGAGACAAGGAAACCACTGTGGCTAATACCCGGCTCAAAGCCTCTGTAGGCGATTTTAAAACCCGCGAGATATTCCACCATTTGCTGATTCACACACAGGAAATAGCATCCTATACTACCATGGATAAATATGTGGTGCTGGAAGATAAAAGTGATTTCGGACTATGGGAAGAATATATCATTTTCCCCAGACTGGCCCATAGCCCCGGAGAATCCATGTCGCTTGCCTTTAACCTGGCATTTGCGACGGGCTATCAGGAAGTGGTGATGATTGGTATGGACTGTCCGCATCTTTCCCCGGAGCTGCTGAATGAAGCTTTTGCCATCCTGAAACGGAATGAGGTGGTCATAGGTCCTGCTCAGCATGGGGGCTTTTATCTGCTGGGCATGCGGCGTTTTTATCCCGAATTGTTTGAGTTCATCGATTCCAGTTCGTCTCACTGGCTACGCCGACTGTTGACAGCCATCAACAACCTGCAGTTGCGTTTTACTTTTTTACCTACCCTGAATATTGTACAGGAACTGGCAGATGTGCCGGAGGAATGGTTATAACTGTGATGACCGAAGGGAGCATCATAATACTCGCTTCGGTCATCGCAGTTACAGGCCCCAGTCTTTATACTGGGCCCTGATCTTGTTCAGGATGGGGCCTTCAAAGGGAACGGAGCCACCGGCAAAGAATTCGGTCCAGGTAATATCGCTGTTGAAATGAGCGAGTGTATACCCGTTTTCGAAGCTGAGGTACAGCTGTCTGCGGTCCTCTGTCACCCGGAAGTGCCCCAGGGTGTTGAGTAACAACCTCCTGAGGGCACCTTTTTCCATATAATGTGCGGCGGTCTCATAACACAGCGGGAAAAGCGTGTGTACCATGACATAATCCGCCAGAAAGGGCTGGACGTTAAAATGAGCAGCGGCCAGTAATGACATTTCATAATATGCTGCTGCAGGTTTCATTTTATTTCCAGGTTTTTTCACCTTTTTTCATTTTATCCAGGGTGTCCTGATAATTCATTTTGTCACTTGATGGTGCCAGTTGAACGGCTTTTTCTTCATAGGCGATTGCATCTTCTTTTTTACCGGCTTTATAGAGCACATTGGCGTATGTGTCGATGTAGGCCGGATTATCGCCTGCTTTCAGCAGATGCTGACACCAATTGGCCGCATTGTTGAGATGAGTGGGATCAGAGAGATTTTCAAACACGGTCCATGCGTAGGTGTTGAGCTCATTGGCTGAAATGTAGGCGGCACATTTACCCACGTATTGGTCTGCCGTGGTGGCGAAGTTGTCGTAATCTTTCTGATTCAGCAGATGAATGGTTTTGGCGCGCAGGAATATTTCTTCTCCGGGGGCGCCGTATTGTTTGGTTTTTGCTTCTATTTTGTTCCAGTCGGGTGTGGCGGCGGCGTCCTGCACATATGGCTGGATCTCTTCGCCAAAGATGATGCCCATCAGTTTTCGGTCTGCCTGACGTTGTCCCAGTGCCTGGTTGATTTGTTCACGATTGGCCAGGAGTAGCTGAAATCCTTTGTCACGGCTGCTGGTAGTGAATTTACTGATAAATGCCAACTGGCTGTTAGTGTATGGAGCTTTCAGCTGTGCGATAAAATCATTGGCGATTTTAACCGCATTGGATTTATCATTTACACTGGCAGCCATTTGTGCCAGTTGCTGCAGAAATGCCGGATCTTTTTTGCCTTTCCGGTATTCTTCTAGCAGGGCGGTGTAATTATTGTTCGGATTGGTGGTGTCAATATCTTTTACGATAAAAGCGGCCGCCACGTCACTGGTAGGAGGTACGAGGATGCCGTGTATCTGCCTTAACCGGGCCACGGGTATTTTAACTACTTCGCGGTCGTAGGAGACAAGGCCGTTTTCTTCTGTTTCCACGTCAAAGGGTTCGGTGTAGATAGAGCCGCTTAATCCTTCTTCTTCATATAGCTTCAGGTGTTTGTTCATGAGTTCGTATTTGCGGGTAAAGCCGGCCGCTGTACTGGTGATATAACCCCATCCTTCTGCCGCGTTCCATTGGTGGTTGGGTGTTCTTACCTGTACACCACCCCATTCACCGAGTACTCTTGCTTTGCCGGGGAGGGATGGAGAGATGCCTGGGCCGGGGTATTCATGAACGTCGGTGAGGTCACTGCTTTTCCATTTTTCGTTGGGGTCTTTAGGCGATTCACGATCATAGTTTTCACCGGTGTGGCCGTTGATCAGACGGGAGGGGTCCATCTGTTTCATGGCTTCGGTGAGTCGTTGCTGATCGTAACGTGCCCAGCCTTCGTTGAACAGCACCCAGCATACGATGGAAGGGTGGTTATAGAGTTGGGCGACGGTAGCGATATTTTCCTTTTCAAAGTTTTTTCTGGAGCTGACGGTGGTATTGGGACAAGTAACCATATCCTGCCATACGAGGATCCCTTCGCGGTCGCAGTGATAGTACCAGCGGTCTGGTTCTACTTTTACGTGTTTACGGATGGTGTTGAAGCCCATGGATTTCACCGCGAGAATATCAAATTTGAGGGCCTCGTCTGTGGGGGCCGCATAGAGCCCGTCGGGCCAGAAGCCCTGGTCGAGCACGCCGAGGTTGTAGGTATATTTACCGTTCAGGAAGATGCGTTCCTGGCCGTTTTCATCTTTTTTGATTTCTATTTTGCGCATACCGAAGTAGGATGCTACCGTATCAACTACTTTGTTGTTGTAGAGCAGTCTAACGGAGAGATCGTAGAGGAAAGGGGTGTTAGGAGACCAGAGTTGAGGATTGGGTACAGACAGTTGCAGGTCGGTATTGGGTTTACCTTTTATGCTGCCGATGACATTTCCCTTGCTGCTGGCGATGGCTTCTACGGTATAGCCGTTGGCGTTACCATCGGTGTTAACCTGGATATCGAGTCGTTGCTGATCTATCTGCGGCACCATTTTCAGGTCGGCGATATATACAGGGGGTACGGTTTCAAGCCATACGGTCTGCCAGATGCCGCTGCTGCCGGTGTAGAGGATGTTGCGGGGCTGCAATACCTGTTTGCCATGAGGGTTGTCGCCCTGATCGGTAGGGTCGAGTACAGACACTACCAGTTCATTGTTTTTATCTTTCAGGTGTTCGGTGATATCGATATTGAAGCCGGTATATCCGCCGGTATGTTCACCGATTTTTTTCCCGTTGAGGAATACGGTGGTGTTATAATCTACCGCACCGAAGTGGAGTATGGTTTTGTCTTTTCCTTTGGAGGCTGGTTTGTTGAAAGTCCGTTTATACCACAGGCGCTGGTCGGGCTGTAATGTTTTGCCGACACCAGAGAGGGCAGATTCCAGCGGGAATGGGACGAGTATCTGGTTGCTGTAGGTGGTGGGAGGTGTTTGTTCAGCCGCGCTGGTGATGGTATAGTTCCAGAGGCCATTGAGGTTCTCCCATCCGGACCGCACCATTTGTGGGCGGGGATATTCGGGCAGGACGCTGGATGGTTTGACATCTTTGGCCCACCTTGTTTGCAGTGGGGAAGGTTTCATTTTCCAGGAATCGGACGTCTGGCCGGACGCGAGGATACTGAGGGTAGTGCATCCGATAACGAGGAATGCAGTGCTGATTTGTCGTAACATGTTTAAGGTCGGTTAAGGTACTTACATTAACGATGTATATAAAATATAAGCTTTGCGGGGTGTTAAGAGACCGCAGCAGGTTATTTTGGCTGGTATGGATATCTACTCAAAGTGGAGGATACCATTTTGATCATAATGGGATTTTACACCGTCTGCTGCTTCCAGGTTGTGGAGAAAAGCCTGCAGGGGTTGGTTCCTGTCTATGATTCCGAAGAAGCGTCTGCTACTAACTCTTTGGTTGTCCATCATTACAATAATGCCGTACCACCGCAGTATGACAGGGGCTAGTTCCTGCAGGGAGGCATTTTCGAAAGTGTATACGCCTGTGCGCCAGCTCAATACTTTATCCGGGTCGAAGGTAGCTGTTGTCATACCCGTGTTGCTGCTGGTGATTTCAAAGCCTGGTTTGAGGACTTCGTTCTGCCGGGAGGAGGCTACTTTCACAGCACCTTCAACCAGGGCTACTTTTACGGAGCCGGAGTCGTAGGTGTTGATATTAAAGGCTGTTCCCAGGACACTGATCGTATTGCCTGGCAGATGCACGATAAAAGGCTGCTCTGCTTTGGCGGCAATCTGGAAGTAGGCTTCTCCGTTAACGGTCACTTCACGTTTGGTGCCGTTGAAGCTGAACGGGAAGCTGATGGTAGTACCTGCGTTCAGCTGTACCTGGGTACCGTCTGCCAGCAGGAGATTGTAGTCTTTCCCATGGGGAACGGTGAGTGTATTCATCCCGCTGCCGGTTTGGTGGCGGGCATCGATGCTCAGCGTTTGATGTGTGTTGTTTAAAATGGTATGGTCTACCTGTATGCCGGATGAGTCAGCACTGAGATCTATGGTTTTGCCATCTGCCGTTACCAGGCGGATGGTGGAATCCATGTTGTTCCGGAGTGCTGCAACAGGCTGTTGCCCATTGTTTGTGTAATGCCTGAGCAGATACCAGCTGCCGGTGATGGCCAGCAGGCAGGCTGCTGCAATACTGCAGGCTTTCCTTACATAAAGAATCCTGCTCCGTTTGTGGAGGTTGGTGAGGACCTCTTCAACGGGGTGTTGTGCAAAGCTTTCGCTTGCATCAGCCAGCAAACGGGGCCTGTCCCCGTGTATGCTTTCCCAGATACTGCGTGCTTGGGAATCTGCTTCAATAGCGTTGTAAAGCAATGCCTTCTCTTCGTCGCTGATAGTGCCCAACAGCTCGTCAAAAGTCAGTTCCCGTATTTTTTCATAATCCATCTTGATCCGGATATTACCATATTAACGGAGTACACGACAAAAAGTACTATAGGTCGTGGGAAGATTTTAATTTTTTCCTGAGAATTCTGAGGGTGGTACTCATTTGGTTTTTGACAGTTTGCAGCGATAGGTGTTTTTCTGCTACAATTTCACGTTGGGTTTTATCTTCCAGGTAGGACATTTCAAATACAGTACGCTGCCCCACAGGCAACGCGTTAATGGCATTCGCCATCTGAAGCGACAGCTCCTTCCGCTCCATAGGATTGAAGTTGACCGTCATCTCCTTCAAATGCATATACATATGTACGTTCCGGTCCTTTACCGCATTACGCCGTATCCGGTCCATACACTTATTCTTAATACAGGTGATCAGATAACTCTTCAGGTGGAGATTGTCTGCCAGCTTATCCCTCCTGTTCCAGATGATAATCAGCACATCATGTACCACATCGGCCGCCTCCTCGGAATCTTTCAACAGGAAGTTGGCTTCCACATGCAAACGCCGGTAGTAACGGTTGTAAATCTGCGTAAATGCCCATTCGCTCCCGATCTTCAGATCAGTTACCAATTGCACATCAGTGTATGATTCCATCATTTCCCCCTTTAAAATGTAGTAGTAGTTGTTTTACATAACATTCCGGTCAAATTAAGTCTCCACGTATCAGTAATGGTTATCCGGGAATTTTTAGTCAAAAGGTCAGGGGTCTCTCAGATAGTTGTTATATTATTTTTTTGTAAAATCCTGTTAGCAAGTTAAACTATTATCACAACCACAAAACAGGCACTACCTCATCACGTTTGTTAAGCAATTGTAAAGCATTATTTAGTTACCCGAACTTGGGGTGCACAACAAAATCATCTCCCTTCATAGTACTTTTTACCGGTCAACTCGTTCAAAAGGATGTGATGAATTTCAGTCTGATTGTATAAAGATTATATTGAAACCCTTGCCGGTATTTTTCCAGCTCCTAACAATATGCTCAAATATTTACCTCACCAGACTTCCCTCCGCAAGACGACCTGGATCGTCCTACTCTGGCTTCCCCTCGCAGCCTTCTCCCATCAACATTCCTCAGACCAGGCCGAAAAAGTAAAAGTCCGAGTCAATGTACGCAATACACCCCTCAAAGATGTCTTTAAACTGATCAGCAGACAAACCGGCCTCACTTTCTTCGGCAGCAACTCCGGTTCCTACGACATGAAGGTATCCCTCCACGCTGCCGATACCGAACTCACCAAACTACTCGATGACCTCCTCAGTCCCCTCAATTTCTCCTGGGAAATATCCGGTAAAGTCATCATCATCAGAAAAAAATCAGATCCCCCCATGACCCCACAATCCATGGAAATAATCTCCAGCAGCCCGGCACGCCCTGCCATGGCTGAATAACTGTCTTAATCCCCATCTTCCATTAACCTTTAACAAACCACAGCGTTATTGTTATAGTCTCAACGTATTTCCCAATGCCGCGTCATGAAAAAAATCAGGACAACGCTCCTGCTGCTGTTGATACTAACCCAGATACAGGCACAGGAACGGAACATACAATACTTCCTGGAACAGGGGATGGTCAACAGCCCCCTGTTAAAAGACTATCAAAATCAACTGCTGTCTGCCGCTATAGACAGCATGCGCCTCCGTGCCAGCTACGGATTCCTGGTCAACGGTAACAGCACCAGCACCTATGCGCCCACTATCCACGGCTATGGCTATGATAACGCCATCAGCAACGGCGCCCAGGTAAGTGCCCTCGTTTCGGCCTCCCGCCTGTTCGTGGGAAAACGCAACATCGAAAACCAGTTCCGCGCCATCTCCCTGCAAAATGAAACTACCCGCAACACCGCCGCCATCACCAGCCAGGAACTGAAAAAAAATATCACCGCACAATATATTACCGCCTATGGCGACTGGGCCCAGTACCTGTTCAACCAGGACGTACTGAAACTTCTGCAGGAAGAATCCTCCCTGCTGATTCAGCTCACCAGGGCAGGGACCTACAAACAAACAGATTACCTCACCTTCCTCGTCACCTTGCAACAACAGGAATTATTGGTGAAACAACTGCAGGCACAGTACCAGAACAACTACGCCCTGCTCAATTACCTCTGCGGCCTGACGGATACCTCTTTTCATGAACTGCCGGACCCCGTCCTGCAGCCGGAAAATATACCCGGACCGGAAAACACCATCTTCTTCCGGAAATTCCAGCTCGATAGCCTGCAACTGAAAAACAGCGACGCTCAAATCGATTATAACTACCACCCCAGAGTCAGCCTTTTCGCAGATGGAGGATATAACAGCACTCTGGCAGTGGACCCCTATAAAAATATAGGCATCAGCGCCGGTGTCAGCCTTACCGTACCCATCTACGACGGTAAACAACGAAAAATGCAACACGATAAAATAACCCTCTCTGAACACACACGGAGAGGATACCAGGATTTTTTTATGCAACGGTACCGGCAACTGATACAGCAGTTAACACAACAATTGCAGGCCGCCCAGCAACTGATAGACCAGGCAGGCGCCCGGATAAAATATGCGGAAGGGCTGATACAGGCCAACCGTAAACTGTTGATGAGTGGTGATGTTAGGATTGCAGATTATATCATCGCTATTAATAATTATCTCAATGCAAAAAATATCATCACCCTCAACACTATTAATAAATATCAGCTGATCAACCAGCTGAACTACTGGAACCGTATTAATTAGGCTGCCATGAATATCAAAACAGGACTGGGCATATGGACGATCATGATGGTAACTGCCTGCCACGGCAGGCTTCCGGAGGAAACACCGGCCAACACCGGTACGCCCGTTACCGTAGCGTCCCCCGTCACGGGTACTGTGGAGGATACCGTAGTCCTGAACGCTACCGCTACCTTCCTGCTTAAAACCCTTGTCAAGGCCGTGGCCAACGGTTACCTGCAAACAGCCAATGTAAAACTCGGGCAACATGTTTCCAGCGGTCAGGTGCTCTTCTCCCTCAAAACAAAAGAAGCAGAAAACCTGGGCAATACCATCAACCGGCTTGATTCCTCCTTCCGCTTTACAGGGCTGATACCCATACGCGCCACCGGTAACGGGTATATCACCCAGCTGGCCTATCAGGCAGGCAACTACGTACAGGACGGAGAACAGCTGGCTACTATTTCAGATGACAGGAGCTTCGTTTTTATACTGAACCTGCCTTATGAACTGACACCTTACCTGCAGGACAACCGCATGTTGCAGCTGCAACTGCCCGATGGACAAAGGCTGACAGGACACCTGGGGGAAGCCCTGCCCAGCGTAGATTCAGTGGCACAAACACAACACTATGTAGTACGTATCACCACCCATAAACTGATACCGGAAAACCTGGTGGCCAAAGTAATACTGATCAAATCCAGGAAAACAGATGCAGTACTGTTGCCCCGCGCAGCACTGCTCACCAATGAATCCCAGACAGACTACTGGATTATGAAGCTGAAGGACAGCATGACAGCTGTGAAGGTGCCGGTACAAAAAGGGCTGGAAGCCGGCGACAGGGTAGAAGTGTTATCACCCGCCCTCACTTCACAGGACAGGGTGCTGGTGAGTGGTAACTACGGACTGCCGGATACGGCCAGGGTCATCATCATTAATCACTAGCGCATGAAACAGTATTTTGTCGCTTACAAGAATCCTATCGCGGTGTTGACTGCCATCATCATCATGGGAGGCCTGTTTGCATACAGCAAAATCCAGTCTGCGCTTTTCCCGGAGATCACTTTCCCGAAAATCAAAATCATTGCAGAGGCGGGGCAGCAGCCGGTCAATAAAATGATGATCACCGTCACCCGGCCGCTGGAGCTGGCCATCAAACAGGTACCGGACCTGCAAACGATCAGAAGCATCACCAGCCGCGGCAGTTGCGAGATATCTGCGTTTATGGACTGGAATGCTGACATTGATATCAGTCAGCAACGTATATCCGCCAGGATCGAAGAAATAAAAAACACGCTGCCGCCTGATATCAGCATCCGTGTGGAAAGAATGAACCCATCCATACTTCCCGTCAGTGGATATACGCTGGAAGGCGCCGGCCTTTCGCCGATAGACCTTAAATACCTGGCCTCCTATACGATAAAACCGTTTCTCTCGCAGGTGGAAGGCGTGGCCGAGATCCGTATTATCGGTGGTAAAACTAAAGAATACTGGGTGGTGCTGGACCGTGGTAAAATGAATACGCTGGGCATTACACCGGAGATGATCGGCAATGCGCTGAACCAGACCAATTTTATCCGGTCCAACGGTTACCTGACGGACTACCGGTTGTTGTACCTGACGGTCACTGATGCGCAGGTCAGCAACCGGCAACAGCTGGAAAACATCGTGATCAGCAACAACGGTCAACGTATCGTTTTGCTGAAAGACATTGCGGCCGTAGGCATCCGCGAAGCCAAAGAATATATCAAGGTAAACGCCAACGGCCGTGAAGGTGTGCTGATAGCGGTGATTAAACAACCCAATGCCAACCTGATAGATCTGTCCGACAGAATGGAACGGCAGCTCACCGCTTTGCGCAAAACATTGCCCGCACAGGTGAAGATAGCGCCCTACTATGTACAGGCCGATTTTGTGCGGGACGCCATCCGGAGTGTTACTGACTGCCTGTGGATAGGGCTGCTGCTGGCCATCATTGTAGCGGTTATATTCCTGCGTTCGGCCAAAGCGAGTTTTACCATCCTGATCACCATACCAGTCACCTTGCTGCTGACGCTGATTGTGCTGTATGCGACCAGACAGACTTTTAATATCATGACGCTGGGCGCCATTGCAGCAGCTATAGGGCTGATCATCGACGATGCGATCGTAGTGGTGGAGCAGATTCACCGTACCCATGAAGAACATCCGGGAGAGCCTACGCCGTTGTTACTGCAAAAAGCGATTCATTACCTGTTCCCCGCTATGGTGGGGTCATCACTGAGCACCATTGTTATTTTCCTGCCTTTTGTGCTGATGACCGGTGTGGCGGGTGCTTATTTTAAGGTGCTGACCAACACGATGATCATCACGCTTGTTTGTTCTTTTCTGGTCACCTGGCTGGTATTACCGGTCATCTATCTGCTGCTGGGCAGAAAACAGCTACCTAAAAAGCTACCGCCTGGTCATGAAGTAAAACGACAGCGATGGGTAACCTTTTTTATCACCCGCCCCTGGCTGAGCGTGTTGCTGGTGTTGTTGCTGATTACAGCTGCAGTGCTGATATTGCCAAGGCTGGAAACGGGTTTCCTGCCGGAGATGGACGAAGGGAGTATCGTGCTGGACTACAGCTCACCGCCGGGTACTTCACTGGAGGAAACAGACCGTATGTTACAGGAGGTGGAAAAGATCATCACCACTACGCCGGAAGTGGCTGCCTATTCCCGCCGTACCGGCACGCAGATGGGCTTTTTTATCACGGAGCCTAACAGAGGTGACTATCTGATACAGCTAAAAAAAGACCGGCATATTACTACCAACGAGGTAATAGACAAGCTGCGGAGTAGGATAGAGGTCACACAACCTGCACTACGGGTGGATTTCGGGCAGGTGATAGGCGACATGCTGGGTGACCTGATGACATCGGTGCAGCCGGTGGAGGTGAAGATCTTCGGAAGTGACCCGCAGGCTTTGCAGGTGTTGTCGAGACAAGTGGCGGCGGTGGTAAAGGACGTCAAGGGGACCGCGGACGTGTTTGACGGTATCGTTATTGCCGGCCCGGGCATTAACATCACCCTGAATACTGTTGCGCTGGCCCAATACGGCATCACGCCTGCTAATTTGCAGTATCAGTTGCAGGCAGCCCTGGAAGGCAACGTGGGGGGTAGTGTATTGGAGAAGGAACAGCTGTCGCCTATACGGCTGGTATATCCTGGCAACTACCGGTTGAAGGTGGCAGAGATAGGGCAGCTGCAGGTATTCCTTCCCGGCGGCAAGCTGCGTCCGATTACTGACCTTGCCCATATTGACATGCAGGCCGGCGATGCAGAGATCAACCGGGAAAACCTGCAATCCATGGGGCTGGTGACCGCCAGGCTGAACAACAGCGGGCTGGGTACGGTGATGAAGAAGGTAGACCAGGAGATACATGCCCGCATACAGCTGCCACAGGGTTACAGCATTATGTACGGCGGTGCATATGCCGAACAGCAGCAGTCGTTCCGCGAGCTGTTGATGATACTGATAGCCGCTTCGCTGCTGGTGTTTGGGGTGATCCTTTTTCTGTACCGCAGTTTCCAGGATGCGCTGATTATTTTGCTGGTGGCGGTATTGGGTATTACAGGCAGCTATATAGCCTTGTATATTACCGGTACTCCGTTGAATGTAGGCAGTTATACCGGTCTGATCATGATTGTGGGGATTATCGGGGAGAATGCCATTTTTACTTTTTTACAGTTCCATGAGTCGATGCATCATACGGAAGATGCAGACGAGGCTATTGTGTACGCTATTTCTACACGGTTGCGTCCCAAGCTGATGACGGCTCTTGGCGCTATTGTTGCGCTGATGCCTATTGCCCTGGGTATTGGTACCGGGGCGCAGCTGCACCAGCCGCTGGCGATTGCGGTAATAGGCGGTTTCCTGGTGGCTATGCCGTTGTTACTGATTGTATTACCTGCGTTTATGCGCTGGCGGTATAAACGATAGCACAACCGTACTTCCAAATATGTCGTATATTGCTAATGTACATGGGTTTACAGCATCACATTATCATTATCGGCGGGGGGCTCGCCGGACTGACAGGAGCTATCCACCTTTCCCGTGCGGGATTGCCGGTGACCCTGATCGAGAAAAACAGATTTCCGAAACATAAAGTCTGCGGGGAATATATCTCCAATGAAGTATTGCCTTATTTGCAATGGCTGGGAGCAGACCCGGCAGAACTGGGTCCTGCAGATATTTCCCGGCTGCTGCTTTCTGCGGCTAATGGGAAAACGCTTACAGCCTCCCTGCCATTGGGTGGTTTTGGTATCAGCCGTTATGCGATGGACGCTTTCCTGTTGAACAAAGCGCTGGCAGCCGGCGTTAGGTTGGTGACAGACACTGTTACTGCTGTGTATTACGAGGATAACCGTTTTACGGTGGAAACACAGGAACACGGCAGTTTTGAAGGGACCGTGGCATTGGGGGCCTATGGAAAACGTTCTATGCTCGACCAGCGCCTGTCGAGGGACTTCCTGCAGCAGCGGGCACCATGGCTGGCTGTCAAAGGACATTATGAAGGTGATTTCCCCGATGACCTGGTAGCCCTGCATAATTTTCCGGGTGGTTACTGCGGCGTTTCGAAAATTGAAACCGGACATCTGAATATCTGTTATCTGGTAAGTACGGACAGCTTCCGCCAGTATGGAGATATCCAGCAGCATCGGGAAGAAGTGATGTATCGGAATATACATCTCAGGGAAATTTTTTCATATAGCCGTGCTTTGTTTGAGCAACCGCTTACCATCAGCCAGATATGTTTTGATGAGAAGACGAAGGTAGAACAGCATATGCTGATGACGGGTGATACCGCCGGACTCATTCATCCGCTTTGCGGTAATGGTATGGCGATGGCCATAGACAGTGCACGGATGGCAGCAGAAGGTGTATTGCGGTTTTGCAGGGAAACAGACTATTCCCGCCGGCAGTTGGAAGATGATTACAGCAAACGCTGGGAACGGGTTTTCGGCAGACGTATGAAAACAGGGCGGCTATTGAACAACCTTTTCCTGAAAGACAGGCTTTCCACCTGGCTGGTACAGCAGATGGCATCTTTCCCGGCAGTACTGCCATTTATCATCCGACAAACACATGGCAGGCCATTAAAAGTGATGAACACATGATACTCAATACCAGAGAACGTGTGCTGGCGCCTGAGATCATGGACGATTTTTCCATGGAAGGAGAACGCCTGCAAAGGGCATTGGACAAAATAGCAAAGATCAACCGGAAACTGGGAGGCAACAGGATTACACTGAAAGGCGTAGCAACACTGATGCGGCAACTGCCTCCTGAAAGAGAAGTGACTATCGTGGATATCGGGTGTGGCAATGGTGATATGCTGCGGGCACTGGCAGATGAAGGACGTAAACGAGGATGGAAGCTGCGCCTGGTGGGAATTGACGCCAATCGTTTTACAGTACATCATGCAGCAGGACTATCTGCGGATTATCCGGAAATCAGTTACGACTGTATCGATGTGACCCATGATTCTTTTGTGGAGATGGAATATGATATTGTGTTATTAACACTGACCCTGCATCATTTTACGGATGCAGTCATATTTGAACTGATGCAACATTTCTGCAGGCGTGCTACGGTGGGGGTTGTGGTGAATGACCTGCATCGCAGCAGTATCGCCTACCGGCTGTTTCAGCTGTTGTGTTATGTGCTGAGGCTGGAGGAGATGACCCGTTATGACGGGCTGACCTCCATTATGCGTGGTTTTAAAAAGCCGGAGCTGGTAAAGCTTTCCCGGCAACTGAATATCAGGAATTACAGTCTGCGTTGGCGATGGGCTTTCCGTTACCAATGGGTTATATCAAATTTATGAGCGTAAAAATTCAATCAGTAGCAAAGGCATTACCAGCGTATACCAGGCCTACCAGCGAAATAATGCCATACCTTGACCTATGGCTTGCCGGACAGGAAGAACGGTTTGTAAAAAAGGTAAAAAAGATTTTTGAGAATGCAGCAGTAGATCAGCGGTATTCTATCATGAATGCAGAGGAAGTATTTAACAATACCTCTTTTGAAGAGAAGAACAATATTTACATCCGGGAATGCACGGAGCTGGGGAAAAAATGTTTGCAGGGTGCACTGGAAAAGGCTGGTCTGAAAGGAGAAGAGATAGACTATATCATCACTGTCAGTTGTACCGGTTTTATGATCCCTTCTATGGACGCGTATCTGATCAATGCGTTGCAGTTAAGGCAGGACATTGTTCGTTTACCCGTTACCGAGATGGGTTGTGCAGCAGGTGTTTCGGGGATGATCTATGCTTATCAGTTTCTGAAGGCCAACCCCGGGAAAAGGGCTGCGGTAGTGGCGGTAGAATCACCTACAGCCACCTTTCAGCATAACGACTATTCCATGGCCAACATTGTCAGCGCCGCTATTTTCGGAGATGGTGCTGCCTGCGTGATATTATCTTCCCATGAAGATGATAAAGGACCTGCGATTGTGGGAGCAGAGATGTATCATTTTTATGAAGCTACCCACCTGATGGGTTTCCATCTTTCCAATACCGGTTTGCAGATGGTGTTGGATATTGCAGTGCCAGAGCAGATAGCAAGCCATTTCTCTGATATCATTTATCCGTTCCTGGAGCGTAATGGTACTACCATGGAAGCGGTGAACCAGCTGATCTTTCATCCCGGAGGAAGAAAAATTATTCAGACAGTGGAAGAGATTTTCAGTGGTTCCGGTAAAAACATTGACGATACAAAAGAAGTATTACGGTTATACGGTAATATGTCCAGTGCCACGGTACTGTATGTCCTGGAACGTATACTGGACAAAGCGATACCGCCGGGAGATAAAGGGTTGATGCTGAGTTTTGGTCCTGGTTTTTCAGCACAAAGAATACTATTGCAATGGTAAGGGATTTTGCATCACAACAATACTGGGCACTCATTCTGGGTGGCAGCAGCGGGTTGGGGCTGGCATCGGCCCGCAAGCTGGCTGAGAAGGGTATGCATCTCTGCATTGTGCATCGAAATGCAGGCGTGGAAATGGAGCAGGTGAATGCTGATTTTGAGGCGTTGCGGGCAACAGGCGTACAGGTGATTTCGTTTAATGTAAGCATTACCAACACAGAAAAAAGGGCGTTTGTTTTACAGGAGCTGCAACAACAAATGGGAGCAGCAGGACGGGTGCGATGTTTGTTGCACAGCGTGGCTAAAGGGACCTTAAAAGCGATGACTGGTGATCAGGCACTACAAACAGATGATATGATGATCACGCTGGAACATATGGCGGTGAGCCTACATGACTGGACACAGTCGGTATGGCAACAGGGACTTTTTGCGGGTGATGCGCGTGTATTGTCATTTACCAGTGAGGGCAGCAGCAAAGCATGGCAGCACTATGCGGCTGTGTCGGCCGCCAAAGCCTCCCTGGAGGCTATCAGCCGTAGCATCGCGCTGGAGTTCGGGCCCTATGGTATCCGGGCCAACTGCCTGCAGGCCGGCGTAACGGATACACGCTCCCTGCGTATGATTCCGGGGCATGAACAGCTGTTGGCCCACAGTATTGCCCGTACCCCTTTTCAACGGCTTACCACACCCGAAGATGTGGCAAATATGGTGTATCTTTTATGTAAAGATGAAGCGGCCTGGGTAACCGGCGCGGTGATCCCGGTAGACGGAGGTGCACATATACATTGACAGATGACGACAACAGCTATATTAGCAAAACTACCATACAGCGAACCTTTTTTATTTGTAGATACGCTGGAATATATTGATGAAAAAAAAGTGATCGGCAGCTTTACTTTCCGGCCTGATATGGACTTTTACAAAGGACATTTCAAACATTATGCTGTTACGCCGGGTGTATTGCTCACGGAGGTAATGGCACAGATAGGCCTGGTATGTCTGGGCATCTATCTGACCGGAGGTGCGGAAGATCTGGCTTTTGGCCTGACCGCTACGAATGTAGAGTTTATGGTGCCGGTGTTGCCGGGGGAGAAGGTGACCGTTACAGGTGAAAAGGATTATTTTCGTTTTGGTAAACTGAAATGTAAAGTAGTAATGACCAATGCAGGGGGGGAGGAAGTGAGCAGTGGTGTAATGGCCGGGATGATCATCCCCCGTAAATCGTAATCCATAATTTTTAATCCGTAATTGTCTATGTCTGTTCGGGTAGTTATAACAGGACTTGGTGTGGTGGCACCCAATGGAGCTGGTGTACCTGCTTTCCGCGAGGCGGTCATCAATGGTGTTTCCGGTATCCGGTATGATCCGAAGCTGGCAGCAATGGATTTTTCCTGTCGCATTGCAGGGACGCCGGAAGTAACGGAGGCTATGAAGCTGCGTTATTTTGAGCCGCTGGAGCTGAAAGGATTCAACAGCGAAGCGGTCCTTTACGGAGTGATGGCAGGTGTAGAAGCCTGGCAGGACGCGGGTTTGCCGCTGGCCAATGGTGCAACGCAGCCCGACTGGGACAGCGGTGTTGTATTTGGTACCGGTTCTTCCGGAGTGGATAAATGGCGGGAAGCGATTTATCAGGTAGATGAAGGAAAAGTACGTCGTTTAGGCAGCACCGTTATTTCACAAACGATGGCCAGCAGTATCAGTGCCTGGCTGGGAGGGAAGCTGGCACTGGGCAACCAGGTGACTACTAATTCATCCGCTTGTACTACCGGTGCTGAGAGTGTGATGATGGCCTATGACAGGATACGGTCGGGTAAGGCCCTGCGCATGCTGGCAGGCAGTACCACCGACGGCGGTCCTTATGTATGGGCCGGGTTTGATGCCATGCGTATATGTACCTTTAAAAATAATGACCGGCCCGAAGCGGGTTCCAGGCCTATGAGTGCCAGTGCCAGCGGTTTTGTGCCGGGAGCAGGCGCAGGTGCGCTGGTAGTAGAATCGCTGGATAGTGCCCTGCAAAGAGGTGCTACCATTTATGCAGAGATCGCCGGTGGACATGTTAATTCCGGAGGCCAGCTGGGAGAAGGAAGTATGACGGCACCCAACAGTGAAGCGGTACAACGCTGCATCCGGGAAGCAGTCCGTGAAGCAGGTATTCATCCCGATGAAATTGATGCGATCAACGGTCATCTTACGGCTACCAGCAAGGATGCTACGGAGATTCTCAACTGGAGCCAGGCACTCAACAGAAAAGGAGCGGACTTCCCTTATGTAAATGCCCTGAAATGTATGGTGGGACACTGTTTGAGTGCTTCCGGCAGTATAGAGCTGGTATCCGCTGTGCTGCAGTTGAAAGAAGGTTTCCTTTTCCCGAATATAAATAGTGAAGACCTGCATCCGGAGATAGCGGCTATCGTACCCCGGGAACGCATCCCTCTGCAGTTGATGAATAAAGCGCTGCAGGTAGTTGCCAAAGCCAGTTTTGGTTTCGGCGACGTCAATGCCTGTATCATTCTTAAAAAATATAAACCCTGATATCATGGATAAAACAGCTTTGATGGCCACTATCAAGGAAGTGGTGCAGCCCTACACCAAAAATCCTGAGGCGCTTGCAACCCTCAATGAAGACACGGACTTTATCCGTGATTTGAAAATCAATTCCGCTAACCTGGTGGATGTGGTGCTGGACGTGGAAGAAAAATTCAACATTGTAATTGATAACGATTCCATGGAGAAAATGATCAATGTAAAATCCGCTATGGAAGTAGTGGAAAACAAACTGGCCGCTACCTCATGATCGGCAACGATGTGGTAGATCTGGAGCTGGCTGCTGCAGAAAATAACTGGCGGCGGGCAGGTTATCTGGAAAAGATATGTACACCGGCAGAGCGGCAGTTGGTACAGGATGCAACTGATCCGGACCGTATGGTATGGCTGTTGTGGAGTGCCAAGGAGGCTGCCTACAAGATAGTACACCGAACCACCGGACAACGTATCTATGCCCCACATCGTTATGCCGTGCAACTTTCCGGAAGGGATACCGGAACCATTTGTTATGAAACCATGATTTTTCATTTTCGTACAACCGTTGACGGTAGTAGACTGCATTCAATTGCTGTTCCTGCTGAGCATTTATGGTATCAGCTTTCCTGTGGTGTAGAAGCAGGTGAACTACTGCTGAAAGATGAACAGGGAGTGCCGTTTGTCAGGGAAGTAAGTAGTGGAAGACGACGGCCTGCGTCGGTCAGTCACCATGGAAAATATTACGAGGTGGTAAGCCTGAAGATATGAAGAGGAGCAGCGCGGGCTGCTCCTTTTTTATTTATGGAAAATGAGTGTCCATACATTTTCTTCAAAATCCGGGAATAGCTCTTTAAACAGTTTTCTTTTGCCGGGAGGAACGTCTTTCTCTACTTCGATGGCCGCCATCGCAATGATTGCTGCTCTGGTTTTAAATTTTTCAGCGATCCTGTCGAGGGTGGCACCTGTGGGTTTTGTTTTGCCGCTTTCAATGAGTGAAAGACTTGTCTGGCTGATGCCAATGTCATCAGCGAATTCCTGCTGACTCTGATTGCTGTGTTTGCGTAATGTTCTGATTGCTTTCCCGAAGTTCATGGTGTTATTCTTTGGAGAGGCCTAACCTTTCCAGAATGTCCCACATGAAACTTAGCCATAGCTCAAGCTCTTCTTCGGTTGGGGCTTCCTGAATGCCTTTGCCCAACACTACAAATGCCATATACATTTGTTTTTCAAAGGGGGTTTTAGTCTTCTTGGCAGCTAATATCGCCGTAGGATGTTCTAGAATTTTTAAAAATGATGCCTTTAAACTGAGCATAGTAAAGAGATTGAATTATTAAGAAATATTTTTTGTGTTGTCTAGTTAAAAAAATATTTCTGGTAACTCTCCTTACCATCATCAGGATATATCTTCAATATACGAAATATAGCGCATAATTGTAATGTTATTTTGTTTTTTGTGGGAAGTTTTATACGGAGATTGACAGCATAAACATATTGTGCAGCCTTTACAGTTTTCATCCGGAGGATATCGGGGGTGTTTTTTTTCAGCGTTTTACGATGTCGGGAAACGATACCTGCACGATAAAAGGTTTTCTTTTTGGTGGTCACAAAAAGATATGGTTGATGTGCAGGTGTTTTTTCGGTGTGCTGTGTTGATACAGGATGGGAGTCGTGTTTTTCAGTTTCCTCCTGCCGTTCATAGATGAGTAAAACCAGTCCATTATAGGAAACAGATGCGCTGCAATCTTCCATAGCACAGGTACGCTCCTGTACTTCCTGGAAATGTATGTTTGTTCTGACGGGTGAGTGTTGGGTTATTGCCCGGGTTAGGGCTTCCCAACCTTTTTTGGTTGAGTCTGTGCACCTCATAATACATTATCACTATTAAGGTAAATTGTTACCTGGGTTCTGATATTAATAGTGTAATAAAATTAGGATGAATCTCTGGAATGGATGAGATAAGGATATTAACCATCGGTTAATGAAATGTTATGTCGGTTATTTTTATACTGATAGTATTCAGCTGATTTTTGTTTTATCAATGGGAGCCTCTTCCGTATTGGGTTATAGCCAAGGTTGATATATTCTTTTTATGGTTTGGAATCTTAATTATTTGTAAATGATGTGGAGTCTCTTTCAGGTACGTTTCTTGATGCCCACCTCAACGGTGCTGAAGCACCGGAAGATACCATGCAATACCACCATAAAAAAAATGTGGCCATTATTGTGGCACATCCGGATGATGAAACCCTTTGGGCTGGCGGAACGATCATGAGCCATCCTGAATGGCGTTGTTTTGTGGCGTGTATCTGCAGAGCCGGAGACACAGACAGGGCTCCCCGTTTTGCTGCTGCACTCAAAGCATTGGGAGCAGCAGGCAGTATGGCAGATATGGATGATGGTCCTGAACAAACCCCGTTACCAATTCCGGCTGTGGAGGAACAGGTACTGCAACTGTTGCCACATACCCAGTTTGACCTGATCATTACCCATAATATAGCGGGAGAGTATACACGGCATCGCCGGCATGAAGAAGTGAGTGAGGCTGTTTTCCGGCTATGGAAAGCAGATCTTCTTTCAAGTCCTGAATTATGGTTGTTTGCCTATGATGACGGCGGTCATACCCATTTCCCGGTAGCAGATCCCACTGCTGGTATTTACCTGTCTCTTCCGGCACCTGTATTTCAACATAAAAAAGAACTGATCACTGGTATATATGGATTTAGTCAAGATAGTTGGGAAGCACAGATTACACCACCCGCGGAAGCATTCTGGACGTTCAGCACGGTGGCGGGAGCCGAGCAATGGCTGAACAGTAACCGTATCACACCATGAGAGTATTAGTATTATATGACTATCCGGCAGGCCCCGGCGGCCTTGCCACACAGGGAGACCTGCTCTTCAAAGGGCTGCAGGAACTGGGTGTAGATGTACACGCTGTACATTATGAATCCAATCAGGAAAAGGAATGGTATTACCGCTGGTTTAAACCGGATGTGGTAACCGGTGTAGGGTATTGGGGATATGTTCCACACCTGGTATTACATGCGCAGCAATTTGGGGTTACGGCAGTGCCCTGGCTGGTGGCCGACGGCTATATCGCCAATTATCAGGAGGTGCTGAACACACTGCCACTGATCCTCGTCACCTCCAACTGGGTCAAAGATATGTATGTGCGCGATGGTATCAGCGGCCGTAATATAGAAGTATTGCCGGTGGGTTGTGATACAGACAGGTTCCGTCCTTTTGCGGCTGATGATCCCAAAGTGGCCGCTGTGCGCAATGCGCTGGGCATACACCCGGATGAACTGATGATACTGACGGTAGGCGGCGATGCCGCTTCCAAAGGGGCCCGGGAAGTGATGCATGCACTGGCACAGCTCAACGGAAGAATGCCCCAATGGAAATATGTTTGCAAGGTATGGCCGCAGGAACGGACCGACTTTCAGAACCAGGCTGATTTTCAGCTGGCACACCAGCTGGGCATAGCCGATCATGTGATCTATACCAAGTATAAGATATCCCGCAATTTTATGCCTTACCTGCTCAGTGCCTGTGATATCTATGCGGCACCATCCCGTCTGGAAGGTTTTGGAATGACACAGGTAGAAGCCAATGCCTGTGGGAAACCGGTGGTGAGCCTGCGGGCCATGGGTATGCTGGACACGATGATACATGGAGAAACAGCCCTGCTGGCCAGTATCGCGGATGAAATTGTGCTGAAAGAAGTGGTGGTGGGTACTGAATCCGGCTTTGATGCCCGACGCACTGTAGTGTTTGATACACCCCGTACGGTAGACTATCGTGCCAGCTCCGAAGACATCGCCTCTCATCTGGGGGAACTGATGGTTAATAAAGACCTGCGCCTGCAGCTGGGTGCGGCAGGCCGCTCGAGAGTGATGCAGCATTTCGACTACCGTGTAGTGGCTAAACGTTTTTTGAAGATAGTAGAAGATAAACTGGGAGTTATATGAAAGCCTATACCATCCCCGGAGAAGTTGAACAGGCTATGCAGGCGGCGATAGCTGTCTTACAGCATAACCGCAGCGGTCCTTACAATGGATTGCCACGTACCGCCGGATGGGGATATCCGGAGCCATATACCCGTGACCTCGTGTTTACCTTTTTCGGGATCGCCGTCTCCGGCGATGAACAGCTGATCAGCAGTATGCGCAAAGTGCTGGAAACACTGGCCCGCAACCAGACCCTCCATGGTCATATTCCTTCACTGGTACATGATGGGGAGAACCTCGGCGCCAGTGACACTACGCCTTTGTTTTTAGTAGGTATCAGTATTTATCGCCAGCTGACAGGAGAGCAGGATTTTTTACAGGAGGCTGCGCTGAAATCACTGGACTGGCTGGCTCATCAAAGTCCTTCCGACCGGTTGCTGGTGGCTCAATTGCCTACTACCGACTGGCGTGATGAGCAGTGGGTGCTGGGTTACGGTTTGTACGTTAATACCCTGGTTTATGCCTGCCTGCGTATGTTTGATGAACATGAAAGAGCCGATGCCTTTCTGCAGGAAATGAGACATTTTACGATCACCAGCAATGTAATGAATCGTCATGTACATGAAGGTCTCACGGTAAAAAACAAACCCTATTATGCCTTCTGGTCTTTCAAAGTATACAGCAGCGAGCGGTTTGATCTGTTGGGCAACAGTCTGGCTATTCTCACCGGCATAGCCTCACCATCGAGGGCAGAAAGAATGATAGCCTGGATTGAAGAAGAGTGTCGTGTGATGCGTGAAAAAGGGGAGCTGGCGGCTGATTTACCACCTAACTTTTTTCCGTTTGTCAGACCTGATGATCCTGACTGGCGCTCCCGGGATGAACAGTTTAACAAACCCGGTGACTATCATAACGGAGGCTTATGGCCATTCATTTGCGGTGTTTATGTTGCCGCACTGGTGGCTGCCGGAAAATACCAGCTGGCTGAAAAAAAGCTGCTGGCGCTGACAGCATTGGTGAAAGCTGTCAATGCACAGCAGCTGGATTATGGCTTCAATGAGTGGCTGCACGCACAGGATGCGCTACCCAAAGGACAGAACTGGCAGTCCTGGTCTGCAGCGTTGTACATCTATGCCGTGAAATGTGTGGCGGAGAGGAGAACACCCTTCTTTGAAGAGATGCGTAAAAAAAGTTCCCGGGAAAAATAGGAGGGTTATTGCTGTCTGTAAACAATCACTCCCTTCACAAATTCTTCTATATCCTTTACCAGCTCAAGGTTCAACGGTTGTGTAGGGTCTCTGTAAGTGGGGTCATTCAGGCTTTTACCGCCGGCAGGATTTTTCAGGACATGGTTCATCCCGTTTATCTCCTTCAGTAGGGCAGGCGCTCCGGCCTGTTGTAACATATGTGCGTCGTTGATGCTTACCTGTATGTCTTCGGTTCCCTGAATGATGAGCTTCGGTATTTTCAGTTTTTTAATTTCTTCAGAGGGGGTGTATTTCATCCAGGAGGCTATATAAGGTTGAATGCCCGGATAGAACATCGTTTGCAGGGTAGGTTCTGTATTGTGTATGGTTTGTCCTTGCCGGAGGCTGTCGAATAATAATTTGGCCTTTTGCGCCAGTGGTGGTGATTGTGCATTCAACTGTCTTTCGATGATGAGATCAATGCGTTCTCCGGAACCGGCGATGGAGATATACCGGTCTGCTTTTTCCCGCTGAGCGGCCAGCATTCCGATCAGGGAGCCTTCGCTATGGCCAGCTACAACGACAGTGGAAAAACGCTGGTCTTCCTTCAGCATTTTCAGCATGCCGGATGCGTCATCCACCATTATATCAAATGTAACTTCCGATTGTTGCTGGCTGGTAACGCTGGCGCCTACACCGCGTTTGTCGTATCGCAGGCAGGCGATACCGTCGGCTTGCAGGGCTTCTGCCAGCATTTTGAAAGCGTTGGTATTGATGCCTAATTTACTGTTACAATTACGGTCGGTAGGGCCGGAGCCAGCTATGAGCAGTACTACAGGCACCTTGGCGTTGCTAACGGGCATCGTGAGTGTGCCCACAATGTCGGCTCCCACGGCATGTAAAACAAAATTGTCAGGGTCTTTCTCCACTATTGCTTTCTCCTGATAAGGTATAAAACGGAAACCTTCCAGCTGGTTATCTTTATTGAGTGCGAGGATCATGGTCAGGGCACCTTTGGTGAAGGCTGCTTTCCAGCTCTGATAAGTCGCATCACCTCCGGAAGGCGTGAGCTGCAACAGCTCTCCCAGCTGGCTATGCAGCTGACTGAGCATCGCACGCGTCTGATCTGGTGGCAGTGCGGCTTTCATAGCGGGACCAAACATGGCATAAAAACTATCAGCCTGTTGCTGGTTATAGTACCGCTGCACCTTTGCGGCGGCAATGGGATAGTTGACCTGTGCCATCATGTACAATGAAAATGACAGCAGCATGGTCAGTAAACAGATCTTTTTCATATCGGTATTTTTTAATGTAGAAGTGGAAACAAAAGGGGGAACAATATTTTGGACAGTATCTCTGCCACCAGCAGCGCCGAAATAAAGATAATAACAGCCTTATTCCCTTTCAGGTTGGTAGAGATACTGAAGGCATGATACAGGAGGACCAGCATCCATCCTGTGAACGGTATTACTATCAGTCCTATGGCCATAGCCTGCGGAGTGATGTCGGCTGGTGTTTTTACCACCGGCATGGCGAAGTTGATCAATGCGACGATCAGCAGCGGAGCCCTTGCCAGGGCGAATGTACCGGCCAGGTCTATGAGGCGGAAAGATGACTTTGAAAAGATCCTTGCTGCCACATAACAGATGATAACCGTATCAAGCCATGCTATCAATGGTTCCAGCAGATAATGATAATAAGGGGTGGTCCAGGTTGCATGTGAATCGATGGCGCCGTCAAAATGGGTGCCGGAAAAATATGCTGCCACAGCTGTGATCAGCATGATGATCCATCCTGCCAGCAGGGCTTTGCCACCGGCGATGTAGGTAAACGGTCGAAATAACCAGGTAGTCATCGGGATGTTTTTATGTTTTTTTCAATAGCTTCTATGTTGCTGATAATATCATCGAGCCTGTTGCGTACGGTGGGATAACTCAGTCCCAGCTGCTGCGCCATCACTTTCAGACTGCCACTGCTCTTTACGAAGTCGATCACAAACTGCAGGTCTTCTGCCGGCAATCTGGCCAGCAGTGGCAGCTCGAAGCTGCCGGAAACACTGGTGTCGCAGGCTTCACAGGCCAGAGACGTCACTTTCAGTGGTGATGCACAGCTGGGACATGCCAGCGGAAGAGATTTTTTTATTGCTTTCATTGTTCAACAAAGTTAAAGTAATTTTAAATAAAATTAACTCGATGTTTAATAAAATTAAGGAAACAAAAACATTTAATGAGAATAATTGAGTCCCTTCTGTTAATTATTATATGTATAACATCCTGCTGATTATGACCAGAAAAGTAGCGGCAACGGCTACACGCGGGATGCTCGCATTGCACGGCCGGCACCGACGGCCTGGCAGTGATGGAAATATTAAGGCAGGACCCCGTTTTCAGGAGGAGGTAGCCTACCTCTAGCCATCACCCGAATGTGCCATTTATCATTAATCGGGTTTAACAACGTCAGCTTTTTTATATTTTGGGATACTTACCACAACAAATCTACTTAGGCTTATGAAGAAATTTTTATTCAGCTGTGCAGCATGGCTGATAACCACTGCCTCCTATGCCCAGGAAAGTGCGCTATGGCTGCGTTATCCGGCTATTTCCCCGGATGGAAAGACCATCGCCTTTGGCTATAAAGGAGATATTTACCGTGTAGATGCCAATGGTGGTGTGGCCGTACCACTCACCATCCACGAAGCGCATGACATGATGCCCGTGTGGAGCCACGACGGTAAATACATCGCCTTTGCCAGCGACCGCTATGGTAACTTCGACGTGTTTGTCATGCCGGCAGAAGGCGGCACGCCCGTAAGACTTACCAGCAACAGCGCTGCCGACTTTCCCTATGACTTCACACCAGACGACAAACAGGTGCTGTTTGGCAGCGGACGTAATGCTCCTGCTTCCAGCATCCGCTTCAGCTCCCCCCGTTTGTTCAGCAACCTGTACACTGTACCGGTTACCGGCGGACGTTCTGTACTGCTGAGTGCTGCCGGTGCCGAATCTGCACACTACAACAGCAAAGGAGACCAGATCATCTTCCAGGACCGCAAAGGCTATGAAGATCCCTGGCGTAAACATCACGTTTCTGCCGTTACCCGTGATATCTGGGTGTATGACCTGGGTAAAAATACCTACCAGCAGGTGTCCGGCTATGAAGGTGAGGACCGTGAACCACTCTTCGGTAATGATAACTCCGTGTACTACCTGAGCGAAAAAGGTGGCATCACGCAAAACCTCTTTAAAGCTTCTCTGACTGACAAAGGAAAGATGGAGCAGCTGACCCGCTTCGATAAACATCCGGTGCGTCATCTTTCCCGCACTACCAATAACACTTTCTGCTTTAGTTATAACGGAGAAGTATATACGCTGAAAGAAGGTGATAAACCACAGAAAGTAAACATCCGCATTTTCAACGATGGCCGCGATGCTACTCAGAAACCGCTGCCGGTAAATGGCAACATCACTGAGTTTGCCATGAGCCCGGATGGAAAACAAATGGCTTTTGTGGCCAGAGGCGAAATATTTGTATCCAGCGTGGAAGGTAATATGACCAAACGCATCACCAACACCCCTCAGCAGGAACGTATGGTGGAATGGTCTCCCGATGGAAAAAAACTGATTTATGCCGCTGAACGCAACGGTAACTGGGACATCTATCAGTCTACCATCGTTCGTAAGGAAGAGCCTTATTTCTTTGCCGCCACTGTACTGAAGGAAGAACCGCTGATCGCTACGGCTGCTGAAGAGTTCCAGCCTGTGTTTTCTCCTGATGGCAAGGAAATCGCCTATGTGGAAGACCGCAATATCCTGAAAGTGTTTAACATCGCTTCCGGTAAAAGCAGAACGCTGTTGCCCAAAGGCCACAACACTTCCTACTCCGACGGCGACTGGCGCTTCTCCTGGAGCCCCGACAGCAAATGGATCGTAACAGGTGACCAGAAAGGTTACTTCTTCACCGATAACGCAGCCATTATCCCTGCTGACGGAAAAGGTGATATCTTCAATCCTGTCAACAGCGGCTTCGGTGAAGACAATGTCAAATGGAGCTCCGATGGTAAAATGCTCACCTGGGAAAATTCTCGCGAAGGCCGTAAATCACTGGCTAACCAGGGCAGCCGTGAAACAGATATCTATGCTGTGTTCTTCGACCAGGAAGCATTTGACAAATTTAAACTGTCCAAAGATGAGTTTAATCTCCTGAAAGAACAGGAAGACAATAATAAAAAAGGCGCGAAGGATTCTACCAAAAAAGATACTGCCGCTAAAAAGGAGTTCCGTCCTGATTTCAGCAATCTGGATAACAGGCAACAGCGCCTGACCATCAACAGTGCTTCCATCGCTGATTATGTGCTCAGCAAAGATGCCAGCAAACTGTATTACATGGCCGCCTTCGAAAAAGGTTACGACCTGTGGGTAACAGAACCCCGCACCGGCGAAACCAAAATACTCGCCAAACTGAGTGGCAGCCCTGGTAATATTGAGCTGAGCAAAGATGGCAACAGTCTGTTTGTAAGCAACAAGGGCAGTGTTGTAAAAGTAGATGCCAGTTCAGGCAAAATCACACCTATCAGCATCAGCTCTGAAATGCTGCTCAACGCGGCTGCTGAACGCGCTTATATCCTCGACCACGCATGGAAACAGGTGAAAGAAAAATTCTATGATCCTACCATCCGCAACATGGATTGGAAAATGTATCGTGATACCTATGCACGTTTCCTCCCGCATATCAGCAATAACTACGACTTCCAGGAACTGCTGAGCGAAATGCTGGGTGAACTGAATGGTTCACATACCGGTGGCCGTTATTCACCCCAGCGCCCCGAAGGCGATAATACCGCTTCTCTGGGACTGCTGTTTGATGAACGTTTCACCAAAGATGGTCTGAAAGTAGACGAAGTGATCGCAGGCGGACCTTTTGACAAGGCCGGCAGCAAAATGAAACAAGGTGCCGTTATCAATAAAATTGATGGAGAACCGGTTACTGTTAAAGCAGACTGGGCTGGCCTGCTCAACCGCAAAGCTGGCCGTAATGTGCTGATCAGCTTTACAGATGCAGAAGGCAAAAGCTGGGAAGAAACCCTGAAACCCATCTCCAGAGGAGAAGAAGGTGACCTGATGTACAAACGCTGGGTAAGCAACATGCGCAAAATGGTGGATAAACTCAGTGGCGGCAAAGTTGGATATGTGCATGTACAGGGAATGAATGATGGCAGCTTCCGCACAGTATATGATGAAATACTGGGTAAAAACAGGGAGAAACAGGCACTCATCGTAGATACCCGCTTCAATGGTGGTGGATGGCTGCACGACGATCTGTATAATCTCCTCAGCGGCAGCAAATACCTGCAGTTTGCTCCACAGGGCAATCTGCTGAAAAGTGGCGAGCCTATGAACAAATGGACAGCCCCCAGCTGTGTGCTGATCAGTGAGGGCAACTACAGCGATGCCTTTATCTTCCCATATGTGTACAAACAGGGTAAACTGGGCAAACTGATTGGTATGCCTGTTCCTGGTACCGGTACTGCAGTATGGTGGGAAACACAGATCGATCCGACCCTCGTATTTGGTATCCCAATGGTTGCTACCATTGGTAAAGAAGGCCGTCCTACTGAAAATCTTCAGGTAGAGCCGGACGTCCGTGTACCGTTACGTTATGAAGATTTCCTGGCAGGCAAGGACGATCAGCTGGAAGCAGCCGTGAAGGAAATGCTGAAAGAGATCAAATAAAGATTTAGAAAAATAGTTTTATAGCACGCAAAGGGACAGCGGGAAGAACGCTGTTCCTTTGCGTTTTTTATACGTGTATATTTGCAGACCGAATTTTTTGCTGAGGATGAACAGCTGGAAGCTGCTGTAAAAGAGATGTTGAAAACTATTAAAAAAAACAAAACCCTGGAAACAGGCTGCAATTGTCAGTTGTTTCCAGGGAAATTACCCGTGTGTTATGGAGCTTATGCATCAATTCCTGCGGAAGCAGGTAGATATCTCAGATGAAGACTGGCGCGTTTTTTCTTCGCGCTTCGAGCAGAAAATTTATCCCGCAAAAACATTTTATCTGAAAGCCGGCGAAACGGAAAACTATCTGGCGTTTGTTGACCGTGGATTGCTGCGCTTTTATGTAGAAGACATAGAAGGTAATGAAACTACTATTGGCTTTTCAATCGAGGGCTGGTTTATGTGTGTCTTCAGTTCCTTTTATACCCGCGAGCCTTCGTTGTATTATGGTGAAACACTTGCTGAAACTGTTATCTGGCGTATGCATTATGATGATCTGCAGGAAATGTACGACCGTTTAAACATCGTGGAAAGGATAGGTCGGCTGGCTACTGAGCAGATGCTGCTGTGGAAATCTGAAAGAGAACTTTCCTTCCTCACTAAATCTGCTGAAGAACGTTATCTCGACCTGTTTAATAAAGTCCCTCACTTACTGCAGCAGGTCCCCCTTAAATATCTGGCTTCTTATATTGGTGTTACTCCCCAGGCGCTTAGCCGGATCCGGAAGCGCATTTCTTAACCCAGGTTCATTTACCGGAAGGAATTTGTCCGCTAATTTTGCAGAGAACAGTACGCAAAATGGGCTATTTACACAAATTCAAAACCATCGATCATGGCATATATTCATCGCTGGAGAATATCCGGGGCGCAGCATATGATAACAAGGCGAAGTACTACGAACGTCTTGTCGGTACGGAATCATTCAACAAGCTTATCTGGTATTGCAGCCGGAATGACTTATGGCAGTTTGCAGCCGATGCGATTCTCCATTCACAGGGGACTGTACTGGACATCGGTTGTGGCGGACTGGCACAAACGTCCACCTTATATGCGGCTACCGCCAACGAATGCACGCTTTTTGACCGGTCCGTGGAGATGCTGAAAATAGCCAGATCCAGACTGGTGAAACAAAGCGGTTATCTGCCTTCCAATATCAGCTTATTACAGGGAGATGCCTTTCATCTGCCTTTTGAGAACAATGCTTTTGATGTTGTTTGCAGCTTCGGCACCATTCATCTTTTCGACAACAAGCAGGACTTTGTGAATGAAACGCTGAGGGTATTAAGACCAGGCGGAAGATTCTTCTTTTATACTATGACCGGCGAGAAGCTGATCAGCCGGTACTTCATGTCTGCGCTTCGTGTGATCAATGAATTTGGAGAGGTGTACTCCAGACAGCAAACCCTGTCGCTGTTTGACAGCGCAGTATTGCAGACGAGCAGTTATATGAAAGGCAGCGTATTGTTTATTTACGGACAGAAAATATTATGATTATGATAGCCAGATATCTCTGGGAAGCCGGTTCGGTTATTATCGGACTGATGGGACTTTCTCACCTCCGCGCAACGCTTTGGACCAATAAGCTGTTCCCCCGCAATGCAGCACTGATAGAAGAAATGAAAAAATCTTCCGTGGTGCTGACAGAAGAACTGACCATGTGGAAAGCCTGGATGGGATTCAATGCCACCCATAGCAGTGGTGCTATGTTTATCGGGATAACAAATTTTTATCTGGCCCTGACCAGTTTCACATTTTTACAGTCCAGTCAGTTTTTGCTGATATGTACACTGCTGGCTATGGGTTTTTATGTATGGGTGGCGGCAAAGTATTGGATGAAAATAGTGCTGGGTATGCTGTCGGTGGCAACGGCCTGTTTTATCGTTGCCTATATTTTAATGATGATGAACAAAGGATGAACAATGAGCGCAACAGATCGTACTGTTGCGCTTATCACTTATTGTTTCTTTATGTAGGTCTTGTGGCCGTTTTTGTTGATATAATATTGTCCGCCTTTAGGGCCCTGATAGATGGTCCTGCCTTTATCATCCGTGCCTACTGCCTTATCACCACCTTGTACGGTGGGTTGAGCAGGAGTGGCAACTGGTGGTTTAACCTTAGAGACAGCCGGAGCAGGTGTTGGAGTAGGAGCTGGTGACACCGGTGTTACAGCAGTTGGTGCTGTTGCCGGTTTGGTCTTGGTCTTTGGTGGGGCTGTAGCAGGAGCGGCAGCCGGAGGCGCCGTGGTAGCGGCTGGTACAGCAGTTTTAGCTTTTGATTTTTTCTCAGTGGCTGCAGGTTTTTTCTCCTTCATGGAAGTAGTATCGGCTGCTGATTTCTTTTTCTTTTTTTCTGCTTTGGTGGCTTTTTCAGTAGGCTGTTGTGCCGGATGTCCGGGCGCTTGTGCAAATCCTAATGTACTTCCGAATGAAAAAGCGCATACCAATAACAGCAGGATGATCCTTTTCATGATAAAGTTGTTTTGGTGTCCTTATAATTTAAGCATTTTCTGTGAAAATACCTAAAACAGGCCGTCTGCCACCCTGGTAGCGGTTAATCTGATCATTTTATATGGAATGAATTGTCGCAGATGATTTTTTATTTATGTATTTTTATGTCGAAACCATAAACTTATCAAGATAAATTTGTTTTCGGTTGTCATTGTCGTACATGCAAACCATATAAAATGAAAGCAGGTAAAATAACCCGTCCATTAAATAGATTATTTAATGCGATGTCCTATTACAATTTCAGATATCGCCAGATATTTAAATGGACTTTTAATTCAAAGGAAGATGTAAACTTTACTTATGACCTGACTGAGGGAAATATTTTGTACCTGGCTCAAACGTTGGCTGTTGTTACTGGGGCAGAGAGTGACAGGATTATCGGATATATTCATGAACTCCGTAATAATGCTCCATTAAGGGAGCACATTATTAATGAAACGATGAAATCATCCTCCAGGAAAGTAGCTGACCCACGTGCGGATTATGGCAAGAGGTTGGGATGGTATGCAATGACGAGGATTATAAAGCCTAAAGTACTGATTGAAACTGGTGTAGACAAAGGTCTGGGAGCGGTTGTATTGTGTGCGGCATTGCTGGAAAATAGGAAAGAAGGGTTTGAAGGTCGTTATTATGGAACAGACATTAATACCACTGCCGGATTTCTGTTGAAGGGTGCATATGCGGAAATTGGTAAAATTTTATACGGCGATTCCATTGAAACGCTTTCCGGATTTAATGAAAAGATAGACTTATTTATTAATGACAGTGACCATTCTGCGGAGTACGAATACCGGGAATATCTGACAATTAAAGATAAGATGGCTGAAAAGGGCGTTATATTGGGTGATAATGCCCATGCAAATAACAAGCTGGCACTCTTTTCCAACCAGAACAACAGGAACTTCCTCTTTTTCAAGGAAGAACCGCGTGATCACTGGTATCCGGGAGGAGGTATCGGTATATCATTTACAAAAAAATAGGATATTGTTTAACAATGCAAAAGGCTAACCGGATTTACGCCGGTTAGCCTTTTGCTTTTTGTGAGTTAACTGATATCGGCAACATAAAAGCAGAAAGTCTTCAGAGGGCTGTAAATGATACCTGTCAGACAGCGGATGATTTACGTCAGTTGGTACCTTATTTGTGGATCTGTTTACCTCACCGGGCCAGGCCCCGATACTTTCTCCAATTTCAAAAAGGCAATTATGAAAACAATGACCATCGAAGAAAAGTGTATAAACACCATTCGTTGCCTGGCAATGGATGCGGTACAGAAAGCCAACTCAGGGCATCCGGGTACGCCTATGGCGCTGGCACCGGCAGCTTTTGTGCTGTGGACAGAGCACCTGCGTTTTAATCCGCAGCATCCCGGATGGCTGAACCGCGACCGTTTTGTGTTGTCTAATGGCCACGCTTCGATGCTACAATATGCGGTATTACATCTCACCGGATATGATATCTCCCTCGACGACCTGAAGCAATTCCGGCAATGGGGCAGTAATACTCCCGGACATCCGGAATACCGGCTTACATCGGGCATTGAAACCACCACCGGGCCGCTGGGACAGGGTATCATGACTGCCGTAGGCATGGCCATGGCAGAAGCACACCTCGCCGCACTGTTTAACCAGGACGATGCAAAAATCATTGATCATTACACCTATGTTTTCTGCAGCGATGGTGACCTGATGGAAGGTGCTTCCCATGAAGCCGCTTCTGTAGCCGGACATCAGGGATTAGGTAAGCTAATATGTTTGTATGATAACAACCATATAACGATAGAAGGAAATACCTCACTGACTTATTCAGATGATGTAGCCAAACGGTTTGAAGCTTACCACTGGCATGTACAGGACCTGGGCGACAATGCCAACGACCTGCAGGCCATCTCTGCAGCCTTCGAAGCAGCCAGGGCGGTGACAGACAAACCCTCTATGATCATATTGCGCAGCCATATCGGCTATGGTTCTCCCCATAAACAGGACACATCGGAAGCGCATGGGTCTCCGCTGGGAGCGGAAGAAATACGGCTTACCAAGGCTTTCTATGGATGGCCGGAAGACCAGGAGTTTCTGGTGCCGGAAGATGTGAAAGCGTATATGGGCAAGGCTGTTAATAAAGGGAAGGATATCGAACAGGCCTGGAATGCCCTGCTGCAACAGTATAAAACAAAATACCCCGAGCTGTATCAGCAGCTGGAACAGTTTCTTACGCAGAAACTGCCTGCAGGCTGGGACCATGATGTTCCGGTTTATAAACCCGAAGACGGCCCCAAAGCCACGCGGGAAATATCTTCTGCCTTTCTGAATGCAGTGGCCTCCAAAGTGCCCTGGCTGATAGGTGGCAGCGGAGATCTGGAGCCTTCCACTTTAACACTGATCAAGTCTTCAGGATATTTTGAAAAAGGAAATTATGGTAACCGTAACATTGCCTGGGGTATCCGCGAACATGTAATGTGTGCGGCGAGCTCCGGTCTTCAGTTGCATGGCGGTGTACGGGTGTATGCAGCCACCTTTTTCATTTTTACAGACTATGCCCGTCCGGCTATACGGCTGGCCTGTATCATGGAGCTGCCCGTGATTTATGTGATGACGCACGACAGTATCGGGTTGGGAGAAGATGGTACTACTCACCAGCCGGTAGAGCACCTGGCCTCTTTACGGGCAATGCCGCATATGTGCGTGATCCGTCCGGGCGATGCCAATGAGGCTGCATGGGCCTGGCGTACAGCGATCACCCGTACCGGCGGACCTACCATGCTGGTGCTTACCCGGCAGAAACTGCCGATAGCAGACAGAAGTCAGCTGGCACCGGCTAGTGGCTTACAGCAGGGCGCTTATATCCTGGCGAAGGAAAAAGGTGACATGCCGGATATTATTCTGATCGCCAGCGGCTCGGAAGTATCACTGGTACTGGAAGCCAGGGAACGGCTGCAACAGGAGGGTGTCGATGCCAGAGTGGTGAGTATGCCCAGCTGGGAGCTGTTCAGGGAACAGTCCGAAGATTACCGGCAAGAGGTGCTGCCACCGGCTGTTAAAGCCCGACTGGCAGTAGAAGCCGGATCTCCCGAAGGCTGGGAACAATGGCTGGGAGAGAAGGGCACCATGATCGGTATTAACCATTTTGGCGCCAGCGCACCGGCTAAAGAACTGTTTAAACATTATGGTTTTACAGTGGAAAATATACTGGACAAAGCCACTAAACTGGTAAAACATGAGAAAGCTCATCGTATTTGACCTCGACGGTACCCTCGCTGTGAGCAAGTCGCCTATCGACACAGAAATGGGTTCCCTGCTGGGAGGCCTGATAGAGACGGTGCGTGTGGCGATCATCTCCGGCGGTAAATGGGAACAATTCGAAAAACAGGTGATCCGTTTGCTACCCCAGGGCATACCGCTATCCCGGCTTTTTATACTGCCTACCTGTGGTACACAGTTCTATCATTACAAACAACAATGGGAACTGCTCTACGCAGAAAACTTTACGTCCGCTGAAAAGGAAAAAATCCTCCACTCACTGAATACTGCCATTGCGCAGGCGGGGTTTACCATCATACAAACCTGGGGTGATCAGATAGAAGACCGCGGCAGCCAGATTACCTGGTCTGCACTCGGACAGGAAGCACCCGTAGATGCCAAAAAAAGCTGGGATCCCGATTTTACCAAACGCAGGAAAATCCAGTCCTTACTTGATAAATTGATTCCCGGATTTGCGGTGAACCTGGGTGGAATGACTTCCGTGGATATTACCAAAGAAGGAATTGATAAAGGGTATGGCATCCGCAAACTGAGGGATACGCTGGGTATAGCAATAGAAGAAATGTTGTTTGTAGGAGATGCCTTGTTTGAAGGTGGCAATGATTATCCTGCGAAAGAGGCCGGGGCACTGAGTATAGCGGTAAGAGATCCTGATGAAACCAAAAGGGTGATCGAAACAGCGCTGGCCTGTTTGCATGCTTAACAAATCACCGTTTGTAAAATTAGTAGTTTGCATTTAATGGTATAGTTGTAGCTTTACCGGATCAACCGGTATTAACCAAAATTTACTGGTGTCATTAAACTATTCTTTTTACAACACAAAACCTTATGAAAAGCAAATTACGTTTAGTCGTTGCCGTGGCGGCGTTTTTTATGTGTCCGTTCGTGGTGCAGGCGCAGGTTGATCTCGGTATTAAAGCAGGTTTGAGTATCCCTAATTTAACTTCCGGTAATTCTTCCAATCCAATTAACAGCGGCTACAGCTCCAGGCTGGGCCTTGATGCGGGTGTGCATGCTGAATTTCATCTTACCAAACGTTTTTCTATCCAGCCTGAACTGAGATACTCTTCCCAGGGTGGTAAAAAAGACAAAGGCCAGGCATTTCCTCCTACACCGGAAATGGCAGCAGGATTTCAGGCTCAGGGCCAACCGGTACCTCAGTATGTATATGCTGATTACAAAAGCGTAGCTAAATTCAACTACCTGATGATCCCTGTGCTGGCTAAATATCACTTTGGCTTCAGCCCTAAATGGGATCTTTATGTAGCTGCCGGTCCATTCGTAAGTTTCCTGCTGAATGGTAAACAGGAGATGAGCGGTACCAGCCCTATTTTCCTGGACACAGACCATAAACAGCCGCTGACTCCTCCGCAGGATTTTAACCAAACCCAGGATATCAAAAGTGAGCTGAAAAAAGCCAACTGGGGTATCGATGGTCATATCGGTCTGGCTTACCACCTCAACAGCAGAAGTGCGATCTTCGTTGAAGGTGGTGGTAACTACGGTTTCGTGAAAATCCAAAAAAACAAAGCCAACGGTGAAAACAATACCGGTGCTGGTGTTGTAGTACTGGGTTACTCTTACCGTATCTGCGATAAGAAAAAATAACTGCTCATGCCAGCAGATTAAAGGAAACGAATATAATCGTTACACTAATGCATACCAGAGACAGGAGGAAGATGTAATCTGCAGCTTCCTCCAGTTTCTCACTCCTCCTTCGTTGTTTCGACCGCATCGACAGAAAAGACAGTATACAGCTCCCCATCAGCAATATAGCCGCAATCCCCGTACAGTCATCAATAATCGTTACCTGGTTAAAATGTGCCACCTTGATGGATGTCAGCACAATCAGACAAAAGCCTAACAGGTTGGTGGAAGTGTTGAGTATATGTGGTGATTTGTTGCTCTCATTTGCCATAAACCATCATTTCAGAAGGTCAATTTAAATAATCAATCCTGCTGAAAAAAGTTAAAATACAATTACCCGGGATCAAAATTGAATTAACAGGCGGAATAACTGTCTACAGGCATACGGATAGCCAATAATAATATTATCTTTCGTGTCATGTAAAACAGTAGAGCATATGAAATATATGATTACCTGTCTGCTGACCGTGGTAGTAGCTACCAGCGGTTTTTCGCAGGAGCAGTCATTAAAATTATGGTACACTTCCCCTGCCAGCGCTACCGCCAAAGATGTCACTTCCCCCTGGAAAGATGATCCTGCCTGGTTACAGGCCATGCCGATTGGGAACGGTAATATCGGCGCCATGGTTTTTGGTGATGTCAACCAGGAGCGGATACAGCTCAATGAAAAAACATTATGGAATGGCAGTCGTGATGATAACGACAATCCGGAAGCAGCCCGCTATCTGCCGGAGATACGCAGCCTGTTGTTTCAGGGCCGGTTTAAGGAAGCTACAGCGCTGACCAATAAAACACAGGTATGTAAAGGGGCTGGCTCCGGTACCGGTAATGGTTCTAACGTGCCATTCGGTACGTATCAGACCCTGGGCGACCTGCGCATCGATTTCGGCAAAAGCAGTCCCTATGAAGCCTATCAGCGCAGCCTGCAACTGGATGATGCCATCGTCAGGGTCAGCTATCAGCAGGAGGGCGTACACTATACCCGTGAATATTTTATCAGCGCGCCGGCCAATGTGATGGCCGTAAAATTCTCTGCTGATAAAAAAGGGGCGCTCAGCTTCACGGCCACGCTGGACAGACCGGAACGTTTTACCACCAAAGCCGCCAATGGTGAACTGGTGATGAGTGGAGCACTCAACAACGGCAAAGGTGGTGATGGCATAAAATACATTACCCGATTACAGGCCCGCAACAAAGGTGGTCAGCTGAAATACAGCGGTAATCAGCTGATTGTAAAAGATGCGGACGAAGTGGTGTTATACCTTGCCGCTTCTACTGATTACCTGCCCAACTATCCCATATACAAAGGAAGAGATTATGCAGGGCTGACAGCCAGTGCATTAAAAGCGGCTACCGCCGTACCTTATACGCAATTAAAGCAGGCGCATGTAAAGGATTACCAACGGCTGTTTAACAGGGTGTCTTTACAACTGGCCACCACAGCAGACGACATCCCTACAGATGTCCGTTTGAAAAAAATAAGGGAAACAGGCAATGATAACCACCTGACACAGCTGTACTTTCAGTATGGCCGTTACCTGCTGATATCTTCTGCCCGGAAAAACACGCTGCCTGCCAATCTGCAGGGCATATGGGCCAATAAGGTACTGACCCCGTGGAATGGCGACTATCATACTAATATCAATGTGCAGATGAACTACTGGCTGGCTGAAAATACCAACCTGGGAGAACTGCATCTGTCGCTGACCAATTTCATCCAGGGTATAGAGAAGCCCGCCTCCCGCTCTGCTGCTGTACAGTTTGGCGGTTCGGGATGGTGTGTGAACCCTATCGTGAACATATGGGGCTTTACATCACCGGGCGAAGATCCTTCCTGGGGGCTGACTACTGGCGCCAGTGGCTGGATCTGTGAACATCTGTGGGAACATTATGCTTTTACGAAGGATTCCGCTTATCTGCGTAAGGTGTATCCGACACTGAGAGAGGCTGCCCGTTTTTACCTGGGCTGGCTGGTAAAAGATCCGTCAACAGGCAAGCTGGTGTCCGGACCTGCATCTTCCCCGGAAAATGCTTTCGAAGCACCTGACGGCAGCAATGGTACCATCAGTATGGGGCCTTCGCATGATCAGGAGGTGATACACGAACTGTTTACCAATGTGCTGCAGGCTGCGGGCATCTTACAACAGTCAGATCCCTTGCTGGATAAAATCCGTGAAGCCAAAGCCAACCTGCTGATGCCGCAGATAGGGGCTGATGGCCGTATTATGGAATGGGCGCAGCCCTATCCGGAGAAAGAACCCGGGCATCGTCATATGTCGCATTTATATGCCCTGTATCCGGGCTATGCCTTTACGGAGGCCCAGGCTCCGCAATATGTGCATGCGGCCCGTAAATCGCTCGAATACCGCCTGCAACACGGTGGCGGACATACCGGCTGGAGTGCCGCCTGGGTGGCTAATCTGTGGGCCCGGTTAAAAAACGGTCCTGAAGCCTTAAAAGCCCTCAACACTATTTTCATGCATAAAACAGCCGATAACCTGTTTAACCTGCATCCGCCTTTTCAGATAGACGGCAACTTTGGCGCCACTGCTGGTATCGCTGAAATGCTGTTGCAGAGTCACGAAGGGATGGTGACACTGTTGCCGGCCCTGCCTCCGGAGTGGAAAGACGGGAACGTAAAAGGACTCTGTGCCCGCGGAGCTTTTGAAGTGAATATGTCATGGAAAGATGGAAAGCTGTCTGCCGCTACGCTGCGCGCTATCAAAGGAGGCGGCTGTCAGGTACGTTATGGCGACCAGATCGTGGTGATGAATACAGAAGCCGGAAAAGATTACCCGCTGGACGCATTATTACGATAACAATGATTTAGTGATTTAGTTATTTGGGTATTTAATCAAATACCTAAATAACTAAATCACTAAATAACTAAATGTTATTATTCTTCTTCTGATCTGTTTTTCAGTTTGCCTAACAGTGAATAGGCGCCTTCCACCACAATTTTCTCGTTCCGCAGATCTTTTCCTCCAGGCAGGAGCTGTATCATTTTATTTTCTTTCAGGCCGGTGTTTACAGGCGTGAAGGTAAAGGTATGTCCATCCTGGGTGGTGAAGATATATTCTTTGCCCATATACCGTACGACGGCATTTTCAGGCACGGCCAGTGCCTGCTGGTTATCCATCTCGAAGGTGGCGTTGAGGAACATGCCTGGCAGCAGATCGTGACCTGGTTTTTCGAAGTGGCAGTGGATCAGACCACTGCGGTTGTCGTTGATATTTTTGGTGACAAGTATCGTTTCTATTTCATACTCCTGATCCGGTTTTTCTACCAGTGTCACTTTGCCTTTTACGCCTTTGCGGAAGGAGGTGATATCTTTTTCAAACACCGTGATGGCTGCATGGATATCTTCCGGGTTGACCAGCTCAAACAACACATCGGAGGGCATTACATAACGGCCTATGTTGACATTGACTTTGGTCACATAACCGTTGATGGGAGAGTAGATGGGCGCTGTGCGGGAGATACTGCCAACAGTGAGTTTATCAGGATTGATGTTGATGATACGCAGTTTTTCCCCGACAGATTTAAGGGTCACCTGAGCGGTTTTATATTCATTGAGCACCTGCTGATATTTCTTTTTGCTGATGGCATCTGCTTCGCTGAGGGTCCGTTGCCTTTCCATATCAGCGGAGAGGTATTCCATATTGGCTTTGGCTGTGAGGTAGTCCTGTTGAAGCTGTATGTAGCTCTGGTCTTCCATGATGCCCAGTACTTCTCCTTTTGACACCTGGCTGCCGGGCAGCAGGCGGGTGCTTTTGAGATAACCACCTAAAGGAGAACTGATGGAGATCAGGTTTTGCGGAGGTACGTCTACTACGCCGGTGGCTCTCAGGGTGGCGTGCATGTTGATGGTACGGGCAGTGTCGAGTACGATGGCTGCATTTTTTCTCTGCAGGCTGTCGAGTGTCACGATATCTTCTGCTGCTCCCTTGTTGGCGTTGGTGTTTTCTGCGGCCTGTTTGTTTTTGCAGGCGAATAATAATCCTGTGAAGGCGAGGTATATGAATATCTTCCGCATGCTATTGCTGATTGAATTGTAATAAATATTCCAGTTCTGTTTTCCGGATGTTGAGTTCTTTCAAAACATCGATATACTGGCTTTGCAGGGCGATGGCGTTGCTGATGAGGGTACTCCATTCGATGTACCCTATTTCGCCGTTTTTATAGCTGATATTGGCCGTTTGTATGATGATATCTGATTCTTTCAGGGCCGAGCGATGATAATAGCTGATGGCCTGCTGATATTTCATATAGTCGTTCCAGTTTTGTTCGAGCTGGATGCGTAGCTGTTCAGTGGCCAGTGCGGTGGCGGTGGCGGCGCTGGCCTGCATTTGTTGTGCGGCCTTTATCCTGGCTTTCTGTGCAGAAGCGAAGATAGGAATGCCGATACCTACCTGGGCGATGGAAAAACGGTGGCCGGGGCCGTAATAACGTTCTACATTGTTTTTATCCGGTTGCCATCCTACGATGGATTGGTTGGAATAACCCAGCGTCCAGTCGGGCAGCAGCCTGGCTTTTTCCAGCTGTGTTTTGCTGTTGTTGAGCTGTTGCTGCTGCTGATATACCTGCAGATAAGGATGTTGCTGCAGTTTAGTACTGTCGAACAGAATGGGCGCGCTGCCCAATGTATCGGCAGGGTCAATGTCTGACGGTGTTTCATGCAGCAGCATGTTTAGCTGTGCGATGGCAGTTTTCTGATCGGACTGCAACAGTTCCAGCTGCATTTTAGCCTGGTGTTCCTGGTTTTCCAGTGTTGTTTTTTCCAGGAGATTACTTTCTCCGTTGTCGTAGCGAAGTTTGGCCACCCTGGAGTAGCTGGAAACGATGCTGTCGGTTTTTTGTAACAGTACCTTTTTTGCTTTAAGGAATTGCAACTGCAGATAGGCCAGCTTTACCAGCCTTGTTATCTCTGCCTGCTGTAGCGTGGTTTGTAGTCTGGCTTGTTGCCATTCCTGCTCATACAGTTGTTTTTGCCGCTTGTATACGGTAGGGAAGGCGAAGCCCTGGGTGAGTGTGAATTTATTATCAAAAGTATTGCTGTTGACATTTCCCAATTCTGTCATCACCTGTGCCTTGGGCAGGTCGGTGCTGCTACGGGTGAGTGCCTGATAATAGGCAGCCTGTTGCTGGCTGAGTTTTAGCTGCAGGTTTTGCTGCTGTGCTGTCTGCAGGGCCTGTTGCAACGTGAGCGGCTTTGTGGTTTGTGCCTGCAGCAGGGCAGGAGCGCCCAGCAACAGCAGGAGCATGATTGCTGCTGGTTTGGGTTTTTTCCATCCTTCTTCAAACAACAGGAAAAGCGCAGGAAGTACTACCAGTGTGAGCAGGGTAGCGGTGATCAGACCACCGATTACAACGGTGGCCAGCGGTCGTTGTACTTCCGCGCCAGCGCCATTACTGAGGGCCATCGGCAGGAAGCCGAGTGATGCCACGGTGGCGGTCATCAGTACAGGCCTTAATCTGTCGTGTGTGGCCTGGATGATGATCTGCCGTATGTTTGTCATACCACTGTTTTTTAACTGATTCATTTCTCCGATTAATACAATACCGTTTAATACTGCTACGCCAAACAATGCGATAAAACCTATACCGGCGGAGATACTGAAAGGCATACCCCGCATCCACAACGTGAATACCCCGCCAATAGCAGACAATGGGATGGCGGAGAATATCAGCAGGCAGTATTTCATTTTACGAAAAGCGAAGAACAGCATCAGGAATATCAGCAGCAGCGCTACCGGCAGCGCGATACTTAACCTTTTGGTAGCATGCTGCAGGTTTTCGTATTGACCGCCATAAGTGATGTAATATCCCGGAGGAAGTTTAAGGTGTTCGCGTACCTTGGTCTGCAACTCCTTCACGATGCTCTGCACGTCGCGGCCACGCACGTTAAAACCAACGGTGATCCTGCGGCGGGCATCTTCCCTTTGTATCTGGTAAGGACCATCCTGTATATCAATGTCGGCCAGCACCTGCAGTGGTACCTGTTCTCCGTTGGGTAGCCCTACCTGTAGGTTATTGATTTCGTTGATATCTTTTTTCTCGTTTTCGTTCATACGTACTACGAGATCGTATCTTTTTTCGCCTTCGAATACCAATCCGGAAGTGGCGCCGGCATAGGCGGCCTGGATGGTGTTGTTGACATCGGTAACAGAAGCGCCGTAACGGGCGATGGCCTCCCTTTTGTAAGACACTACCAGCTGGGCCACACCGGTGACGGTTTCGGTGTAGAGGTCTTTCGCACCTTGTACAGTCCGTACGATGGAACCAATCTTATCGGCATAAGCAGCGAGGGTATCGAGGTCGTCACCGAATATTTTACAAACCACATCCTGACGGGCACCGGTCATCAGTTCATTAAAGCGCATCTGTACGGGAAACTGAAAGCCGGTGGTGATACCGGGAATCTCTTCCAGGGCCTTACTCATTTTGCCGGCCAGCTCAGGGAAACCGGAGGCGCTGGTCCATTCGTGTTTAGGTTTGAGGATCACCATCAGGTCGGCAGCTTCCATAGGCATGGGGTCTGTAGGTATTTCCCCGGAACCTATTTTTACGACTACTTTTTCTACTTCCGGAAACTGGCGTTTCAGCACGCCGGCGGCCTTTTCTGTGGTCTGGATAGAGGTGCTCAGCGAAGTACCGGGCAATAGCCGGGTATCCACGGCGAAGTCGCCTTCTTCCAGCTGCGGAATAAACTCACCACCCATGTTGGAAAGTACCAGCGCTGCTGCACCAAACAATACAAAAGCAACGGCTATCACTAGTACGGGTATACGTAATACTCTCTGCAAAAGCGGGTCGTACAGGCGTTTTATCCGTTCCATCATTTTATCGGCGAAGCTGTCTTTATGACTTAGTTTTTTGTTGAGGAAGAGGGCGCCCATCATCGGTACATAAGTGAGCGACAGCAGGCAGGCGCCGAGGATGGCGAAAGACACGGTTTGTGCCATCGGGCGGAACATCTTGCCTTCAATACCCTGCAGGGAGAGGATAGGCAGATATACAATAAGGATGATCACCTGACCGAAGGCGGCACTGTTCATCATACTTTTGGCGGATGATTCCACTTCCTCGTTCATCTGTTCCTGTGTGAGCTGTTTTACGCCGCTGAGGGTGGCACCTTTGGTGAGTTTGTGCATCACCGCTTCGATGATGATGACGGCGCCATCTACCAGCAGGCCGAAGTCGAGTGCTCCCAGACTCATCAGGTTGCCGCTTACGCCGAAGATATGCATCAGGATGATGGCAAAGAGCATAGACAGCGGTATCACCGACGCTACGATCAGGCCGGCGCGGACATTGCCCATGAAGATGACCAGTACCAGGATCACGATCAGGGCGCCTTCCAGCAGGTTACGCTCTACGGTGGAGATGGCGTTGTCTACCATTTTTGTTCTGTCCAGAAATGCTTCTATGGCGATACCTTCCGGTAATGTTTTTTCTATGGCGGCTATTTTATCCTTGATGTTGCGGATCACCTTGTTGCTGTTTTCCCCTTTCAGCATCATTACTACAGCGCCGGCCACCTCTTGTTGATCATTGAGTACCATAGCGCCGTAACGTATAGCCGTTCCCGTTTTAACGGTGGCTACATCTCTTATCAGCACCGGAATACCGTTGTTGATCCTTTTGATGGCAATGTTGCCGATGTCTTCGAGGTTTTTTACCAGGCCTTCACTGCGGATAAACAATACGCCGGGGCCTTTTTCGATATAGGCACCACCAGTGTTCTGGTTATTTTCCTGAAGGCTGCGGTACACATCGGAGATGGTGATTTGGAAACTCTTGAGTTTCTCGGGGCTGATAGCTACCTCATATTGTTTGACGGTACCGCCAAAGGAGCTGACATCAGCCACTCCTTCGGTGCCCAGCAGCTGACGCCTTACGGTCCAGTCCTGTATGTCACGTAGTGCGGTGAGATCATATTTGCCTTCATAGCCGGGTTTGGGTTTTACCACATACTGGAAAACCTCTCCCAGACCGGTTGTTACCGGGCCTAGTTCAGGCTCAGCCATACCGGCAGGTATCTGCTGGCGTACCTGTGCCAACCGTTCACTTACCTGTTGCCTGGCCCAGTAAACATCTGTCTGGTCATTGAAGACGATGGTCACCAGGCTTAGTCCGAAACGGGAAAAGCTGCGTTGTTCGATAATCCCGGGAATATTGCGGGTAGCCAGTTCTATGGGTACGGTGATGAAACGTTCTACGTCGGGAGCGCCCAGGCTGGGCGCAGAAGAGATCACCAGCACCTGGTTGTTGGTGATGTCGGGCACTGCATCAATCGGGAGCTGGGTAAGGGAATAACTACCCCAGCCTATCAGTGCCAGTATAAACAAGCCTATGATCAGCTTGTTTTTGATGGAAAAGCGGATAATACTGTTTAACAAAGCGGCAGACTTTAGAAAAATAACGAATGGGGAATGATGGGCGGATGGCTTGTTTCCCGGGATATACCGCCAGCCCGGGAAAAGGCGGCAATATGCCCGCTTCCCCGTTTTTTAAACCCGGGGAAAGGGAAAATGTTCATCAATGCCGGTAAAAAGACATCGCCTGCAAACATGATAGATCAATGTTGCATAGCATGGTCTTTTCGTGGCTACATCATTCTTTTAATATCAGGACAGTTGTGCTGATACAGATTTGGGAGGCTGGAAAACGTTGTCGGGTAACCGGTAGGGAGGGGGACCATCATTCAGAATAAAATAGTCTTCCTCCGGCAACTCTATCACAGGCGCAAACAGGGTAACCGGCGCCGGTATTACTGTGGGGAGTGTCATGCAGATAATATCCACCGTTTTGAAAGGCAACTGCATGTCTTGTTGATAATCATTGTCAAAAGGTTGTTCATCTACATAATGCATTTTCAGGAAAGACGCCAGGGTCAACTGGGTGTTTTCCTGTTTATGCTGTTTGAAATGCTCCACCAGCAAAGGGAATTTGAGCAACTGGCTGGCTTCTGTACTGCCAAACAGGTACACAAATAATAATAATATTGCAGTGGCCTTTTTCATATATGAATATCGGGGCCAAAGATAATCATATTTCATTATGAAGTCAGATAAAAATCCCGATAGCCGTTGCCAATAATATTTACTTTTGTTGCATCATTCCCTGGAATCATCAGTTTTCAAACCCGACAAAAGTTATGACACATCAGGAAAAGCATTTTACCGGATCTGAATTATTGCGCGATATTGTTATCGGAATGTCCGATGGCCTTACGGTACCTTTTGCCCTGGCGGCAGGTCTCAGCGGCACTGTTAAGGATGTAAACCTCATCGTTATTGCCGGACTGGCGGAAATAGCGGCCGGTTCCATTGCCATGGGACTGGGCGGTTACCTCGCTGGTAAAACGGAAGTGGACCACTATCAGAGTGAACTGAAGAGAGAATATGAGGAGATAGAAACTGTACCGGAAAGAGAAAGGGAAGAAGTGGAAACATTTTTTGCAGAACTGGGCCTGAGCCGCGAACTGCAGCAAAAAGCCGCTGCCGAACTGATAACAGACAAAGACCGTTGGGCCGACTTTATGATGAAGTATGAGCTGGGCCTCGAAAAGCCGGATGCTGCAAGGGCTACCAAAAGTGCACTGAATATCGGTGTCTCCTATATCGTTGGCGGACTGATTCCGCTGTCGCCCTATTTCTTTGTGAGCGAAGGGCTTCAGGGCCTTAAAATATCGGCCCTGATCACCATCATCTGTTTATTTATCTTTGGCTATTTCAAAAGCCGTATCACCGGATTAAATCCTGTTATGGGCGGAATTCGTGTAGCCGTCATCGGTACTATCGCCGCAGGATGTGCGTTTGGTATCGCCAGACTGATTGGCGGATAATCTGCTATTGTTTACGGAAGGTAACATAATAACCCGTTCGCAGTTCGTAATCCGGATGCGGATCACTGACCTGTATTTTTATGTTGTGTTTTCCTGCGGGAAGGTTAAGGTTATAGTAGATCTCATCTTTACGTGTCAGATAATTGGTAGGCATCCTGATCGTGTCTGTAATATGTCCGTCTATGCTGACGGTCGCAGTGATCACACGGTCAGGTACTTCTCCTTTTTTGGCAGCATAGCCGCTTAATACAAAACCATTACCCTCTATCGTCAGTGTGATTTCATTGCCATTGACATGAAAATCTTTTTTGCTCACCGGTACCAGGTGTGGGAAGCTCTCTTCAAAAGCTACCGGCTCAGGAGATTGCAGCGGAATAACGACCATATCACCCTGTTCCCGTCCTCCATGGCGTTTGATATTGGCCAGCGCATGCCGGTAACTGATATCATAGGCTTTGTTGAGGGAGATGCTGGTATATTTAAAATTGATATCTTCTGCTCCCGCCAGTCCATCTTTCCATTTCTGCGGAATTTTTTTATATCCCAGCATAGTGCCCAATATACCTCCGGCTGTAGAAGGGTTGCAGTCTGCATCCTGGCCGGCACGGGTGGATATCTCCAGTGTTTTTTCATAGTCACCGTTACCATACAGCAGTCCGAGTATCACATAGGCGCAGTTGATGGTAGCATCTATATTCAGCGGATTAAAAATGGCGTCGGGGCAACTGAGATCGGATGACCATTTTTTCTGTAGTTCAAACCAGGTACGGTGCCAGTCGTTGGGAAATTGTTTGTGCCATTTGATTACATCGCTCATACACTGATGGAACTTGCTCTGTGTCGGAATGACACCTAATGCATTAACGACCACCTGTTTGATATCAGATGTGACAAAAGCCTGTGAATACATAGCACCCACGTACACACCACCATACCATCCGTTGCCATAGTTCATGATATGGCCTATCTTATGGCTGATAGCGGAAGCGGCGTTGGGCAGGCCGGGGCTCATAAGGCCGGCGTAGTCGGCTTCTATCTGGTAGTCGATGCAGTCTGCATGCATATTGTGCTGCCAGTGTCCGGAGGCTGGTGCTTTGAGGCCGTTGAGGATATTATAACGGGCGGCCTGATTAGCATGCCACAGTACATAACCGGCCTGCGCGAAAGCCTGTGCAAAAGAATCGGCCGGAGCATCGAGGCCGTTACGTTCCATCACATCCACAAAAGTGAGGTCCATATACAGGTCATCGTAAAGGCCGGGGAAGCTGTCCATCACTTCTTTTACATAACCTTTATGCCATTCGAGTGGTTGATAGTCCTGGATAAAGGTGCCGTTGTAACGGAATTCATAAGGGCCGCCAAAAGTAACACCAATGGTTTGTCCGGCCCATCCGCCTTTAATCTTATCCTGTAATACTTCTTTGGAGAGATGGACCACCGGGCCAGGCGTTTGTGCAGTGGTGGCTATAACAGCTGACAGTACAGCCATTACCAGCAGTAAAGATGTTTTCATATCGTGTGGAAGTTGTTACAAGAGGATGAATATAAAAAAGCGGCGGTCAATAAGTAACTATTGACCGCCGCTTTTTTATATTCATGTAGATTACCTCACTGCATTTCTTACAGCGGCTCTTATTTTCTGGCAGGTAGCGATCGTTCGCGGACCGTCTGTTTCCATATAGGTGAAGATAAAGCCGGTTATCTTTTTAGGATCATTGATCCATGGAAAACTGCCGTAGGTGCCGGGGCTGCTGCTTTCTACCAGTACATCACCGGTAGCAACGATGTCGCGCCAGTGACCGATGCCGTACATATTAGGCAGGTCCAGGTAGGTAGAATAGGCCGTTTTGGTAATGGGCTGGGCCTGATTCATGGCAATGACGGCGGCTTCGCTGAGCACCCTGTTGCCGTTGGCCGCTACGCCTTTGTTGGACAACATATCCAGGAATTTAATATAGTCGTTGGGGGTAGTGCGGGCACTGCTGGCCGGAGTAGGGTTGCCGCTAATTCCATAGTCTGTTTTTGTCATGCCACAAGGACCAAATATTTTTTGATTAGCCAGATCACTCCAGCTTTTGCCGGTCACCACTTCACAGATGCGGCCGGCGATATGCATGCTTACACGGCCGTAATAGAAGGTGCCGGGAGGGTTGATCTGTTTCACGTTTTTAGCGATGGAGTCTACCGATTGCGCCATCGTGAGCAGGGGATTCAGCTCATAGTTTTTGTCTGAAGTACCAGGGAAGCCGGAAGTAAGCGACATTAGCTCCGCGATGGTAACAGCTCCTTTGCCATAGGTGGTGAAGATCGGCAGGAAGGTCCCTATCGTATCACTGAGCTTAAATTTACCTTCATCAACCAGACTCATTACCACGGCGCCTGCCAGCCATTTGGAGCAGGAGGCTACGAGTTGCTGGGTTTCGCCGTCAAATCCTCCATATCCTTTCGTATATACTTCTTTTCCGTTGACATGAATGATGGTATAACATTTACCATTATACCTCACAGGAACAGAATCATTCAGGATCTGGGTGACAGCGCTGAGATCAATTGTCTGCGTGGGTTGTGTTGGTTGTGTAGGCTGTGTTGGCGGATTTACCGGATTCGTTTCTTTTGGGTCCGATTTCGTACATGACACCATACTGATGCTTAAAAGGCATACAAACAGGTTGGGAAAATATTTCATATGAAGACGGGGATTGAAGGAACAAAGATATACAAGATTTGAACAATTGTAATTGTCCGAAAGTGTTACTTTTTTAATAACCTTATGTGAATTAACAGTTCGTTGTGTTTGTATGATTTTTTTACATCATATTTTCAGGTGGACAATGAAAAGCGCCATGACAACCCTTTTGAGAGCTATTGCCTGTATGCTGCTGGTTTGCAGTCTACAGAGTTTTACCACTGACCGCCATTTTCGGGTAACCGTTACCGTGCCTCCCGGTACAGATTTTAAACAGCTGATTATTAGTTATCATAATGGTACTGAAACTGTCAAGGTAAAGCCCCGGCCTGAAGATAAAGTAATCGTGCTGGAAGGGAATTATAATGCCCGTTATGCCACCATTAATATCTTCTATGAGCAGTCAGGATTGGATACTATGCCTGGTGGCCGTTTCTGGGTAACAGAGCAACCCGCTGCCATTCATTTTGATAATGGGTGGCAACATCCGGTTTTGACCAATGCGAAAGATATCAGTAAGGAGGGAGGTAACGATTATGAAAAGTGGATGGCGCCGGTTATCCGGGAAAAAAATGCATACTGGGAAGCGCATTCCAATGCTATCATGGATATTAATAGCCCTGAACGTAAGGTGTTTTTTCAGAAGATGAAGGCGGTAGAAGATAAACAGCTGGCCTTTGTAATACAGCACAGGAACACCTATTATGCTTTATGGCTGTTTCGAGAAGAACTGATGATAATGGGTAGTGTGGTACCATACGGATATCAGGGTACTACAGTATCGCAGCTGCGGGCTTTCCTGCAGGCTAATTTCCCTGAAAACGCCGAAGATGCTGCTGAAAGGGCGACCATCCTGAAATGGCTGGCAGCCAGGGACATCAGAATAGGTGCGATGGCAAAAGATTTTACTACCCTTGATATTTACGGTGACAAAGTTGCCTTGAAAGATTACCGCGGGAAGTATGTGCTGCTGAATTTCTGGGCATCGTGGTGTACGCCCTGTGTGGCAGAACTGCCGGCAATCAAAAAGATACACAGCAGCTATAGTGCAGATCATCTTGTCGTGATTGGTATTTCAGCAGATAAAGATTCCAGTGCATTTCTGAAGGCAGTGGACCGGTACGGTATCAGCTGGACCAAAATATTCAACAAGCCGGATATCAGCCGGGAATACGCAATACCGGGCCTGCCTTGTCTGTTTCTGATTGATCCTGCCGGAAAAATTATCTATGACCGCGACGAGGAAACACCCGCGCAAACCGATAGCCTGATCCTGTTGCAACAAACACTGCAAAAACTGGCGGCAGATCAATGGGAACAGAAAAGCCAGTAATTTTCAGAACATAAATTTTACCTGATCTTCTTCCCCACTGCTTTGCTATTATCCAGTTTGATAAGATATATCTCCTTCACTTCTCCTTTTTCATCTCTCCCAAACCCGATATTCGCTTCTTCTCCTTCTCTTTCCATGATATAAAAAAGATCTTGTTTGCGGGGGTACAACTCTAATGTCTTTTTGGGAGAATGACCTATCAGATGTCCATCTACAAAAATAATATCTACCCAATTACCAGGCGAGAATTCATAAATGCCGGCATAGGCTCTCAATGCGTGATCGCTCCACTTTACAGGCTGTTCGGGCAAAACATAGGGCTGCTGATAAATGATAGCAAGAATGGACCGGGAAATGGTTTCCAGGTAAGGATCGTCAAAACGATTACCCAATAGGATGATGAACAGATCATCTTCCGGAATACGGACCATTTTAGCCCTGAAGCCCAGCATTCCTCCGGTATGACCAACTCTAAGTTTGTTATATGCTGAATCAATGCTCCAGCCATATCCATACTTTTCTTTAACCGGTGTATAAGCCCTGTTTAACATTGTTTTGCTCACAATGCGTCCGGATTGCAAGCCCTGGTGCCATTTGTACAGATCTTCCACGGTTGAATACATGGCACCTGCGGCAAACAGTTCCGAAGAATCAGTTGCAGGGCTTTCCTTTTGCTCCAGTGCGGACAACGCCATATAGCCTTTGGCTTTGTTGGTATTTTTCAAGCCCGCAAAATCAAAACCACTATTTTGCATATTCAGCGGACCAAAAATCATCTCTCTCACCACCTGCTCATAAGGTCTGTGTGTAACTTTCCTGATAATATAACCGAGTAATGTATATCCTAAATTACTATAGCGGAATGTTTTTCCAGGCATAGCCTCCGGGGGCATCCGCTTTAACTGATCCAGCATTCCCTGTTCACTGGTGGGCATCGCGGCTATGCTGAAAGAACCCATACTTTTTGTAGCATCCTGAATACCTGCTGTATGTGTAAGGAGATGCTCAATGGTAATACTGTCTCCGTTAGGAAAACCAGGATAGAATTTATTCAATTTGTCGGACAGGGACATTTTTTTCTGTTCCACCAGTTTCAAAATAACAGCTGATGTGAACTCTTTTGTAATAGACCCAATCTGGAAAACAGTATTGTTATCATTTAACGCCCCATTTTCGGCATCCCTGACACCATACCCTTTTTCTATTATTATTTTTCCATGGTGGGCCACCAACACAGTGCCACCGAATTTATTCAAATTCACATAGGCTTTCAACAGTGTATCAATTCTTTGCTGTATATCCTGTGCAACCACACTTTGCAGATTTGTAAAGCACACTAAAAAAATAAATATTCTTTTCATGTGGATCCGGACCTTTTTAAGATTTTAAAAATGGGTATCAATCTGGTATTGCCAGAAGAGCCCTGCACAGTGTATATGATGAAGATATTATCCAGCTGTTTACAATTCTCCAATATGGGACGAAACCATGGATAAATGAGATGAATAAGGATTATACGATTTGAATTCCGATGCAACTGGTATTTTGAGCATGAATCTTCGGCGCCGGAATTAATATATTAATTAAAACGTTATTGTGTAATTTTTGTCAGGTGTAAACCGGCGGGCATAGTCTTTGTGCGCTCAGGGCATGCAAACAGATAAAGGGAAACCACTATCGCCGGAGAAGGCCGGCTTTATGCGTGTCCGCGGGGCACGTGAGCATAACCTCAAAAACATAGACCTGGATATCCCACGCGATGCATTGGTGGTATTCACGGGGGTATCCGGCTCCGGTAAGTCATCATTGGCATTTGGAACACTTTATGCCGAAGCCCAGCGGCGTTATCTTGAATCGGTATCACCTTATGCAAGGCGGCTTTTTCACCAGATGTCGGTGCCGGAAGTGGATGAAATCAGCGGACTGCCACCGGCAGTAGCGCTGCAACAACAGCGGGGACTGCCGACCACCCGTTCATCTGTAGGCAGTGTAACTACTTTGTCTAATCTGTTGAGGATGCTATATTCCCGGGCGGGCGAATACCCGGAAGGGCAGCCCCACCTGGAAGCGGAAGCATTCTCCCCCAATACACCATCAGGCGCCTGTCCGCAATGCCACGGGCTGGGAAGAGTATATGAAGTCACAGAACGTTCCCTGGTACCGGATGATACCCTTACCATCCGGGAAAGGGCCATCGCCGCATGGCCTACGGCATGGTATGGCCAGAACCTGCGTGACATCCTCATCACACTCGGTTATGATGTGGACAAACCCTGGAAAGATCTTCCTCAAAAAGACCGGGACTGGATACTGTTTACCGAAGAACAGCCTGTAGCACCGGTATATCCCGGCTTTACGCATGAAGAGGTGAAGCGGGCTATCAAACAAAAGGTAGAACCCTCCTATATGGGCACCTTCTCCGGTGCGCGCCGGTATGTGTTGCACACCTTTGCCAATACAGAAAGCGCTTCCATGAAGAAGCGGGTATCACAATATATGGAAAGCACCGAATGCCCGGTGTGTAAGGGAAAACGCCTGCAACCGGCCTCCCTGTCGGTAACATTCGCCGGTATGGATATTGGGGAGATAGCGCGTTTGCCGCTCTCCAGGCTGGCCGCATTGATGCGCCCTTATGCAGAAGGTAAGGCCGCTCACTCCAAAAAAGAAAAAGCCCATCCGGAGCGGCAAATCGTAACACAGAGAATAGCGGCCGATCTGGTAGGCAGGCTGGAAGTATTGCTGGACCTGGGGCTGGGCTACCTGCTCATCGAACGCAGTACACCTACCTTGTCGCCGGGAGAGTTGCAACGTTTACGTTTAGCCACTCAGGTTAGGTCTAATCTCTTTGGGGTAGTGTATGTGCTGGACGAACCTTCTGCCGGCCTGCATCCCGCTGATACAGAGGCTTTGCTGTTAGCACTGGAAAAACTCAAAGCATCCGGGAACTCTCTGTTTGTGGTAGAACATGATCTGGATGTGATACGTTCTGCCGACTGGATCATAGACGTAGGGCCCGACGCCGGAGAGCACGGCGGCCGTATCCTTTACAGCGGTCCCCCGGATGGACTGGCCGCTGTTGAGATATCCAAAACACGCCGTTTTCTTTTTGCAGAAAAAACAGCCCTACATCGTGAACCCCGCAAAGCCACTGGCTGGCTGCAGCTGGAAGACGTTACCCGCAATAATCTCCACCAGCTGTCGGCTGCTTTCCCGCTGGGATGTATGACTACCGTCACCGGTATCTCTGGCTCCGGCAAATCGAGCCTCGTCAGCCAGGTACTGGTAGAGCTGGTGGCTGCGCAGCTGGGCATGGACCTCAGCTCCGAACCGGAAGAAGGAGAGGCGCTGGAACAGGCCGCCCCGCTCACTTTGGGCGGACGCATCATTACCGGTATGGAACAGGTAAAACGACTGGTACAGGTAGATCAGCAGCCCATCGGCCGTACGCCCCGCTCCAACCTGGCCACCTATACGGGATTGTTTGACCATGTCAGAAAACTGTTTGCCGATACCCCAACAGCCCGCGCCCGCAAATACGATGCTGGCCGCTTCTCCTTCAACGTAGCGAAAGGTCGCTGTGAAACCTGTCAGGGAGAAGGTTTTGTAATGGTAGAACTGTTATTTCTCCCCAGTGTATATGCACCTTGTCCTACCTGTCATGGTGCCCGTTATAATGCACAGACGTTGGAAATAACCTACCGCGATAAAAATATCGCCGAAGTGCTGGAACTTACCGTAGATGCTGCCTGGGCCTTTTTTGAAGACGAGCCTAAGATACACCGTTCGCTGAGTGTGTTGCGCGAAGTAGGGCTGGGTTACCTGCGACTGGGACAACCGGCTACGCAGCTGTCGGGTGGCGAAGCACAACGTATTAAACTGGCCACTGAGTTACAGCGCATGGGACGTGGTGATACCCTCTATGTGCTCGATGAGCCCACTACCGGCCTGCATCCCGCAGATATCGAAAAACTGGTGGTACAGCTGGAAGGGCTGGTGAATGCTGGTAATACCGTGATCGTGGTAGAACATGATATGCGTGTAGTCGCTGCCAGTGATTGGGTGATAGATATCGGTCCTGGTGCGGGAGAAGAAGGTGGTAAAGTAGTGGCCACCGGCACACCGATGGAAATGGCCAGCGCTAAAAACAGCCGTACAGCACCTTACCTGGCGCGATTTCTCCACACATAAATCCGTTAAATTTTTACCGTAAAATTTTGTAATTCGCAGTATATAAAACAGTACACAACAATGAAAAAGACTTTATGGTGGCTGCTGCCGGTGTTGATGGCGTTTCAGGTGTCGGCACAGCAACGGAAGCCCAACGTGATCTTTATCCTGTCCGACGATATGGGTTATGGTGATGCCAGCTGCTACGGCAGTCCGCAGATCCGCACACCTGAGCTGGACCGCCTCGCCAGGGAAGGCTTTCGTAGCACTGGTTTTATGGTGTCTGCTCCTTCCTGCACGCCCAGCAGGGCTTCCCTGCTCACTGGCCGTTACCCCGACAAGGTGAACATGCCATATGCGGTAGCTCCGGGCGATGCACATGCACTGTCCGACAGCATTTTCACCCTTGCCAGAATGTTTAAAGCCAATCATTACCAGACCATGATGATCGGCAAATGGCACCTGGGCGACAAAGCCAATAGCCGCCCGCTGTCGCATGGCTTTGATCATTTCTTTGGTATGTTGTACAGCCACGATTATCAGTCGCCTTTTGTGAATACAGACACTACGCTGGCCGTCTTTTACGATAATAACCGCGTCATCGAAAAACCAGACTACAGTAAGCTGATGGGCTGGTATACAGATAGTGCCCTGGCCTATATCAAACGTGCTTCCCGCAGTCAGCAGCCCTTTTTCCTTTATCTGCCTTTCCCTATGCCACATGCGCCGCTGGCCGTGCCATCAGAATGGAAAGGTAAATCACGGGGAGGGCTATACGGAGATGTGATAGAGCAACAGGATGCCTGCATCGGCAAAATCATCGCCCTGCTGCGGCAGTTGAAACTGGATCAGCAGACCATCGTGATGTTTACCAGTGACAACGGCCCCTGGAATGACATGCCCGACAGAATGTTGCAACGTGATATTGTAAAACCCTGGGACCACGGTTCTACCGGCCCTTTCAGAGGTGGCAAAGCCAATACCTATGAAGGTGGGCACCGCGAACCTTTCATTGCCTGGGCTCCTGGCCGTATTGCCGCCGGCACCGTGGCCGACCAGCCTTTTATCATCAACGATATACTGCCTACACTGGCTGCAGCTACCAGCTACACACAGCCACTGCCGGTCAATGTAGAAGGAGTGAACGTGTGGCAGCATATCATCGGGCGTCAGACTCAGCTGCCGGAAAGACCACTCTTTTATCTGAGCGCTATCGGTAAACTGGAAGCAGTGCGCAAAGGCGACTGGAAACTCCGCATTGCCACTACTGAAAAAGGAAAAACACCGGTGATGGAGTTATATAATCTCCGCATGGATATCAGCGAAAAACATAATGTGGCCACCAAATATCCGGAGATAACCGCTTCGCTGAAACAACTGTTGGATAACTACTGATCACTGTTCTCCGTATGTCTGTATCAGCCGCTCAAAAGCAGCCCTGTCAAGGTATAGGTCAAAGCTGTCCGGATGGATGATACTTTTTTCCCGCAGCTGCTTCAGCGTACGGTTAAAGCTGCGTACAGATACTCCCAGGTAATCGGCCAGGTCTTTTTTGGAAAAAGCGGTCTGTTGCCTGGCGAGTACTGACAATAATTTAAGCATAGTATATTCAGCCGGATATACCTGTTGATACGAAGCCCGCGCTGAAGTCTGTGCCAGCCGGTTTGCCAGTGATTTCATCAGTAGCTGGTTCAGCTCCATGCTATGGCTGATGAGGTGGGTAAAATAATCGGTCATAATGCACCAGGCCGTTACCGGCGTGAGCGCGGTAATAGTCGTCAGATTGCTGGAATGCTGTATCAGTTCCAGTTCTCCCAGCAGTTCCCCTTCTCCCAGAAACTGAATAATAAAATCCTTCCCGTTATCTTCCGTAATATAACATTTGGAAAGCCCCGTCTTTTGTACCAATACATATTTGTTGAGCTGTCCCTGCGTTAGCAGCCGGGTACCGGCGGGATAAGACTGCAGAAAGATTCTGTCTTTTTTTTCGGCTTCCGTAAGAGTGTCTTCAATAAATGATAATATAGCGCGATTGGTATGTATCATAGTGTGTTGGGACAAATGTCCCGTTTTTTCGCAGCTGAAGCTATTAATTTTACGGAAATTTAGAAACTTAATTACGATCACAATGACCGGTATACAAATCATTGCATTTGACGCAGATGATACATTATGGGTGAATGAGCCTTATTTCAGGGAAGTGGAACAGAAATTCTGCGGCCTCCTGGAAGACTATCTACCCCACCATACTGTTGCACAGGAATTGTTTAAAACAGAGATGGACAACCTTTCCCTGTATGGTTATGGGGTGAAAGGATTTATGCTGGCCATGATTGAAACCATCCTGCGGGTAACCAACAACACCGCCAATCCGGTGCTGATAGAAAAAGTGCTGGAATACGGAAAGGAACAGCTTAATAAGGAGATAGAACTGCTGGATGGTGTGAAAGAGGTGCTGGAAGCCCTGAAAGGCAAATACCGCCTGGTAGTGGCTACCAAAGGAGATCTGCTGGACCAGGAAAGAAAACTCAACAAATCCGGCCTCGCGCATTATTTCCATCATATAGAAATCATGAGCGACAAACAGGAAAAAGATTACCGTAAACTGCTTCGTCATCTGGACTGCCAGCCGGAAGCCTTTCTGATGATCGGCAACTCCATCAAATCAGATGTGATGCCGGTACTGGCTATTGGTGCCCATGCCATCCATATTCCATATCATACTGTATGGGCTCATGAAGTGGTGAATGAAGAAGTGAAGGAAGAAAAATTCTATTCTTTTCAAACTATTTCGGACATTCTGCCGAAGCTATTGTCATGAAACAATTATTAGATATTAATACCTGGAAACGGAAAGATCATTTTCATTTTTTTAATCAGTTCGAGGAGCCGTTTTTCGGGGTATGTGTTAATGTAGACTGTACCAAAGCCTACGCTACTGCCAGAGAAAAAGGATATTCCTTTTTCCTGTATTACCTGCATAAAGCCATGGTGGCCATGAATGCGATAGAGCCTTTTCGTTATCGTATTATCGGCGAACAGGTATGGATATACGATAAAATAGATCCTTCTCCTACGATTAACAGACCCGATGGTACTTTTGGATTTGCTTATTTTGAATATCATGCGGATTTTGAAACATTTGAAGCCAAAGCCCGTATTATAACAGAGCAGGTGCAAAACAGCACGGGCCTGGTACCTGCAGTATCCGGCGAAAATGTGGTGCACTGTTCTTCGCTCCCCTGGATCAATTTTACAGCGCTCTCTCATGCGCGTAGTTTTTCCTTTAAAGACAGTTGTCCTAAAGTCTCCTTCGGAAAAATGACTAATGCAGATGGTATCAGCACCATGCCGGTATCGCTGCATGTACATCATGCACTGATGGACGGTTACCATGCAGGACAGTTTTTTGAATACTTCCAGCAACAGCTGGATAGTTGATTATCCGGAGCCGGGAAGTTATTCTTCCGGCTCCAGGTAGTTGCTTACTTCTATCAGGTTTTGGTCCGGGTCGCGGAAATAGATGGAAATAATAGGTCCGTTGGCTCCGGTGCGCCTCACTTCAGATTCCAGCAGGGTGATATTTTTGCGAAGTAGTTCTTCTTTGACTTCGCGTATAGGCGTTTCTGTTATAAAACACAGGTCTGCAGAACCCGGCAACGGATGTGCTGCTTTGGGCTCAAATTCTTTCCCTTGCTGATGAAGATTGATCTTCTGCTGTCCGAATTTCAACGCTTTTCTTCCGTCTCCGAAAGTCTGTATCTCCATGCCCAGCACGTCGTAGTAAAACAAACAAGTGATGTCGATATTGGCTACGGTGAGCACGAGGTGGTCCAGTCTGTTTATTTTCATAAGCGATGATTGTATGGATTATTGCCAGCCGCCGCCCAGCGCGCGATAGAGGTTAACGATGGCCTGCAGCTGTTGCAGCCGGTCGTTTACCTGTCCCAGCTGTGCGGTCAGCAGGTTTTGTTGAGCGTTTAGTACTTCCGTATAATTGGCGGAGCTGTACCTTACCAGTTGCTGCGTGTAAGATACAGACTTCTCCAGATTGTCCAGCTGGTTGTCGCGGTCATCGGTTTTGTCGAGGGCCGTCTGATAGGAGAACAGCGCATCCGACACTTCCTGGCCTGCCGTAAGCAGAATGCCCTGAAAATTGTACAGCGCCTGTTGTTGCTGCGCCTGCGCACTTTTCAACCGGGCACGATTGATTCCCTGGTTGTAGATAGGTTGTGCCAAACCGGCTACGATATTGCCGACCATGGAACCCGGTTCAAACAGCTGTCCTAACGAAGATCCTGTAAATCCGCCGGAGGCGGTGATGGTAAGGGTGGGATAGAAGTAAGTACGTGCCACATTAGTGAGTTCAAAAAAATACCGGAAGTTATATTCAGCGGCCTGTACATCGGGCCGGTTGGCCAGCAGCTGTGAAGGTACACCTGTTTTCAGCAGGGTAATAGGTTGCTGGTCTGCCAGTTTGCTTCGCGGAATGGTATCGGGCGCCTGGCCCAGCAGGATGCTGAGTGCATTTTCTGTTTCTCTGATACGCAGGCGCAGATCGTGGGTGGCCACGGCTGCGGCATACTGACTGGCAGCACTTTGTACGACCGCAGCACCTGTAACGATGTTGGACGCTTTCAGCGCTTTCATCACATTAACGGTGGCTTTCCAGCTTTCTACGGTTTGCTGGGTAATGACCAGTTGCTGGTCCAATGCCAGGAGCTGATAGTAAAAATTGGCGATATTGGCTACCAGATTGGTTTGTACGGCCCTTGCCGCTGCCTGTCCCTGTAAGAGGTTGGCCAGATTGGCCCGTTGACTGCTCCGTAGTTGTCCCCAGATATCTGCTTCCCAGGTGGTGTTCAGCCCCAGTTGATAAGGGTGACTGTTGCTGGTGCTTCCGCTGGTTGTTTTGTTCCCGCTGACCGAAGCGCTGGCACCCAGCGTGGGAAAATACGCCTGCCGGCTTTGTTCATAAGTGGCTTCGGCCTGTGTGATCCTTGCATAGGCTGTTTTAAGGTCCAGGTTTTGTTGAATACCGGTGCTGATCAGCTTCTGGAGCAGGGTATCGGTGAATATTTCCCGCCAGTGCAGGGTGGCCAGTGTAGCCGTGTCCGTTAGCGGCTGGTTGCGGAATAAACCGTTGGTGCTGGCATCAGGTGCTTTATAAGGACGTGTTACTGAGCAGGCCGTGATCAGCATCAGGCCTGTCAGCAAACACATATAAAAATTCAATTTGTGATTCATGCTGTAAGCATTTAATTCTGTTGGTGAAAATCAGCGGTATTACTCGTCATCATCATCGTCTGCTTTGGGTGGTCCGCTGACTTTTTCCTGTAATGTTTGAAAAAGGATAAAGAGGATGGGTGTGATGAACACGCCGAATATGGTACCGATCAACATTCCTCCAACAGCGCCGGTGCCGATGGAACGGTTGCCGTTGGCGCCTGCACCGGTAGCAATCATCAATGGCACCAGTCCCAGGGTGAAGGCGAAAGAAGTCATCAGGATGGGCCTTAACCTGGCGTTGGCACCTTCCAGGGCTGCCTGCAGAATGTCCATGCCCCGCCGGCGCCTTTCCAGTGCGAATTCCACAATGAGGATGGCATTTTTGGCCAGCAGACCAATGAGCATAATGAGCGTGATCTGTACGTAAATATTATTGTTGATGCCCAGGATGCCGGTAAAGATAAAAGCGCCTGCCAGTCCTATCGGCAGGGTGAGCAGGATAGACAACGGCAGTATATAACTCTCATATTGGGCGCATAACAGAAAGTATACGAAGATGAGACAAAGCAGGAAGATGAAACCTGTTTGTCCGCCTGCGGATATTTCCTGCCTTGATAGTCCGGAGAACTCATACCCATAGCCGGGAGGCAGCACCTGTGCGGCCACTTCACGGATAGCGGTGATAGCGCTGCCGGAACTGTATCCCGGCTTGGGTGTTCCGCTGATGGCGATAGACGTAAAAAGATTGAACCGCGAAATGGTCTGCGGGCCGTAGGTAGGCTGCAGTGTGGCAAAAGCGGTGATAGGTGCCATTGTGCCGGCAGGGCTGCGTACATATACGGAGTTCAGGTTTTCCGGCTTGGCGCGATAGTTGGGCTCCGCCTGTATCATCACCCTGAACTGCTGCCCGAACTGGTTGAAGTTGGACGCATAGATACCACCAAAATAACCCTGCATCACATTCAGTATCTGATCTACCTGGAACCCTGCATCTTTAGCCTTGGCCACATCAACGTTGAACATATACTGTGGATATCCCGGATCAAAAGGCGTGGAGGCAAACTGTATCTCCGGCCTTGCATTGAGCGCGTTAAGGAAGTCAGTACATACTTTGTTGAACTCCACGATATTGCCTCCGGTCTTATCCTGCAACTGCAGGGAGAAACCACCTACCGACCCAAAGCCCTGGATGGTGGGCGGGGCGAAGAAATTAATTTTGGCTTCGGTGATGCCGGCTGTTTTTTGAAACAGCTCATCGATGATGGCTTGTATGCTGCGTTTACGCTGGTTCCACAGCACCAGCCGCATGGTTACCTTGCCATAGTTGCTGCCGGAGCCGCCGGTGGCGCCCGAACCGGTGATGGCCACTACATTATTGATTTCAGGGATGGTTTTGGCGATGTTTTCCAGTTGCCGGTTTACTGCAGCAGTACGTTCGAGCGATGCTGCTGCGGGCAGGGTCACATCGGCTGTGATCACGCCCAGGTCTTCATTAGGGACAAAGGCGGTGGAAGTGGTCTTCAGCAGTATGCCCAGCACCGCGGTGAAAAACAGGAGTGCCAGGAATGGTATCCATTTTTTGCGGGCCAGGAAAGCTACAGACGACCGGTACCGGCGCGTCATAGTATCAAACGAAGTATTGAACGCAGTATAAAATCGTTGCAGCCAGCTGTGGTGTTGTGTTTTGGCATGTGGCTTCAGAAAGAGGGCGCACAACGCAGGGCTGAGTGTCAGCGCGTTGACGGCAGAAAGGATAATGGCGATGGCCAGTGTGAGGCCAAACTGTTTGTAAAACACGCCGGCAGAACCACTGATAAAACTCACCGGCACAAATACGGCGGCCATCACCAGCGTGATGGAAACGATAGCGCCGGATATCTCGTCCATGGCGTCAATACTGGCTTTGCGGGCAGAAGTATAACCCTGGTCTATTTTGGCATGTACCGCTTCCACCACCACAATAGCATCATCTACCACAATTCCGATGGCCAGTATCAGGGCAAAGAGTGTCAGCAGGTTGATGGTAAACCCGAAGAGATTGAGGAAGAAGAAGGTGCCTACAATAGCCACAGGCACTGCAATGGCGGGGATGAGGGTAGACCGGAGGTCCTGTAAAAATACAAACACTACAAAAAACACCAGGATAAAAGCTTCCACGAGGGTATGTAATACCTTGTCGATAGAGGCATTCAGAAAATCGTTGGCGTTGGAGAGCACTACGTATTTCACACCGGGCGGGAAGGATTTGGCAGCATTTTTTACTACGGCCAGTGCCTGATTGATGATATCGCTGGCGTTGGACCCAGCGGCCTGCATAACTGTGATGGACACAGCAGGGAGGCCGTTGGTACGGGTGCCGGTAGCATAACTTTGTGCGCCCAGCTCCAGGCGGGCCACATCTTTCAGCCGCAGTACATGTTCTTTCGTGCCTACCGAGCGGATAATGATATTTCCGAATTCAGTGGTATCTGCGAGTGTGCCTTTGTATTTGATGATGTACTGGAAAGATTGTTTGCCTTGTTCTCCAAACTGGCCGGGGGCGGCCTGCAGGTTCTGTTCTGCGAGGGCGGCGGTGATATCGGCGGGCACGAGGCCGTAGGAGGCCATCACGTCGGGCTTCAGCCAGATACGCATGGCATAGTCCATGGTGCCGGCAGCGATGGCGTCGCCTACGCCGGAGATACGTTTTATTTCCGGCACCAGGTTGATGTCTGCATAGTTTTGCAGAAAGGTCTGGTCGTAAACCGGATTATCGCTGTAAATAGAGAAGACGAGCAGGTCGCTGGGTTGCCGCTTTCTAACGGTGATGCCTGAACGCACTACTTCCTGTGGCAGCTGGCTGGTGGCACGGCTTACGAGGTTCTGGGTGTTCACGGCATCGATATCCGGATTGGTACCGGTTTTAAATACTACCTGTATGGACGCGGAACCGTCGTTGCCGGAGGTGGAGGTCATATAGTCCATGTCCTGTACGCCGTTGATCATCTGTTCGAGGGGTGTTACCACACTTTTAAGTACTACATCAGCGTTGGCACCGGTGTAGTTGGCGGACACCTGAATTGTTGGCGGCGCTATTTCCGGGTATTGTGATACCGGCAGTGCTGCAATGCCCAGTATTCCCAACGTAACGATGATGATGGAGATGACCGTTGACAGAACAGGACGTTTTATAAATCGCTTTAGCATAAATCCTGATTTAAATAATTATTGCCTGTACACACTATCTGCACTAACACTTCTGGTTTTGACAGGCATGCCGTCACGCAGGCTGATGGTACCCTCTACCAGCACCTGGTCGCCGGTTTTGAGCCCGTCTTCCACTACGTAGTTGTTGCCCGAAGTACCGGCATTCACGCTCACCGGAACGGATTTGGCTTTGAGCGTATCATGGACGGAATGGTCTATCACGTATACAAACAGTTTGCCTTGTACCTGATAGGTGGCGCTTTGTGGTATCAGCAGGGCACTGTCGCGGGTGTAAGGCATCCTGACGATGGCGCTGTTACCACTGCGCAGCAGGCCGCCGGGATTGGAGAAGGTAGCACGCAGAGTCACGGAACCGGTTTGCTGGTTCACAAGGCCGCCGATGGTTTCTATATCACCCGACTGCGCGAAGGTGGCGCCATTGGGGAGTAACAGCTTTACCGGCGGCAATGTCTTCAGTTTTTCCTGTACGGTATTGCCTTTGGCATGTGCAAAGAAATTGAGCGATTCTTTTTCGTTGATGGAGAAGTAAGCGTAAATTTTTGTGATGTTGGAGACGGTGGTGAGTGGTTGTGCGGTGGTGCTGCTCACAAGGCTGCCTATTTTAAACGGCACCGCGCCGATGACGCCGTCAGCGGGACTGTAGATGGTGGTGTAGCTGAGGTTCACCCGGGCATTGACCAGATTGGCCTTTGCTTGTGCGAGGGCGGCCTTTTTGGCTTCGAGGGTGTAGCGGGCGGATTCGAGGCCGTAGGGACTGATGATGTCCTGGTCTACCAGCGGCTTTACCTTGTTGACTTCCATCTGCGCTGCATTAACGTCTGCTTCTGCTATTTTGATATTGGCTTCTGCTGTACGGACGTTCTGTTCGTATTGCGGCGCACTGATACGGAAGAGCAGCTGTCCCTTTTTTACTTCGGAGCCTTCGTCTACATACATGTCCTGCATATAGCCGTCTATTTTAGGCCGTATTTCTATGTTCTGTTGTCCCTGGATGGTAGCGGGGAAATCTGTGTTGATAGTAGCGGTAATGGGGCGGAGGGTGATGTTGGCATATACTTTTGCCTGATTGTCGCGGCTGCGGCCCTTTTTGGAAGGGTTGCCCGAACAGGCGGTCAACAGCAAGGCCAGGCTGAATATCAGTGCCGGAGAGCAGTCACGGTGTGATGCGTACATATGCTTGTATTGAATGAACGGATAATGATTGGATCGGTGTGCCGCGCTACAGGTCTGAAACCATGTTGCTACGACAGGCTAACAGTAAATACACAGCGCAATACAATATGTTCATCACACCGGCAGGAAAGCGGTATGCTGTTTTTTCTGTAGAAGAGAAAACCAGTGTCTGATGAGTGGAAGCGCTGTTTTATGCGATGGGAGGTGCCCGCAGTGGAAGGAGCAGCAGGCCAGGCATCGCGTAGCAGACCACAGTGATGGCGCCGGTCTTTTTTTCACGAGGAGTGGTGTGTAGTGCCGGAACGGCTGCAGCCTCTGGTGGCAGTGCCAGGGGAACTATCTTCTCGGAAAAACACTGCAGTTTACAGCGGTAATACACTGATTTAACTTTGGTATCTACCTGCTGGGAAGTGGTAATGACCGTTTTTTTGCTGAACCAGGTGGCATAACGTTCTATCGCCCTTCCCTGGAGGGCAAAGAACATGATGACGATAAACGTTGTGTTTAATATGTTGGTCAGCTTGTTGGGCACGGTGTAAAGGTAGTGGGAAAAACTGAAGCAAATCTGAATAACAATAAATACTGTCAGTAGCCTGCCATTCCGCTGTTTTTCAATAATGAAGAAAAATTTCAATCGATTGCTTATTTTAACAGAAGATTCCCTTCGTTATGAAAAACACGTATACACTGATATTGACAGGTATGTTGATGGTGGCTGCTTCCATGGATGCGTTGGCTTCCCCGTTTTTTAAGAGACAAGGCCCTGGCCGCAGTCCTGTATCTTCTATGGATACGTTGGCTTCCTCATCGCCAATAAGCCAGGGGCCTGGCCCTAAGCTGACAGCAGCTCCTGTATCTCCTCATATCGCCGGTATCAGCGGTGATACTATCCGGGTGGTAAACGGTATTACCCGCTCTTTCACGGTCGATAGCCAGGAAGATGAGGGACTGGTGCTTATACGCCCTACCGTGGCCGATCTGCTCGCAGAAGTACAAGCGGCCAGCCCTGACCATATCAGCTGCCAGATAAACACTGCCGATGGTATCCTGAAAACAGCCGGCACTATCACTGCGGGCGACCACCTGACCGCCACTAACGCCAACGGGAGTACGATATATCTCTTATGGCCGGAAAACAGGGCACTGACAGGTCAGCTGCAGCTACTGCAACCCACGATCACCGCCGGAACCAGCAAAGATCTGATCCTTCAATACACCGCCGGACAAAGAACGCCGGATGCTACCATCAGCATTTATTTCCCTGCCGGTATCCGGATAACGCCGGATAATACAACCGTCAACGTGATTGGCAGAGGAGCCGTGTTGCTGAAGGGTCTGGACAAACAATCCATTGGCCGTACCGGCACCCGCTATTCCTATTCCAAAGTGGGAACTGTGGATATTCAGTCTGCGGCCGACGGAGGCAGTATAGTCATTTTCCGCCACCTGGACCTGCGCCCGGCCAACGGCCCTGATCTGGTCCTGAAAGTCCGTAATGTAGTATTGACAGCAACAGGACAGTATCCCTTTAAAGCAATGTATACGACAGCAGCACCTGCTGTGCTGACAAGTTCCGGCACCGGCACAGAAACAGCCCTGCTGCATGTAGTGCATACCATCACCGACTTTGAACGGATCATTGTAAACGATCAACCTTTTCATGCCCTGGAAAAGGCTACCCAGGCCCGTTTCCGCTGGACCACTACCATAGCCGCTGATGTAAAGTTACAGCAGTCACCGGACAGCGGTAAAACCTGGACACGTGCCAATGCCCGCGTGGATGCAGCCAGGGGCACTGCTGTGGTAACAGGACTGCAGCCCGGCAAATTATACCAGTTCAGGCTTTCCAGCAAAGAAGGTCTTTCCAATATCGCTTCCCATTACAGCGGCAGGCTGGATGTACAACATTTTGGCATCAATGGTGATGAGGAAACCGATCATACTGACCGGATCAACGCTGCCATCCGTTATCTGCATGACATCGGCGGTGGTACCCTATTCTTTGGCAAAGGCATCTACAACGTACGCACGGTACACCTGCAAAGTAACGTGTACCTGTATGTGGACAAAGGTGCTGTTATCCGCGCCATCAAAGGGGCCGATGCACCGGAAGCCACCTGGTTCTCCGATAAGGCCTATCGTGCCGGCCTTTCACCAACAGATCCGGGCCCTTATCTCGATCCGGAAAACTATCTCACCAAACAGGATGTAGGGCATCATTATTTTCACAACGCCATGTTCTTCGGGGAAAGGCTGGACAACATCAAAATCATCGGCAATGGCCTCATCACCGGTAATGGTAATCTGGTGACCAGCGACAAGGTCATGAACAATCCTCCCGACAAACGCGCCGATAAAATGTTTTCACTGAAGTTGTGTACCAATGTGGAAATCGGCGGCATCGCCCGTGATAATGATCTGTGGTATGATCCGGAAAAAGATGCACCCTACTACACTGGTAAAGACGGATCGAAAATAACAGATGACAGTAATATGTTGCAGATAGACCGCGCCGGTCACTTCGTACTGCTGGCCACCGGTACAGACAACATCTTTGTGCATGATACCTACTTCGGCAAAGACAATCAGAGTAATGTCCGTGATATCTACGACTTTATGGCCTGTAATCAGGTGACCGTCCGTAATATCTATTCCAGGGTCAGTTCCGATGATATCATCAAGCCGGGATCTGATTGTTCACTGGGCTTTACACGTCCTGCACGTCATTACCGCGTGCGTAATGTAATCGGTGATACCAACTGCAACCTGTTCCAGATTGGTTCAGAAACTGCCGATGATATCATGGATATCTGTGTGGACAATATTTATGTGCTGGGTGCCAACAAAGCAGGTTTCTCCATCTCTACCAATGACGGTGCATATGTAAAGGATATCCATCTCAACTGTGGTCATACCGGTCCGGTAAATCAACGTTCCAAAATGTTCCGTACCACTGCTCCTTTCTTTATTTCCATCTCCAACAGAGGACGTATCATCGGAGCTACAGCAGGTAAATACACGTTTACAGAAGAAGGCCGGAAAAGAACAGAGCTGCTGGTACAGAATGTGAATATCGGTCAGGTGGAAAACATCCTGATCAATGGTATTGATATCGCGGAAGTATATAGTGGCAGCTCCTTTGGAGGTGATGTTCGCTGGAAGCCTTTTGATGGTTCGCAGAAGCGTGCCACTTCCATTATAGCAGGATATCAGCTGCCGGAACCGGCAGCAGTGGAGGGAGGGCTGAACTTTACCTTGCCTGATGGCCGGCATACCGGGTATATCAGGAACGTGGTGTTTAAGGATGTACATATCACCGATAAAGGCGGCAATCCCTTATCCGACACCAGCCAGCGGCCACCGGAGCTGGGCGTGGGCCAATACAATGTGGGCAACCTTAAAGTGCAGCCGGCTTACGGGCTGTGGGCCCGTCATGTGGAAGGGCTTAGCATTCAGGGAAGTTCCTTCCGCTACGAAAAACGGGACAGCCGTTTTGTATTATATCTCGATGATGTAAAGGGTGCCAGCATTTCCAATATCAAAGTGATAAAAGCAACAGATGCTTTATCAATCATCGGGCAAAACAGGTCTTCCGGCATTCGGCTGAAAAACATTGTCTGCTATCAGGATGAATGGGGCAAATCGCCGGTAACGGGAGCTGTTGGTACCGTGAGCAGCCGATAGTAAACATAGGCACAGAGAAGGGCCGCCGCCGGAAATACGTACAGGCTATATCCATTAAGTGTTACATAAGCCATCGCCAGGCTAAGGGCCATGCCCACCAGATTAAATCCCAGTGGTGTATTGGTCCGCAGGGTTTTGAAATTAATAGCCTGTGTAACTTCCTCCGGTTTGTTGTTGGATGCATGAAAACCCAGTATCGTCAGCCATCCCAGGGTTATGAAATAATAGATGATCATATCCCGGAACTGAACAAGGCTTGTCGATAATGTCAGAAACAACGGAACAGATACGATTATATCTATACTGACCGGAACAATCAGCAGCGACAGATATATCTTGAACATCAACCTTGGATTTCTGGTCATCAGCAAATGTTGATAAGTACGATAGATATGTCCCCAGATATTGTTATGCACATAAGTGAAGATAATCAGGCTACTGCACAACATGTATACAATGTAACCCTTGCCTGGAAAAGGTTCTTTATGTTTATGCTGTGTGCCTATCGCCATCACCATAAACAATGTTTTAAACACCAGGCCCATGATCAACGGAATGATAATCGGTCTGGTTTTGCCGTAAATCCTGATCACATAACTGTAAACACTGGCCGTGCCGGAAGTGCTGTATAGTTTATTATCTCCTGTGTCGGCGGGTTCTTCCTTTACTTTGTTTTGCCATATAATCCATATCAGTAAGGCCAGTGGCAATAGCAGAAAAGATAACGGAGAGGTATACACGATAAGTATACCTGTCAGTATAAAGATGATAAAAGCAATGCCAATATGTTTGCGGGTGTAGAACGCCGTTTGCAGCAACAGACAGAAAACACCTGATGCCGCCAGTACTCCGATGGTGTTGAGTGTATTGAATAAGGTGAATTGCTGGCTTATCAGCGGCATGAGCAACAAGCAGGAGGTTATCAGTGCATAAAACGGCGAGACAAGGTGGTAGCCGGCTGCTATACAGGCCCGCTGTGTAAAACTCAGCGGATCAGCAGGGCGGAATAAGTTTACCTTGTGCTGGTAGGCAGGAAAAAAAAGACAACCAAGCGGGAGTGCAAATATCGCAAGGGTAAACCATGTCAGTTTGGTCTGATTGGGATTCGTTAGTATCAGGCTAATGATAACGGTATTAAAACCCGCCCCCAGTAGTATGGCCAGCCGTGCCATGAGGGTAGCAGGTTTGTCGCATTCACGGATAAAGTTGCCCCAGCGGGCTTTCAGCAGGTAAAGTAACAGTCTCATATTGAGTTCAGGTTAACCAGTTCAGCGAAGCCGTGTTGATGCCGGCAGGATTGATCAGTTCGAGCAATTGTTTGTCGAGTTCTTTGGCACCGCCATTGGTAAAGCTTTCCTTATCACCATCAAACACTACTTTTTTGTCGTGCAGCACACAGATGCGGGTAGCAATTTTATCCACATACAGCAGATCATGAGAGGAGATGATCACCAGTTTGCCAGGAGCTGCTGCAAACTCCTGCAGGAAGCCGGCGAGTTTATGACAGGTCACGGGGTCGAGGTTGGCAAAGGGTTCATCCAGCAATAGTATATCGGGCTTGTGGAGAAGGGCTGCCATGATGTTGAGTTTCATGCGCATGCCGGAAGAATAGCCCTTGATAACTTGGTGAATGTCGGTGGTGTTTTCGAAGAAGAAGAGGGACAGGCTGTTGATTCTTTCTTTGATATCGGCGGGCTTCATTTTGTAGAGCAGTCCACTGAATTCCAGGTACTGGTAGCCAGTGAGCTGCTCTATCAGATAGTCGAACTGACTGACGAGACCGATTTTTTCCTTGATAAGAATTTTGTTGTCATCAAACACCTGGCCTTTAATCAACACCGCTCCCTTGTCCTGGGATATAAGCCGGGCGATGATGTTGATAAGGGTGCTTTTACCGGCACCGTTTTTGCCTAACAGACAACAGATGTCATGGGGTTGAACTGTGAGATGGATGTCGTCCAGTACCAGTTTACGCTGGAAACTTTTCGAGACACCTTGTAATGTGATCATAGGCAGCTTATTTAGCCCCGCCTGCTCTTGTTGCTTTATCGATTGAGAAGACGAGTTTTTTTTCGTTGATATCTTTCAGGGGAACTTCCTGGTCGTTATCAAGGCCGCGGGTGAAGTACACGGTTGTTTTCAGGGTTTCTCCCTTAAGGAACCCTTCGTCAAACACGGCTACACCATAGAGTTCCTTATCTTCCGTGGAGACAGCGCTGATAAGCAGGGTTCCGATATTGTAGAGACCGTTGTTTTTTACAGTAACAACGCCGTTTTTGTAAGTGTAACTGATCCCTTTGATGGTAGCAAGATAATATTGGTTCTGGCTGGTTGGGGCCTTATAAGTCTGACAGCTGGCAGCAAGCGGAGCGGCCGCCAGCAGCAGGGCATAGAATAATCCTTTCTTCATGAATAAGTTAAAAATATATTACAAAAATACATTTTATTTTTATACGGCGATTTGTGTTTAATTTCGTAAAAAATAAGGATGTGATGTTTTCAGTGGAGAATGTTTTCTCAGCAAACCGATATCCCAATGACCTATTCTAGATTATTCCATCCTGCGCTTCTGGTGCGGGGAATTATACATACAGGGACTGCTCAACTGGAAGGAGAAGAGAAGAAACGAGTCAGTATCATCAATACACTTAGTCTGGCTTCCATCGTATTATGTCTGATTTTTGGCACTGCGATTTATTATCTTACCGGCAACATCCGGATATTACTCCCCGCCTACGTTGAAGCCCTGTTGTTTGTAGTGGTGTTATTGTTTAACCACTTCCGGCTGCATAACACAGCAGCTATCCTCACCGCCCTGCTTCACAATACTTCCATCGTTTATTTCAGCATACTGATGGGGATGGTAGCGGAAGTTCATTTACTGTTCTTTTTCCTCGTAGGTGCCGCCCTGACTGTTTTTCAGGGCAAGCCACTGCTGATATCTGTCAGTATCACTATCTCTGTACTATGTCTGATACTGTGTGAGCTGAATTATTATTACAACGTTATACAGCCGCTGGATCTGTCACTTTCCGATCAGTTCCTGATCCGCTGGGTATCCATTCCGGCCATCCTGGTGCTGGATGTGATCACGATTTACATCTATGTGCGCGGGCTGAAACGAAAGAATGTTTTGTTGCAACGGAAAGCGGCAGCCCTGGAAAAAGCAGACAAAGACAGTCGTCGTCAGGCGATGGAAACCTCTCATGAGATGAGGAATCCTTTTAACGCTGTATATGGTATCACGCAGGACCTGCTGATGAAAGTGCAGCAGAGTGATAAATATCCCGAATTAAAATCTTCTGTGGAGCATCTGTATTCCGCTTCCCATAATGTGCTGCAGATTCTTAACAACAATCTTGAGCATCACCGGCTGGAGGAAGGTGTTACCCCTCAACTCGAAACCAGTACTTTTAATTTGCGGGAATGGGCAGCGGAAACCACGAGTATTTACCAGTATATCGCTAATGTACGGGATGTGCAGATTGCGCTGGAGATTGAGCCGGGGATGCCTGCCCTGATTGAAGGGGATAAAATTAAATTAACACAGGTACTTAATAACCTGCTGTTTAACGCTATTAAGTTTACACATGCAGGCAGTACGGTAACGGTGCAGATCAACCAGGCATTGCCTGATTGGCAGCTGCATGTAAAAGACAGCGGAGCTGGTATTCCGGAAGAAAGACTCTCCACTATTTTTTCGCCGTATGTGTCTGAGCAGCATGCTTTTGGCGGTACCGGGCTGGGACTGCCTATTGTGCAGCGTTTTGCGGAACTGATGGGAGGCACGGTATCGGTAGCCAGCAAGCAAGGGGAAGGGTCCGTATTTACCTTGACATTACCGCTGGTGGCCGCAGAAGAAAAGGTGGCGGAGGCGTCTGTATCGAAACAGCTTACCATCCGGTCTTTCAAGGGAGTGAAAGCGCTGGTGATAGATGATAATGAAATGAGCAACATGATATTGTCCAGGTTCCTGGAGCGGATGGAGTGTGAAGTGGTGTCGGCGCTGAGTGGGGAAGAAGGCGTGAAACTGGCGGACAGTCTGCATCCTGACATTATTTTTCTTGACTCCCATATGCCGGACATGAACGGAAAGGATACGCTGGCTGTTCTGCACAGTATGCCGGTGGTCCGCAATGCCATTGTTATCGCGGTTTCCGGCGATGCCGCCGAAACTTCTATTGGTGATTTACTGAAAGCCGGTGCCAATGGTTTCATGACCAAACCGATTGACCTGAAAGCCCTGAACGACCTCATGATAAAATACGAATCACGAATTGCGAACAAAAATGCGAAGTGAGGATTCGCAGCTTCGCCCGCAATTCGTTATTCATGATTGACTGTTTGTTATACCAACATGCCATAACGGCTGGTATCCCTGGTGCTCCAGGAGATATTTCCTTCCATCATATGTTCCAGCATAAGGATATAACGGTCCAGCAGCGCGGCGTCGTGCCGGGAGCTGAGTGAGAGCAACATTTCCGCTGTTTGCAGAAACTGCCGCACTTCGTTGTCATGGATGGCAGCGGCTTCGTGGACAGCGTTTTCCAGTGCCAGCTGTTTTTTGTTTTTGATCATCATCACGAGGTTGAGTTCGTCGCCCTGCTCCAGTTCCTTGGTGTAGGAGAAGAGGTCGTTGGCCCAGCAGATGGTGCGGCTGCAGAGCAGGCCCAGTTCTTTGATGAGGGGATCGTGGTACCAGGCGGAGGGCAGGTGTACGCTTTCCATGATTTCTGCCAGGTCGAGGAAGAAGTTGGCCCCGCCGATGCCCGGGCGGTGCAGCATATAATCTTCCAGAGAGATGCTGTCGGTAGCCGTGACATTTTGCATACGCCAGCTGTTGGACATAAATGCGGCCTGAAGGCTGGTGGTAAAGCGCTCCTGCCAGGTTACAGGGCCTATCTGCTGCATCCGCTGCCAGATGTCCTGCATGGCCAGTAACAGTGGCGGGTCCTGATGTGGAGTGGCCACATATTTCCCTTTGAGGATGCCGATCATGCTGGCCGCCAGTGTTGCAAAACTGGTACCGGGGTCGTTGAGCGTGATACGGTCTATTTCATCATCCCACAAAAAGAGCAGGGTGTTGAAATCCGCCGCAATACAAAGACGGAAGAGGTCGGCATTGGGGAACATACGCGCCACCATCCAGGTGAATTTTTGTTCCTGGTAAAGATGCCACTGGCCGGAGCCATTGTCCAGCCCGAATTTCCGGACCCAGGCAACAGTATGCCTGTCTGCTTTTGTTACCAATGGGTTGAGTTTTCCCGGGAAGGGGCAGTACAGCCCCGGAAGTGTTGTTGTTTCCATAAAACTGAATATTTAATTGTTATAAATGCGGGGATAGGTGCGTACGTTAGGTGCTTGGTTCCTGTACCGGTGGTAAATAGTCTTCACGGATCAATATGCTCACGTTGGCAGTCAAAGGCCGGGATAGTTGGCAGGGCAAAACGGGCGCACCTAAAATTAAGATTGCGCCGCAAAATAGCCGCAGTTATTCCGTTGCAGGTTTTTAAAGGGGGACAGACCGCTGATGGCTGCGGAAGAGGGAATGGCATCGGCCGGTATGGTGGCCTGTGAGTGGTAATATATGCCCGCCAGAGGGTGTAAATGCCCCTTCTTTCCAAGGGTCATTGTACTGTATCACTAACTTTTTTTTGCTGACAGATAGTACTTAATGAGGGGAAACGTAGTTGGTAGAGCGTGAACTAATTGTTTAATCGTATTTGCTGTCATGGCAGCAAGCATTATTCATTTATAAACATGCGTTTTAGAATCAAACTATTGGCAGTACACCAGGAAACAGTCATTCCCATTAATTACCCCTATGCCTTATCGGCAGTGATATTTAAAATATTACATCAGGCTGATGAAGAATACGCCGCTTTTCTGCATGAGAAAGGCTATTCCCGGCCAGGTTCCCTCAAAGTATTCAAACTGTTTTCTTTTTCAGAGATCAGGACGGCTTTCCGGATAGAGGGCGACAGGTTCCGCCTTTTATCCAGGGAGGCGGTTTTTACGATCTCTTTCCATCTGCCGCAGGCGGCAGAGAATTTTATCCGGGGACTGTTTCTGAATGAGATCTTTGAGATCGGCGACCGGCGCAGCAAAGGCGTTTTTAACGTAGCTGCGGTACAGGCGGTGCCCTCACAACTGGAAGACATCCCGGACAGTGAAATCCGGGAAGTATTGCTGCAACCGTTTTCTCCTCTGGTATGCGGCTCTAAAAATGACCGGGGGTATTACGACTTTCTGTCGCCGAGCCACCCCGATTTTGTAAAACAACTGGTATACAACTGGCGGGAGAAATTTATCACCCTGTATGGTGAAGAACAGGCTGATAGCGTATTTGGACCTGTCAGTGTAGAAGTGGTGTTGATGGACAATCCTCCCAAATCCCGTTTAATCACCATCAAGGCAGATACACCACAGGAGACCAAAATCCGCGGTTATACCAACTTCCGGCTCAAAGTTAAAGCAGGCGGCCAGGCGCTGAGGCTCCTGGCGGATGCTGGGGCCGGCGTGTATAACAGCGCCGGTATGGGCAGTCTTCAGGTTGTGTGATGCCGTAAATATGTCTGTCGACATGAAACAACTATTCCAGACCTATACCGGGAATGCCATGCTCAATGCATCATTGATGACCATCGAAGCCATGGCCCAGCTTTCTGCCGTAACGGACATTACCCCCGAACTGCTGTTGCAGCTTTGCCAGGAAAAAAAACTCTGGCAGGTAAACAGACGGCTGAAGAACTATTCCATGTTGTTTACCATCAACGGCCCACTGTATTACGAAGATGGAGGCATGGTATACAATGCTTTGTTCAGGGAGATCATCGACACGATAGAGCTGGAAGGCGAGCAGGTATGCGAACTGTCGGGGCTTCGGTTTAGCCGCCCTTTTGAAGCAGTTTACCGGGATGCACTGCTACGTATAGGCCTTTCCGATAGAGAGATAAAAAAAAGAGACTTATCCATCAACCGGGTATGGGTGCCACTGATCGGTAGCATAGGGTCGGATGCACAGGCATTGCCGCAGGCGAAGTTTATGCCCGGCATACATCCGGTATGTATAGCCCTGCTGCAGTTTCTGCCACTTTCTTCGCTGTTATACAGAGGAGGAATATTTTTGGTAGACTCTTCCGACTTTTATTTTGCACGCACTTATGTGCAGGCCAACTATAACATTCTGCTGCCACCCATTGAAGGTACTTCCGTGGCCTCGCAGATACCCAACCAGTCCTTTTCCAAAGGACACTACCTGTTGATTGCGCTGAGTATCCTGTCTGAAAAAGAGGATGCCTCCGATGTATATGCAGACCTGAACCTGTGGAGTTTTACCAACTCCGGTACCGGCGCCGCCTGTGATATAGACCGTATCCCCTGCAGCCTGTTGCGTAAGCTGTATTGGTTGAATGACACAGATATCAGGAAAGAACTGGAAAACATCCTGCGTACAGAAGCCATCAGCCAGAAATTCCTTGACGCACTGGAGGGTAATCAGGAATGGGGCCTGTTGTATCCCAATAAGTTCAAAAAAGTAGCACATAAAGGTGTATCGGTACGCTTCTTTGAAACGTATATGCGTATAACCGGTAATGATGCGCTGCTGCCATATGCCCGCTATATAGCTACGCTGATCCGGGAATACAAAAGCAGTTCATTTGACAGCTATCTGCGCAGCACTGCTGCCTGGCAGGAAAAGGACTATCGTGCTGATCTGCAGGCGGTGTTGGTGAAAGCAGCCAGGGATGGCCGCTGGAGCCTGGCCCATCATCTGCAGATACTCGACAGTCAACATCTGCCTGTCAGAACCAGTAGTTATCAGTTGTACCGCTGCATCCATTTTTATTATCAGCGGAATGTTTCCGAAACATTGATGCCGGCAGCCATAGCAACCGCATCACCGGTGAAACAGGTCTGCGAATGGATGATAGCCCTCATACAACAGGATGAACTATCCTCGAAAATTACTGCCGATCTCACTGACCCGCAGCGGTATTTGCAGGTGGTATATACAGAAATGCTGCGTCGCGCCTATGATCAGCCCGGCGTGGAACTGGAAACGATATTCCACACTTTGATGGACCCTAAAAAATATGCGTTCAGAAGAGCCGGACTGAATGAGCTGTTAAGGATCTTCTTCAGTCAGCCGGAACAACAGCAGTATCCTGTCAAGGCACTGGAACTGCCGGAAGATTGGTATCCTGCCACAGCTGTACAGCAATGGTTCTGGGATATCCGCGCACTGGCCGCCGATTACCAGGCGTATTATTATGATGCTTATCGTCATCGGGAAACAGGTGTGCCTCCCTGTGGAAAATTCTTCCGGATGGTCAACAGTATCCCACAGGAATCAGGACCTTTTTTATACCGGTTTAAGGAAATTCTGGACAATACCAACAACTATCTCAAGGAAAAGAGCCATGCGCAAAGCTGGTCTGACAGCGTATTGTACAACCCCAATGGTGAGTTGGCATTACTGTTTGCCGGAATGGCCCTGAAGTTAAGTCTGCTTAAATTATACAAACATACACTGGAACATCAACCTGCAACTCCCATCTTTTAATCCATTACATGATGGCTACATTAAACAACATTACCGGCGCGTTACTGATAGACGCCACAGCGGCCTTTTTGAACGGAGCCGGCTTAGACAGAGGAGAAGATAAGAACAGAGTAATACCCAAAACATTCTGGGAAAAAGTAAACAACCGTTCGGAAGAAGTGCCTTATGTGTCTGCCCAGGCCTGGCGCCGCTGGCTGCGTGATACCACCAATGAAGAAAACAACTGGCTTCCCAGTGAACTGCGCGGTATCAAGGAATCTGAAAAAGGCAGTACCAGCAAAATTGCTACAGAGCTTAATCCTATAGATTTTCCGGAAGATGACCTGTTTGGTTATATGAAAAGCGGAAAAGGAAAAGAAGAAACATTGCAACGGACATCTCCCTTTAAATCTTCTGTTCTCAAAGGCCTTCGCAATATGCGTACTTTAAGTACAGACGAAGCTTTTGTACACCTGAAGGATGGAACACCTTTACCTTATGCCACAAAATTTTATGCTACCCATCTGGAAGGTTTTTTTAACCTCGAATATTATCGTTTAGGCGTTTACGATAACCTGGGTAGCCGGCAGGAGTTATCTACAGCGTTATTGGAAAAATACAAGAGCAGTTTCCGGGAAACAGCTCTGTACGGCAAGTTTAAGCGATATGAACTGAAAGATGCGGCACTGACCAGAAAGGCCAGGGCAGCCGGATTGCTGAAAGGACTGGGGTATATGCGTGGTGGTGCCAAGCAGGCTGCTTTTGGCGCCGATGTATCACCCAAAGTGCTGATACTCGCCGGTATGGAATCTGCCAACCCGGTATTCAACAATATTTTCACCGGTAGTGGTGAACGGCCGGGTATCAATCTGGGTGCATTGAGAGAAATAGCACGCGACTATCGGCATAAGTTGTCGACTCCGGTATATGTTGGTATCCGGGCTGGTTACTTACAGGGCGAAGAAGAAATAAAGAATCTTGGTGATGGTTTTGTGGTAGACTCCCCGCTGGGTGTGGTACATCAGTTTACTGTCAAGCATCTGCATAATGATTAATCTGCTGGAGGTACAGTTTGCCGGCTGGACGGCCACTCCGCGGATGCCTTTTGTGGTGTCCGGCAATGCTGTCTGCCTGCCGGCGCCATCCTATTCCCTGTTGCTGGGACTGATAAGTTGTTGCCTGGGCCGCCTGGTGGAAGCTGGAGAGGTGGCAATAGGTTGCTACTACCGCTTCGACTACACCGCTAAGGATATGGAAACACGCCATCGCCTTGCATTTGACGGCCGGCAACTGAAACCACATCAGAAAGGCACAGATGTTCACTTGCGGGAGTTTCATGTGCAGCCCCGCCTTACCTTGTGGCTGGACCAGCCGGAATGGGCAGACTATTTCCGGTATCCCGCCGGAACGCCCTCCCTGGGCCGCTCCCAGGATATCCTGAGGGTAACATCCGTGAAGACAGTGGCGGCCAGCAAAGTAGCCAAAGGGACTGTATCCGGCTGTATGCTGCCTTTCGGACCACAAATACAGGCAGGAGGTCAGCTGGTACAAATGGCGGAAGCCTACCGTGAAAATGACGGGATAGGTACCGGCCGAACAGCCACCCGCAGCGGTATATTCATCGCAGTGCCATGGGACAGCTATTCCCCGGTAAGTATGCCGGACTTATATGAAATAGCGCAGGAAGGACAACAGGAGCCAATTTGTTTTTATCTGCATCCGTTTAAACATGAACGCTGATTTTTTCCGGCAATTTATTGCCAAACAGGATGGGACTACTTTACAGGAGCATACCCATCGCGTAAGGACCGCAGGAGCCAACCTGCTGGCCCGCCTGCCACTGACGCCTGAAGAAAGGAACTGGTGGGCTCCCAAACTGGACAACTGCTGTGTGTTGCACGATCTGGGTAAAATACATCTTACTTTCAGAAACCAGTTCGTCACGCGCTTGCCTTTTCGTCATGAGATCATCTCCCTGTGGTTCTGCGAAAACTTCCTGCAATTGCCGCTGGATGAAAGGTTTGCTATCGCTACACATCATAAATCCGTCATCCCGCATCAGGATAAAAAAAATACTTCCGCCCTCAATACTGATCAGCTCAAAAGAGATATGCAATGCCATTATCGCAGCAATGCGGAAATACTCACCGCTGATGTGCTAAAACAATGGCTGGAGTTGATGGAGCTTAAAATGGAGATTAAAACAATGGAGATCAGTCTGGTAATCTCCAGAGATATGCGTAATACGTTACATTGCCTGTATCAGCCGAATGCCGTTCCAGAACTGCAGATGCGCCGGCAGATGTCGATGATGCGTGCCCTGCTGATGGCAGCAGATCATATTGGCTCTGCAAGGCTGGAAGAACAGATTCCCACTTATACGCCTATACGAATACAGGATTTTCAACCCCAGCGTAATGGCGTATATTTTCCTTTCCGGCAGTTTCAGCAACGTTTACAAAATACTTTCACAGATGCCATCGTGCATGCACCTACTGCCTCCGGAAAAACCGTGGCAGCACTGAGCTGGATATATGCCAATCAAACAACACATGCCCGCGTGTTTAATCTGTTGCCCACCACTGCCAGCTGCAATGCCGCGGCACTGCAATGGCAGCAGGTTTTCGGAAAAGAGAAGGTGACCGTATTACACTCCCGCACCTATAGTTTTTACTATGAGCAACTGGAAACAGAAAACGGGGCAGACCGTGCCCAGGCTGCATGGTCAGCCAGCACTTTGTCAGCAGAATTGTTTTATCCTGTGAAAGTGGCCACCCTGCATCAATTGCTCATGACTGCGTTTAAAGATAAAGGATGGGAATTTGCCCTGATCGATTATCGGAATGCTCTTTTTGTAATAGATGAATTTCATACCTATGATGCTTTGACAATGGGGTTGATGATAGCGGCCGTTAAGCTCTTCAGGCGTGTGTTTAATGCCCGGTTTCTTTTTATGTCTGCTACTATCCCTGCTTTTATGATGAATTTTATGGTGAAGGAACTGTTTGATGGAAATGAAGACTGTATTGTTCGACCAGACCCTGCTTTTGAATCAGACCGGCAGATACTGAACAGAAAACGGCATCAGCTCTATTGCCGGCCCGGGACAACCATCCTCAGCGATATTCCGCTGATCAGGCAATACCTGCGCAGCCATACCGTGCTGTTGATCGTTAATACCGTAAAGGCAGCACAGGACCTTTACGAGATCTTCAGCGATGTTGCTACTGTTCAAATGCTCCATGGTGGCCTGCACGAAGCGGACCGGATAGACAGCGAAAAAAAGATCGGCCACCCTGATCCGGCCCAAAGACCACGGCTGCTGATTGCTACACAGGCTGTCGAAGTCAGCCTGCAGCTGGATTACGATATCCTCTTCACAGAAAATGCACCCGCCGAAGATCTGATACAGCGCCTGGGCCGTGCCAACCGGGAAGGAGGGAAAACAATCTATCCCATCGATTACATGACAAAACTGAAACACTGCACGGTACCTGTTTATCTCTTCGAACACTCCATCCGGAAAACACCGTTCTACAATAGTGATGTATTAGCAGATACCTGGAAAATATTGTATAGGCTGGATACACAGGAGTTGTCAGAAGATGATCTGGTAGCAGTGTGTAACACCGTATACAGCAATGGCTACAACCCCATACAGCAGGCCGATTTTGAACAGGGACTGAACAGTACCGTTATCCGTGACTTTGAAACCAAATGGGTGGCCGGCCATCACAACGATTGGATCAAATTATTTATTCAAAACGGCCATCAAAAGATAGAAGTGCTTTGCGGAAACCTGCTGGAATTATTCAATCAGAAACGCCGTGAGAAACGGTTTGTAGAAGCCAACCAGTTATTGGTATCAGTGTATTTTTATGAAGTGAAAAAGCAGGTAATGCATGATGATACCGCCGTGATCATTGCATCTGACCTGGAGTATGTGGAGGGAGTAGGGTATAGGGTGCGGGGAGAATAATTGTACCAGTGTGGAATTGAAAACGTGAAGTAAAACGGGAATGATGTTGCCATCACAGTTTTAATTGAACCAGAGAGGAATTGAAAGTTTATAGGTTAGTATTAGACACCTAATGGTGTAATCGTATCATGACGGAATTGAAAACAAGGGATTTGAAACGAGCATTATCGTACCATTAACGGAATTGAAACTTGTATTGTTTTACTGACCCCCCTTTTATTCGTACCACAGGGATTTTTATCCAGGGGCCTAAGCCCCTGGATAATATGTTACAACCCTTCATCTACCAGATACAGCACGGATTCATAATTTTTCTTCACGGCCGCAGACATGGCTATTTCGCATGTTTTAGTGGAAGAATAATAACCATCATGCTCCTCTGTCTTTATTTCTGTCGCTTCCGGACGTGTAGCCGACTCCGTTAGCTCCGGAAACAGGAATCCACGATCTCCGGCCATGCCGCAACAGCCAGCGTATTTAGGCACAATCACTTCATCGGCGAAGTGGTTGGCCACACGGAGGAACTTATGGCTGGTCTTCATTTTTTCCAGTGAGCATACTGGATGCAGGGCGATGCTTTTTTTCTTGCGGACAGCGGTTACTTTAGGTAGTACGTAGTCATGCAGGAAGTCTACGCTGTCGAGTATACGAAGTTGATCAAATTTTTCCTTGTTCTCAGCAGTGAGGTTGGGCCTCATATGATGCAGGGTATAAGCGCAGGAGCTGACGTCTATCACCACCGGCAGCGCGCCCTGGCGGGTATCAGCCCAGAGTTTTTCCACGATGTGGTTGGCGGTATGCTGGGAAGCATCCTTATATCCTTTGGAGGAGAAGATCTGGCTGCAGCAGGTGCCGCTGAGATTATCGGGCACGACTACACTGATACCGGATTTCTGGCATACGCTCATGAATGTTTCCATGAGGTTTTTGGATTTCCCTTCGTAGGTGCCAAGCATACGGGAGATACAGGCCGGGAAATAGACGATGGTAGCGCCATCGCTGGTGACAGCAGTTTGCTGTGGCTTCAGGATATCCAGATTGGGAGCCTGTTGCAGCTGTTCGGTCCACAGCGGCATGGCAGGCACTATTTTCCGGATTCCTTTGGTGAGCCGCGTCATGGTATGTTTGCCAAAGAGCTTATTGATACCGGTACCGGTCTGGATCGCGGTTCTGACGGCCCATTCTGTGGTTTTGAAATGTCTGGCCACATACAGTGCGATTTTATTGGCCATGGGGGAGTGGTTTTCGCGGCGGAGCCTTTTGATGAGGTCTCCGGTGTTGATATCCACAGGGCAGGCGGTGGCGCAGAGGCCATCCACCGCGCAGGTTTCCATACCATCGTACTGGTATTGGTCGAGCAGTAATTTATAGTGGTCTTTGTCGCCGGCGTTTTCGAGTTGTTTGAGTGCTCTTCTGATAACGATCCTTCTGCGGGGGGTGGTGGTGATATCGCGACTGGGACATTTATGTTCACAATAGCCACATTCGATACAGCGGTCCACTTCTTCTTCCACGGAAGGCAGCTCTTTCAGGTTCTTCAGGTGTGCGCGGGCATCGCTGTTGATGATAACACCGGGATTGAGCAGGTTATGCGGATCTGTAGCCTCTTTGATGCTTTTCATGATCTCGTAGGCTTCTTCACCCCATTCTGTTTCCACGAAGGGCGCCATGTTGCGGCCGGTGCCGTGTTCAGCTTTCAGGGTGCCGTCGTATTTATTCACCACCAGGGTCACTACGTCCTGTATAAAGAGGTCGTAGCGGGTAACCTCTTCGGGCGTGTTGAAAGACTGGGTCACCACAAAGTGTATGTTACCGTCTTTAGCGTGACCGAAGATGATGGCGTTGTCGTATTTGTATTGAACGAACAGCTGTTGTATATCGGAGATAGCGTCTCCCAGTTTGGCTACGGGGAAGGCGATGTCTTCGAGGATGACGGTGGTACCGCTGGCGCGTACGGCGCCTACGGCGGGGAACAGCCCTTTACGGATCTTCCAGAAGAAGGCCTGTTCGGCCGGGTTGGTAGTGAATACCGGTGGCTCAGACATATCGAGGGAAGAGGCGGCGGCCATGAAGCCGTTGACACGGGCGTCGAGGGCGGCCTGGCTTTCTTCCTGGAATTCTATCAGGAGGGCGGCGGCTGTTTCCGGTAGGGTTTTCACGATGGCGGGCATACCGTCCATGTCTTCTACGGCGCGGAGAGAGGCACGGTCCATCAGTTCCACCATCATGGCACCTGCGTTGGTCAGCGGCACGATGGCCTGGCAGGCAGCGTAGATAGTAGGAAAATAGAGCAGTGCGGTGGATTTATAAGCGTAATCCGGCACGGTGTCCATCACTGCTTCAGCGATGAAGGCAAGGGTACCTTCTGCCCCTATCAGCAGATGGGCCATGATGTCCAGCGGATGGTGGTAGTCGATGAAAGCATTCAGCGAATAGCCCACTGTATTTTTAGTCTGGTATTTATACCGTATCCTGTCGTGCAAAGCCGGATTGGCGGCGATCTGCTCACGGAAGTTGGTCAGGCTCACAAACAGCGGCGCACATTCCATTTCAAAACGGGCATAGTCGCTTTTATGCTCGGTGCTGAAAGTGTTGCCATCAGGCATGATAAACCGGATATAACGGGTGGTATGATAGGAGTTGAGCGCTACGCCGCAACACATGCCACTGGAGTTATTAGAGAGGATACCGCCCATCATGGCAGAGTTGATGCTGGAGGGGTCGGGCCCTATCTTGCGGCGGTGTTTTTTCAGGTAGGTATTGACCATAGCACCGGTGATGCCGGGTTGTACCCTCACGGTATTGCCGTCTTCTTCTATCTGTATTTTGTTCCAGTATTGGCTCAGGTCTACCAGGATACCATCGGTAATAGATTGTCCGGAGAGACTGGTACCTCCTGTCCGGAAAACGAGCGGTATCCGGTATTCCCGGGAAAAGTGGAATAAGGCGATGATTTCTTCTTCACTCACCGGTTGTACAACGGCTTTGGGTACCAGGTGGTAAAAGCCGGCATCGGACGCAAAAGATATTACGTCTATATACCTGGACTTGATACGTTTATCAGGTAAGATCTTCTTTAGTTCATTTGCTATGTTCATGGCGAGTTTCCTTATTCCTTGACTGGTTGAATTCACTGTTATAGGAAGCAAGTTATATAACTTTTATATCTTTAGCCACCGCTTTCTTAACAACCACTATTGAAACCATGTGCCATCTTCATCGTTTATTGTCCTTTTCACACTTTATCGTTCCCTGTTTATTAATGACTGGTACTGCCCGTGCGCAGCAGCCCCGGCCGGATAGCGTGCCTCCGCCTGCTGTGAGGCAGTTATCTGAAATTTCGGTGGTGCAGCAGAAAGCCCTGGTGGAGCGGAAAGCAGACCGTATTATCTATAATGTCAGTAGCAGCGTCAGCGCTGCCGGCGCCAATGGGCTGGAAGTGCTGGGTCGGGTACCGGGACTGCGGGTGACGGATAATATGATCGGCCTTGCGGGCAGAGGTGCTATGAAAGTGATGGTGAATGGTCGTATGGTACCACTGACGGGGGAAGACCTGCAACGTTATCTCAAGTCCATGTCGGCCGGAGAGATCGCCCGGGTGGAAGTGATCACCAACCCTTCTGCTGCTTATGACGCAGATGGTAATGCCGGTCTGATCAATATCGTCACACGGCGTGACAGAAACCAGGGCTTCAGCGGAGAAGTACAGGCAGGCCTGAAACGTGCTGACTACGGCGGCAAACCACTGTATGGTGTTTCCAACTATGGTACCGTTACAGCCGGTGGAAACTTCAGCTATAATACCAGCAAATGGTCCTGGTATGGTAACCTCAATTACGACCATGGTCGTTTCCTCGAAGGCTTCGGTATAGATCTGTCTTATCCGCGGCGCTACTGGACACAAACGGATACAGGCAACTACAAGGTGCGCAACCTCAACCTGGTATTAGGCACAGATTATAAAATCAGTCAGAAAACAACCATCGGCTTTAATTACAACGGCAGCCGCACCGCCTATATCGGCGATGATCATGTGAACAACCCGCTCTATAGTACAGGCCATCTGCCGGATTCTGTATTGAAAACATACGCCACCTATAAGCCCGTGGCCTGGAGCAACGGTTTGAATGTGCATCTTGTTACCCGCTTCGATTCCGTCGGCCGGCAAATGTCAATAGATGCAGACTATTTCAACTACTATCGTACCGATCAATCTGATTTTGAAAGCCGGCGCTATAACCCTTACGGAGAGCTACTTCTGGACGGTGTCACCCGTTATTTTGATACCAACAAACAAGCGATCAATATTTACACCCTGAAAGCGGATTTTCAATGGCCTACCCGGTTTGCAAATTACGCCTTCGGCGGAAAGCTGAGCTTTATTGACAACTACAGCAATGTATTTTACTATAACAATATAAAAGACCAGCTGATTTATAACAAAGCGCTGAGCAACGAATACGACTATACGGAAAATACACAGGCATTGTATCTCAGCGCCGCTAAAGAAATGGGCAAGTGGAAACTCAATGCCGGCCTGCGGATGGAGGCCACTCAAACCAAAGGTATTTCCCATATCCAGGACCAGACCAACAGGAACGACTATGTGAAATTATTCCCTTCCTTCTCGGCTATCTGGAACTATACAACTGACAATCATCTGGCCTTTACCTTTGGCAAACGGATCAACCGTCCTGTATTCTGGGATCTGAATCCTTATAAATCGCTGACTACGGCGTATAGTTACCTGGAAGGAAACCCTTACCTGCAGCCGGAATACAACAGCAATTTTGAATTATCACACAGCTGGAAACAACGATTTACAGTAGCCGCTTTTCTGAATATCACCAATAATGGCTTTAACCGGATCACCATTGCATCCGAAGATGATAACACTGTATTTACCACGCCGGTGAACTTCCTGAAGATTTACCGGTATGGCCTGTCGGCCAGCGCCACCGTGCAGCCCTGGTCCTGGCTGGAAAGCACCAATCAGCTGACAGCTTATAATACAGCAGCTAATTCATCCCACCCTTATATCGCCGATGTGAAAGGACTGGGCATGTATCTGTCTACCAACAATAATATCTCCCTCAATAGTGATAAAACCTGGCAAGTTGCCGTGAATGGCTGGTATCAGTTCCCTGAAATAGATCATAATGGAAAATCAGACGCCTATTATAATGTAGACCTGGGCCTAAAAACCCTGTGCCTGCAGAAACGTTTGAGCATTGCCCTCAATGCTGCCGACCTGCTTCGCTCCAGTGCCAGCGTAGTTCATTATACCTATGGTAATATCAAACAAACTTTCACACACTTCCAGGTGAATCGCAATGTTCGCCTTACCCTGACTTATAAACTGGGCCAATCATCCCGCAAGCGCGAAGTGAGGAATACGGGGAGTGATGAGGAAAGACATCGCCTGTAACTGTGATAAATACTGATACCTCTGATGCTCCTGATAGACGAAGATATAAGCGAAGAATAGACGGAAATTAATTTTAATTATTCTTATCCAGTTAATCGCATGCATCTACATTTATCAGGAGCATCAGAGGTATCAGTATTTATCACAGTTGAACAAGTGTTTTAAAAAGTTGTTCAATTTTTTATTTTTTTCCTTAACTTCATTTTTAAAACGTGGAATTATGGCAACCGGAAAGAAAGAAAAGGACACGAGCACGGAGGAAAAGATATTGGCGGCAGCCCGTATCGTATTCACCAAAAAGGGCTATGCTGCTACCAAGGTGCGGGATATAGCTGCGGAAGCAGACATTAACCTTTCGCTGGTGAATTATTATTTCCGCAGTAAGGAGAAGCTGTTTGAGGTGGTGATGGCGGAAGCTGTGCAGAAACTGGTTTTTGAGATCGCGGGTGTTTTTAATGATGAACAGCTGAGCGTGCTGGAAAAGGTTAGTAAAGCGGTGAATTATTATATCGACCTGTTGCTGGAGAATCCTGATTTTCCGCTGTTCCTGGTGAATGAGATCATTGCAGGCGAAGATATGTTTTCACGCGCAGCGCAGCAGCATGTGTTGTTTAAATCGCACTTATTCCGGCAGTTGTTTGAGATGCAGGAGAAGGGCAGACTGAAAGTACATCCGGTGCATATAATGATGAATGTGATTGGGATGGTAGTGATGCCATTTCTTGCTAAGCCGCTGCTAGAGCGTAATGAATTGGTGAAAAACGAGGAGTTCAGAGCATTGATGAATGAAAGAAGGACACTTATTCCGCTTTGGCTGAAGGGAATGCTGGGGTAATACCCGGTTTTTTTTGACCCTGTATTGAACAAGTTTTTAAAACAATAATTCAAACTCATTGTTGCATCATGAAAGTATTAAACATGCTTTGTTGTATCATGATGTTGGGCGGGCAGTTGAAAGCGCAGGAAGCAGCGCTGACGATTGAAAGATGTTATACGCTGGCGAGGGATAATTATCCGCTCATCCGGCAGTATGATCTGATAGCCCGCACCAATCAGTATACAGTTGCCAACGCAGGAAAGTTATACCTGCCACAGCTCACGGTTACAGGGCAGGCCAGTTATCAGTCGCAGGTGATCAACTTTTCGGATGTGTTTCCACCGATTCCCGGTCTTCACCCACCGGTGCTGAGCAAGGATCAGTATAAAGTACAGGCCGAAGTAACGCAGCAGATCTATGATGGCGGGGTAACGAAATTGCAGCAGGAAGCCAGCAGGGCCAACGAAAAAGTGCAGCAGCAGAACCTGGAAGTGAACCTGTACGCCGTGCGGGAAAGAGTGACCCAGCTGTATTTTTCCATTCTGCTGATGGATGCTCAGCTGCAGCAGAATGCCCTCCGCAAGGCAGATCTGCAGACCGCTGCCGACAAAATGAAAGCAGCCCTGGCTAACGGTGTCGCCTATAGGAGCAATGTAGACGAGCTGCTGGCAGAAATTGTAAATGCCGATATGATGACCACTGAATTCAGGGCTAACCGTAAAGCCTATCTGAAAATGTTGTCCACCTTCATCAACCAACCGCTAAATGATAGTACTGTATTGAGTGCTCCGGCGTCAGCCAGTCCTCAGCAAAATATCAACCGTCCCGAACTGGCTTTATACGACTTCCAGAAAAAAACGTACGACGTACAGGAGCGGCAGTTGAAATCTGCTTATCTGCCTCGTTTGTCTGCTTTTCTGCAGGGAGCTTATGGAAGACCTACGCTGAACATCGTGGAAAATAACTTCGGTGCCTGGTGGATGGGAGGTGTGCGGCTCAACTGGTCATTGGGCAGCCTCTATTCACTGAAGAACAACCGGCAGCTGATGGAAATCAACCGCCGTATGCTGGAGGTGAACAAACAAACCTTCCTGTTTAACACCACTCTCACCATGCAGCAGCAACAGCAGGATATCGACAAGTACGTCGCGTTGATGGAACAGGATGACGATGCCATCCGCCTGCGCTCATCGGTGCGTAAATCAGCACAGGCGCAGCTGGACAACGGTGTCATTACCGTTCATGAATATATCTCCCAGCTCAATGCGGAAAATCTCGCGAAACAGTCCCGTATCCTGCACCAGCTGCAATGGCTGCAGGCACAGTATAACTATAAAAACACTTCCGGTAACTGATGAACGTATTCAATATGAAACACGCTTTAATATTAGCACTGGCCGCAACACTGCTGACAAGTGCCTGCGGTAACAGCGGACCAGGATACGATGCCTCCGGCAATTTCGAGGCAGATGAAGTGATCGTGTCTGCACAGCAGAATGGTGAACTGCTGGCCTTCTCCGTTAACGAAGGCGATAAACTCAGCGCAGGCCAGGTAGTAGGCCAGATCGATGTCACTATCCCTACGCTGCAAAAAGAACAGGTACAGGCCTCCATCCGCGCACTGAAAGAAAAAACCAGTAACCCGCAACCACAAACCATGCTGGTAGAACGGCAGCTGATAGTGCAGGAAGCACAGCTGCAACAGCAATACCGCGAACGGAAAAGAACGGAGAACCTGGTGAAAAGCGATGCTGCCACACAAAAACAACTCGATGATATCAACGCATTGATTGAGCAGCTCGAAAAACAACTGAATGTCACCCGCCAGCAGATCAGACTGAATAATTCCAACACCGCTACCCAAAACCGCTCTATCCTCAGTGAACAGGCGCCCCTGGAGAAATCGCTGGAGCAGTATTCAGAGCAGGTCCGCAAAGGACAGATCGTTAATCCTATTAATGGCGTGGTGCTGTCGCGTTATGCGTTGAGGGGAGAAGTGACCGGCGTTGGCAAACCACTTTATAAGATCGCTAATATTGATACGCTCAACCTGAAGGCGTATGTTACTGGTGTCACACTCCCCAATATCAAACTGGGCCAGAACGTGGAGGTGCGCATCGATCAGGGAAAAAAGGACTACAAATACTATCCGGGCACCATTACCTGGATATCGGACAAGTCGGAATTCACGCCTAAAACCATTCAGACAAAAAATGAAAGGGCCAATCTCGTATATGCGATCAAGGTAAGGGTGAAGAATGATGGTTACCTCAAAATAGGCATGTATGGCGAAATGCTGATCCATAAACCCTGATGTTATGAATCCGGTTACCCTGGAACATATTACCAAGACGTATGATGCCGGCAAGGTGCTGGCGGTAGACGACGTATCCCTGGAAGTGAAGGATGGTGAACTGTTTGGACTGATAGGACCCGATGGTGCCGGTAAAACATCCATGTTCCGGATACTGACCACCTTGCTGCTGCCGGATAAGGGCAAGGCCAGCGTGAAAGGATATGATTGTATAAAAGATTATAAAGCCATCCGTCGTTGTGTGGGTTATATGCCGGGAAAATTTTCCCTGTACCAGGACCTCACCGTGTCGGAGAATCTACATTTTTTTGCCACCCTCTTTGGTACTACTATCGATGCAAATTATAGTATGATCAAAGACATATACGAACAGATCAAACCATTCAGTGACCGTAGAGCCGGCAGATTGTCGGGTGGGATGAAACAGAAGCTGGCCTTGTGTTGCGCGCTGATCCATAAACCGGAGGTATTGTTTCTGGATGAACCTACCACCGGAGTAGATGCTGTATCGCGTAAGGAGTTCTGGGACATGCTGCGGACGCTGAAACAGCAGGGCATTACTATTGTGGTGTCTACACCTTATATGGACGAAGCGGTGTTATGCGAACGGATTGCGCTGATCCAGAGTGGAAAGATCATGTCTGTGGACACACCGGAGACTATTATCAGAACATTCCCGGTACAGCTGTATGCAATAAAAGCAGCAGACATCTACCGTTTGCTGACAGCACTCCGGGAAGAACAGGCTATAGACAGCTGTTATGCTTTCGGAGAGTACGTCCATGTTACTTTCAGGGATAGTGCTGCAGACACCACGGGGCTGCAACAGCGCCTGGAACAGCAGGGGCACCGGCAGGTGGAAATAAAAGAGATCAGCCCATCTATTGAAGATAGCTTCATCCGCCTCATGCAGGAAAAAAATCTTTCAGAAAAAAACAGCAGCGATGGACGAAAAGGTAATCATATGTAAAGACCTGACCAAACAGTTTGGCCACTTTACTGCGGTAGACCACATCACTTTTGATGTGCATAAAGGAGAGATATTCGGTTTCCTCGGTGCTAACGGCGCCGGTAAAACCACGGCCATGCGTATACTCTGCGGATTGTCGTACCCCACTTCCGGAAAGGCTACTGTAGCCGGTTTTGACGTATACAAACAGCAGGAGTCCATCAAAAGAAATATCGGCTATATGAGTCAGAAGTTTTCTCTTTATGAAAACCTGACCGTAGTAGAGAATATTGAATTTTTCGGCGGCGTATACGGCCTATCGTCATCGGATATACGTAAACGCAGTGATCAGCTGGTACAAAAACTGGGGCTGACCAATGAAGCCAAAAAACTCGTAGGCGCCTTACCGTTAGGATGGAAACAGAAACTGGCTTTTTCGGTGGCCATCTTCCACAATCCTCATATTGTATTCCTGGATGAGCCTACCGGCGGCGTGGACCCTATTACCCGCCGTCAGTTCTGGGATATGATTTATGAAGCAGCTGCCAGTGGCATCACTGTATTTGTGACTACGCATTATATGGACGAGGCTGAATATTGTAACCGGATCACCATCATGGTGGATGGCAAAGTGGAAGCGCTGGACACGCCGTCCAGCCTGAAGGAGAAGTATAAAGCGGACTCTATGGATGAAGTGTTTTACCAGCTGGCCAGAGGCGCCCAAAGGTCAGCCGACTAAAATTATATTATGAAACAGCTTTTGGTATTTATCAGGAAAGAGTTTTTTCATGTGTTCAGGGACAGACGTACCCTGCTGATCATGTTTGGCCTGCCGGTAGTACAGATCGTGCTTTTCGGGTTTGCACTCACCAGTGAAGTGAAAAATATCACCCTCACGGTTATTGATAATGCCCGGGATGTCAACAGCACACAGATCATCCATAAAATAAAATCTTCTTCCTACTTTATCGTTAATGAATCCCATATCAACTACAAGGATATTGCCACCACCTTCAGAAACGGATCAGCCAAATGTGCGCTGATATTTCCGGAAGGCTTTGGTAATGACCTGCAGCATGTGGGCAACGCGCAGGTGCAGATCATTACAGATGGCTCAGATCCCAATACCGCCAAAACAGTGGTCAATTATATTACTTCCATCCTCGCCGGTTATCAGCAGGAGATCAGTGCTTCGCCGGGGTTGCCGTACAAAATTATACCTGAGCAACGGATGTTGTATAATGAAGAAGGAAATGGGTCGCTGAATTTTATTCCGGGTGTGATGGCACTGGTGCTGATGATTGTATGTACGGCGCTCACATCTGTGGCGGTAGTGCGGGAAAAGGAGCAGGGAACTATGGAAATACTGTTGGTATCTCCCTTCAAACCCTTGCTGGTGCTGCTGGCCAAGGCGGTGCCTTATCTGGTGTTGTCGCTGGCTAATTTTACCCTGATCGTGGTGCTGGCCGTGTTTGTGCTCAATGTAGCTATCAAGGGCAGCATATTGTTGTTGTTTATGGAAAGTATGCTGTTTATCATCACGTGTTTGTCTATCGGGTTGATGATCTCCAATACGACCAGTTCCCAGCAGACGGCCCTGCTGTTGTCGATGATGGGCATGATGTTGCCGACGATCATCTTTACAGGATTTATGTTCCCCTTGGAGAATATGCCTTGGATCTTTCAGATGATTTCCAATGTGATCCCTGCCAGATGGTACTTTCTGATCATCAAGGCGGTGATGCTGAAGGGACTGGGCCTGCGTTATATCTGGAAGGAAACACTGGTGCTGTTGGGCATGGCATTGGTGGCGCTGACGATTGCATTAAAGAACTTTAAAACCCGGTTGTCATGAGGGTGCTGCGTTTTATTCTGAAAAAAGAGTTCAGGCTGATTTTCCGTGACAAGACCATTCTGGCCATGATGCTGGTGATGCCTACGGTGCAGCTGATCATTCTGCCGCTGGCGATGAACTTTGATGTGAAGAATGTGAATGTGGCCGTGGTTGATCATGATCATAGCACTTATTCCCAGCAGCTGATCAACAAAATCGGTGCATCAGGTTATTTCAGGATTGTGGCAGCGACAGCCTCATATGGAGAGGCTTTGCAATATATAGAAACGGAAAAGGCGGATGTAGTGCTGGAGGTGCCACCAGGATTTGAACGCAATCTGGTGCGGGAAGGTATGCAGAAAGTAGGCGTGTCGATAGATGCAATCAATGGCACCAAAGCGGCGCTGGGCGGCAGTTATCTCATGACAGTTATTGCTGATTTCAACCAGAACATTCGTATCAATGAAAGCGGCAATAATGCCTTACAAAACAATAGTAATATTGGCATCACGTATTCCAACTGGTATAATCCTTTGGCAGAGTATCGTTTTTATATTGTTCCGGCGGTGATGGTATTAATGCTGACATTAATAGCCGGTTTTCTGACGGCATTGAATATTGTGCGGGAGAAGGAAAGCGGGACCATAGAACAGATCAATGTAACACCAATAAAGAAGTGGCAGTTTATCCTGGGAAAGATGATTCCTTTCTGGGTAGTGGGCATTGTTCTTTTTACACTGGCGTTGACGGTGGCCAGGATCGTTTACGGAATCTGGCCGGTAGGCAGTTTTGCATTGCTGTATCTTTTTGCAGGGGTGTATCTGGTGGCTATGCTGGGCTTTGGCCTCCTGGTGTCTACCTATACCAATAGCCAGTTGCAGGCTATGTTTGTAGCATTCTTTTTTGTGATGATTTTTGTATTGATGAGTGGATTGTTTACAGCGGTAGATAGTATGCCGGTCTGGGCCAGAACGATCGCTTTTTTTACGCCGTTGACACATTTCGTGAAAGTAGTGCGGATGATTATCCTGAAAGGCAGCGGGTTTGCAGATGTGCAGGCAGAATTCCTGTATCTGGTGATATTCGCTGTGGTGCTCAACGGATGGGCCATCCTCAATTACCGGAAAACCAGTTAACCCTGTCCTGCTTTCCATTGTTTATATTTTTCAGGCATACAATGTCCGCAGGGACGGTAGCCATGGGCCTGCGCCTCTGCTTCGCCGGAGAAGAACACCCGGTTGTCTGTCAGCATCCTTTTGCCGGATTTACAGGTGAGAAGCCCGTATATTTTCAGTTTCCTGTTGCCTCCCAGTTGTAATAGTCCGGCCTGCCGGAGCTGACAGATCCTGCGGTTGCGGGCGAATGGTGTTGCGCCCAGAGCTGTATGGTAAAACATTGTCATCAGCTCAGTGCATCATGAAAAATAATCCCCAGCGTATGCCTGTTACCGTTAGTTACCTCACTCACCCCATGTTTCATATTCACTCTGTAATAACCTTTGCTGCCTTTTGTCGGGCGGAAGTTGGTGGTGAAAATGAGCATGTCTCCCCGGCGTGGCTTTAGCACAGTGGCTTTGGACTGCGCCCTCGGAATTTGTTCTGTGAGCACAAACTCGCCGCCGCTATAGTCTTCATCCGGTTCATTGAGAAACAAAACGATCTGCATGGGAAAGAAGATATCTCCATAGAGGTCCTGGTGCAAGGTGTTAAAACCACCAGGGCCGTATTTCAGAATGAGGATGGTGGGCTTGTCCTGGCCGGCAGCCTTGCATTGCTGCAGCAGTGTTTCGTGAGTGGCAGGAAAGGTTTTGTCTATCTGTAGCACTTCCATCCATTTATTGGCTATCGGCGCAATATAGCTGTATACGGTTTGCCGGATAGCGGTGATCAGTGATGACAGCGGATATTTAAAATACTTATATTCGCCGCTGCCAAAGCGGTACCGCTCCATGGAGATGGTTTTGCGGTAGATGTCGGGAGAGGTGTAGTTGCTGATAAGCTGTTTGCATTCTTCAGCTGATAATATATTTTCAACGATAGAAAAACCTTTGTCATGAAGAGATTCGGCGATGGTGCGCCAGTCCTGCTGCTCCAGCCTGCTGATAATATTGTCCATATCACATGTATTTGATAACAAAAGTACAATGAGGACTTTCTGCCGTCAACCCGTTTCTTGCTACTTTTTTGGCAGTGTTATGATGGTTATAACTTCCGGTTATCGCTCATAATTATTGGTGATTATAATCCCAGTAAGGCCGATATTATCTTTGAGCCATCGAATACGGAAACAACGATAGTTATGAAAACAGACTGGATTCCCGTTTTATTATTCGCCACCACGGGGCTTGTGGTGGCAAAGGAAAGTATCAGTGCCTACCGGCAGAAGAAAAAAGAGGATGCGGCTTTTTCTGTCTGGCTTAGTACCCACCGGCAGGAAGATGTGTGGAGAGGCTGGAGCAGCCTGCAGATACCCACCTCCACGGACAGTGGTCGCCTCATACAATATGGCCACGACCTTATTGCCAACACCGCCCATTATCTGGGGCCGCAAGGTTCCGTCGCTCAAATCAGTAATGGTATGAACTGCCAGAACTGCCATCTGCAGGCAGGGACAGTGCCTTACGGCAATAATTTCGGCAAGGTATATGCCACGTATCCATTGTTCCGTGCCCGCAACAATGGTATACAAACCATCTACGACCGGGTAACGGATTGTTTTGAAAGAAGCCTTAACGGACATGCACCGGATACCGGCAGCCGGGAGATGCAGGCGATCTATGCTTATATCAAATGGCTCGGTGAGGAAGTACCTAAAGGCACCAAACCGAATGGCACCAGTATCATGAAAATAAAATATCTCGAGAGAGGCGCCGATCCCAACGGAGGTATGCTGGTGTACAACAGTAAATGCAGCAGCTGCCACGGCAAAAACGGAGAAGGACAACCGAATCCGCTGGGAGCGGGCTACAGCTATCCGCCTTTATGGGGGCCGCATAGTTATAATGATGGCGCCGGCCTTTACCGCTTAAGTAATTTCGCCGGCTTCGTATATAACAACATGCCTTTTGGTACAGACTATCACGAGCCTCAGCTCACAGAAGAAGAAGCATGGGATGTGGCGGCCTTTGTCAACAGCCGGCCACGCCCACATCTGAACCAGGATAAAGACTGGCAGCTGGTCGCTAAAAAGCCGGTCGATTTTCCTTTCAAACCATATGCAGACACTTTTTCAGAAGCACAACATAAATTTGGTCCTTTTCAGCCGATAAAGGATGAACAACGAAGACTACAAAATATCACAAAATAAAAACTCATATATGAAGAAGCTCCTGGCAATTCCACTGATGATGTTTATGATGCAGGCAGGCCATGCACAAACCACCGAAGCTCAGCTGCAGAAAAACCACGCATTCACCGGCGCCGTAGCCAAACAAAGGCAATACAACGCTATCTATCAACTGGACAAAAACGATCCCAAGGTGATTCAGAAAGCGATCCGTAATATTAATAATGCATTGAATGATCCACGCCTGAAAGGCAAGCTGCAAATAGAGCTGGTGGCTTTTTCACAGGGTACCGATGCTTTGCTGAAAGGCAGTGAATATGAAGAAGCCCTGAAAGCGCTGATCGGTAGGGGCGTGATTGTAGCACAGTGTCGTAATACCCTGGAAGAAAGAAAGATTCCGCTGGAACAGCTCTATGATTTTGTGGCCCTGGTACCTAGTGGTAATGGAGAGTTGATCATCCGTCAGGCTGAAGGCTGGTCTGTTGTTAAACCGTAAAACCATGAGAAGATTATTTTTTTCCGCCCTGTTGCTCGCAGGCATCCCCGGAGCGGCCAGTGCACAGGACTATCGTTTTGATCCGCCCTGGAACAAACCGCCGCAGAGCAAGGTGATGTTTACCGTGCCCGGTGTGGATAATGTGCCCGATCTGTACGGTGATATCAACGATCCGCAGCTGGTGGTGTTTTTTGCGGGTAATCAGTTTATGTGCATTGATGAGTTGCTGGAAGCCTTTAAACAACAGTTTCCTGCTTATCAGCGGGTGTTTGCAGAAACGCTGCCACCGGGCATTCTGGCGCAGCAGATAGAGGGTGGTTCACTCACCATCGGTAATATGCGCATCACCCTGAAACCGGACGTATATACCGCCGGTAAAACACGCATCACCGGTATGGCTGATCATTTCAGCAAAACTGTTACTTATGCATACAACAAACTGGCATTGATGGTACCTGCAAATAATCCGGCCAAAGTGCACAGCCTGAAGGATCTGGCCCGGCCCGGCGTAAGAGTGAGTATGCCTAATCCTGCCTGGGAAGGCATCGGCAAACGGATAGAAGAAGCCTATGTGAAAGCAGGCGGTGAACAGCTGAAACAACAGATCATGGAGAAAAAGGTGAAAGATGGTACTACTTTCCTTACCCAGATCCATCACCGCCAGACACCGATGCGTATCTTATACCATCAGAGCGATGCTGCACCGGTATGGTATTCTGAGGCCTATTACCAGCAAATGATCGGTCATCCCATATCACTGATAACTATACCCGATCAGCACAATATAACGGCCACGTATATGGCAGGACAGCTCAAAAACGCACCACATCAGCAGGCTGCAGCCGATTTTATGGACTTCCTGACCAGCGATACCGCCAAAAAAATATACCGGAAGTACGGTTTTAGTGTAGAGAAACCGGATTGATAACAACGATAGTGATCCTAATGGAAAGAGACCGCCTTTCGGGGCGGTCTCTTTTTATATATGGATATTAAATTGCGGCCGGGGCCATCAATCCTGGTCAGGATTTCTTATATTAGACGTAGTACTTGCCCCGGTCAAACGCTGCCAGGATGGCTCAGCATCATATTCATTATAAATAAATCAGGAATGTCTATCAGTTACACCGGCAAAATTATTCCTTCGGGCACACCCCGCTGGCTTATGGGACAAACACTACATACAGCGGAAAAAGAGAAGTTTAAAGGATATCAAGACAGAGGACTGGCCTGGGGAGTGGTGGAAGAAAGTCTGCTGGCAGACATCGATTTTCTTGAACTATGGCCCGATGATTCCGGCACAACCACAGTCCCGCCTGTGGTGGCCACTTTGCCCAACCTCAAAACACTGATCATTCCTTCCTGGTTTGTACCACACCTGAAGGCCGAAGACCTGCCGGACAGCCTCGAAGCCCTGCAGGTGGGCGTGCTGAGCGATAACAAAGCCAAAGTCAACTGGAATAAGACACTGGTACTGCCATATATTAAAACACTGGACCTCGGCAGAGTGATGTCTGACTTTTATGCAGACAGCTTTCCCGGGCTCACCAATACCCTCGTCATTACCCTCGGTAATAAAAAGCTGAACCTTTCCGAAGTTGGTAAATGCCAGCATACACAAAACCTGTTTCTTCATAAAGCAGATACCGTGGAAACACTCAACCAGGCCGGCGCCGCTACTTTTCACTTCGCCGGATGGATGGAAGGCAGACACGAAAGCTTCAAAGGACTGAAAGGATATGAACAGCTCCGCGATGTCGAAATTAAATGGAATAAAAAACTAACATCGCTCGAAGGGCTGGAACATCTCTCAGGACTGGAGCGCCTGGATATCTCCGATTGCCCTAAACTCGAACATCTGAGTCATCTGATGCAGATTAATAGTCTGCAATGGTTCCGTATTATGAACAGTGGCAAGGCATGGACCACTTATATAGAAGATGTGAAAACAAAATTTACAGAGGAGGGGTTTGAGAAAATCCGTTTTGAACCGGATGGCCATCATCCATTGCTGGAGATATCGCGTAAAGCTTAAAGGATACAATCAAAGCGGACATGCCGGTAAGCATGTCCGCTTTGTTTTTTAATAGGTTTTGTAGGCAGCCGCTACTTGTTCTCCGCCATAACCTGCATCTTGTGCCCTTTTGAATATTTTTTTGATGGAAGAAGGAACTTCTGATGAGATGCCTGCTTCTTCTGCATGTTTGATAAAGAGGTCTATGCTGCCGGCACAGAGATCCAGCGAGCTATAAGGAACGTTGTAGCTGCCCGACTGGATGGTATCTCCCTGATGTTTTAACATCTCTCCCAATGCCGGTGCTATCAGTGGTATCATGTTGCCCAGTGCACCTATCGTCAGTCCTTCTGCTTCAAATACTCTACCACCGTGGAAGAAACCACTCATGGCTCCAAAGAGGACGGCGAGGAAGCCCATGTCCCAGGTGGAAGCAGCTCCGGAATCTTCACCCATATACTGCAAAGCGCCAGCTATGGCTTTGAGCGGAGCTTCGCTGTTATCATAGGCTGTTTTGCTGCCGGATACGAATAGCGATGTGTTGGGGCGGCCTATCTGGTCGGGAGTGGCGAGTATGGCGCCATCCAGATAGTGGATGTCATTTGCCTTGGCCCATGCTTCCTGATCCCGGGCTTCTTTAGGTGTGCCAGAGCTCAGTTCTATCCATGTTTTACTTTTTAAGGCTGCCGCCACGGCCTGTGTATGCATGATGCTGCGGCTGATATGATAATCTGTAATGCAGGTGATCACCACAGGACTGGCACTGACAGCTTCCTGTGCCGTGGCGGCCACGATGGCACCTGCTGCCTGCAATGGTGCAGCTTTAGCGGCATTGCGGTTCCATACGGTTACTTTAAATCCCTGTTGTAATAAAGCCTGAGCCAGCGCCTGGCCCATAGCTCCCAAACCTATCAACGTAACGGCTTTTATTGTGCTTGTTGTCATAGTGATATCATTTGATTTTTTGGAATGACACAAAGGTCTGTCGATGTAGTACCATAAACAATAACGGCGAAAATGTTCAGATACGGAATTTTTTTTCCGGGTGGGTTGTGTTGCTTCGTATGTCCCATCGCGTTATCACCTGTACTTTTCTGTTATCTGCGCAATGCGGAAAAAAAATCCCCGTTTATTTTTCCTGATATCGAAAATGATTTCGTTTTGTCGTGGATATTTTTGCAGGCAGATATTACCTATAATAGTATTGTACATTTCTCTCCGGCACTGTAGCGACGCCGGTTACTGATGAAATCGTGAATGTATCGTTGGTGGACATGGTGGGGATTCCTGCCCGATACTGTATTGCCCATACCCAGGCAGCAAACTGAAATGAAATAATATATATAAACAATGCACATAAAAAAGATATTACTGACAGGTATTTTGAGTATCCTATCCCTATTCCTATATGCGCAGAGCAGCATTAGCGGCCAGCTGAAAGATGCCTCCGGCACTCCGGTGCCGGGCGCTTCCCTTAAACTGCAGCATAGTGCGGCTTATGCCATCACCAACGACGAAGGTTTTTATCATTTTAAAAATATCCATCCCGGTAAACATATCCTGCTGATATCTGCCGTAGGCTATAAAAGCCAGCAACAGGTCTTTACCCTGAAAGCAGGAGAACAGCTGAAACTCAATGTCAGCCTGCAAACCGCCATCAGTGAAATTAATACTGTTTCCGTGATCGGCCGTACTGCCAGCCAGGAAGTAAACAGACAGGCTTTTAATGTGACAGCCATCGATGCCAGGAAATTATACAACTCCACACTCGACCTCTCACATGCACTGGACCGCGTTTCCGGCGTAAGGGTTCGTGAAACCGGCGGCCTCGGCTCCCGGATGAACTTCTCCCTCAACGGATTCATCGGCAAACAGGTGAAGTTTTTCCTGGACGGCGTGCCCATGGATAATTTCGGCTCTTCTTTCCAGCTCAATAATATTCCCATCAACCTCGCTGAAAGAGTAGAAGTGTATAAAGGCGTAGTGCCCATCTGGCTGGGCGCTGATGCACTCGGCGGTGCTATCAATATCGTCACCAACAACAGCCGTCGCACGTATGTAGACGCATCGTATTCCTTCGGCTCCTTTAATACACACCGCTCTGCCCTGAATGCCGGTTATACTGCCAAATCCGGCTTTACCATTCAGCTGAACGCTTTTCAGAATTACTCCGACAACAACTATAAAGTATGGGTGAATGTAGCCGATATCAATACCGGTGATTATTATCCCAAACAACATATCCGGCGTTTCCATGATACCTATCATAATGAAACGGTGATTGCCAATGTAGGTGTAGTAGGAAAAAAGTATGCAGATAAGCTGCTGGTGGGCATCACCCTGGGCCAGAACTATGCAGAAATACAGACCGGCGCCCGTATGGTTAGCGTTTTCGGTGACTGGCACCGCAGAGGCAGCATCGTAATGCCCAGCCTGAAATACCAGGTGAAAGACCTGTTTGTGAAAGGACTGGATTTCAGTCTCACCGGTAACTACAACTTCGGCTACGAACAAAATATTGATACGGTATACCGTCGCTACAACTGGTTTCAGCAGTATAAACAATATTCCGGCGCCGGCAGTGAAAGAGAACGCTCCATGTACAAATTCCGTAACAACAATGGCCTTGGTACCGCCAACCTCAGCTACCGCCTCAATGACAGGCATTCCTTTATCCTGAACAATGTATACAATACGTTTAGCCGTTCGGGTAAGGATGAGCTGTTCCCCAATGATGAAAAATATGATCAGCCTAAAAAAGTAAGAAAAAACATCCTGGGCCTCGGTTATAAATTTGATTACAGCGAAAAATGGAATACTTCTGTATTCGTCAAAAATTATTCTCAGAAGAATAAATATTCCCAAAGCTATAACCCCAGCGGTAACTGGGGCGATGTAGCCTACAAAAACCAGGAAACCAGCTTCAGCAAACAGGGCTACGGTATCGCCTCTACGTATTTTATCAAACCTTCATTGCAGATAAAAGGTTCCTATGAAAAAAGTTACCGCCTGCCGGAAACTGAAGAGCTGTTTGGTGATCTGATCAACCTGGAAGGTAATGTGGACCTGAAGCCGGAGAGCAGCGATAACTTCAACCTGGGCATCAGTTATCAGACACATATTCAGGAGGTACATCGTTTCAGCTTTGATGGTAATGTACTGTACCGCAACGCCAAAGACTTCATCCGGCCTATGTTGAACCCCAACCAGACTAAACAAACGAATGGCAACCTGGCAGATGTGACTAACCTGGGCTTTGACGGTGAAATCCGTTACTCCTACAAACAGCTGTTCACTGCCGGCGTTAACATGACCTATCAGAACCTGCGCAACAATACCCGCTTTGAAGACGGACAGAAAGAACAAAGTCCGTTGTACCGTGACCGTATTCCCAATATGCCTTATCTCTTTGGTAATGCCGATGCTTCCCTGTTCTTTAAGAATGTGTTGAAAAAAGGCAATACCCTCTCGCTGGGATATAACTTACTGTATGTGCATGCTTATTATCTGTCATGGCCCAGCCAGGGAGATGAGAAACTGGAGATCCCCCGGCAGTTCTGCCAGGATGTGAACCTGGTATACAGTCTGGCTAATGGAAAATACAACGTGTCAGTAGAATGCAAAAACCTGGTGGATAACAGGCTATACGACAACTTCACCCTGCAAAAGCCGGGAAGAGCCTTTTATGCCAAGGTGAGATATTTTTTCAGTAAATAATAAGGATAGCGGTTAAATAAATAATTATGAAGAAGATCAGCAGACTTTTATTCCTTGCAGCCAGTATTACTTTGGGAATGTCTTCCTGCGATAAGGAGAACACACTGAGCACGGAAGATTTCCAGGAATACGAACCCAAAGGATTGACAAAATATATTATAACGGCTACGCCTGTAGGAACAACCGGTATTGCCGACTATCTGCTCACTGCAGATGATATCAGCAGTGGATCTGTTTCTACCAGTGGTAATGGTAAAGAACAGGATGGGTCTTATCGTTATTATCTCACCCATAAAGGAAGGTTCTTCAGCCTTTTATACGGACAGGGCAATCCCGGGGATGTGACGACCTATCGTCTTACCCAGGCTGGCAAACTGGTGCTGACCCGGTTTTTCCAGGCAGAGACCGTGCAGGTACTCACCAAGGTTAATGATGAACTGCTGCTGATGAAAGTGCCCCGCAGCGGTAATGAGAATGCATCCTGCTATCGTATCGATGCCCTGAAATCGAGCGTGAACGGCGAAAAACAGATCAACATTGTGAAACTGGCCGCCAATGGAGAACGGGCGCATTTTACCTGGGCCACGCAGGTAGGCAATAAAGTATTTGCACCGTATATGAGTATCAAAGGTTGCTGTGGCGATGCTTTTGGTACCGCCTACCCCGATAGCAGCTGGATCGCTGTCTTCTCTTATCCGGACCTGAACCTGGAGAAAGTGATCCGCGACAACAGGACCAGCTTTATCGGCAACTATTTTAACAACGGGCTGGCTGTCACAGAAAACGGAGATGTATACGCTTATTCTCCGGCAGCTGCTAAAAACAGTTCCAAACCTACTTCCCAAAATCCGTCTGCTATTATCAAAGTACCACATGGCACTACTGAATTCGATCAAACCTATTTCTTTAATGTGCAGGAAAAATCCGGTGGACATCATATTGCATCACAGCTGTACCTGGGTAATAATAAAATGTTGCTGATGTTGTATGATACACCCGGGGCATTAAGCGGTAAGCTGAAAATGGCCATGGTAGATGTTGTCAACCAGTCATTTGAATGGATGAAGGGCGCTCCGCAGGAAATCATCAGCACTTCTGCCCCTTATAACAACAACACTTTATCAGATGATGGCAAAACCGGATATATCGGTTTGAACACACCTTCGGGCAACTGGATTTACAAGATTGATATGGTAACGGCAACGGCTACACGTGGATTAAAAGTAGAAGGCGGCACCATCACTTCCATCACCAAAATGATCTACTAATCAGCGGTATGAAAAATAAGCAGAAAAAGAAAAACGGACGGTCTTTGTTTTACCGTATCTCGGCCTGGCTGCATTTGTGGCTGGGGCTTATTTCAGGTATCGTCCTGATCATCGTTTGCCTGACAGGTTGTATCTGGGTGTTTAATGAAGAAATCACCGGTTGGCTGGAACCTAAAACCGTCATCGCCAAACAGGACAGGCCGGTAATTCAACCCTCTAAAATACTGGAGGTTGCTTCACGGGAATATCCTGACAAACAAGCGGCTTATGCGATCTATCGTGAAGGCAAGGTGGTGGAAGTGAATGTAGGAGCGCGACGCAGCGGTTCCACCCTCAAGCTGAATCCCTACACCGGCGAGGTAATCAGTAAAGTCACCCGCCAGGAAGGAGACGTGGACTTTTTCCGCTGGATACTGAACGGACACCGGTTTCTCTGGATGCCCTATAAGATCGGCAGGCCCATCGTGAACTACAGCACACTGATATTTGTGATCACGCTGGTAACCGGTATGGTGCTGTGGTGGCCGAAGAAATGGAATAAAACCACCAGGGAACAGAGCTTTAAAATCAAGTGGGGCGCCAGTTTCAAGCGGGTCAACTACGACCTGCACAATGTGCTGGGATTTTATGCGCTGCTTGTATTATTTGCTATAGGCGTTACCGGTATGGTATGGGGGCTGGAATGGTGGAGCAATGGATTGTATTGGGCTACCTCGGGAGGCCGGTCTCTGCCTGCTTATACAGAGATGAAATCTGATTCTACGCAGTCGGCGCATAATAAATTCACGATGGCGGAGTCGATGGATATGGTATGGCAGCGGGTAACGAGCAGTAATCCACGTTCCACGGGTTTTTATATGAGTTTTCCGGATACGGCCAAAGCGGCATCGGTGATCACCATCAACGTATATCCGAGTAAAGGTCAGTATTACAACAATGTGCGCTATGTATTTGACCGGCATACGCTGGAGGAGCTGAAAGAAGACAACGTATATGCGGCACGGTTTGAAGAAGCCGGTTTTGGTACCAAACTGCGACGCATGAACTATGATATCCATGTGGGCAGTATCCTGGGGCTGCCGGGCAAGTTCATGGCTTTTTTCGCCAGCCTTATTGGCGCTACCTTACCTGTGACGGGTTTCCTGATATGGTGGGGACGGAAGAAGAAAAAGCCACAGCAGACCTATGCTAAAAAGACAGCCGCCAAAGCGGCCATTGAATAGAACAGCAACACCGGTTTCCGGCTTATAACCATACAGAAACAGGTCCGGCTTATGCCGGGCCTTTCTTTTTATACAACAGCTGCAACCTTTTCTATCTTCCGGCTGTTATAACAACTGCATATCTTATTTACCATATTCAACACTATTCCTGACAGAACCCATCAACCCCAGTATGAGAACGGGCTTGTTCCATAGTATCAAACCAATTTCCAATCTTTTAATCATTTTTAAAACCTCAACATTATGAGCATGAAACGAATCCTGTTAATCGGTAACAAATCATGGGAAGTAGAACCCATTCTGAATGCATTATTAAACATCAGAATGCGGCCGAGCGGGCTGCCCAATCCTACTCATTTAAATTATCCCTGGACTTTCTTACCCGGTTCTCCGCAACCACGCGCTATCTGGGACTGCTTTCCGCAGGTGACCATAGAACTTTGGTGTATACAGGATATCATGGACAGTCAATGGAATCCTTCCAGCTCACAAGGCAAACACGTCTGTCTGCCTAAGGTGCTCAATTACAGACAGGAAACCCCGGACCTGGTCGTTGCACTCGGAACCGCCGCCCTGGGCCTGGATGGCGGAAACAACAACGGTTGTGTGGTGATGGGCAGCAATATCTTCATTCACAATTTTCATCCTAACGGAGAAAATATCCAAAGCCAGTGGGACGATCCCAAAGACTTTGAAAAAGTACTCTATTCCGCTGTATCCCCCGACTTTTTCAAGCTGATGGACAATGCTACTGTCAATGCTATCGAATCCCGGTTACTGAAGCCTTATCTCCATCCTTCTGCCAATATAGAAGTCATGTCTGATAAAGATTATATAGGCCTCAGCGTTGTTAATATCACTAACTACGCCGATTACCAAACCTCCGACCAGAGCGGCCTGAAAGCCCTGGCCGATACAGGCAATACATTACCGGTAGGTTCCGTGGAAACAACGCACGGCGTTATCAGGCTGTTATGCGATGCTCCCTTTGTTTTTATGTCCGGTATTACAGACAGGGAAGGTCATTTTGATGATGACGTAAACGGGCAGGATGCAAATGGAAATGTTAAAACAGAAGCACAGAATTTTACAGCTGCGTTTAATATAGGCGTTTGTTTAGGTCACATGATCCCTAAAATGGCATCATTTGTAACTGCCAAACAAATGAAACCAGCACAGGCCGAAGTAACAGCCTGATACCAAAAATGTGATGGTCTTCCAAAAAAACACCCGGTCATCTTGTATGACCGGGTGTTGAATTTATAGGAGGGAAAAGACAGACCATTATCGTTGGTCCGCTGCCGTTTGCCGGGTAACGATAATATCTGACAGCCGTTTCACCAGACCTTTTATTTCGGGGTCGGTGCTGAGTGACATGGTGAGCCAGGCGCCACCACCTTCGTAATAGGCTACCGGCAGGTTATTCCAGGCACCTGCCTTGGTAAATTCATTGATGTAGTCTGTATATTTCTGACGGTATCCGGCCTGGTTCATCAGGCGGTCATCGAATTCCATTTCCAGCGCCATTTTATTTTTTTGCGCAAAATTGATAGCTCCGGTGAGGATAGAGTAGGGAGAGGAGAGATCAAAGAAATAATTGGGCTGCTGATAGGCGATATCAAAGCCCATGCTTTTCCAGTTGGCAGCTCCTGCTGCGCCATAATAGGGTATCCAGTAAAACCGCTGCTGTTTACTGTGGATATTGGCGGCCACGGTGGGAAGTATTTCCACGGCGCCGGTATTTTGTTCTGCCACCCAGTAAAAGCCCATCAGTTCAATATGTTTGAAATTGGCGGCCTGCCATTTGGCCAGGGCTGTTTCGATGTACCAGGCGCAGGCAGCCTCTCTGTCGGCGGTGTTGGCGAAGTTGAGCGTTCTGCCGTTGAGGTCACCCCAGTTGCTCAGTGTCCGGATGGGTTCGGGCAGCGTGAGCACTACTTTCCGTTTACGTTTAGGCGTTATGTTTAGTTGTGCCAGACTATCGAGCACATCATCCAGTGCATGCAGGGCTTTCCCGTTTTCAAAGTTGCGGTCCAGCAACCATTGCCATTCTGTTTTACCGGCTGGCAGCGGTTCGTAGCCTTCGGCATATTCGTGGCCCATTCCATCTTTAAATTCGATGAACAGGAAACCATCGAAGAGCCAGTCGACGCCCGTATTTGTTTTGCGATATATATACGGGATCAGCTGGTCTTTGGTCCAGGGCAGGCGCTGGATGCCGCCCTGGTAGATAAGCGCCAGATCAGAGATATACCAGGCTGGCAGTGGCTGTGCGGTGGTCGTATCTTTTTTGGCAACGGAGGTTTCTGTATACACCTTCTGACAGGAGGTGCCTAACAGTACGGTGCTGGTCATCAGCACCAGCGTGGTAAACAGCAATGAAAGTTTTTTCATATGGTATCAATTTTAAGTGAATCATTGTGGTTGACGGGTAACGGCATCTGCATAAAAAGTATCGATACACAGCGTATCGGGTCGGAAGGAAGTTCTGTAGGAGAAAGAGCTGCCCGGCTGATAATTTTTAAGTGTGGTGCTGAGGGCGCTGCGAGGCGCCTGCACAACGACGGATTGCCCGGTATTGCTGGTATAGCTGACTTCCATTCCGGTGATGGTTTCTTCTGCAAGGCCCCAGCTGAGCTGTGCATCTGAATCTATGAGTGTGGCGGTAGTAAGGGCACGGTTGAGCAGACTGCTTTTATAAATAGGCCCGTAAGAGCGGCCGGTGATGTAGGCGGGCACGGAACGTGAGCCGCTGTTATTCCAGGTATATACTTCGAAGCTGTAACTACCTTCCGGCATGTTACTGAAGAGATATGACATAGAGTCGATGCCGGCGCTTCTCTCGACAGGCAGTACTACAGAGTCTTTCCGGCTGTTGTAATAAATGGTGACACCTGTGATTTTGGGATCAGATATCAGCAGCCAGGTCAGTTTAAGCCTGCCGTCGCCGGGCAGTACTTTCAGCGAATCTACTCTTCCGGTGTAGGCGATTTCCTGGCGGCCGGAGAGTTGCAGGTAATCATCCATTTTGCTGCAACTGGCCAGCAACAGGATACTCAGCAGTATATAAACAGGGATGGGTATTTTTTTCATAGTGGAATTTTTTTAAACTGTTATTTGGTATCTCCCCAGAAAGTGATTTCGGAAAAAGACATGTTACCGTTGCCCATCCAGTTCTCCAGGCATTTCACCCGGATATAGCGGAAGGCAGGCAGCCCATCGGGGAAGTTGGCCATATCGCCGCGCAGCCATACTTCGGCATCTGCATCGTTATATTGTTCGCCTTGCAGCCCGGAAGGTTTCTCCTGTTCGTAATACAGTATTTTGGTCCAGTTGTCCCAGCTGCCATCGGCAGGCGGATTGTTACTGCCCCAGAGCTCATATTTACGGAGAGCCTTATGTGTGAAACGATAGTAATGGTTGATGCGGAAGCGGCTGATATGAGCGGTTTCTCCCAGGTCTATTGTGATATGGATAGGAGTGCCGTCGCTAGGGCCGTTGGTGGAAAGGTTCTGCCAGTTGTTGCCATTGCCGTCATAGGGATTGCTGAAGGAAGAAGAGTATTTTCCATCCCAGAGGAAGCGATAGGCGATATTCCATTCAGTAGTATATACTGGTCCGTCGCCGGGCAGTTTGATCTCCCTGAATTTGGATTTATCAAGCATCTTTTCGTATAGGGGTGTCAGTTCCTGGAAAAGGGTATCGGAGGTATTGCCCCATTTGTCACGGATGAAAACCCCGAACCTGGCCTTGTTGGGAGGCAGCCCGCGGAAGGTATGGTTGCCGTCTTTGGTGGCGGTGAAATAAGTATCGAGCAGGGAGATACCTTTCTGCACGGAATCGGGGCCACAGAAGCCTATCTCCAGCTCCAGGCCTGTAGGATTGCTGAATTTGAGGTTGACACCGCCGAAGTCGGCATTCATCACAAATGATTTGAACACATCAGCAAATGGTGGCTGCAAGGGATGGATGGTCACTGTTACCGGAGCAGAACGTACTTCGCTTTTGTTCACCGAATAAAGTTTTACTTCATAGGGAGAAGTGTCACCGAGACCTTCAATCTGGAGGGTGTTGGTATAATAAGATGCTTTGAACTGCCGGACCACGCCTTGTTTGTTGGTCACCTCCGCCAGTATGTACAGCAGGTTGGTACTGGAAGGTAGCACATAGGTCAGTCGGGAACCGCCGGGGATGGGCTCTTCGGTTATCTTCGTTACCTGGTCTGGTGCAGTAGCATCATTATAGGCTGGCTTCATCATTTCTTCCTTACAGGCGGTAAGCCATAAAACCGCCAGCAGTAAAGGGATGTATCGTTTCATAAGTTACATGCATCTAAATGAATAAATAAACAAATGAATAAATAAATGGTATCACCATCCGGGATTTTGTACGAGGTTGGTATTAACGGTCAGGTCATATTCCTTGAGCGGCCACAGGTAGTCGCGGGGGGCCACAAACGTTTGCTGGAAAAGGGTTCTGGGACGGTAGTATTCGCTGGCCACTCGTTGATTGACATCCCATCCCAGCACTGGTTTGTTTTCATATATCACGGCTTCTTTCCAGCGGCGCAGGTCCCAGTTGCGGGAGCCTTCAAACGCCATTTCAATCATACGTTCCTGGTGGATAATACTGCGCAGCCCTTCTTTGTTGGAGAATTTGCCGGGATTGATGGAATAGTTGGTCCATGAGTTGACCACGCCATCGAGGCCGGCGCGTTTACGGACTTTATCCATCCATACGATGGCTTCGGTACCTTTACCTGTTTCATTAAGTGCTTCAGCGTAGAGCAGGTAGAGGTCTGCCAGACGCATTTCCGGCCAGGGATATACTTCGGTATTATAGCTGCTGTTGGTCTGCACAAATTTCCAGTTCACCAGTTTCTTGGGCCAGTAGCCTGTTTCAGAATAAAACTGGTCTGATACTTTTCCCTGTGGTTGTCCGAATTTGGCTTTGATGGTCCATGCTTTTTCGTCGGTAGCGTTACTTTGCATGAACCAGTGGCCACCATCGAAACCCAGGCTGGCATAGAAGCGGTTTTCGCGGTCGAAGTGCAGGCGTGCAGTCGTATATCCCTGTTGTATGTTGAGACGTTCGTCATACGTGGCGGTACGCAGCTCATAACGGCGGCCATAGTCCCAGGTTTTATCTTCATTGATAGGTACGCCGTTGCTGCTGTAGAATGTTTCAGCTATACGCAGAGTCGGGGCCATGTAAGAGCTGAGATAGGTGGGATTGGGGAAAGAGGGATCTATCCTGTCTGCCATGGAATAGGTCTGCAGTGTAGCGTCGGTACGGCCGGAGAGGGCCCAGATGATCTCCGTGTTCCAGCGTTCAGTAACGCTGCCGCGTATACTCATTTGTATGATGGAGGCGGGAGATAGTTTAGCGAAAGGATCACTGAACTCATACAGGCGGATGCCAACGCCGGCGCAGGTTTGAATGGCTGCTTCACAGGCTGCCGCTGCTTTCTCCCATTTGGAGGCGTCGTAGCTGGCGCTGAACAGCAACTGGCCGTCTTTGTCTTTAAAGGAAGCATAGTCCGGGTTGCCATTAAACAATGGACTGGCGGCCATTGTCAGCAGTCTGGCTTTCAGCATCTGTGCAGCCGGTTTGGTGATCCTGCCCAGTTCCGTACCGCGATTGGGTACTTCGGCAGGCAATACAGCGATGGCTTCGTCCAGCAGTCCCGCGATGTAGCCTACCACTTTGTCTACCGGGTCACGTTTTACTTTTACCTGGTCGGGTGTAGCGGAAACAGGCAGGCTTTTATCCGTGATGGGAATAGGTCCGTACATGCGTAACAGGTAGAAGTGATAATAGGCTTTGAGAAACTTCACTTCGGCAATCCATCGTTTCTGCATATCCGGACTGAGATAGGCGATATGTTTATAGGATTCCCCTTCCATCATATTTTCCAGGAAGATGTTACAGTCGCGGATAGCTCTGAAATATCCTTTACCATGATAGGCACCGTTCCAGAAATCCACATAGGGGTTCACGATATTCTGTTCTCCCAGCGCTATTTTCCAGGGCGATTGATAGGAGTAGTTGTTGGCGCGATAGGTCCACATATCATCTGCCCCAAAAAAAAGAATGTTGGACACAGGGCCGGCATCGGGCAGGTAAGAGTAACAGGTGTAGAGATATTTTTCTGCTTCTGTTTTATTGGAGAAGGCATTGGCCAGTGTGACCACGTTGTCGGGCACTATATCCAGAAACGGTTTTTTACAGGCAGAGAGCAGCAAGCCGGATGCTAACGTTATCGTATATACGCTGTGTAGAAGAATTTTTTTCATGTGACAAGTGTTAAAAGTTAGAATCCCAGGTTGATGCCTGCGTTGAATACCCGCTGAACAGGGTAGCCGAGACCGTTACCTCCCATTTCCACGTCCCAGAGCTTGAATTGGCTGAACATCAGGAGGTTGAAGCCATTGAGATATACCCGCAGCTGGCTGAGGCCATAACGTTTAAGACCACGCTGTGGCAGGGTATATCCGAGTTCTACAGTCTTCAGCCGGAGGAAGGCACCGTTGCGCATCCACCAGGTAGAGGTCTGCAGATTGTTGTTACGCTGGTCAACACTGAGCCGTGGCCAGAAGGCATACAGATCGCGGTTGTTTTCTGACCAGTGGTTATCAGCGACTACCTGCAGAAGACCGTGCTGGTCTACGGTTGGAGAGACGCCGCCATCAGGATATACATAATGTCCGGTAATAAAAGGAGCAATATCACCCGGACTGATAAAAATGGATGAACGGCCGGACCCCTGGAAAAATGCGCTGATATCGAAAGCGCGGTAACCGAAGGTGAAGCCAAAGCCGTAGTTGATTTCAGGGGTGGTAGGGTATCCAATGGGCAGCAGGTCGAGATTGGTGATCTGCCCGTCACCATTGATGTCTTTGTATTTGATATCGCCGGCCATATATCCGCCATAGTTCTGGCGGGGAGAGTTCATCACTTCATGTTCGTCCACAAAATAACGCTCTGCTACGAGGCCCCACATCTGTCTGATAGGATAACCCACTCTGGAGAGATACTTGTTTTGTTCGGGGTATTTGGGTTCTTCATTGACGAGTATTTTGCTGGTGGCGTAGGTGAAAGTGCCGCGTATCTGTGCCCAGGCATTTTTGCCAAAATTTCTTTTGTAGTCGAGTGACATATCCACACCGCGGCCCATCGCTATGCCCACATTGGCCTGTGGTGTAACGTTGAGACCCATGGTGCTGGGAATATAGGAGCGTGACATGAGGATGTTGGACCTGCGTTCCTGAAAGAAGTCGGCTTCCAGACGAAGGTTTTTAAAAAGCTCCAGTTCAAAGCCCAGGTTGGTTTTATACGCTTTCTCCCAGGTGATGTCTCTGTTTTCGTAACGGTTGATTACTACACCGGGTTTGGATTCTGTGAAGTTTTCTCCAAAAGAATAGGCATAACCTGTATTCAGGTTTACATCAGAGAGGTAGAAAAAGCGGTCAAAGGTATTGCCGATCTGGTCGTTGCCCACGAGGCCGTAGGTACCTCTGAGTTTGAGGCGGGTAATGACAGGCAACAAGCCGGAGAAGAATTTTTCGTTGCTCACATTCCAGCCGAATCCAATGGAAGGAAAGAAACCGAAGCGATGGTTTTTATCGAATCGTTCGGAACCGTTGTAACCGAAATTAAATTCCATCAGGTAACGGTCATCGTACGCATAGGTAAAGCGTCCGGATATGCCCTGGTTACGGCGTGGCAGGGAAGCAATGAGTGAACCGGCATTCGCGGTCAGCTGATTGTTGAGGATAGTGATCAGCATACCGCTGATGGCATGCCGTTCACGGATTACTTTATCATAGTTCACTGCTGCTTCGAGATAAGTAAAAGTGGTGATTTGTTTATCACCCTGGCTGAAGCTGAGGTATTCGGTACCATCGGTTTCATTCAGCAGATTGAGACCTCTGAGTCCTTCTTCGGGGTCTATGCTGACGCTGTAGTAGAAGGGATTGTATTTACGGCTCATGTTAAAAAAGGAATACCGTTTGGTATAGGTCATGAGTCTGGCGGAGAGACCTTTAGTCAGGAAGTTGAAGTTTTGTTTCAGTTCCAGCTGTGCGATGAGTGTGGAGGTGGTTTCCTGCTGGAAGCCGGATACTGCGTTGGCGAAGGGGTTGGTGTAGAAGGTACCATCTTCTGCTTTCATATTACCGAACAGCGGATGTTTTTCATCGGGGGCGAAGCTGGCAGGGAAGTACGCAGGAAAGCGCACTGGATTGGCGCTCATAGCCTGCCGGAAAATTTCGCCGCCACCTCTGATAGGGCCGTTGTAATCGGAGAACCTGCCAGAAGTGCGTACGATGGCATCGGTGGTAGGTGTCAGTTTGATGTTGATATTGGAACGTATTTCGTAGTTGCGGCTTTTTACGTTGCTGTTGAAGTTGTTGTCGGCGATGGTGCGGAGAACGCCGTTGTCGATGTTGTAGGTGGCGCCGATATAGTATTGGGCGCGGTCTACGCCGCCGTTCAGGTTGAGATTATAGCGCTGGTTGTTGGTATTGTCCTTTACCAGATTATCGATCCAGTTGTTGTTGGGATATAAGTAGGGATCGTCGCCATCGTCGGTATGGGCTATTTTGCTTTGCAGGTATGGTCTGCTGGTGAGTGGCTCTCGTGTGATAACAGCTTCATTGGCGAGTTTCATGTAGGTGACGTTGTCGGCCAGTTTGAAGTTGCGGGTATTGGAGGAGGTAGAGTTTTCGACGCGTACGTTGAAGCGTGTTTTGCCCTGTTGTCCTGATTTGGTGGTGACCAGGATGACGCCATTGGCGCCTCTGGCTCCGTATAACGAAGAAGCGGTCGCATCTTTGAGGATGGAGAAACCGGCGATATCGTCTGGCTGTATGCGTGCGAGATCGCTGGGCCCCATTTCCATACCATCTATCAGTATCAGCGGATCTACTTTACCACTACCGAAAGAGGTGATGCCGCGGATGAAAAATTCGGCATTGTCTCTGCCGGGTTCTCCGCTGCGCTGGTAGGAGATAACGCCGGCCAGCCGTCCGGAGAGCATGGTGGTGAGGTTGCTGGTAGGGCCTTTCAGCTCTTTGGGATTGATGGTGGTGACAGAACCTACCATGCTGGTTTTTTTCTGGGTACCGTAGGCTACCACGGCCACTTCGTTGAGTTTGCTGTCTACCGGTTGCAATACCGCATTGACGATGCCGCTGCGGGTGACGGGTATTTCCTTTTTATCGAAGCCGATATAGGTAAATACCAATATATCTTTAACGGGCATACGAAAAGTGTAGTTGCCGCCGGCATCGGTTTGCACGCCTTTCCTGGGATCTGAGCGTAGGGTAACGGATACACCGGGGAGACCGAGGCCGCTGCTGTCGGTTACCTTACCTCTGATAACGATGGAGGAGTCGGTAGCGGAACTACGTAGGGGCGTGGGCGTATCTTTTTCCCGGATGATGATGGTGTTACCTACCACCGACCAGGAGAGGGGAAGGCCTTTCATGCAGGCGTTCATCGCTTCTTCGGTGGTGGCGTTGGCAATGGCGATATCAATGCCCTGGGTGCGCTGCAGCATCTGGCGGTCGCCGATAAAGCTGCATCCTGTTTGTTTGCGGATGGATTTAAGCACTTCCAGTAATGAGGCGTCCTTCCTGTGGAGGGTTACCTTCTGGCCGAAAGCGCCGGCGGTAACCTGCAGGGTGGCTGCGATCATCAAAATGAGCGTCAGTTTCATAAACAGCAGAATTTTGGCAGGCAGGCCACAGGCCTGCATACCACGTTTGACCTTTTGTTTAAAAAGCATAAATTTGGTGTGCTTGGTTTAATGTGATAAAAATTCAATCAGTCCACTGATGAAAAAGGATCCGGCCAGGCAATACTTTCCCCGGACGCGTTGCAACCGCGTCTGGGTTTTTCTCCGGCTCTATCCGTGGTTTGGAATTACATGTTGCTAATTTTGGTTGACGTGATAATTGGTTTTACGGTGTTACGATAATCTTTCTGTTTATTGTCCTGAAGTGTATTTTTCCTGTGAACTCCAGTATTTTCAATACTTCGCTCAGGTTTTCGTTTCGTGAAATATCTCCTATAAATGCCTGGTCGCTGATATTACCTTCATATTCCACACTGACATCGTACCAGCGTTCCAGTTGATGCATGATGTCGCGGATATTACCGTTGAAGATAAAGCGGCCGTCTTTCCAGGCGGTTTCCTGGTCAAGATCTACCATGCGTATACTGATCGTATGGCTACCATGAGTGCATACTGACTGCTGACCAGGTGTAAGCTGCTGTGTGGTGCTGCCATTGGACACCACTACTTTTCCTGCTGTCAGGGTGGTACGGATATTATCTTCTTCCGGATAGGCGCTGACGTTAAAATGGGTTCCCAGCACATTGATCTGTGTCGTGCCGGCTTTTACAATAAAGGGTTTGCGTGCATCCGGTGCTACTTCAAAATAAGCTTCTCCTGTAATTTCCACCGTACGGTCGTTACCGTTAAACGCTACAGGGAAACGGATGGAAGACGCTGCGTTGAGCCATACCCGTGAGCCGTCCTGCAGAAGCAGCTGGTATTGTCCGCCCCGGGGTGTGGAGAGGGTATTGTATACGGTGGCTCCCTGGTACGGCTGTGGGTTGTATTGCAGTAAACCGGCTGTTATATTCAAAACGTGGCTGGGCCTGGCTTGTGTGGTGCTGTCCAGCTCCAGCGTTGTGCCGTCGGCCAGTTGCAGGATAGCTTTGTTGCCGCCTGCATGAATAATCGCCGCTGTGGCGGGCTGGCGCTGTTGTTGGGCCACATGCCAGCTGGCATAACCGGCGCCTGCAATCAGCAGGGCGATGCCTGCTGCGATGTACAGCCGTTTTTTCCAGGAAGACAGCGGTACTACCCTGGCCGGTGGCCGGTCCAGTTCCCGGAGCATACGGTCCAGCAAGGCTTTGTTGGCAGGCAGCCATACGGGATGTTGTTCCATCAGCGCCGTGTATTCGTCCAGCAGGACTTGTACTTCCTGCAGCGGTTGTTCATGGATCCACTGTTCAAAGGCTGCATGTTCTTCCGGGGTGGCGGTTCCGGCTGCATATCTTTTCACAAACAGGGCTGCTTCTTCATTGTTCATAAAGCGACATTTTGGTTGCACTGCTTATATAAAGACACGCATACTCCAAAATAAGACAGGTCAATTAGAAAAAAAATTTTTTAATTGTCGAAGAGGGTCAGAAAAATCAGGAGGGCAGCGGAGATATCTCCGTGTTTTTGCAGATAGTCACGTATAAAATCGGAGGCGGCATACAGGTGCTGTTTCACCGCAGAAGAGGAAATATGGAGCTGACTGGCAATTTCGTGGGTATTGAGGCCGTTTTCATAACTCAGCCGGAACACTTCCTGCCGGCGCCTGGGTAGTTTGTTGATAGCATCACTGGCCAGCTCGTAATATTGTTTGTATTGTAATAACTCGCCGGCATCGGCATTTTCAGGTGTGTCACCGGAGGCCATCAATTGCTGCACCCGCATTTTTACCTTGGCACTCCTGAAATAATTCAGCACCTGGTTGCGGGTAACGCGGAACAGAAAGCTGCGCAGCGACCGGATCTCACCCAGCGTCTCCCTTTTCATCCAGATACGGGTGAACACATTCTGCAGGATGTCTTCCGCATCTTCCCTCGACCGGATAAAAAGATAGATATAGCGGTATAGTTCGCCCGCATGCTGTTCGTACAGCCGCACAAAAGACTCCCTGTCTCCTCTGTACAGGCCCGTCATTATATCCGCATCATCCGGAAGATTATTCATATCAGGTCCATGAAATTACACGTTGCTGTTGGCAGCTTTAAGATAGATAAAAGAGATTAATAATCATTGTTGGCTGCTAAAAAATTATCCATATTGTCATGGCCTTTAGCAGCAGGGGCTTTAAACGTATCCAGGCGAGTTTCTGCTGAGAATGTTAATTAGTACTTACTTAGGATTTATTAACATTTCGGGACGTAGTATACTATAATTTGACAAGCTATAAATAGAAGCAATAAAAAAGCCCGGATGAACCGGGCTAATATGATAGGGAAGCGATACAACTTGCGGGAATAAATAACCTCTGTCCAATTTGCTAAACTTCCCTTTGCTTTATCTTAAAAGAAGATTATTCTGTACGAAGGTAAGAATATATATCGATGATCGCAAATTATAAAGTTAACCAGACATATACAGCAACTGAAAAATTTCTGGTAGAGAAACTTATTGAGTTAATTTTTAATAAGACAATTGACTCTCATAGAGTCAGATTGAATAATCCCAAATGGGTGCTGGAAGAAGTGAAATATGTTTTGAGAGATTGGCATACTAAGAAGATTAAGAATTTTGATAGGACGGTAAAACCAGTAATATTGGAAGCGCTGGAGTTAGTAGAGAATGACGAAACACTATTTCACAAGAAAATAGATAAGGCCTATTTTCATAAACTTTTGGGCAGCAGTTCCGAGAAAAACTATCTGCATTTATATCATGCAACCAATCTGGTTTTAGATGCCAATAAAAATTATCTAAGCCATCTTTTTAAACTAATAGAAGTAGAAGTTATCAGGATTAATACCTTGCCTGTCTTTAATCTTAATGAACTTGAAAAACTAAATGCACTGGTAGATTATTTAGGTACAGAGCTGGTAAACCATGGTTTTTCAAAGGGTTTTCTGTATGCAAAAATCACATGGTTATTCAATGACAGTACAGCTAAAACGTTCATAGATGCTTATACTAATTTAAGGGAGTTGGGAGAACGAGAACAAGAGGATTTTATAGTCGTTTTCAGGTTAAATAAATTAGGAGGTAGAACCAGAAACATAGCCTTGAAATCTCAATATGAACTTTCAGATAGTGAGAAAGAAATATATATAAAAATAAATAAGAAATCAGCCGATTTTTTCACAAGAACAGGTGATTTTTCCTATTATTTGAGGATTTTCCTAACTGGCTGGGACTATTTATCAGTTATTGAGAAGGCCAAAAAAGAGTTGTTTACCACAATGGATTTATTACACTTGGGTTTCCCTGATAATCCATTTGATTTTTATAAGAAGTGTCTGGTGATTGGTTCAAATAGAAGAGAGTTAACTAATATTCATCCTATAAGCTATATTCCGGACGGACACTATAAAAATAAGCAAGAGCTATATGATCTTTTGCAGGGAAAAATTACAAAATTGTATAGCAATAGGTTAATCCAACGAGAATCAATTCAAAAAATTATTTCTGCTTTTCGGCATTTGCGATTGGGAAGAGATGCGGATGAGCTGGAACAGAAGTTTATAAATTATTGGATAGGATTGGAGTATATTTTTTCCAATTATGATATTAGCGACAATACCATTACCAGGCTCAAGGATTATTTTATTCATGCTCACTCAATCGCTTATATTAAGAGAAATCTGACAGAGTTTTGTTTGGACATTCAGCGACTAAAACTAGATGGAGAGGTACCTGAATTTAATCCTGACCTTCAGTTTTTAAAAAATGAGGCAACATTTGATCACATACTTCAACATTATTCTACAACTTACCCTTTGTTGGCTTATAGGGCAGCGAAATACAAGAACTTTCTTATAAATAAAAGTACGCTGGGTAGAGTGATATCAAAACACCGGACTAATCTTGAACGGCACTTGACGCGCTGCTATAGAATAAGAAACGAAATAGTTCATGATGCAGCAATTCATCTTAATATTGAATCTATTACCGGTAATTTGAAATACTATTTAACATTTATTCTGAATGGCCTTATTTCCTATTTGGATAATACGCCTGTGGATATCAACATGAATGGGTATTTATCCATTGAAGACTATTTTATTCTGCAGGAAATAAGATACAATAGTTTAGAAAATTGTAAGTTTAAATTAGAAGATCTGTTGGAAGAAATAAGTGCTACAGAGATATTCGGATAAAGCTTCTGTTTATATTTGGTTGATAACCTGGGTCTGAGGAACATTCAGAAAATATAACGAGTTTTTACTGTTGCATTCATAGACGAAGGATGTTAATGTCCGTAGTGTCGTTCCCGTTATCCTTCTCTGCTTTGGTAACGCTGTTGGTGCAGAAGCTTTCTGCATCAAAACCGCCATCCAGTAACATGGCCTGAAAATCTGCATAGGCATGGAGCAGAAGTCTGTACCTGCCATGGTACCTGATACTGGGAGACGGACTCACTACGGGAAAGCATATACTGAAAGTTACTACAATGGCGGTGAGTGTATGCCGCATTGTTTATTTTCTTGGGAATCAGTAACCTGTAAAACAAGTTGGCCCATCTGTAAGTATTTACAGATGGGCCAGCCTTTTTATTTTTTATGATTGTTTTATCTCAACACTCAGTTAATTTTGATCCTGGAAACCTTGCCGTCCAGACCATTATTACGAATGTACTGCACAATTACAAACTCATCTTCATAAGATCTTTCAAAGGTACCCACTGTATACTCCGGCGCTGATCTTTTTACCATGATGTTACAGAAGTCATCATTCATGGACCCATCCGGAGAATCGTACATCACGACATTGCAGCCTGGCCGAACTGAGAATAATTTGGCAGACCTGATTTCATCATTTTTTACAGGTCTGAAGTTTTGTCCTGGTTCATCTTCTACTGTTTGAACGATGTTTTGTGTAGCATTGTTGCCTTCATAAAAAACAATAATTCCCATAAAATAGAGGTTTTGAGGTGAAACAAATAATAATACGGTAAGGACCGTTGTATGTGAAAGAATATCATCCTGATCTGAGACTTCAGGATAGTACTGATAAATGCCGGTCCGATGATAACCGACGATTTTAAAAATAACAGTTTTTTACATAAAAAAAGGTGACGACAATCGTAGTGCCGGCGGCCGCTGCCATTGTAAATTATCCAAAAAAAAATGCCCCAAAGTCTTTGTTTTACTTTGGGGCAGTCCTTTGAGATGATCTGTTATTTACGATATTCAAAAGTAGTCAACTTCTCTCCCAGTGGCTGATCAAAGGAATAGTAGGACTTCATTTTATTCACCTTGTTCTTACTGTTGTATTCATAGATGAAGGTATTGACGTCCGTACTGCCGTTCCCGTTAACTTGCTCTGCTTTGGTAATGTTGTTGGCGCAGAAGTATTCAGCATTAAAACCGCCATCCAGCAGCATGGCCTGAAAATCTGCATAGATATGCGGTTTGTCGTCGAAGGTGTAGTTATAAACGTAGACAGTATAGAGTGGATCTGTTTTATCTCCGTATTCCTCCACTACACGGGTGATATTGTTGCCGGTCCATTCCAGGGAGTAGGTGTTGGCTATTCTGGTGTTGACTGTATTGTAGTCGCGGATACGGAATACTTTTTCGGCTTTACCGTCAGCACGGTAACGGATAGAATCCACCTGTCTCCACACCTGATCCGCTGGAAAGTGTACGGTTCCACGTATAGGTGATTTTTGCCAGTGTCTTGTCATCGTTGTATTGCAGCCGGGAAGTGTCGGCCGGGCTGTAAATGCCTGCCAGCAAGCCTGACAGTGGATCGTTTTTATCTTCAGGGGTAGTGCCGTCTTTTTTGGAGCAGGCGGTAAAAAGCAATGTTGTTGCTGTTAAAGCCAGTAAATATTTTTTCATAGACGGGATATGGATATGATAGATACAGTTGCAGGTTATAAATGACAACGGCGGATGATCTTCTGATCATCCGCCGGAAATGGATTTTATTATTTGTAGTATTCGAAGGTCTTTACTTCGGTACCGGATTGTTTAAATTTATAGGTAGCGGTTTGTTTGATGGCTTTATTTTGACTGTTGTATTCAAAATCAAAGGTGTTAATTCTGTCTAAACCGTCCTGTGTTCTGGTAACTTTTGTTACGTTGTTGGCATTGAACGCTTCAGGCTCAAAACCATCTTCTAATACCGTCATTAATACATCACCCTGATAGTTTGGTTTGTCATCTAAAATATAAGTGTCTATAGCTGTCACCGGTCCTGTTGGTCCATTCCAGGTAGAGGTGATTTTAGAAATATTATTACCGGTCCATTCCAGGACGTCAATCTGGATATTTTTCTGTTTAGTTCTATCAGCAGGATCGGCCTCGTAATAGAATACTTTTTCCGCTTTGCCATTGGCGCCATATCCAATGGAATCAATACGTGGAAGACCGGTTCCCTGAGGTCTCACAATCTTCTGCAATTTATCACCCGCATAAATGAACTGTGTTTCCAGTGTATTGGGGCCAAACACCAGTGATTCGCTGTAAGCGCTGAGCCATGCTTCCGTCATTTTGTTGTTGGCATATTTGAAGGTGGCAATACCTCCTCCAACATCAGTTCCGTCAATCCAGCCAAAACGAGCTCTTGAAACCGTTTTATCACTGTTGTACTCAAAGCGGACAGTGTCAGTGATGCTGTATGCACCTTTTAACAAACCTTTCAAATAATTGTCTTCGGATTGAGCAGTATCGTCTTTTTTTGAACATGCAGTGAATAACAGCGCCATACCGGCCAGTGTGAGTAACGTTTTTTTCATAGGTTGTATATGTATTTAGTTTTAAATGGTAACAGAAGATTGGTTAATGATCATGTCTGTCTGGCTAATGTATATGATTTTTTATTATGTTCAGGTATTTGTAATCAATATTGTTATATATGCATAGATTCTTATCAAGTGAAATATTCTAGTCCCTCCATACCGGTATCCGGATGTAACTATCGTTGCGCCATTGGATACGTAGCGGCTCTCCGGCATCTGCAATAGTTTCTTCACTTACCTTTTTACCACTGCCATAATTGATTTCTTCAAAAGGATTTTTGTTGATGTTGATCACCACCACCAGCCGACTGCCCTTGCTGATTTTTTTGCTGATCATACGGGTATTACTAAACGAAATTGTACTGACTGCCCCGGGTACCAGCAGCTGCCGCTTTTCAGGATCCGCAGCATAACTGGCACGGCCCAGGTAATAGGACAGCTGGAAGTACCGCCCGTCGGGCAACTGCTCATAGAGGTCGATACCGATGTCCACATCCTTTTTATTGACAACCGCCTGCAACTTACCAAGGAAAGAGCCGTTGATATTAACAGATTGTGTAAATGGCTCACTGACAAACACACTGCTGTTGCTAGTATTGATATCGGAGGCAATCAGCCTCGAAAGGATATAGTTGCTGGTAAATCCGCCCTCTCTGTCGGAAAGATCCACCTGCCTGGTCACAAAGCCTGTGCTGACAGGTTGTTGAAGAGATAGTCGCTGCTGATCAAGATAAAACGTCAGCGTATCATTGTTCATCTTTTCAAGAGAAGGCACATGTTTCCATTGATTGGTGCCCATTACCTGATAGTTGATTTTATCCTGCAATAAAGCAGGTTTTTTACCATCTTTTAAAATATAATCAAACCATTGGTAGATAAGTTGATGAATGCTGAGATGGGCCACTGCATCTGTTTTATAGCCATTCAGATAAGGTGCTGGCACATGCTGGCAACCTAAATGATCGAAGGGACCGATGACAAGATAATGATCAGCAGTAGGGTTATTCCGGTAGTGTTCGCGGAGATAGTACATGGCGCCGATCTGCGCACCATCAAAATAACCGGTGGTACTCAGTACCGGAATATGGATGCGGGAAAAATCTTCCCGGTAAGCGGTCATGTTTTGCCAGTACTGATCATAAGCCGGATGTGCTAACCAGCGCTGGAATACAGGATTGGGCTGCCCATCTGTACTGTCGAGTATCTGATAGGCTGCGCCACTGTTGTACCAGCGGAACTGCATCCCGCGCCAGCGCTGCTGATCGTAGTAGGTAACGTTGTCGAGGAATTTATTGTTGGTGACATAAGGAATCCACGGATATACGAAACTCAGGTATACATTGTTTTCCTTCGGCACATCAAAACCCGGCACTACGGCTGCAGAGGGCACGATGGTCTTTAATGCGGGATGTACGCCGTGTTTGACAGCAGCCCATTGTGTGAACCCCACATAACTACCACCATACATACCTATCTTGCCATTGCACCACGATTGATGACTGATCCAGTCCAACACATCCCAGGCATCGTTGCCGTCGTATTCATAAGGTACAGGTGTATCCGTGCTCAGCCGCTTACCTCTTGTATTAGCTACCACGCCTACAAAACCTTTATCGGCCGCTTCTTTGGCGATACAAAGGTTTTTGACTTCTGTGTAAATAGTAAAGAAAAAGATGACAGGTAAAGGATGCTGTTGTCCTTTGGGCCGTACAACGATGGCTGAAACCATAGCGCCATCGCGGGTTTTCACCAGAACGCTGTCGTTGATAAGATAACGATCCTTGTTTTCTGCTGCCAGCAAGGGTTTGGCCAGGGTGGCAATCGGAGGAAGCACCTGCCACGCAATATACCGTTTACACAACGATAGGGCATCCTGCAGGCTGATACTGTCTTTTCCCTGCTGTTGCTGTAATTGCCGCCTGAAATCTGCAGTGAGAAAAGCAACATCCGGACTATACCAGTTGTCAATGTCAAAGCGGTTTCTTTCGTGTAGTCGTTTCAGTGAAACCATGAAAGCCCGCCGGAAAGCGGGTTCAAAGGGTGCTTTGCTCAACATGGCCCTGGCATATGTTTCGTATTGAATAAATTTTATACCGGCTATCTCCGGATCGTTTTGTGCAAAAGCCTGTCTGTATTGTTGGATAGTTTGTAAAGCGGCTGCATATTTTTTAGCGGTGAGTTGTACCATCAGCAGCTGACTGAGATAAGTCCACGTGTCTTCATCAGGCTTTAACCGGGGCAGTATTTTGTTTGCCAGCAAAGGTATAGATACCTGTAAGGCGCTATCGCTGCTGATGGTGGCCTGCGGCAGCGGAAACTGCTGTGCCGCTGTGTGCAGGTAGAGGCATGACAATGCCAGTAAGAAAAAATTTCTTAGTAAAATCATCTTAAAAAATAATTGAAAGAGACCGTTAAATATTATTCCATTGCTTGAATTTAACAGACTGCCGGCTGGACACTTCTACCTGTATGCTATCATGAATAGTCAGCTGTAATCGGCCACCATCAATAGTTACAATACGGGTGATATAACGGGCATGGATAATCTGACTTCTGTTGATCCTGAAAAAAGAAGCGGGGTCCAGTCTGGATTCCAGCTGGTTAAGGGAGGTTTTTATCAGCACCTGTTTCCCCTGAAAATGTATACGGGCGTAGTTGTCCACAGATTCTATCAGATATATTTCTCCCTGCTTCAGGAAAAAACACTGATCACCTTCTTTGATGAAAAGTTGTTTATCGGACAGGTTGTTTCCGGCCAGGGCAGCGCGTTCCATACATTTGTTGCAGTGTTTGTCCATGGCCTGTGCGAACCTCTCGCTGCGGAAAGGTTTAAGCAGATAGTCGAGTGCGTTGTTATCGAATGCTTTTACTGCATAAGCATCATAAGCGGTGGTAAAGATCACGTCCGGTACTTCGGACAGACTGGCCAGCAGATCGAAGCCGGAAGCACCAGGCATCTGGACATCCAGGAAAAGCAGGTCCGGCTGCGTTTCCCTGATCAGCTCCAGAGCGGCACTTACATTTTTAGCTTCTCCCGCCACCGTATAGTCTGTATACGGCTGTAATGCCCGTTTGATCTCTTCCCGCGCTGCACGTTCATCATCCACAATCACTACTCGTATCTTTTTCATATAACCGGAATAGTTAAGACGGTTAAAACTTTTTCATCAGGCAATGCTGTGATATGAAAGGAAGCCTGACCGTGAAACTGCAGCTGTAGCCGTTCCTGCAGATTACGGATGCCCAGTCCGCTGGAGGTGGCAGACTGCTCCAGGCGTCCCGGATTTTGTACCGTGATACGGACAGCTGTTACATTTTTTTCTATGGTGATGATAATGCTGCCACCGTCCATACTTTTGTTGATGCCATGTTTGATGGCATTTTCTACCATGGTTTGTATGCTGAGTGGAGGAACTAATACATCTGACAATGGCGCGTTCATCCGGATGTCTGCTTCCAGCCGGTCTTCGAAACGTAGTTTCTCCAGCTCCAGATAATCGCTGACTACCTGCAGTTCTTCGTGTAGGGGTATCAGTTTGTCGGACTGTTTGTACAATGCATGGCGCAACAGCTCGGAAAGCAGATCTATGGCCCTTCTGGCCAATACCGGATCTTCCAGTATCAGCGACTTGATATTGTTGAGTGAGTTAAAAAAGAAATGAGGATTGAGTTGGGCAGAGAGATTGCTGAGTTGTATTTCCCTGGTAAGGAGCTGTAGCCGGGCATTCTCCTGTGCGGTACGGATCTCCCGCTGTGCATAGTGGTACATATGCCAGGCCAGTACCCAAACGGCCATGGTCCGGATGCCGGTCATAAAAGGCTGCCGGCCTATGTCTTTCAGATAAGTCCAATAAGACAGCTCAAATGATGGATAGTACTGCTCGATATAAAACCGCAGCGATACCGTGAAGGTAAAACAGACCGCCAGTAATAATACAGCTGGTATGATACGCAGTATCAATGCCCGGGGCGGTAACGCAGGCCAGCGGTGTTGCAACGCAAACCGGCGGTAGGCATGTGTTAGTAGGATATTGATTACAATATCCGCCACAAAGTTGAGGATAGCCAGCCGGTAGCTGAAATACGGACTTCGCAAAAAACCTTCCACTTCCCAGTGAAGGGCGGCTACTGTCCAGCCGCTGAGCTGGCACAGCCAGTAAGGAGATATGCGTACCTGCTTTTTCATACCATGTATCCGGAACAAAGTAAATCGTTCCGCCGGAAATAAAAAAGTAAAGTACAGGAGCGCAGAAAACGGGGGACAGGCGTTATTCCTCCGCTGCTGTTTGTTTAGTAAAACACAAATAATACTGGAAGTAAAACAGTATCAGCAAACAGGGCAATGCTTTCAGCTGATAACTGACGGCTATTTTGTTGATGAAGGAAGGTACCAGGTCGGTAGGGCACAGAGAGGTGACTACCACCAGTATCCCTAACAGGATAACGGACAGTGGCCTTTCCGGCAACAGCATCAAGCCGGCAACAGCACCGGTTACCGCCATAATATAGGTAGGAGATTCTGTGCTCTGGTTGAACAATACCACCCACAACATCAGGTAAGCTGCTATGATCCATTTGTAAAAAGGAGCTTTGTTTTTCCACGCGAAAAAGAGCGCGGTGCCCAGTCCTGTAAATGCTACCACATGCATCACTTTATCTATCCCGATAGCAGGCTGCAGAGGGATATGCATCAGCGCATGTATCATGCCCCGTACAGAAGCATCTTCCAGTATAACAGGGCTGGTGATCATATGAAACCAGTCTTTATACGTTTGTATCAGTTCAGCCGGAGACAATATCAGCAGCGGGAGTAAGGTGCCGCTAATGCCAAACAGCAGACAGTATTTCATGTAAGTACTTTTGTTGTCATAAAAGAGAAACAGCAATCCTGTGATGGCGCCATAACCTTTGATGAAAAAACAGAGACAGGTGAAAAGCGCTGCCAGTAAAGGTTTCTTTCGTTCCAGATTGATCACGGTCAGCAGCATCAGCGCAGTCATGATCGGATTGGTTTGTGAAGACTGGATAGCGTTTAACAGCTCCAGTATCAGCAGCCAGCTGATGATATACCGCCTGTTGGCAGCTACCGGCAACTGACGCAGGGCGTACAGAAAAAGACCGGAGCTGCCCATCAGCCAGATAAACAAACCCACAGTGGCCGGTAAAATGGCCAGTGGTGCAAACAGGATAGGGAAAGTAGGGTGGTATAAAAAGTAGTCAAAATAAGTTTCGGGGTACAGCTTATACAGCGGCATATGATGCAGCAGATGATCCCATGAGCTGCGGAAGATGATAAAATTATTGTATTTGCCCGTAAGCAGTGATTGTATATATAATATCAGTGTTCCCAGAAAATACAGTACTGTCACGATCATCGGATGCTGATACCAGGATGGTACCCGATTGCTGGCAGTGAGTGTTATTACAGGTGCAGGTTGATGATGTTTTGGCACAATAAAAAATTTACGGCTACAATGTCTATCGCTACATGATAAACGCAGGATTTTCGCATTCCCTCCATTGAAAAGAAGAAAAAAAGACATATGGTTGTTTAGTGTTATTTAAAAGGCAGAGAGTAACAGTATCACCTGATAAAAATAATTGATAACATTAAATTAAAATAACCCAGGGAATGGATTGCTTTACTTTGCAGGGCAGTGTCAAACCTGTTGCTATGCAAAACAGTGAAGATATCGAGTTGCTCCACCAGATCAAGGCCGGCGATCAGAAAGCTTTTGAAACATGTTTCAATAAGCACTGGCATCTATTATATTCCCTGGCCGGCAGAATACTGAAATCAGATGATGACGCGAAAGATGTGGTACAGCTGGTATATATCTCCCTGTGGGGCAGACGCGAACAGCTGGAGATCTCCGGCTCCCTGCAGCGTTATCTGTTACAGGCTGTCAGGTTTCAATCGTTTAAAAGACTTCAGGAGATACTGAAAAGCCCCGAACACCTGGACAGGGTAGAAGAGCAGTTTCTGCCCGTATTAAACAGTATATGGGACAAACTGCACGAATCAGACCTTTTTAATGAGATATCCACTCAGCTGGAAACACTGCCGCCCAGAACCCGGGAAATGTTTCTGATGAGCCGTCGCCAACAGCTCTCTATCGCTGAAATAGCCCTGCGGATGGGCGTATCGGAAAAAACAGTCCGTAATCAGCTGCATATCGCACTCAAAACCCTTCGTCATCATATTGCGGTGGCCATCATTATGGCCGAGATGGTTTGTTAATAATTCCTTAACCTGACCGGACGGGACAAAGCCCCTTTTCCCAGGAACATATAGGTAGAGAACAGTCAGTTTTTTTACCCGCAGGCATTTTATCTGTCTGCCATACACCGGTCATTATGAATGTAGCACAACTAAAAAGAATCATCAACAGGTATCTGACAGGTAATGCTTCGGGTAAAGAAGCTGCGCTGATGGAAGCGTGGTATGAAGAGGCCCTGGAGGAAGCCCGGCAACAGCCTGTTACAGGGCAAAGCGAAACCCACCGGCAACAGGTACTGGAAAGGCTGCGCCTCGAAATACAGGATGTGCCAACGGGCAGGGTTATACGTTTTTCCAGGGCCCGGAATATTGCGGCCGCCTGTATAGTGCTGCTGGGAGGCGCTTCCCTGGGATACCGCTACCAGTTTGATATACTCGACCTGGTAGATCCGATACCCGTGGAAACCGTCACCGCTCATGCTTTCCAGGTGAAACAGGTAATACTGCCCGATAGCTCCAGAGTAGTACTCAATGCCAACAGTGAAATCAGTTATCCTAAAAAATTCCGGGGTAAAAAAAGACAGGTGCATCTGAATGGAGAAGCATTTTTTGATGTAGTCCGTAACCCTTCGGCTGCCTTTACAATCACGGCGCCGCATCTACAGGTGAAGGTACTGGGTACCTCTTTTGTGATGACAGACAGCAGCCATATACAGGCTGCCAGGGTAAGCGTGAAAACCGGAAGGGTAGCGGTGTCGGCCGATGTAAAAGGATTTCCGGTTACACAGCTGACTGCCAACCAGGAACTGTTCTACGACGAAGCCGGCGGGGTGGTTAATATCAATAAACACCAGGAGGTGGATATCGGCTGGACCAACAAACAGCTGGTGTTTAATAATGTGGCCCTGTCTGAAGTCCTCCGGGAAATCGAAAATATGTTTCATGTAAAAATAAATGTCAGGGATACAGTTATAAATGAGATGAAGTTTACCGGCGCCTTTGAACCCGGCGATCCTTTGCCGGATATGCTGAAAGTGATCGCATTATCTTATAGGTTAACCATTCATAAAAACAAAGACGGAACAATAAACATCAGCAACTAACACAGAATCGAAACACCATTGCCTGTTTAAACCACTACCCGGGTAGTGGTAAGGGGATCTTTTTTCAAAAAAACAATCAAAAACGAATGAAGGAAAAATTTTTACCAGGATTAAAACGGAAAGTGTGGAGATGGGCCTGTTGCCTGACGTTACTGCTAAGCATGGCAGCAACAGCAATGGCACAGGATGGCACGTTGAACAAAAAGATCAGTATCAGTTTCAACAATGAAGGACTGGCCCGCTGCCTGGAAATAGTACAGCAACGGGGCGGCGTCACCTTCTTTTACAACCCTGCCGAAGTAAATGCCACCATCAAAAAATACAACACACGCTTTGATAACAAAACCATCCATGAGGTATTAACCTCCCTGTTGCAAGGCACCGGCCTCGAATTTGAAATAGCCGACAGTAAGAAGGTGGTCATCCGCAAAGCCCAGGTGATCAAACAGGAAACACCGCGCAAATGGAGATCTGTGAGCGGTGTGGTCAGAGATGCAAAGAAAAACGCACCAATAGCCGGTGCTGAAATCCTGGTGCAGAGCAGCGGCAACCATCTCATCGCTGACGCCCATGGCCGGTTTACGGTGGAAGTAAAAGATACTGTAGACGTGCTGGTGGTATACTTTGTAGGGTATGCTACCAAAATGGTGAAAGTAGGTGCCAGCTCAGCACTCGATATTCACATACAATCCGATAGTAAAACGCTGGGTGGCGTAACCGTGGAAGCAAGGCGCAGAACCAATACCGAAGCATCTTTGCTCAACGACCGTAAAAATTCGGCCATCATCTCCGATGGTATCTCCGCACAGAATATCGAGCGTACAGCCAGTATTACCACCACACAGGCATTACAGCGGGTATCCGGTGTAACGATCACCGATGATAAATATGTAGCCATCCGCGGCCTAGGTGACCGCAGCGTAATCGGACAGCTCAACGGCGTGCGCCTGGCCTCCTCAGACCCCGACCGCAGCGCCATCCCGCTGGACCTCGTACCATCCAGCCTGCTCGACAACATCACCGTTTATAAAAGCAACACCCCCGACAAGCCCGCAGACGCTTCCGCCGGTATCGTGGAACTGAAAACAAAATCCATCCCCGACAGGGAAACATTCAGCCTCACCATACAAAGCGGCTTCAACACACAGGTTGGCCTCGGTGGAAAAGTAAACAGCTTCTATAACAGTGAGAGCGGTTTTCTCGGAGAAAAAATAAAAAACAAAGGACTCACCAATGAGTTCCTGGCCTTGTCCAAACAATATCCCAACGGCCTGAGAGAAATACAGGATAAAATTTCCAACAGCCGCAACGATCCGGCCATACTCGCAGAAGCCAGCCGTATCAACAATATCATGCACCAGTTTGATCCTGTGCTGACCTCCAAATACAAATCAGCACCACTCAATCAACTGTATGCACTGACTTACGGTAATAATTTTAAAGTGTTTAAGAAACACCAGGTGGGCATCATCGCCGGCGCCAACTATTACAGCCGCGTTACAGATACTTATGGTGGCGATCTGACACAGTGGAGTATCTACCAGGGTGTACTCACCGGCAGCAACGAGGTGTACAGTCCCCGTATCATCCCCAACTACATCACACCTAACAATATCCATCTGGGCAAATACCTTACCTATAAGGAAAATACCGGTATACAAACACTGAACTACGGCTTCCTCGGAGGCCTGGCCTATCGTTTTAATCCGCAGCATGAAATCAGTATGCAATACCTGGGCAGCCGTGGCGCAGAAACCAGAGCCAGCAACCTTTACGGCGCCTATGATTATACCGGTTTGCCCGGAACAGTGTCCAACATTATCTATTCACTCAAACAAAGTTACCGCACCCTCAATACCTTCAACCTCCAGGGTGAACACAAGCTGCTTAAAGGTGAATACAGTCCGCGCCTGAGTTACAATCTCGCTACTTCTTCCTCCAGTCAGGATGATCCGGATTATCGTTTTGTGAACCTGGCGGCTTACAAACCCGTTGGTGGCGGCGCTTATCCACGCCCGACGCAGCAACCGGGCAGCCCTCCGGAATTTGTTTATTCAACAGATTTGTACTCCCTGGTATCCGGTTATGTGAACGGCTATGGTCCCTACGGCATCATCCAGGCCGATCCCAACGGCCGCCGCTTTCGTAAACTGCATGAAACTAACTACAACTACAAAGCCGACCTGATGATACCTTTCAAGGTAGCAGGCCTGCGTCAGGAGTTTAAAACAGGTGTCAACTATCTCCATCGTAAAAGGGATTTTACAGAAAACGTATTATTTCTGCCTGGCTCCAACTACTCTGCCAACAAGGCTTTGCCGCTGTATGAAGTAAATGGTAACCTGGACCGCCTCGTAGGATTTGACCGCATCGGTATCCGTCCGCCTTCCGGTTATAACAACGAAGGACAGCCTGTTACCGGCGGCTTCTTATACAATATCCAGAAATCACCCAACAACTATAAAGGGTTTTATGAAACCCGCGCTTTCTATGGTATGCTCGACCTGCATCTGACCGATAACCTGCGCCTCACTGGTGGCGTGCGTTTTGAGCTGACCGACATACAGGCTGCCGTAGATACCTCCGGCGTTTTCCTGGACCCTACCATCACCACACCAGATAAAGATGGCAACAAAGTGAACCTGGTATATACCGAGCCTAATTCCATCTACAAAACAGACTACAAGCCCTACTACTCTGCTAACCTGACCTATACACTGAATAAAAAGATGAATTTCCGCCTGGGTTACAGCAACTCACTGGCACGTCCGGAGCTGCGGGAACTGACGAACGTTTTTGATTTTGATCCCTTCCAGTTTGCGCTGGTAGTAGGTAACCCCAAGTTGAAAAATCAGCTCACCACCAACTACGATTTCCGCTGGGAATGGTTCCCTTCTGCTGGTGAAGTGTTGTCTGCTTCTGTGTTTTACAAAGAGATCGATAACCAGCTGACGAAAATATACAAACAACATTCTACCGGACTGGATGCACGTTTCCCTGAGTTTCCGGCTATCGAGTTTCAGAATGATCCCAACAAAGGACGGGTATATGGTATAGAGCTGGAAGCCGTGAAAAACCTGGGCACACTGGTGCCTGCGCTGAATCACTTCAGCCTGGGCGCTAACCTCCTGCTGGCACAAAGTGAGATCAAAAAAAGTGCGGAAAGGATGCAGGCCTCTCAGGCACTGGACCGTCGCGCACCCGCCAACAGTCCGCTGTTTGAACAGGCTCCTTATTCCGTGAATGTTTTCCTGAACTATTTCAACAGCAAAATCGGAACAGATATCACCACCACCTTCAACATGGTAGGAGAGCGGTTGATACAGGTAAACCTCGATGGTACGCCCGATCTGTACACCCGCCCTAATCCCGTGCTGGACATCGTGCTGAGCCAGCGCATCGTTAAACGCCTGCAGTTTAAAGGTTATGCTAAAAACATACTGGACAGGCCCCTGCAGGAAGTTTACGCCAACCCCAACACAGGTGGTAAGTACTACGGAAAAGAGTATATCCGCAGAAGTTATAAACGCGGTACAGAGATCATGCTGGGACTGAGCTATACCTTATAAAAATTAAACGAACACGCTAATCTGAATATGATGAAAAGATTCCTACACTATGTATGCTTGTATCTGTTGTGTGCCGGAGGACTTGCATCCTGTACCAAGAAAGAAGACTTTGCGTACGACAACAGGGTCAATCCGCAGGCAGACGCAGCTTCCAGCGTTCGTATTGTGAACATGCGGGGCGCTACAGAGCTGATGGTCAACGGTAAACAGCTGTCTGCTTTTGCCCTGCCTAATATTGAAGGCTTCTATGACCAATATACCACCAAGGCCACACCCTGGTTTCCGGAAACCGGCCGTATGGGGCTTACCTATACCATTCCGCAGCAGTTTGTGAGTGCGGATGGAACGGTGAAGGATATACGTTTTGCTGCTTTTACCAGAGACTATTCCCTGGGACTGACCAGAGGTTTCAATGCCAAAGATAATTTTAACAATCCTACAGATTATTACTTTGCTTATTTCGGGCCTAATGCCAGTGAGTATTCCGACTCTTTGTTTGCCATCCCGCGCTCTGTATCACCGCCGGCCAATCCCGCTTACTGCAAGGTGCGCCTGCTGAATCTCAGCTCCACCAACTCCGCTTTCGGTGGTACTATGCGGGTAACCTGGGCAGATGGTACAGTGATCGCGGGGCTTGATAATATTCCCGTAGGGCAATATTCTGATTATGTGGAACTGCCTTACGGCACTTATCAGTTGAAAGTAATGACTATGGACGGGCTGCTGGTGCCGGGCGTAGGCGGAAGTGCACAATTCCTGAATGTAGTGAATCCGCAAACCGGTACCATGCTGCTGCCCGGTACACTGAGCCGGCCATCGGTGAATGGTTTTGTAGACTCCAGGCTCACCTTTGCTCCGCTGAAGACCTATCAGCCTGGTGGCGTGTATACCATTGCCGTTGCCGACTGCCCTAATTTCCGCAACTCCAACGGCGGCACCAACGGCGAAACTTACTCTTCCAAAAACAATGCTTTCCGCATCATCGCCGATGCAGAGCCACAGAATAACTCCTATGCCAGATTACAGGCTATTAACGTGGTACCGGGCAAACAGATTAAAGTAACGATGGATGGCAGACCGCTGGGCAATACCCTCGGTTTCTCCACCACTACGGCCTTTGATCAGTATCTAATAGGAACGCATATATTAAAAGTAACAGATGCCGCCGGCAACCTGCTGGCAGATAGTACTTTTTCCCTGCTGCCCGGTGACAATCGTACTGCATGGATATACGAAAACAAGAATGGAAAAACAGGTATCAGCCTGGTGGCCAACAACCTGAGCAACGTATACTATACCGGCGCAACAGAAGACGGCAGTTACAGCAACATAAAAGTAGAATTCCCCAGCTGGGTGCGTTTCATGAACTTCTGTCCCGATCTGCCGGAAGCTACTTTCACTACAGATGACGGTCAGACCTTCGGAGATGGCAGTGCCAGCCAGCACCTGCTGCTGGGTATCCCTGCGATAAAGAATCCTTATGTGATGTTGAACGCTAATTTCTACCAGAGTATATGGGCCTACGCCTCACAGTATAATGTTGTACCGGGCAACTGGCTGCGGGAAGTGACTACGCTGAAGAGCCGCGACTTTATTGCCAATCCTGCACTTTATCCAGGCGGCTTGCCCATGAGCGAATCCGGCGTCTATACGGTAGCCCTGATCGGCAACATCAATACCAGCAAACCGGGGAGTGAAAAAGCCCGGATGATCATCATCAGACATAATCAGTAATGTACCAACACATGAACAACAGAATTGTCCTTTTGCTTTTACTCTGTATGATGGCAGGTACGGCATGCCGGAAGACAGAATATACGACCATCGCCGAACCGGCCTATCTGCGCATATTCAATAACCTGGACTATAAGATCTCACTCGATACTAAAGATGCGCCACAGCCCTTCCTTACCTTCCTGCTCGATCCCGAACTGGATGCAGACGGTATCCCGGTGAAAGCGCTGGTTACAGGTGATTACCTCGACAAACGCGTTCCCTGGGCAAGACCGTATCCGGATGCTGTCAATACGACACTTTATCAAACAGAGTATCCTGGTTCTGCCAAAGTACTGGCGGGTCCTGTCCTGAATGGCTACGACCTCTCCAGCTGGGCACAGATGCCTGCCGGCAAACACCGCGTGATGTTTGTAAGCCGCCCGATCAGCGATGTCCCTTTTTATGAACTGCCCAAAGACCTGCGCAGCCATATCATCATAGACACTACCATCGAATTTATCAGCCGGGAAGTATATACCATGCATATACTCGAAAAAGATGCTGCCACCAAAACACCCGGTATCTATATCCGTAACGAAAATTTTGTGAAGCAGCCATTCTCGGATTCGCTGGTGTATGTCAACTTCTACAACCTGAGTTCTGTGGGCCATTTTGAAACAGGGAAGCCGGCCAATGAGCTTTACAACCAGAAGATCCGTGATACGATGAATGTGTATTATACACTCAATAAAATGGATAATCAGGGTTTTGCCCATCCTATCACCGGGCATTGGGGCGTGCTGATGGGGCCGGTACTCCGCTCACAGGACCCTGCTGTACATCCTTATTACAGCTTCCCTTTGTTTGGAGATATTACCGCCAACAAGATATACGATGGTAAGGCTACACAATCCTTCGTTTTTCTGTCACCAGGTTATTCTCCTGCCAATAATCCCTTTATGCAGGTGTCATCAGAGTCCAAAGGCCATTTTACCGAACTGCGTGTAGGCGCCGACGGTTACCGTGGTGATGTGGCTTTTTCCCTACCGGCAGATATCCTCACCGGCATGGTCGTAACGATCCGTTCCGGAAAGTATCTCAACCGCTCCTTCGCTACCATCAATACCATTGAGTATGTGAACGGAAAATTTTATTTAATGACCATACAGCGTAAATACGAACCACCTGTGTATTAACAGGTCGAAAAAAAATGATCAACATGCGATATTATACCTTGCCTTGCTTGTTTTTCTTCTTGCTGCTGATGATGGCAGGATGCAGGAAAGATAACCTGACACCACCCAGGGAAACTGCGCCCACCCGCTCGCTGGGAGAGTTTATCCGCAACAACTATGACCTGAGCCTTCTGTCGGCGGCCATGCAAAAAGCAGGCATACTGGACAGTCTTAACCAGCCAGGCCCCTTTACTTGTTTTGCGCCCGATAACAAAGCCTTTAATGATATCGGTATTACCAGCCCGCGCGATTTTGATACCATAGATGCTGAGTCGCTGCTCAGATGGGTGAAATACCACGTTTTAAAAGACCGGAAATATATCTCCGAGTTTCCGCTGCAGATGGGTAATAAGTATACAACCCTGGCAGGAGCTGACCTGTACGTGTCTTCCTCCGATGCGCCGTATATAGATAAAACGCCAACTGAAAGCAGAAATGTATTTGTAAATGGATCGATGATATTCCCGGCGCCAAAACGAAATTTAGCACTGGCCAACGGAGTGATACACGTGATCCGTAAACCGCTCAATTATACACCGGGCACTATCCAGGATTACCTGCAGGCAGATACCAGCCTGTCAATATTTGTGGCCGCCATGAAACGTTTCGGACTGTGGGACGGCCTGAAGGAAAAAGGCCCTTTCACCGTATATGTGCCTGGCAATGCAGCCTTCCGTAAGAACGGCTTTACTGCCGACAGTATCAGCCGTATGGACCCTGACAAATTTCAGCAAATCACCTTTGCCATCTATCCGCTGATGCTGAAGTCCAAACATATTTTCTCTACCGACTGGGGACAGATCAATGGCCAGTCTGGTGCGGGAAACAGTATGATCAGTGTGCCCGGCTTTGCGATCTTACCTTATTACTTCTATAATTTTTATAACGACACGGAAGATGTCCGGATTGATATACTGATGGAAAAAGGAGGAGATAATACCAATGGCCCACAGAGACTGAATTACCGGAACGGGTTTGCTAATGGAGCTGATCGTGTTGTGTCCAACGGGATACTGCATATCGTGGATGACCTGATGCTTTACCCCCATACTTTACGCAAATAAACATACAGTATAAAAGTTAATTGAAATGACCGTGTTTACATCTGTTACCACACCAGGCAGGCTGTTGAGGTCCTGGTTGCCTGTATTGTTTTTACTGGTGATGGCCTGTCGCAAGCAGGACATCGAACCGGAACCGGTAGGAGAGCCGGTGTCCTATAACGGACCTGTATTAGGGCTAAAAGAAACGCTGGAGAAATCTCCCTATACTATTTTCAGGACTGCCTGGAACCGCGCCAATATAGACGATCGTCTCAAAAAAGCCGGTACCACTTCTTTTACCATCATCGCTCCAACTGACAAAGCTTTTCAGGATGCCGGCTGGACCATGGATAAAATCAATCAGGCGGCACCGGAAGTACTGGACACGCTGTTGTCTTATCATATCGGTGCTACCCAGATACATCCGACTTCACTGGCACAACTCAATGGTAACCTGCCTATCGTAACATTGCTGAAATCTACTACTATACCCACTTTTGATGATTCCCATCCGTATAAATATGTGATTTATGCTGGCGTTTATCACGACAGCCTGTTTGTCAACGGCAAACCTGTCAGCAAATGGGGACAGGTGCTGGAAAGCACCACTGCTACAATTTATCCTGCAGACAAAGTGCTGGTGAAACCAGGACAGGACATGCTTTCCTTCCTGCAGGCAGATGACAGGTTTAGTTTTTATCTGGAAGCCTGCCGTATCAATGACAGTCTGTATGAAGATAAAAATCCCTGGGACCAGGCCCTGTGGGACATGCCGATGCTTTCTGCCAATGCCCTCACGCCGGGACAGTTTACCCTCATCGTTCCTACCAATGAGGCCTTCCGGAAAAGCGGTTTTAATTCAGTAGAAGACATCCGTCAGCATTGCTATCAGGCGCTTCCTATTGGTGATCCGGGTTACGATGAAGACTCCTATTACCAATATCCTACCACAGCAATGGACTCCATACTATTGCCCAACAGAATGGGGTATGTTGGGTTAGACGGCCCTTACGGCGCACGGGAAATGTACCCGGTATATTTTATGAATGAGCTGATGGTAAACAGAAGCGTGTCTGGACTGTTGTTGAGACCCGGTTCCTTATATAGTAGTCCGCCTAAGATATATCAACTGGATTTCGCTGTAACCAATGGTAACATATGGGTTAAAAGACTGCGCTCCTCCGCACAGAGGATACCCCTGGTACAAACAGATATCAATGTGCTGAACGGAGTTATTCATATTGTGAACGATGGTCTGTTCATGCCCTAAGTATTCATCTCCCTAAAACAACAACAAACATGAAACGCACTTTCTATACAGGCATACTGCTGCTCTTGCTGGCAGCATGCCGGAAAGATGATAAAGTAACACCGGACACGATGGACAGCAACCGCATCACTTATGTGATTGCTGACAACCTGTTCAACTTCTCCAGTTTTAGTGCCGCTGTGGAACGTACCGGATATGGGCCCAAACTGGCCGGTGCCGGTCCTTTTACCGTATTGGTACCCGATAATAATGCCTTTATAAAAGCCGGTTACGGCACCACCAACGCGGTATTGCAGGAAAGACTGTCCGTATTGAACAATATAGTTGGATACCATGTACTCAGCGGTACCTGGGAACTCAATAAGCTGCCCTTTACCTTCAATCAGGAACTGACCACCGCTACGGGTGCTAAAATGTATGCCACCCGCTGGGTGAAAGGAAAAGATACCCTGCTGACTATCAACGGTACACCGGTAGTGAGCTACAACCTTCCCGCCAGCAACGGTCTGATTCAGGTGCTGAGCGAAGTGCTGCAGCCACTGGTCAACAAAACCCTTTCGGATGCCATTGCTGCAGATACCGCACTCACCTTCCTGAACGTGGCACTGCAACAGGCCAATATGAAAGATATGATGTCTACCGGTAACGTATATACGTTTATGGCGCCGTCCAACAATGCATTCCGCAATGAAGGTTTTCCGGATGCCGACAGCGTTGGTAAAACAGATCCGGCCGTACTCCGCAGGTTCCTTTACTATTCTTTCTTCGAAGGACGCCGCTTTGTATACGACTATATCCTTACTACAGATGCCACCAACAAAAGCCAGCAGGCGATGTACAATGGTAACAATATCACTATCAGCCTGCTGAAGAGCGGCGTGAAATATACTGGTATCACCTTACAGGGTTCCGGTAACACATCTCCGGTGAAGATTGTGAAAAGCAATGTGCTGGCGGGCAACGGCGTAGTGCATACTATCGACCGGATGCTGAAGGAAAACCAATAATCATTACATACCTAACAATAAAGCGTTACGATGAAGCAGGTATTCTATAATATTTATGGATTTTTTTATTTTTTTATTGTTGGATTTCGGGAAGAAATAGAAAATAAAAAAATAAGAAAATTCCAAAATCTCAAAATCATATTACTGTCGGTGCTGTTGATGGCAGTATTGGGAGGATATGCACAGGAGACGAATGGTACATGGGGTGGCCGTATCACCAGCAACAAACAGGAGCCGCTGCCCGGTGTTACCGTGGTGGCTGTCCATCTGCCTTCAGGCACTAAATATGGTACGGTCACCGGTGCCGACGGCCGTTATTATCTTCCAGGTCTTCGTATAGGCGGTCCATATAGTATCACCGTGAGTATGATGGGCATGGAAACGCAGTCCGCAGATGGATTCACCATCCGCCTCGGAGAACCGCTGCAACAAAACTTTGTGCTGGCCGAAAAAGGCAAACAACTGTCAGAAGTGGAAATCAAAGCCACCAAAGCAGGTGCAAAAGCAAACACCTTCGGCGCTGGCCAGCATATCAGCCGCCTGCAGGTAGCCAATATGCCCACCATCTCCCGCAGCATCCAGGACATCACCAAAATGGTGCCCCAGGGCTCTAAAGACAACTCCTTCGCGGGTACCAACTTCCGCTATAACAACGTTACCATCGACGGTGCCATCAACAACGATGCTATCGGCTTTAGTCCTTCTATGGGCGGTATCACCGGTTCTTCCGGTATGCCCGGCTCCAGCACCCGTACCAACGCGGTGTCTATGGACGCTATCGAAGATATGCAGGTATACCTCGCCCCCTTCGATGTGAAGATCGGTAACTTCACCGGTGGTAGTATCAACGCCGTTACCCGCAGCGGTACCAACAAAGTAACCGGCAGCATCTACGGCTTCGGCCGCAATGCCGCTATCACAGGCAAAGATAAAGTCGGCTCCCTCGGTAAAATGGACAAAGACTTTTATGATTATCAGGCCGGCGTAAGAGTAGGTTTCCCCATCATCAAAAACAAACTCTTCTTCTTCACCAATGAAGAAATTACCCGCCGCCAGGACCCTGTGCAGCTGCTTGCCGGCAATGCGGAAACAGCTCATATCCTGAGTACTAAAGATGCAGAAGATATCCGCAACGCCACTATCAGCCGCTATGGTAAAGATGTAGACCCCGGCACTGCAGGCGCCTATAATGCATGGTCCCGCTCTGTGAAATTCTTCAACCGCCTGGACTGGAATATCAACGATAAAAATCAGTTGTCTGTCCGTAATAACACCATCCGTTCTTCTGCCATGAACATGGACCGCGACCAGCAGGACTTCCGCTTCAGCAGCATGGCGTACGAACAAACCAACAACCAGACGTCTACCGTAGCAGAACTGAAAACAAGATTCAACAACCGCTTGTCCAACAGTCTGATTGCCGGTTATACTCTGGTACACGATAAACGTGATCCTACCGCCAACCCGGCCCTGCCGCAGGTACAGATCATGGGACGCGCTCCCGGCACCACTATCTACTGGGGCACCGACAGGGAAGCATCCATCTTCAATATGAAACAACGTACCATCGAAATCACTGATAACCTCACCCTGCGTAAAGGCAAACATACCCTGCTCTTTGGTACGCATAATGAATTCTATCATATCGACTATGGTTTTGTAAACAGCTGGAATGGCCGTGTAGACTATCTCAGCATCGATGACTATCTCAACAACGTTCCGTACAGAGTACGTGGCAGCTACAACTATAACAATAACGACCGCGATTATATCCTGTCACATCCCGAAGCAAAGTTTAATGTAAACCTGCTCAGCGCCTATGCGCAGGATGAAATCCAGTTGACTGATAAACTGAAACTGATACCCGGTTTGCGTGCTGATTATACGATGCTGCCAAATGGACCTGCACTGAGTGAACAAACGCGCAATGCCTACACAGATGATTATTTTGGCACTACCTACACTTATACACCGCTCAATCGTATCAGCAATCATTACCTGAATAAAGTACAGCTGTCTCCCCGTCTGGGTTTCCGTTACGATTGGACAGGCGACCAGCGGCTGGTGCTGCGTGGCGGTACTGGTCTGTTTACTGGCCGTATCCCATTTGCCTGGTTGGCATATGCCTATTACAACAACGGTATTAATTATGGCTCTTTCGATCAGAAAGCAGATGCTAAAGTTTTTGTGCCTGGTACTGATCCGGTGAAACCGGGCAAAAACGGTATCGCCGATTTTATTGCCGGCAATGGCAATGTTATCAATAATCCGATAGCCGGTAAAACACAAGTGGATGTACTGGACAATAACTTCGTGATGCCTCAGGTGTGGCGTACCAGCGTAGCACTGGATTATACGACCGTAACAGGTTATAAATTCACGGTGGAAGGTATTGTTACCAAAACCATCAAGGATGTATTATTCCAGCAGATCAATATCAAAGATAATCCGCGTTACTACGGTAACGATACTACGAAACAGCAACCTGTATTCGGTGGTGCTGTGGACCCTCATTTTTCCAATGCCTATCAGTTGAGTAATACAAATAAAGGATATCGTTATAGCATCACTGGTAGCGTGAACCGTAACTATCCTTTTGGATTGTACGCTTCACTGGCTTATACCTATGGTAAGTCCAAAGACATATCTAATGGTATCCGTAATTCCATGGAAAGCAACTGGCAGCTGAACCAGGCATTGAATCCTAACAATCCGGGATTGGCCTATTCCAATTTTGATGTGCGTCATCGTATAGTGCTGAACCTGAACTATACCCGCCGCTGGAACCAGCAATGGGTAAGTACACTCAGTCTTTTTGCCACCGCCCAGTCCGGCAGTCCGTTTACCTACGGTATTGTCAACAACAGCATCCAGGGACTGCCGCAACAGGTAAGCCTGGTATATATTCCGGAGGCAGATGCAGCAGTGAAGTTCTTCCAGGATTATACCACCAAAGCGGGAGAAGCAGTTACCGCAGCAGCTCAGGCGGCTGCTTTCAATCAATATATCGAAGATGACAAGTACCTGCGCACCCGTCGTGGACAATATACTGAACGCAATGCCGGCCGTACTCCCTGGAATATACAGGCCGACCTGCATTTTGCGCAGGAATATCATTTCTCCGGAGATCCGGGCAGCAGGTTTCTCACTTTTACCCTCGACGTGATGAATCTGACCAATCTGCTGAACAGCAACTGGGGTAAAGTATATTTCTCACCCAATACCTTCAACTCTACCGCCAGCGTTGGCCTTACGCCTGCATTCCCGGCAAAGCAGAATCCGGGAAACTATCCCGTATACCTATACGAAAATCCGGGTAAGCCATATGCGATAGACTTTTTTAACTCCCGCGCACAGGTGCAGCTCGGGATGAGGTATTCATTCTAAAAACATGACCATGAAAAATTTGATATATTTTCTTTTCGGACTGGCGTTTGTGTTGAGTGCCTGTAAAAGAAACAGGGATGAAGCTTTGCAGGTGCCTCCCGCGATCCGTTCTTTCTGGCCCAACAGTGGAAAGCCGGGTACTATTGTTACGATTAACGGAGCAGGTTTTATAAAGAAAGATAATGAAGTAACCTTTAATGGTACTGCAGCCACCGTGGTGGATGTCAACGATACCGTAATGACAGTACTGGCGCCGGCCGGAGGCAGTACGGGTAAAATAACTGTCAAAACCGCAGGTAAGGAACTGGAAGCCGGCACCTATACCTATCAGAATCTGAGCATGCATGGTGTTAGTCCACTCAACGGACCTGCCGGTACCAACATCGTGGTACGTGGTGAAGGCTTCGGTAGTACTGCTGCCCCTGCCAAAGTGATGATCAACGGGAAAGAAGCCGTGATCACTTCTGTCAACGATACACTCCTGATTGCTGCAGTGCCGGTGGGCGCCGGCAGTGGTACCATCAAAATAACGGTAGATAACAAGGAAGTAACAGGACCATCCTTTCTCTTCCAGGACATCAGTAAAATAAAACCGCTCAAAGGCGGAAAAGGCACACAGGTGACCATTACCGGCGAAGGCTTTAATGCAGTAGCAGGAAATAACAGTGTAGCCTTCAACGGTAAACCTGCCACAGTTATCAGTGCTACCGCCACTCAGCTGGTAGTGGCCACACCGGATGATGTGGCTACCGGACCACTGAGTGTGACCATCAACGGACAGAAGACGGTAGGGTCGGTATTTACTGTTATTCCTCCGCCATTCTTGGCTACAGTGGCCCCGTTGAGCAGTCCTGCCGGAAAAGACATTACGATTATCGGCAGCAACTTCAGCAGCCTGATGGATGAAAACGTAGTCACCTTTAACGGTGTCGCAGGTACGATAAAAAGTGCCGCTGAAAAGCAACTGGTGATCACGATTCCCGCCGGTGCCGGTTCGGGAAATATCAAAATCTGGGTAAACGGACAGGAAACAGCCGGTCCGCTGTTTAAAGAACAGAACCTGGGTGTGATCAGTCTCTCGCCGGACAATGGTCTTGCCGGTACAACGGTGACAGTGAGCGGTATTGGTTTCAGTATCAATGCAACAGATAATATCGTCACCTTCAACGGGGTGGCGGCTAATGTAGTGAGTGCTACCGATACAGAACTGAAGGTGATAGCACCTGCCAGCTTATCTACCGGTACCCTCGATGTGAAGGTAAGTGGCTTACAGGCCACAGGCCCGTTGTTTAGAAGGGCCGGTGTAATGACGCTGGCGGGTGGCCCCGGCTCCGGTTTGTTTACCCGTGCTCAGGGTCTTACGGGTGACAGGGCTGGCAATCTTTATTTCCTGCAGGGATATCAGGTGAAAAAAATAACACCCGATGGTACTATTACCACCTATGCAGGCGGCAGCACCAGCGGTTATGCTGATGGTACGGTATCTGTTGCTATGTTCCTGGGTCCGCGCACGATTACGGTCGACAGCCAGGATAACCTCTACGTACTGGATGGTAACGGACTGCGTACTTACGTTCGCAAGATCACCCCGGCAGGGCAGGTGTCTACTGCGGTGACCGTGCTGGAAAACATGGCTGGCGGCCTGGGTGTAGACCGCAATGGTACAATTTATCTCAGCAAACTTTATCAGGGGCTGTTTAAAGTGGAATCCAACGGTTCCCTGACGAGAATGGGTAATTTCACTTATACCATCCCCGATAAAATGGCTGTAGATGCACTGGGAACAGTATACTATGCAGGGGGTGATTTTTACAATCCTTTTATCGGTAAGGTAACACCGGCAGGAGAGCATAGTTTTCTGGCGGGCAGTAGCCGGTATGATCCTGATTTTGTGGATGGAGATCTTTCGGTGGCCCGTTTGGGATCACCATTGTGTGTGGTCTCCGATCCCACTTCCGGTAATTTCTTTTTTGTAGATAACATGGCTATGGCGGTGCGTTATGCCACACCCTCCGGTAGTGTGAAAACAGTGGCCGGCGCTGAAGGTACCTTCCAGTCATTCAAGGCGGGATACAAGGACGGTACGCTGAAAGAAGCCCTGTTCCGCTCCATGAAAGGCATACACATAGATACCAACGGAAATATTTATGTGATGGACCCAGACAATAATGCGGTTCGTAAGATTTTTCTGAAGTAAAATACCGGAAACGAGGCAGGCCCTGCTGCTTATCCGGTGGCAGGGCCTTTGTGTTTTTATCTGGAAGGAAAAAGAGTCCGCAGTTATTTCCGAAAAATCAAACCTTTTTCGTATATTCGATCCCGTATTTATTAATACCTATGCAACTGTGCTGTAAAGTAACGTGAATTAAACCTACAACTGATTATAAGAACCGCTTTCCCGCAGTCTTCTGATCCCATCGTTGATAAATACACATGAAAAACATCCGCCGCGCCGATCGCGGACGGAGACCTATTACTGTCAACATCTGTTACACATATGTCATCATCAACTTTGATGGATGGAATCAAAAGGCTTGGCCTTTTTGAAGGAGTAAAAGCATACCAGGGTATTAAGCAAAAGAAAACTGCTATCCGCTTCCCCGAATTGTCACATCCGGTTAATCTCCGACCAGGATCATCTGATTATAAGGTCCTGAAACAGGTCTTTATGCGTGGGGAATATGATATTGATTTCCCTTTCTCCCCTCAGTACATTATCGATGGAGGCGCCAACATCGGACTGTTTGCCATCCTGTTTGCCAACAGGGTGAAAGATGCCAGTATTGTCAGCATAGAACCTGAATCCGGCAACTTCAGACAGCTGCAGATGAACATACGGCCTTATGCCAACGTCATTCCTGTTCAGGCCGGCCTGTGGAATAAACAGTGTCATCTTGAAGTGGTGAAGGACGGACTCGAAGCCTGGGGTTTTATGGTGAAAGAAACAACCGCTTCTGAAGACACTTTCCCTGCCATCTCCATCAATGATATCCAGAAAAACTATAACTGGCCGCATATCGATATCGTGAAGCTGGACGTAGAAGGCGCAGAAGAAAAGATATTCGAAAGCAATTATGAATGGCTCGCTAAAACCAAAGTACTGATCATAGAACTGCATGATGAGCTGCTGCCCGGTAGTAGCAAGACTTTCCGCAAAGCTATCAGCGAGTATGATTTTACAGAAACACAGCTGGGTGAAAATCTGATTTTCAGGAATAATAGGTTTAATTGAGCTGTTTACATCTGATTAACTTTTGGTAGAAAGAATAAATCTACCTTTGTTTTATCTATCCTTTAGGGTATTAGTATGTGATTGTGCTGTTTAAAATTGATAGTGGGTAAACTGTAAAATACGCTTATTACTTAGCTGAATGTGCGGGGATGTCTGGAAGAATATTTTTATATTTGAATATATTTCATTGAAAATAAAAGCATGATGGAATCAATATCCTTTTTTAATCCCAGGTTATCTGGTCGGAGGTTTGAGGATCATACGATTCCTGTGGAATTGCTGGAGGATTTTAATGTATATGAGGAGTTGTTGGTTAAAGTAGCTAAGTGGGTTTATTACCAGAAGTATGGTAAATATAAGGTGCCTCCGGGGTTTGGTGATGGAGTGTCATTAAAATTAGCGGGAATAAGTGAAGGGAGTTCAATTGCGAATCTGGTATTGGCAGCTACTACATTTTTGGCCGGGGATTTAGATACAAGGCCTTTCTTTGAAGAGGCAAGAGAACTAATAGTGAAGACAATTGATGCTGCTGAAAGTGGGAGTGATAATATATTCATTCCTTCGGAATATTTGGGGTATTTTAATAAAATAGGCAAGAGGCTAAGAGATGATGAAGCCATAGATTTTGCTCCAAACTCCAATTACAGGGCGAAGCTTAATAATGTTAACAGAAAGAGACTGGTTATGGCTTCTGCCGATACGGATAGTGTTGACATTGAGACCACAATCAGAGGCGCAATATCTGCATATGATAAAGCAGAGAGGAAGTGCACAATTACATATGCCCAATACTCGAAGATTGATGTTAAAATAAACAGTGATTATGCTGATGTTTTCCTGGAAGCATTTAATGATTTTGAAAACAACAAGAAGGTAAAGGTTTCTGGCATTGGATCATTTAATAAGAATGATAGGCTGGTTAAAATGCAGGTTGAATCAGTAACAATATTGCATCCTCTTGATATTCCTATGCGTCTGGAGGAGTTTTTAGAATTGGAAAGCGGATGGATGAACGGAGAGGGTGAGCCTTTTAGATTGGAGAGTATTCATTGGCTTATTGATCAGGTATCTAATTACTTTCATACTGATATTTTGTTACCTTATACATTTCCTACTGTAGATGGAGGTATTCAATTCGAATGGAAAACAGGTAATCACGACATGACTGCATATATAAATCTGAATGACAAGTCTGGTTATGTACATTATCTTAACCTGAGCAATGATAGTGATTACGACCTTGAATTGGATTTTGCATCTGATGAGGGATGGCAAAAATTGGTGAATGAATTAGCAAAGTACTTTAAAAACTAGAGACATTGACACCTGAAACGCTACTTTATAGGCAAGTTAATCCTAATTGGGTTCAAAATGGGGGTGTATCAAATCTGGCTTTTGTTGCCTCTTCCACTGTACATGTGACATCCTCCGTATTTACACCAACTAAAAAAGATGAAAATAAACTATCTGTTTATAATGGAGATGAATTTTCCCCCAGGCAATCATTTGAACATTTTACTAAGCAGTATAATTCATGTGGTGTGCTAGGAGTTACTGTTGGAGAATTTGAAGCGGAAGACCTTAAGTGTGATGCTGATAATAAACCTTTTGCAGGCCATGTTTCAGTTGATTACTCGATCTGTAAATCCCGGGGAGAAATGGAGCGAAAGGCTAAGAAAATGAGAGATAAGGCTATGAACAGAGGCTGGTTATATCAGGTTGGGCAAGAAGAATCCGTCGAACAGGAAATGCAGAAAGAAGATGCTGTAAATGATTCAATACCTGTTGACAATCAAGCGACGTAATAATTAGATCTGGCAATGTAAACGTGATATTAACCAGTGCAAAACTGAAAGGCACTTTACCCATAGCAAAACAATTCCGGCTCACGGATGTTAATTTTTCATACCATAAAACTTAAAGTATGAAACAATTCATCACCCTGTTGTTGCTATGGAGTGCCGGCATTTCCAGCGTTTATTCACAGGATAAAGACAATCTGAAGCCATTTCCTCCGGCCTGGAAGGACGTGGAAAGGTACGTCATCCAGTTGTCTGCCAAAGACAAAGAAGACAATTTCCAGGTAGAAATTATGGCGGGCAAGACCATGAAGGTGGATTGCAACCAGCACGGGCTGATAGGCCGGTGGGTAACCAAAGATGTCAAAGGGTGGGGCTATACCTATTACCAGTATGTCTCAGCCGGCAATATACGTTCTACTCTGATGGCATGCCCCGACAAAAAGCTGACCGATAAATTTATCTTCGACACCAGACAGGTCCGATACAACAGTAAGCTGCCTATTGTGGTGTATGTGCCCAAAGGTTTTGCAGTAAAATATAAAATCTGGGAGAGAGGAGAAGAAGAAAAGGACGCAGTGATAAAATAACCTCACGCATCATAAAAACGAATTTAGCCCAGGACTTAAGTCCTGGGCTTTGTTTTAGGAGAAACCCCATTTTCATTGATGGCTTCTATAGAGAAATAGTAGGACTGATCTTTATCCATGCCTTTAAAAAAATAATCGTTGGCATTGTGTACCATGATGCAGTTGTACAGTTTGTCGGGTGCAATGCCGAAGTAGATATTGTACGCATAGGCGTTATCTACCGGTTCCCATTTGATCCATGCGCTGCGTTTATCCTTTTCCGTACGCAGTACCATAAATGATTTCACTGAATCGGGGAGAGGCCCGTTACCATTGCCGAATACACGCAGTCCGCTGATAGCGAATTTACCGCTGGGCACATGGATGTTTTCCAGTTTGATATAACGGGCTTTCACCGGCTGTGGTAGTTCTATATAGTCATGTGGTACATCCGACAGGTTATGGCTTTTATCTGTCAGTATCTGCCATTTTTTGCCATCCAGCGAATAGTGGAGGATGTACTGATGATAGATGTCTGTTTGTTTGCCGAGGAAGGTGGCATCCTGATCGGCGTAGTTGATCTGTACGGCATGTACGGTGCTGACGCTGCCCAAATCTGATTGCAGCCATTCCCCTTTGTTGCCGGTGGCGGCGCTCCAATAGGTTTTGATGTTTTCATCTACTGCGTTGTTGGGCAGGTATCCACCCAGTGTAGACGATACCGTTACAGGTTTGTTGTAGTTGAGCAGCATCCAGCCGGTAAAGGATTTCCGGTCGTTTTCAAAAGAGGCGGAGTTGCTGCCTCTGTTGAGGTAATGTGGATAGTCGCCGAATACGGTGTTGCAGTAAAGTACATCGTCTTTGTCGAAACCGGCGGGCCAGATGCCGAGTCTTCTCTCAAAGCTATTCTTCACGGAAATAACCATGGTAGACACATGCCACCAGTTGCCTTTGGTGTCCTGGAAGGTGCTGCCATGGCCGGCGCCACGGGCAAAGCCTCCGGGCTTGAAGGAAAACGGATTATGAGCCTGTGGCGTAAAAGGTCCTAACGGATGATCTGATACCACCACACCGTCTGCATACCCACTGAACTCCGTTCCCGGTGCACCATACTGCAGATAGTATTTACCATGATGTTTGGTCATCCAGGCTCCTTCAATAAACGGATCGAGGAAAGTGTTGTCCATATATTCCCCGAAACGCTGCCATCCGTAGCGTTCGTGGTTCAACAGATAAAGTTCTTTTCTGGCACCTTTCAATTGCATGGTTTTGCGGTCCACCTCTCCGCCGTACAACGGGTAACTGTTGCTGCTGCCGTTGTACTGATACAGTTTTCCGTCATCGTCCAGGAAGAAGGCCGGGTCCCAACCTCCGGCTTCAAAAGAGTCTACGGCTTCTTTCCACTGGTTGCCTTTTGGATCGGTGCTCATCCATATGGGAAAATTGCTGCTGTAGGTAGATCCGAACACCATCATGGTATCTCCCATCACCCATACAGCGGGTGCACACAGCTCATCATACACCTTATGCCAGGGTTTCAGAAATTTACGGGATACAAAATGCCATTTGCTGAGGTCCGGGCTCCACCAGTATCCCCACTGGTTAGTGGAAAAAAGGTAATAGTCTCCTTTATAGGTGACGATGACAGGATCGGCCGTGGCCCTGTGTTTGCCCCATTCCGTAAAGTTGGGGATAGGGCAGTAGCCGTAGTCCACGTTCACCGGATTGCAGTAGGTGGTCTGGGCTTGCGAAGACAACAGCACTGTGCTTAACAGCAGTGTTATCAGTATGCGGAGCGTGGTCGTCATGTGCTGTTACTTTAAATACGGACTACTGATGTCCAGTTTTTTTAATCCCTGTTGTATCTCCGGGCAGCTCATAAACAGTTTCCATAACAGTCCGCTGCGGTAGTTTTCTATCATCACGATGATCGGTCCCTGATCGATGGCCAGATGCGACTGGGCGTACCATTGCTGTGTTTCATTGAAGGCATCGGTAAAACCGTACTGGCTCCAGATCTTGTTGCCCAGCTGATAATAAAAATGTTTCAGCGCCTGCATGGAGTATTCCGGTGTATAAGGAAATGCCGACAGGGCTGCGGTAGGAGTGATAGTACCGTGATCATTTTCCGGTGAATGCGCATCGTATCCGTTGTAGGTATCGCTGGCGGTGAGTCCCCAGGCATTGGGGCCATAACCTTTGAAGCCTTTGGGGTTGCGCACGCAGTATTCCCGGTTGATGAGGGTGTGGTTTTTGTTTTGCTCCCAGTAGTCGGCATAGCGGTCTTTTAATCCCCGGGGATCAAGACCCATAAAGGAATAGTGGGAGAAGAACAACGGGCCTCCGTAATTAAATCCCAGCGGCAGTTTGATATCGAAGAAGGTGCGGTTGTTACGGAAGTAGGAGCTGTTGGCCCAGCCCTGGTGATATACTTCCGGTTTGATCGGATACTTCGGTGAGGAGGCTGCCATGATATAAGTGATGAAACATTCATTCCATCCTCTGAGCTCATGGTTCATGCTCCAGCCGTTGTTGGGGCTCCAGTGCCAGTACAGCACGTTGCGTCCGTCGCGGGTAAACCAGTCCCATTCGGCTTCGTACCAGGTCCAGTTGATTTTATCACGCAGTTCCTGTTCCTTAGGCGCGTCGCGGTTGAAATACTGTCGGGCAGAGAGCAGTCCTTCAAAGAGGAAGGATGTTTCCACGAGATCAGCCCCGTCGTCTTTGCGGCTGAAGGGGATGGTTTTGCCGGTGGCGCCGTTGAGCCAGTGGGGGAAGACACCGTGATAACTGTCTGCTTTCCGGAGGAAGTTGATTATTTTCAGTAGCCGCTCTGTCGCGGCGTCGCGGGAGATCCAGCCTCTTTCGGTGGCCACGATGATGGCCATGATACCGAAGCCGGAGCCGCCAGTGGTCACTACTTCATCGCCATAGTCAAATGATTTGTTGCTGCGTTCACGGGCAAGGCCGGACACCGGATGTGCATAGTCCCAGAAATAACGGAAGGTTTGTTTTTGTACAAGGTCCAGCAGGGCGCTGTCGCTGAGGTTTTGCTGGATGCGGAGGTCTGGTTTTTCAGCACTTTGTTTTACCTGTGCCTGCCCACCAAAGGTGAGCAGGCATATCAGGCATATATAGGTCACAATTCTCATGACAGGTTTTTTTAGTATCCGGGATTCTGTGTCAGTTTACCGGAGCTAATATCAATTTCAGTTTGCGGTACCGGGAACACTTCGTTTTTACCGGCTTTGAATCCTAATGGGCCGAATACCTGTGGTGCTCTACCCTGGCGGATTACGTCGAAAAAGCGGTCGCGTTCCATGGCGAGCTCTATTTGTCTTTCATGCCAGATGGCGAGGCGCAGCTGTGTAGGGTCGGTGGTGGTCACATCCGGGAGGATGCTGTTGTCACCGCCCCGGGCTCTGGCTCTTACAGTATTGAGGGAGCTGAGGGCCTGGCCGCTGTTGCCCAGTTCATTGGCTGCTTCTGCGTTCATCAGCAGTACTTCGGCATAACGGATCACGCGTATGTTCTGGTCTGCGCCCTGATTATATCCATCACGGTGCATGGAGAAGGGAACATATGATTTGTAATTAAAACGGCGGTTTACACCTGCCATTCTGATACTGTCTCCTTCGGCGGTTATGGTGCCTCTGAAGAGGATAGTGGCGATTTTCCTTGGATCACCTGGTTCGTAGGCGTCTACCAGCGCCTGTGTAGGCGTATTGAAACCCCAGCCACCTCCTGGTTCATCTTTTACGCCTTGTATCTGGGAATACTGGGAGTTGGAGGCATCTTTATTACCAACGATCAGCTGACACTGTATTTCAAAGATGGATTCCACGCAGTTTTCATTCTGGACGCGGAACATCTTTTCGTAATCAGGGAACAGGCTGTAGCCCATGCCCATCACCTGGTTGGTGTAATTGAGCACGTCCTGCCATTTTTTCTGATACATGGCTACTTTGGCGTGTAAGGCCAGGGCAGCACCTTTGGTGGCTTTACCGGTTTCGGTGGCCTGGTAGCGTTGTGGCAGTACAGCAGCGGCTTCTGTCAGATCTTTTTCAATGGCGGCCCATACTTCCGCTTTAGGTGTACGGGGAAGATCATATTCTTCCGGTGTTTTTGGGACTTTTAAACGCAGCGGCACATCACCGTAGGCACGTACCAGCCTGAAGTGGGCATAAGCCCTGAGGAATTTGGCTTCTGCGAGGTAGCGCGCTTTCAGCGCTTCATCCATTTTAATACCGGGTACATTGTCGAGCACCTGGTTGCAGAAGTTGATTTCCTGATATTGTCCTTTCCAGAAATCAGCTACCTGGCCATCGCTGGCGGTAACGGTAAAGTTGTCGAAGTTGTTGAAGAAGCTGGCATCGTTAGGATCGCTACCTTTTTCTGTTTCGTCAGATCCCAGATCTTCTACGCCCAATGCTGCGAAGGCTACCTGCCGCCATTCGTGCAGGTTAGCATATGCGGCGTTCATGGCCTTGGTGGCATCAGCTTCAGATTTCCAGAATTCCTGTGCTGGTTGCTGGCCCTGTGGCGGCACTTCGAGAAAACTTTTGCCACATCCGGCAGTGAAGGTCAGCAGTATCGGCAGTGCGTAGCCGGCAATACGGTTTATATGTAGTGATTTATTTCTTTTCATGGTCATCATCTTTAAATTAGAAGGTCACATTTACACCAAAGTTGTAGGTTGCATACAACGGATACACGCTGTTGTCGATACCGGCACCGGTAGGCTTGCCTCCGATTTCAGGTGAGAAACCACGGTATTTGAAGAAGTTGAATGCATTCTGTGCATTCAGGTAAAGACGCAGCCTTTGCATTTTCCAGCGCTCTGTTACTGTTTTAGGAAGGGTATAACCCAGCTGTATGTTTCTGATCCGGAAGTAGCTGCCGTTTTCTACGAAGAACTGGTTGGGCAGGTAGTTCTGGCCACCACCGATATTGGCAGATGGATAGGTGTTGGAGGTGCCTTCACCATGCCAGCGTTTGTCATAAAATTCCTTGGTGAAGTTTTCGTTACCAAAGCGCAGGCCCAGGTTGGCGTTATACACATCTACACCAGCTACGCCCTGGAATTCGAGTGCCAGGTCAAAGTTCTTATAGCTGAAGGAAGAATTGATGCCGTAGGTGTATTTAGGATTAGGGTTGCCGATAGGTACTCTGTCCTTAGGATCTACTACGCCGTCACCATTCACATCGCGGTATTTGAAGTCGCCTGGTTTGGCTTTGGGTTGCGCAGAGGCGTCTACTTCAGCCTGATTCTGGAAGATACCGTCTACGATATAACCATAGTACTGGCCTATAGGCTGACCTACTACAGTACGGGTAGCCAGCGCGCCACCAGTGGATGCGTCGCCGCCACCATAGATGGGATTGCCACCGGTGTTTACAGACAATACTTTATTGTTGTTGATGCTCATGTTGGCACCTACGGAATAACTGAAACCATTTTTCAGATCATCTTTCCAGTTGGCGGCAAATTCCCAGCCACGGTTCTGGAAGTCGGCCTGGTTGGCGAGGATAGTGCCTGATTGGGTACCTACAGAGCTGGGGAAAGGTACTTCGAAAATGGCCTGCTGTGTTTTACGGTTATAAAAACCGGCTTCCATAAACAACCTGTTTTGCAGTACGGTGGCTTCCAGAGCGATATCTGTTCCGGCTGCACGTTCCCAGTAAAGCTGCGGAGGAACGATGGTATTGATGCTGGCACCTGTATACACGCCACCGCCGAATATGGCTGTCATGAACGGGTCCTGTGTAACACGCTGTACCGCGAGAAAGCCGGGAACAGAAGCATTACCGACTTTACCCCAGCTGCCACGCAGTTTCAGGTTGTCGAATATTTTAGTGTTTTTCAGGAACGGTTCTTCGCTGATCACCCAGCCTAGTCCAACAGAAGGGAAATAACCCCAGCGCTGGTTGCCGTAGAATTTGGAGGCACCGTCAGCACGCATGGAGGCGGTCAGCAGGTATTTATCTTTATAGGCATAGTTGATCCGTCCGAAATAGGAAGATACTGCGTACAGATCTCCTTCATCTTTCACGGAGCGGCCATCGGTATTGCCCAGTCTGAGGTACATATCACCTTCACTGCTGTTGGGTACATTATCGGCAGTGGCAATCAGTTTGTAGAATTTGTATTGCTGGGCAGACTGACCGGCCAATACTTTCAGGTTATGATCACCAAATTTGTTGTCATAGGTGAGGGTGTTTTCAACGATCCAGCTTTGACGGTTGGAATTGGTGCGTGTCAGTTTGCTGATGTTGTTACGTTGGTTGGTAGTGGCACTGTACTGTGGCGTATAGTTGCGGATGGTACTGTCACCATATTCCCCGCCAACACTGGTGTGGAAAACGAAGTGTTTCGCAAAACGAAGATCGGCATATACGTTTCCGGTCACTACCCGGCGTTTGGTGTTCTGATCATAAAAGTCCAGTGTAGCCTGAGGGTTTTTACCAGCACCGGTTCCAAGATTCAGCAAAGCAGGATCACCATAGGAGCCATCCGGGTTACGGACTGCTACTACCGGAGCCGAAGTATACAGCTGACCTAAATAAAAGTCAGGAATATCATTGGTATTATAGGCTGCTGCAGTAACGGTATAGCCTATCTTCAATGGTTCGAAAACCTGAAAATCATTTTGCAGACGGGCAGTTATTCTGTTGAAATCATTGGTTTTAACAAGACCGTCCTGCTTGAGATATCCAAGTGAGAAGTTATAGGTTGATTTTTCTGTACCACCGCTTACGGATAACTGATGGTTAGTAACAAGTGCATTCCTCAATTCTTCTTTAAACCAATCTGTTCCTTTGCCATAATCATTCGGATTCAGCAGCGGAGCTTTACCATTGATGGCGCTCAGTTCATTGATGATGGTAGCGTATTCTTTAGCATCGGCCATTTTTACTTTGTTGGTGGCCTTTTGCATACCTACAAAACCAGTATAGTTCACGGTGGCTCTGCCGGCTTTCCCTTTTCTGGTAGTGATCAGTACTACGCCGTTGGCTGCACGGATACCGTAGATAGCTTCACTGGAGGCATCTTTCAGGATGCTCATGTTTTCGATGTCCGCAGGGTTGAGGAAGCTGATATCATCATACCACACACCATCTACTACGTACAACGGGCTCTGGCTGCCGTATACGGAGCCTGTACCTCTGATGCGGATAGTAGGAGCCGCGCCGGGTTTGCCATCGTTCACGATCTGTACGCCGGCTACTTTGCCCTGCAGGCCGCTCATAGCGTTGGATACGGGCTGTTTGCTCACTTCATCTCCCTTTACCTGGGTAATAGAACCGGTGATGTCTACTTTACGCTGTACGCCGTAACCTACTACCACTACCTGTTGTACCTGGCTGATAGCTTCTTCCAGGGCGATATCGATGGTCTGGCGGTTGTTAACAGCTATTTCCTGGGAAGTGTAACCGATGAAACTTACTACCAGCGTGCCGTTGTCGGGCACGGTGAGGGAGTAGTGTCCGTCAGGGCCGCTGACAGCGCCTTTGGTAGTACCTTTCAAGCTAACGCTGGCGCCCGGAATAGGCGAGCCGTCACTTTTGCTGGTAACTTTACCGGTCACTTTGATCTCCTGTGACATGATCACCACCAGGTTGTTTTCGATGAGTTTGTACCGGAGGGAAGTACCGGCAAAGACGGTGTTCATCACCGCATCCAGTCCGGAATTGGTCACATCAACATTTACTTTTCTTCTGATTTCAGTCAGAGCATTATTGTACAGAAAACGGTAGTTACCCTGCTGTTCAATACTACTCAGCACTTGTGCGATCTCCGTTTTTTTCAGCTTAAGGGTGATGGTACCTTGTCCCTTCAGCGCTGCTGATACCTGGAGAAAACACGCCAACAGTAATAACGTGGTGAGTTTCATAACTAAGAAAGCTTTTTTCAGGGCATAGGAGTACCTGTCCCTAAATTTTAGCGATATTTTCATACTTTTAAATCTAGAGGTGAAAAGTGATGGAAACCTGCGGCTTAGCGTGTTGGCAGGTTTTCCTTTTGATCTTCGGCGGGAAATGTTGGCGCATTTCCCGTTTTTGTTTTTTGGTTGTTATTTCAGGAACTGTTAATCTGGTGTGAGTTCATAACGTTTTTACTGTTAGTAGATAATGATTGTATCGTGCTGTATCTCGTAGTGAAAGCTGGCAGTCATCTGTAGCGCATTTAAGGCCTGCTGGACTGTTTCGAGCGCAAATACACCGGTAAACCGGAGCTGTTGCTGCTGCTCGTTCCTGAACTGGACGGTTACCCCGTAAAACCGTTCCATCTGCTGCGCCAGTTCGGCAAAAGACGCATCTTTAAATACCAGTTTGTTTTCCATCCAGGATGTTTCCGTGATGGCGGTGGTTTGTGCTGCATAGTAAGACACATGACTGAGCGTTACCGCGCCGGAATCAGCAGCAGTGGCTGTTCCGGCCGGACGTACTGCAGGTGTCCTGTTTAGTACCACGATTTTTTCACTGGGTTTAAGAATGATCCGGGTAGCATTGTTTTTTACGATAGCTTCTATGCTGCCGGATATCAATGCCGCTTCGGTGGTTTTGTCGCCGGGATATGACCGGATGTTAAATCGGGTGCCCAACACGCGGATGTCCATGTTGGTGGTGTGAATGATAAAAGGATGATCTGCCTGTTTGGCGACATCAAAAAAGGCTTCACCGGAGAGGGTCACACTGCGGTCGTTTTTTCCGAAATCCTTGCTGTACGTGAGTTTGCTGCCGGCATTCAACCATACGCGGGTGCCGTCGGCCAGTTGTATGGAGGTGCGTGAACCATTTTTGGTGGCTACTTCACTTTGTACAGCGGGTAGGGTGTTGGAAGAAGACCACCACCAGGTGCCAAGGGCTAATACGATGCCCGTAGTGGCGGCGGCGGCCCATAGGTAACGGCGATAGCTACGTACAGGCCGGAGCGGTGTTGCAGGGGGAGTTCCAATAGAGATGCCCAGGGTCTGCATACGGCTGATATGCCGGGCATGTGCATCTGCAGCCTGCTCCTCATGGCTGGCGGCAGTGGTTTTTTGCCACAGTTCATCTACCAGACCGGCAGGCAGCTCCAGATCAGGGTGTTCCCTGAGTAACGACACCAGCTCCTGCAGTTCTGCTGCAGTAGCTTCATTGGCCAGTTTCCTTGCCATCAGTTCCCAAATACGTCTGGTATTCATAACGTGAAATAAGATGCTCTACCTATAGGATCTCTTTTTTCACAAAATCTACCAAAGGGGAATAAAAAAAATTTCAGGGCTGAAGCCGCTGTGTTTTTTTGAAGGAAGTATTGATGGCGCGGGCTATCCTGGCCAGGGCTATGGCCAGCTGGTTGTCGATGGTTTTGATGGAGACATTGAGAATTTCGGCGATCTCCTTGTAGCGGAGACCATCTTCCTTGATGAGTTTGAAGATGAGTTTACAACGGGGAGGCAGTTCACTCACCGCCTGTTCAAAGCGGGCCAGCAGTTCGGCGCTGATCAGCTGTTCTTCCGGATTGTAGTGCGGGCTCTCCATATCCGGTGTGATCTCATCGAGTGACAACGCTGCTTTTTTCTGTTGCCGCATCAGGTATTTAAGGGCAATATTTTTAGTGCTGACGTAAAGGTATACACGCAGATTGTCTATCTGCTCGAGCCGCTGACGGCCTTCCCATATATTGATAAACACATCGGATACTACTTCTTCTGCTATTTGTCCGGAACGGACGAAGGAGTCGGCAAACTGTACCAGTGGCTCATAGAAATGCAGGAACAGCTCCTTGTAGGCGGTTTCGTCGTCATATAGGCTAATACGGCGCTGCAATTCCGGTATGTTGTTGGCAGGGAGCATCTGGCATAAGCTGCTTGGCGCTCAAGATAAAATAAAAATCAATACCGGCCGTCAACAGTGACAAATGTCAGTGCTCCGCTTTGCCCGGCTGTGCTGGAGATATACGGTAAGCACAGCGTCTGGCACCCGACAGTAAATGATCTACACGTTTTACCTGTGTGTCTTTTCCCATCACCGTGCGGAACGTGTCCAGCTCTGCCGTACAGAAGCCCTGGCATACTTCGGCCGCTACACAGATAGGACAGTGGTTCTCAATCAGCATATAGCCGTCACCGTCTTTTTCTACACAGGCCATATAACCTTCTGCATCACGGGCTTCCGCCAGTTTGTTGATTTTACCTTCCAATGTGTTTTCACTCCCGGTGGCCTGCAGATACTTTTCAAGACTGGTCTTCTTACTGCTTTCTATCACCTGCTGCAAAGCCTCCGGCCCTAAAGTGTCTCGTATCGAATTGATCAGGCGGACGGTCAGCTCTGCATGCGAATCAGGAAAACGGCAGTGCCCCTGTTTGGTAAGCGACCATATCTGTTGTGGCCTGCCTTTGCCTTTGGATACGGATGTGGCTTGTACCAGCCCGTCGTTAGCCAGCTTCAGCAGTTGAAAGCGTGCACCCTCCACCGTTATACCCAGGGCTTCTGCCACCACTGCCAGTGGTTGCGGGCCTTTGGACTTTAATATCAACAACGCCTTTTCATTCTCCTGCAAATTATTATTCATAATAAACAAAGTGTTTATTTGGTTTATTCACAAATTTACTATTTTTGCATCAGATAAACAATCAATCGCCGGAAATCCGCTCCTGGACTGACAGGGGCGACTATTTTCAGCCTTCATTCCCGTGCCCATAAAGAATGGCAAGCAATACCTGCTGCAGTACCCATACTGCGGAACGGCTGTGCCATGCTTATCCGCAACGGTGTCATTAAAACCATGAAATGATGCAAACATTATCACACAAAACTGCTGCCATGGTGGTGCTTTCTATTCTGACAGCCTGCGGCAACAATAAACCGGCAGCCGATTACTCCAGTGAACCCCAGCCTTTTCCTGTAGTAACATTACAACCTGCTGCCGCCACGCTTAATATGGACTATCCTGCCACCGTACGCGGTCAGCAGAACATAGAAATAAGACCGAAGGTAGATGGTTATGTAGCACAGATATTGGTAGACGAAGGGGCCACTGTGAAAAAAGGTCAGCTACTCTTTAAAATCAATGCCCCGCAATATGAGCAGGAAGTGCTCACCGCACAGGCAGCCATCAAAAGCGCCGAAGCTGCTGTCAACACCGCCCGCATGCAGGTCCGCAAGGTAACGCCGCTGGTGAAAAAAGAGATCGTCAGCAACTACGAACTGGAAGCGGCAGAACTGGCAGTGCAGGCCCGCGAAGCCGAACTGGCCCAGGCCAGAGCCAGTCTTCAGAATGCGCGCGTCAACCTGGGATATACTACCATCTACAGCCCTGCCGATGGAGTGATTGGCTCCCTGCCCTATAAAATCGGCAGCCTGGTGGCCAGCAGCAGTGAACAGCCCCTGACCATTCTCTCCGATATCTCTAACGTACACGTATACTTCTCTTTTACAGAAAAGCAGTTCCTCGACCTGGCCGGCACTGATGCCAGCGCCTCGCTGGAAACACAACTGAAAAAACTGCCGCCTGTACAGTTGATCCTCGCTAACGGTAACGCCTATCCGGAAAAAGGACAGGTAGAAGCTACCGGCGGCCAGATCAACACCGGCACCGGCGCCATCAGCATGCGCGCTACATTTCACAACAAGGCTGGCCTCATCCGCAGCGGAAGCAGCGCCGTAGTCCGTATCTCCCAACCGGTGACCGATGCTATCGTAGTACCCGCCAAAGCCACCTACGAAATGCAGGGCAAAAAATTTGTCTTCACCGTGGATGCCGCCGGCACAGCGCATGTCAGGGAAATACAAGTAGGTCAACAGTCCTCCGGTGACGCCTATATCGTCAGCAACGGCCTCCATTCCGGCGACAAAATCGTCACTGAAGGAATCGGCTCCCTGAAAGACGGTATTAAAATAAAACCAGTGGCAACACCCACTACTACCGCCGCCAGATAAGGATTTGTCTGCGTAACACGCTATTCCGGTACCGGTATATTCCGGTGCTGTAGCTACTGCTTTGTCTTTTTAAAAATGATTGTATGCTGAAAAAATTCATCGATAACCCGGTATTGTCTACCGTCATCTCCATTATCATCGTGATACTGGGGGTGCTCGGACTGCTCTCCCTGCCCATCTCACAATATCCGGAAATAGCCCCGCCCACCGTGGAAGTAACCGCCTCCTATCAGGGAGCCAACGCTGATGTAGTCATGAAAAGCGTCATCATCCCGCTGGAAGAACAGATCAACGGTGTGGAACACATGACCTATATGACGTCTAAAGCGAGCAACGACGGTATGGCCGTGATCACGGTTAATTTTAAACAGGGCACTGATCCGGATCTGGCTGCTGTTAACGTACAGAACAGAGTGGCCAAAGCCACTGGCCTCATGCCCGCCGAAGTAATCAAAACCGGTATCACCACCACCAAAAAACTCAATAGTGAAGTCTTTGGTTTCCTGCTGTACAGCGAAAACAAATCCTATGACGAAAGTTTCCTCGACAACTACATGCGCATCAACATCCTGCCCGAACTGAAAAGGATATCGGGTGTTGGAGATGTGCAGGTATGGAGTGATCAGGCTTATTCCATGCGTATCTGGCTCCGCCCTGATGTAATGGCCTCCTATGGCCTGGTGCCCGACGATGTGATCGCAGCCCTCGCAGAACAGAACATAGAAGCTGCCCCGGGTAAACTGGGCGAGAACAGCAAAAAAACATTCCAGTATATCCTGAAATATACCGGCCGTCTCGAAAAGCCTGAACAGTTTGAAAACATCGTCATCCGCGCTACCGGCAACGGTCAGCTGCTGCGCCTCAAAGATGTGGCGGATGTAGAGCTGGGGGCTTTCAACTATGCCACAGAACTTACTGCACAGGGATATCCTTCCTCCGGTGGCGCGGTGAGCCAGACTGCCGGCTCCAACGCTCACGAGGTGGTACAGGAAGTGGAAAAGGTTTTCGAAAAAGCTAAAGTCAATTTCCCACCCGGCGTAAAGATGGCCGTTTTTATCAATGTGAACAGTTTCCTCGACGCCTCTATTGCCAAACTGATACAGACCATCTTTGAAGCCTTCATCCTGGTGTTCATCGTGGTATTTATCTTCCTGCAGGATTTCCGTTCTACCCTTATCCCCGCTATCGCTGTACCAGTGGCTATTATCGGTACCTTCTTCTTCCTGAAGATATTCGGTTTTACACTGAACCTGCTGACCCTCTTTGCGCTGGTGCTGGCCATCGGTATTGTGGTGGATGATGCCATTGTAGTGGTGGAGGCGGTACACGCCAAACTGGACCAGGGCGCCAGATCCGCCAGGAAAGCAACGATGCACGCGATGAGCGAAATCAGCACGGCAATTGTTTCCATCACCCTCATCATGTCGGCAGTATTTGTGCCGGTTACCTTTATCACCGGCTCTGCGGGTGTATTTTACAAACAGTTCGGTCTCACACTAGCGGTGGCTATCATCATCTCCGCTGTCAATGCGCTGACGCTCAGTCCTGCACTCTGCGCCATCCTGCTCAAACCTCATGATCCCGCAGCACATGCTAAAAAGTCCCTGCTGCAGCGGTTTTACACTGCCTTTAATGCGGGCTTTGCCGCTGTAACGGGAAGGTATATACGTATTGTAAAACTCCTGATAGCCCGAAAATGGCTGGCACTGGGCGCTATCGCTGTGTTTGCCGGTATCCTGGTGTTTTTCCTGAAAACAACACCTACCGGTTTTGTGCCCAACGAAGACTCCGGCGCCATCTATGGGGATATCATCCTGCCACCTGCTTCTACCATGGATCAGACATTGAAGATCGCTGATCAGATAGACAGCATCGCCCGCGCTATGCCTGAAGTGGCCGTCACTTCCCGACTGGCAGGTATGAACCTTATCAGCGGTACCGGCGGCTCTTACGGTGCCATGTTCATCGCGCTCAAACCCTGGAAGGAAAGGACAGGGCCGGGACAGGACATCAACAGCCTGGTTGCAAAACTGTTCCAGCAAACAGCTGCCATCAAAGGCGCCAACATCATCTTCTTTGCAGCTCCCACCCTGCAGGGCTTTGGTAACAGCAGCGGTTTTGAAATGCAGCTGCTCGACAAAACAGGTGGCAGCTACAAGGATTTCGGCTCAACAGTAGACAAGTTCATGGAGCAACTGAACAAACGGCCGGAAATCATGTATGCCGCTACACCTTTTAATACCAATCTGCCACAATACGAAGTAAAGGTAGACGTGGCCCGCTGTAAGGAAGCCGGTATAGAGGTCAACAGCCTGCTCCGCACCATGCAGGGATACCTGGGTGGCATCTACGCATCAGATTTTAACCGCTTTGGTAAACAATACAAGGTGCTGTTACAGTCCAATCCCAACTACCGCGCGGAAGAAGCAGACCTCAACAAAATCTTCGTCCGCAACAACAAAGGAGCGATGGCGCCGGTATCTGCTTTCCTTACGTTGCAAAAAACCAGTGGTCCGGAATTCATCAACCGCTTTAACCTGTATACTTCTGCTGCTGTAACAGGTGCGCCCAACAATGGTTACAGCTCTGGTGATGCCATCAGGGCCATTAAAGAAGTGGCTGCATCCACGCTGCCTCGCGGTACAGACTTCGACTTCAGTGCACTGACAAGGGAAGAGATCTCCAGCGGCAACCAGACCATGCTCATTTTTGCTTTGTGTCTGCTGTTTGTTTATTTCCTGCTGAGTGCCCAGTACAGAAGTTATATCCTGCCTTTTGCGGTGCTGTTATCATTACCGATAGGACTGGCAGGCGCTTTCCTGTTTGCCCGCCTCGCAGGCCTCGACAACAATATCTTCCTGCAGATCAGTCTCATTATGCTGATAGGACTGCTGGCCAAAAATGCCATCCTGATCGTGGAGTTTTCCGTGCAGCGGCGTAACAGCGGGTTAAGCCTGGTAAGAGCGGCGATCTCCGGTGCCGCCGCGCGTTTGCGGCCTATCCTGATGACATCCTTTGCTTTCATCTTCGGCTTGTTGCCGCTGATGCTGGCATCCGGTGTAGGTGCGCTGAGCAACCGTTCTATCGGTACGGCCGCCGTAGGAGGCATGTTGATCGGTACAGTGTTCGGTGTATTCGTGATACCTGCGCTCTTCGTCCTGTTCCAGGCTTTACAGGAACGGATCAGCGGCAAAGCACCCAGAGAGAAAGAAGCTGAAGAGCTGCTGGAAGAAATGGCGATGTAATTTTTCTGATTTTAAAAGTAACAACGATGAACAACAAATATACCTGGCTGATGGCACTCGTGCTGCTGACAGCTGCCTGCAAGGTCACTGAGCGCTACCAGCGGCCGGAACTCCCTGCTGCAGCGCAGTACCGCGATCATGCTGGTACAGATACCAACACCATTGCGGCTAAACCCTGGCAGGAGTTTTTTACTGATACGCTACTGCAACAACTGATTGCACGGGGTATCCGCGAAAATCTGGACCTCAAAATGGCCATGCAGCGTATTGTGGCGGCACAGGCAGCTCTAAAACAGAGTAAGCTGGCCTTTCTTCCGGATGTTAATGCAAATGCTTCCGTTAAACAGTCCAGGCTGGCCTTCCCCCAAGGGTATGGCCTGGTGAACAATGCCACACAGTATGATGTAGGTGTCACTGCCAGCTGGGAAGCGGATATATGGGGCAAACTGCGTAGCAGCAAAAGAGCTGCACAGGCAGCGTTATTAAATACCGTGGCTGCACAGCAGGCCATACAAAGCAGTCTGGTGGCCGATATTGCCAGTACTTATTATACGCTGCTGGCGCTGGATCAACAACTGCTGGTATTACAGCAAACGCTGGATAACAGAAAAGAAGATGTGAATAGTATGCGCGATCTGAAAGCCTCTGGTGTAGTAAACGGTGCAGCAGTGGTACAAAGTGAAGCCAACCAGTATGCCGCTGCCGTGGCCATACCTGATGTAAAACGACAGATCAGAGAAACAGAAAATGCGTTATCCATACTCCTGGCATTGCCTCCGGGCCCTGTAGTCCGCAGCGTGATGTCGGCCCAGCAGTTGCCGCAGGACCTGTCTACCGGCGTGCCCGCTCAACTGCTGCAATACCGGCCGGATGTAAAAGCAGCGGAATATGCTTTCCGTCAGGCTTTTGAAAATACGAACATTGCCCGCACGGCCTTTTATCCTTCCCTTAGTATCACCGCTGCCGGTGGTTTCTCCAGCTTCGACTTCAGTCAGTGGTTCACCAACAGCGGCCTGTTTGGCAATATCATCGGTGGCCTCACACAGCCTGTTTTTAACAAAGGTCTTAACAAAGCCCGGCTGGCCACTGCCACCGCCAGACAGCAGGAAGCATTGTACAACTTCAGTAAAACCATGCTGACAGCAGGGAAGGAAGTATCAGATGCACTCTATTCCCTGGCATCTGCTTCAGAAAAAAAGGAGAGTCGTGAAAAACAGCTGGCATCGCTGGAGAAAGCAGTAGACTTCACCAAAGAGCTGTTGCGTTACAGCTCCGCTACCAACTATACAGATGTGTTAACATCTGAACAGAATTTATTAAGTGCACAGATGGGGCGTATTAACGATCAGCTGCAGCAATGGCTGGCGGTGATTGCGTTATATCGTTCCTTAGGAAACCATGATTAATACTGATAGTACTGATGAGCGAAGATCAACAAGATGATGATAAGATAACCAGCAAGGCATTTTATGTAGAACAGGTGCTGTAAGTCTTCGCTCATCAGGAACATCAGTAGTATCAGGAATTAATCACCGTTAGAAGTTGAGTATAATATTCAGTCAGTGGTCCCTTCTTTTTAGCCAGTGCGGCGAGTTTGTCCTTAGCTCCCCATATAAACCAACATACACGTTCTACCTCATAACCTTCCATGGATGCTGTGTTTTCCAGCAATAGTGCCATGTTTTCAGCTGTTTCAAAGGCTTTCAGCTCTTTGATGGGTTTGATGTTGTCCGACGCGCAATACAGTAAGTCTATAAGGGTGGGGATGGTGACCGGATTGACGCCATACTGCTGTACAAACTTGACGAGGAAATGATTTTGAACGGACTGGTGCTCATCGTCTACCTGTTTGAGGTACTCGCGCAATAGCGGGAAGTAACTGTCGCTGGCCAATGCCAGACCGAATACGGCGTAGGTGCCCGGACAGCAACACTGTTCTGCTTCCACATCATTGTACCATTCAAATTCGTGGCGGATGGCCAGTCTGACATATTTCTCCAGCAGCGGGTACAGTCCGGGGTATTGCAGGGCATTGGCGAAGAAGCGTTGGGTAGATGACTTGCCCAGTCCTTTGATAGGAAGCACTTCTTTGGTTTTGGATTTGCATTTTATCTCATAGCTAGGTGGGAAGTCTTTTTCCAGCAGGTTGCAGATGAACGTAATGGCTTTGCTATAAGCTTCTTCTGTTTCATTTTTAAACGTAATGCTGAAAGTGGCAAATACATCGTTGGCCGTGCAGGTAAGGTCGGCATCGCTGTATTGCATATCTTCCTTGCTGAAGGTGTCGCTGCCGGTTTTCAGGATGTTGCCGGCCTGTTTGCTGCCCAGTTCTTTGGCTTTTTCGATGAAGCCCACTCCGGTAGGTCTGCTGTAATTAGGCTCATACCGGACGATGCTGATACCGGCATAGACCAGCAGGTCAAGCTGTGATTTGGAAGGCGCTGGCCGTTGACCGGCATCCACTAAAGTATATACCGGGCCTGCCCAGCCATTCTTGGCAACGTTATAATATACGGGTAGAAAATGCTCTTCTGCCCAGCATCTGAGCGCATAGGTGATATAATGCTGATGCGTACGTTGTGAATCTTTATTGCTTTTGTTGAGTTCCCGTATTTTTTCAAAGATAGTTTTGATGGCTGGTACATCTATCTCCGGGTATAAGGCCGGACTCAGCAGATGCTGTGCCAGGAAGGTGGTGTCCAGATCTTTGGTGGGATACTGTCCTTCTTTTATTTTTTGGGTGAGATAAAGATCTATTTGTTTTAACAGGGCTGTTTTTTTGACTTCGCTGGTTGTTTTCAGTGCGGTCAGTTTAAGGAATTTTTCGTCGATCCTGAACTTGGCGAATACTTCAAACTTGAAGTCCAGTAAGGGATTGTTATCGTAGGTGCGATACAGTTGTTCCAACTGTTGCTGCAGGGAAGGCATCAATTGTGCTACATCTTCAGCGGTGAGTGGAGCATCCGGGAAATCGGTTCCTTCGTATTTCAGGTCGGGCCGGCTATCTCCTTTATCCACAAAACAATGCACGGCTCCTTTGTAATAAAAAAAACGTACATAAGTGTATATGCCGGATTGCAGGGGAGAGCGGCGGGTAATATTAACAGCGTCGGTTCTCTCGTCCATCTTCTGCAGCAGTTGGCTTACGGCAGTAGTAATATCGTTGACAATCGTCTGGTGGCGGTTTTCCATGCGGGTTAAATTGAATGAAAATTTTTTATCGCCGGCAAATTAGGAAAAATACCAGTTATTCTGTGGGTTGGAGTGATTATATGATATTTATCAGGACGATGAGAAAGTGAACAGACTACCTTTGCAGCTATAAATGTTTGTTATGTTACTACCTATAGTTATTAATACCTGTGTCTTTATTTTTTTATCAGCAATTCATTTTTATTGGGCTTTTGGCGGAGAATGGGGAATCAGCGATGCGGTGCCTGTGAATACAGAAGGCCGGCAGATGCTGGATCCGGGCTGGTTTGCAACGATGTTAGTGGCGCTGGGACTCCTTGCATTTGCAGTGGTAACGGTCGGAAACACCGGTGTTTTTGATGCCCTGGTGGGCAGAAATGTGATCATCTGGGCCACCAGGGGGATTGCACTGCTTTTTACGCTGAGGGCCATTGGAGATTTCACCTATGTAGGCTTCTTCAAAAAAATAAAAAATACACCCTTCGCCCGCAACGATACCCGGATGTTTTCCCCGCTTTGTGCGCTGATCGCTGTATTGAGCATCATCGTATCTATGGCATGATGAAACGTTTAACTTTCTGGTAGTAAAAAGTCATTCATCAGGAAGTACAGCGCTATCGGCAGTTCCAGCGGGTATCTTATGCCTCATCCGACATTACAGTACTGCTCCATAGAACTTTTTGTAATAGGCAAATTTCTGTGACATGGTTTTCCTTGTCTCCGGAAGGCCTTCCGTATGTAGTTTTTTGAACGAGGTAAGTACTGTTTCACTGAACTGATCATATCCCTGTGCATAGGTGATGGCGTCTGTGAGCCGGCAGGTGGCGGCGTCATCCTGTTGCCAGTAGGCAGCGATGGCCTGGCATATGCCGGGAGTGAGGGAGGCGTCGTAACATTTTACCAGGCAACGGGCGCTGAGGGCTGCTCTGTCGGGGTAGTTCATCAGCAGAAAAAACAGAAAGTGTTTCAGGGATGTTACATCGGATCCGTTCAAATGCAGGGCGGCCAGGTCCGGGCGATGGGATAGTGCCTGCTGAAAGGTTTCGTCGTCGTATTTATTCAGTGCATGTCTTTCCAGGAGCAGCGCGAGATCGTTGATAGCGGTGATGTGGCTGTCAGACAGGGCCTGGCAGTCTGCTGTTAACTTTTCCAGTAATGTTTGCATATGAAATAATTAATTACGGTTTCGTTCTTTACCTTTACAAAGGAAGTACATTTTCGTTATAAAAAGAACGGAATCGTTTTATTTTTAACCGGAATCGTTTAATTGTATGAGCCCGTTACTGGAACTTATTGCTGAATGGGAGGCTTATTCGGAGCAGGCCGGAAAACCGGCAGTAGCCGATTTTTGTGAGCATTACCTGCGCCGCCATGCTAAAAAGAAAAAAGAAAAGGCCGCCATCCCTGCACACGACATGGACGGCGTGATCACCGAACTGGTAGGCCGCATGAGCGCCATGCACACCACCTACGCCAAAATGATCCTCAAAGAACTGCCGGACATAGAACTGGAATGGTTTTACCTGCTCAACATCATCAAATACAAAAAAGAAGCAAAAAAAACCGATATCATCAGCCTGGGACTGATGGAACAATCCACCGGCATCGATATCCTCAACAGGATGCATAAAAAGGGCTTCATCACGGAAAAAAACAACCCGGAAGACAAAAGGGCCAAACTGATCAGCATCACCGACAAAGGAAATACCCTGCTCAAAAAAATCGGCAGCTACCTGTATAAAGTGACTTACCTGTTGTACCATGATGTGCAGGAAGAAGACAAACAGGCGCTGATCCGCATCCTGGGCAGCTTACAGCATCGGCATCAGCAGGTATTGCTGGAAAACAAACACCGCAAAATAGATGAGGTACTGCAACAGCTGTACGGAAAAGATGCACCGGAGGAAGCTGCCGCCGCTTTCAGCAAACAGATAAAACAAAAGGAAAAGAAAATGGCCTCCCAAAAAGGAGAACAGGTAGACGATATCATACGATCACTTTATAAATAGCCTTATGCCCACCCGCAGGAATCATCCATCCATTCCGCAATATGGCCTGGAAGAATCCAGGCCCCTGCACCGCCTGCCGGAAGATACCACCGCATTCGGATACAGCAATCTGGAAGAGGAGCTGAAGATAAAAGGTTTTGAGCTGTATTGCAGTGCGGGCGTGCGTTCGCAGATGGGACCCCTCAAATCAGACTATTACCGTATCAGCATCTCTGTGCGTGGTGTCACGGAAATACAACTGGGGCTGGAAGACTTCACCCATGGCAATGGCACCATCAGCTTCACTTTCCCCGGACAGATATTCAGCAAACGCGGATTGAGCGATGATGCATTCGGATACTATCTGCTGTTTGATCCAGCTTTTCTGGAAGATACCATTGCACCAGACAGAATTCCTGCCGAATTCCCTTTTTTCGCTTATGCAGGTGTTCCTTTTATGCAACTGCTGCCTGCTGAGCTGGATGCTGTCACCGGTTTTGTGGAACGGATCAATACAGAACTGCAGCAGCATCACCACGGAAGAGATAAAGCCATACGATTGTATCTGTACCTGTTGCTCCTGGAACTGAAGCGTAGCTATCTCCGGCAGGAGCTGCACCAGACAACCCATGATACCGGTCATACCTACCTGGTGCCACGATATAAAAAATTGGTGAGTGAACACTTTCTCACCAAAAGAAAAGTGGCCGACTATGCCACCATACTGGGTGTCACACCTAATCACTTGAACAGGGCTATTAAGGAAAGTACCGGCCACACGGCATCCGAGGCGATTACAGACATGCTGGTAAGGGAAGCCAAAGCCTCCTTGCGATACACTGATACTACCATTGCCGCTATATCTGACCAGCTGAGTTTCAGCGATCCTGCCGGCTTTAACCGCTTCTTCCGGGAGAAAACCGGACAAACGCCCATGGCTTATCGGAAAAATGCAGCATCCGGTTAAGATTATGCAGTATCCGGATAACAATGCTCTTCTTTTTATGCCCCAATTTTACAGTCATAAAAATGAAGAAAATGTCAACCACCTTAGAAAACAAAAAAGTGATTATCGCCGGAGGTTCTTCCGGTATCGGACTGGCTACTGCCGCATTGCTCGTACAGGAAAAAGCACAGGTGATAATTACCGGTCGTAACCCCGACCGGTTGGAGGAAGCAGCCAAAGTGGTCCCCACTGCAGGCCTTGAAGTACTGGACAGTAATAACCGCGCATCGCTGGATGCTTTTTTCGCAGCACAGGGTCAGTTAGACCATCTGGTGATAGCCCTCAGTGGCGCCAAAGGCGGTGGTATGTTCAGTGACTTATCGCTACAGGACCTGCGGGCCGGCTTTGAAGGCAAGTTCTGGCCCCAGCTGGATACAATGCAGGCAGCCTTGCCTTATCTGAGCAAGCAGGGGAGCATCACCCTGGTGACGGCTATCTCCAGTGTCAGCAGAATGCCCGGCACTTCCGGTCTGGCGGCGATCAACGGTGCGCTGGAAACTATGATACCCGGTCTCGCAAAAGAATTCCAACCCTTACGTATCAACGCGGTTTCACCCGGTATCGTAAATACGCCCTGGTGGGACTTCCTGCCGGCAGCCAACAAGGCGGAAGCGTTTAAAGGTTATGCAACACAAATACCAGTGGGCAAAGTAGCAGAACCGGAAGAGTTAGCGGCAGCCATCCTGTTTCTGATGTGCAATACCAATACAACGGGTACGGTGCTACGTTGCGACGGAGGATTGAGTCTGTAACGGACATATACCGGCAGCCGCAGGAGCCCGCTTTTTTCTTCTGATTACAGGCCCTTCACCATATCGTGAAAATAACGCTGAAGCAGACACGTAAAGCAGCAAATGGTATTCAACAAAATACCTTTGCTGCTTTACTGCTTTGTGTGAAACTTTCAACCCCTTTGAACATAATCCCTTTTTCCACTGTTGTAATGTTGCAATGATGCTACAAGTGTGGCCCCGATGTATGTAGAGTCAGGTATCATCCCCCGAATCATTGGAAGTACATGTTTATGGCGCAGCAAAATTTTCGGATGCAGGAGCATGCGCAGGAATTCTTTTCTCTGGATATACCATAACAGAAAATTTTTATCTCCCGGAGCAGCAGGCGGGGAGCAGTTATCACCAGTAGCGAAAAACCAATAAAGTTCAAACCCAGCAAATATGGTAAAGAGGCTGTCCATTTTTGTAAATGTGCAGAGAGGCATGTTCCGTGTTGTTAAACAGTTATGCTACATTATCCTGCTGTTACTGGCAGGTAGTCATGTGAAAGCCCAGCAGTGTACTGGTTCCCTGGGCGATCCTGTTTTTAAGGAAACATTCGGCCAGGCGGCTACGGCAGCCAGACCTACGCTCGGGCCTCCCTTGCCGGCGGGTATTACTACCTACACCTACTATGCACCTGGCGTCGGCTCAAGGCCTACCGGTCCTTTCCCGGGCCAGTACACGATCAGCAACACTACCAGTGGGTATAAAAATATTTATTTTGTGGACAGACCCGATCATACCAGTACGGATGGCCGGGGATTTTGTATGGTGGTAGATGCCAATGCTACTCCTGACAAGTTTTATGAACGGACCATCACAGGATTATGTGCGGGCACTACTTTCGAGTTTTCTGCCTGGATTATGAACATCAATCCCACACCAGGCGTATCGCAGCCCAGTCTGCGCTTCGATATTGTAGACGCCAATAACCCCAACGGTACGCCGATAAAATCGGTGTCCACCGGCCTGGTACCTTTTCAGAACCCAGGCACCTGGGTACGGCAGGCAGGTATTTTTCAGATGCCTTCCACTACCAGCGCCGTTATCCTCCGTATCTTCAGTAATACCCCCAGCAGCAATGGCAACGACCTGGCCCTGGATGATATTGCTTTTGCGGCCTGTGGTCCACCCATCACCTTTACACAAACTACCGGTGTGGTATGTAGCGGTGCTACGGGAGGCTTTGCCGTAAGCCTGCCGGCAGGAAGCTATTCCAATTATTTTTTCCAGTTGCAGAAAAGAGCACTGGGCACTACCAGTTGGGCCAATGAAGGAGGCGTGATTAATAACCTGGGCAACAACCAGCATACCTTCAGTATTCCTAATGCAGTGGCGGGCTTTGAATACCGGGTGCTGGCTGCAGGTGGTATGGCGGAAATAAACAATACCAACTGCCGCGTGGTGTCTAATCCGGTAGAACTGAAAGTGATCGACTATACGGTGGGGATCACAGGACCGGCTACTATCTGCTATAATGCCAGTGCCCAGCTGTCGGCAGTGATTACTCCCAAGGCAGGTACAGGTACCCCCACTACCGGTTTCAACTATACCTGGGAAACCAGTACCAACGGTACCAGCGGCTGGACCGTTGTGCCCGGACAGAACGGAGCTACACTCAATACCGGCCCGCTGACCGCAAACAGCTATTACCGGGTAACAGCCACCATCAATGGTTGTAGCGGTGACGGCGTATCCCGCACCTTCCGGGTGACAGTTAATCCAAACATCAGCGCCACCATAGGTACGGTAACGCCTATATGCCAGGGGACTGCGATGTTCAGTATACCCTACACCATCGTTTCAGGTAATGCTGATGCCTACAGTATCACTTCCAGCAATATGCCCGGTTTTAATCCGGTAACAGATGCCGGTCTGGCGGTGTCTCCGATAAACGTGGTCATCCCCGGTAGCACAGCACCGGGTACTTATCGATTTAACGTCACCTTTAAAAACAGGACCAGTGGCTGTACTTCTCCTGCTTATCCGGTCACGCTGGTGATCAATCCTTCTCCTACCACGGCTACGGTAGGTCCCGATCAGCAGTTGTGTAATGTGAGCAATACCACCCTTAGCGGTAACACGCCGGTGAATGGTACGGGCCTCTGGACACAGCTGAGCGGCACCAATACAGCCGTTTTTGATAACCCTAATCTTCCTAATGCACAGGTATCCGGTCTGGTGGCCGGCACCTATGTGTTTAAATGGACCATCAGCAGTGGTGTTTGTCCGCCTTCTTCAGCCAACCTGCAGGTGACGGAATTCGGTAATACTACCCTGCCTGATGCAGGCCCGGATTCTACCCAGTATAATTCCGGTGTGTTCCACATGCAGGCCAACACACCACAGGTAGGGACCGGCAAATGGGTGGTGATCAGCGGTAACGCCACGATAGCCGATACTTCAGACCCGCATACAACCATCACCATCGCGCCCAATACCAGCGCCACACTGGCCTGGACCATCACCAACAATGTCTGTCCTCCGCTGCAGGACCAGGTGACCATCACCTATGTAAGCCACGCCGACATACAGGCACAAAAGGAAATACTGGAGCAGGGACCTTATCTGGCGGGTCAGCCCCTGGTGTACCGGATGGTTGTCACCAACGCAGGCCCCAGTAATGCTACCGGTGTGAGGATCACAGATGCGCTGCCTGCCGGATTCGCCAGCACCAGGGTCACTGTGGCTAATACCGGTGCAGCACAAATCACCCAAAACAATTCTACTGCCACCAATATCGATCTTACTGCCAATATCCCCACCGGCAATGCTACCATCACGATAACGGTGGAAGGCAATATCCTTTCTTCCTTCGAAGGAGATCTTACCAATACCATTACTGCAGTCTCTCCGGTGGTACCCGATCCTAATGGTGCTACCGCTACAGTAACGGTACCGGTTGCACGCCGTCCTTTCTTCGAAATCATGAAGAGTGCGCCAGCCATGGCAGTGGCCGGTCAGTCTGTTACCTTCACGATTATTGCAAGTAATACAGGACTAGGCGATGCACAGGCTGCCGTATTCACAGACGTGATATCCGGTAAACTGACCAACGTCAGCTGGACAGCTACGGCCACCGGCAAGGTGAGTATCACTTCCGGCGCTACCGGCACGGGCAACAATGTAAGGGTAGTGGCCAATTATCCGGGTGCAGTGACCCCTACTGACACCGGAAAAGTATATGTCAGTGTAACCGGTACCGTTAGTGCCAATGCTACCAGTAATATCGACAACGTGGCTACCGTGACCCCTACGGAGACCACGGTAGGGCCATTTACATCCAACACCACCAATACTGTTATCAGCAGCACACCGGGACTGGTGATAGACAAAAGCCGTACTTCGCCCGTGATCGCCATTGCCGGCACACCTATTGAATACGTCATCACCCTGATGAACAACGGGCCCAGCGATGCGGTCAAAACGGTGATTACAGATGCCGTACCAGCCGCCGTGCAACAGGTGCAGTGGACTGCCACCTCGCAAGGTGCTGCAGCCATCACTGCCGGCAACAGCGGTAGCGGTAATCAGATCAGCGTGACTGGTAATATTCCGGCTGGTTCATCCAACCGCATTATTATTCGTATATCCGGTGTCGTTAGTGGTGATTTTAGTGGTACTATTACCAATACAGCTACTGCCACTCCTTCAGAGCCAGGCGTGCCGCCGGTATCAGATACTGATGTGGCCACCGTTCGTAAGGTGGTGAAATTTACCATCAGCAAAAACGGTCCGGCTACGGCTATCCCCGGAGGACAGATCTCCTATACGATAGACGTAAAAAATGAAGGACCATCCAACGCTTCGCAGGCGGTAGTGAGTGACATCGTGCCGGCTTCCCTGTATAACGTTACCTGGAATGCGGCTGTGGCCAGCGGTGGCGCGGTCATCACCAGCGGTGCTACGGGCTCCGGCAACCAGCTGTCTGTAACAGCTAATATGCCTGCGGAATCCGTTATACATATTATTGTCAACGGTACTATTCAGCCTCCCACCAATAGCCCTATCCGTAATACAGCTGTGGTAACGCCATCAGAGCCTAATACCACACCGGTGACTTCCAATGAAGTGGTGACCAATGTAACGCCGCAGGCAGCACTCACCATCAGCAAAACAGGCCCGGATACTGCCAGGGCAGGAAGTTCGGTAACCTATGTAATTACGGTGGGCAACGATGGCCCCAGCAACGCCAGGGGTATGCAGATCAATGATAATGTGCCGGCTACCCTGCAGCAGGTTACCTGGACAGCTGTGGCCAACGGCAATGCCACCATCTCCAGTGGAACACAGGGCTCCGGAAACAATATTGCCCTGACGGGAGATATTGCTGCCGGTATGGGAAATAATATAGTCATCACCGTAACTGGTAAAATAGATCCTGCCTTCTCCGGCACTATCAGCAATACTGCAATGGTCATCCCGACTGAGACCGGCAGCACCGGAGATACAGCTACCAAACAAACGGTTGTCAACAGGCTGCCACAGCTCACTATCACTAAGTCGGCCACCGATGCGGTACTGGCAGGGGATAGTGTGATCTATACCATCGAAGTAGGCAATACAGGGGCTTCCAATGCCCTCAACCTGGTAGTGACGGATGCAGTGCCTGCTGCATTGAGCGGTGTAAGCTGGTCGGCCAGTGCCCTCGGGCAGGCTACTATTAGCGGCAACAACAGCGGTACCGGCAACAATGTACAGATCACCGGTTCTATTCCATCCGGTAATGATAACAAGATTGTGATCACGGTGAGAGGTAAGACAGATCCGGGTTTTGCAGGTTCTATTGTGAACAATGCCACTGCCACCCCGTCTGAACCTGTACCACCGGTAACGGCCACACAAACAGTGCTGGTGCGTAAACTGCCGGTGATCCGTGTGTCCAAGTCAGGGCCCTCCACCCTCAAAGCAGGGGAACACATCACTTATACCGTGGTAGTGACCAATACCAGCGTATCTAATGCAGATAACCTGGTCATACAAGATATAGTGCCGGCAGCGGTTACACAAACCACCTGGATTACAGTTGTCAATGGTACGGCTTCGATAGTTAGTGGTGCTACCGGTTCCGGTAATACAGTGGCTGTTACCGCCAATATCGGAGGTGGAGGCAACAATAGCGTGACCATTACCATCAATGGGGTAGTAGATCCTGCTTTTGCGGGTACCTTCACCAACACCGCCACTGCACAGCCTTCCGAGCCGGGTACTGTACCAGCGGTGTCTACCCCTGTAGTGACCACTGTAGTACAACAGCCATCCCTGCACGTAGTGAAAACTGGTCCGGCAACAGCCAGCGCCGGCGAAACCATCAACTATCTGCTCACTGTTACCAATACCGGACCTTCCAATGCTACCGGTGTGCTGATCACAGATCAGATACCATCACAGCTGCAGAATGTCAGCTGGACAGCTACGGCCAGCAGCGGCGCGGTGATTGTCACCGGAGCTACCGGCACCGGCAACAACCTGCAGGTGAGCGCTGATGTTCCGGTGAGCACGGGGACGGTGACCATTATGGTGACCGGCACGCTGCCATCGGCTACACTGGCAGCAACCATCATCAATGTGGCCACTGCTGATCCCAGGATACCAAGCTTGCCGCCCGTAAATTCTGATACGGTTACTACTGTTATCCGTCAACAGCCCAAGCTGCTGATTAATAAAATTGCACCGGCCAGGATGAACGCCGGAGAAACTATCCAGTATAGTATTAAAGTGGAAAATAGCGGTCCGAGTGATGCCAGGGCTACTGTGATTACCGACGCTATTCCGGCAACAGTGCTCAATCCTTCCTGGACAGCAGTAGCCAGCGGAGGCGCCACCATCAGTTCCGGCAACACCGGTACAGGCAACCAGCTGAACGTGGTGGCCGACATCCCCGCAGGTACTGGTAATAGTATTACCATTACCATCACTGGTAACGTGCAATCCGATTTTGCCGGCGTGATCACCAACACGGCTACCGCCACAGCTGCTGAGCCAGGTGTGTCCCCGGTAAGCTCCACAGCATCTACTAACATCAGTCGCGCAGCGAAGCTGCAGATCAGTAAAACCGGACCTGCCAGCATCACCGCTGGTAATAACATCTCTTATACGCTGCAGGTGATCAACAACGGTCCGAGTGATTCCCGTAACCTGACCATCAGTGACGTGATTCCTGCAGGGGTATTAAATGCAACATGGACGGCCACTGCAGCCAATGGTGCAGCCATCACTTCTGCCGCCAGCGGCTCCGGCAATGTGCAGTTGACCGGTAATATACCCATTGCAACCGGTGCGATGATCACTGTACAGGTGAATGGTAAGGTAGATCCGAGCTATGCAAATCCCAGCATCACCAACGTGGCCACTGCTGTCAATGATCCATCATTCGCAACACCGGTAGGTGATACCGCTACTGTGGTAACAACGGTGAACCGGGTGGCCAATCTGAGGATTGTGAAGAGCGGTCCGGCCAACCAGGGTGCCGGAGAACCGATGCAGTATATGCTAATGGTGTATAACGACGGGCCTTCCAATGTGGCCGGTGCTCATGTACAGGATACACTGCCTGCTGAATTGCAAAGCCCAAGCTGGGTAACCGCCGGTACAGGCGGTGTTGCCAATATCACACCGGCCAGTAACTCCGGCAATGTGAACCTTACCGCCGATATTCCGGTGGGAGGCGTATTACAGGTGGCCATTTCAGGTGTACTCAGCCCGGCTGTTGTTACCGGTGCTCTCATCTCCAACACCGCGACAGTGGCTCTGCCTGCAGGCAGCCCGATTGTCGACCCTAATCCGGCAGACAATACCAGCACTACTACCATGTCGGTAGATAACGATCCTATCGTGCGCATCTCCAAAACCGGTCCTTCTGTCGTGAATATCGGGGACTCCATTTTCTATCGTATCGTTGTCACCAATGGCGGTAACGGTAATATTACCGGTGCGGCCATCAATGATATTGTACCGGCAGATGTGACGGTAAGCTCCTGGGGGGCTGCGGCTGCCGGCAATGCTACTGTCACCGGGCCTATTACCGGTACTGGCAATACGATCAGCACCACCGGCAATATACCGGTAGGCAATGGTAATATGCTGGTGGTACTGGTAAGAGGTATTGTTAATAAAACAGCTAATACAACTTTCACCAATACCGCCACCGTAGTGGCCGGGGCAAACAAACAAAGCTCTGTCACTACCACCGTCAATCAGTCCACCGATGTAAGCATCGTCAAGAGCGGACCACAGCACATACTGGCAGGAGAAACCATCAACTATACCCTTCAGGTATATAATGCAGGACCACATGATGTAGACTCACTTGTGATTTCCGATGTGGTGCCGGCAACGATCACCAATGTTACCTGGAAGGCCACTGTAACCGGTACCGGTAGCGTAATCGGCAGTCAGGAAGTTGACAGCAGTGGCAGCAACATTGTCATACCAGGTAAACTGGCCGCAGGCAGTGGCAACTTCATCACTGTTCAGATTAGTGGTACTGTCAGCGGCAGCGCGGCTGCAGGTACTATCATCAATACGGCTTTAGTTGCGGTAGCCAATATTACGGACTATAATCTGGCTAACAATACCAGCAGTATAATCACCACCATCGGGCGTAATGCCGGTGTACAGATACGGAAGAGCGGTCCTGCACAGGCGCAGGCAGGCAATACCATTACTTACCAGGTAGTGGTGACCAACGCCGGTCCGTCTAATGCCGTAGGTGTCAGCATCATTGATCAGGTACCTGCTGCCGTGGCAAATGTAAGCTGGGTAGCGAATGTAACCGGTGGTGCCCAACTCACCGGACCCTTCTCCGGAACAGGCAATAGTGTCAACACTACCGCCGACATCCCCGGTGGAGCGGGCAACAGCGTAGCTATCACGATTACGGGCACACTGAATAATGACTTTGCCGGCAACATCACCAACCTGGCCAGCGCCAGCAGCAGCGAAGTGCCGCAGGTGTCCGATTCTGTTACTACTGTGGTGAATAAACAATCTGATGTACAGATACGTAAATCAGGACCTGTAACCATTACAGCAGGAGATAAAGTCAACTATATCATCACTGTTAGCAACAATGGTCCTGCCTTTGCACGTAACCTGCATATCACTGATACCATCGACGCACGTATCCAGTCAGTGTCCTGGACTACCAGCACCTCCGGCGGAGCCGTGGTAACAGCCGGTGGTAGTGGTACCGGTAATCAGCTCAGTGTGAATGCTGATATTCCGCCTACTGGCCAGGCTACCGTCACCATTATGGTTACCGGTACCCTGTTGCCCGATGCTACCGGTACACTCAGCAATACCGCCACCGTTACTTCTCCTGATCCGCAAACACCTACTGCGGTAACACCGCCGGTGATCACCGAGATAGAACAACATCCGGAACTGATGATCAGTAAGAGTGGTCCGCAGTCCCTGCATGCAGGCGAGCCCATACTCTACCAGTTGCAGGTGACCAATAAAGGGCTGAGCAACGCTACTGGCGCAGTTATCAGCGACGTAGTGCCGTCAGCGGTAGGACAGGTGAGCTGGACAGCCACCGCAGTAAGCGGCGGCGCCGTGATCACTTCAGGAGCCAGCGGCAGCGGCAACAATGTAAATGTAGTGGCCGATATTCCCGCAGGAGCAGTCGTGCAGGTGACCATCCAGGGTAAAACAGATTCTACCTTCTCCGGTCAGTTGCTCAACACTGGTATTGCAACAGCAGCAGAACCAGGCAATACACCGGACTCCTCACAGGTACAGACTACCGTTACGCTGATGCCCGCCGTACAGATAACCAAAGCTGGTCCGGCAGCATTACAGTCCGGCCAGAAAATCACGTATACCCTCATTGCGAGCAACAATGGCCCGAGTGTTGCCAGCAATGCGGTGATCACAGATGCAGTACCCGCCGCGGTAACAGGTGTGAGCTGGACTGCAGTAGCTGCAGGCAATGCACAGCTTACCGGTGCTGCTTCCGGTACCGGCAACCTGGTAAGCCTTACCGCGAATATTCCGCCAGGCACTGGTAATAATATTACCATTACCGTTAATGGCACCATAGATCCCGCCTTCAGGGATACACTGAATAACGTGGCCATTATTACGCCGGCAGAACCCGGAGCACCGGCTGATACTTCTGCATTGGTACAAACAGTAGTTACCGCCAAACCGGTATTACAGATACAGAAAGATGGCCCCACCACCACTACTGCGGGCCAGCCGATACAGTATACCATCATCGCCAGCAATATCGGGCTTAGCAATGCACTCAATTTCACGCTGACAGATAACGTGCCGGCCACCATCACGCAGGTGACCTGGAAAGCGGTAGCCAACGGCACTGCCGTGATAAAAAGCCCTGCTGCCGGCAGCGGTAATAATATCAGCCTTACCGGCGATATGCCTTCCGGCGCTGGAAATAATATAACCATCACCGTGAATGGTATGGTAGCCCCCGGCGCTACCGGCACTATCGTCAACAGCGCTACGGTGACACCTTCTGAAACAGGAGCATCGCCACAAACAGCTACGGCCACCACCCAGTTGACAGTATCTGCCAGGGTGAGGATCAGCAAAACCGGCCCGGCTGTTATGATACGCGGCGACCAGGCTATCTATGTCATCAGCGTGGTCAATCCGGGCCCCAGCGATGCGGTGAATACTGACATCACAGATATGATACCGGGCGTGCTCACCAATGTAACGTGGACGGCTACACCGCTTCGCAGCACTGTCATCAACAGCGGCGCCACCGGTACCGGTAACCAGGTGAAGGTGAATGTGAACATGCCCGCTGCAGATACCAGCGGACTGACCATCGTCATCACCGGTACAGTGCAGCCTAACGCCGCTTCCGGCAGCGTTACCAACGTAGCACATGTTATCCTGAATAATGCCGGCGGCACCGATATCGCTTCCAACACTGTTGTTAGCACTATTGGCAGCGCCGCTGATCTGGTAATGGTGAAAACAGGTCCCGATGAAGTATTTGTGGGCAGTAAGGTGACTTACCTGCTTACCGTTACCAACAACGGACCATCTTCCGCAGACAATGCAACGGTGACAGACATGTTGCCGGCAGGGCTTACACAACCGGCTGTCACAGTAGCTTCACTGAATGGCGGCGCTGCTAATGTACAGCCAGCCATTAACGGCAGTACCGTCAGCGCTGTTATCGGGACCTTCCCGGCAGGAGCAAAAGTGGTGCTGCAGGTGACTGCCACCGCTGCCACACCGGGTAAGATAATGAACACGGCAGTTGTTAGTACTCCTGCTGGTGTTACAGAGCAGGACAGCACCAACAACAGCAGTACTGCCACCACTATGGTATTCCCTAAATCTGCCCTGCAGGTGATAAAATCGGTTAATCCGGCTAATGGGCCTTATAGCATCGGACAGGTGATCAGTTATAACTTGCAGGTGAAGAACAACGGTATCGCGGGTGTTAACCCGGTAGTGGTGATCGATACACTGCCGCCGGCCACACTGGTAAGCGATCCGGTATACAGCAACCCGCCCGTTGGCACTATCACTTACAACAGTACCACCCGCGTGCTGCAATGGAACGCCGGACTGCTGAATGGTGGCGAAACCCGCAGCTGGAGTTATGATATGACCATCACCGGTGCCGGTTCTGTCCGTAACATCGCTGTCATCAGCGGACCACCGGATGTCAGCACACCGGATACCAGCAGGGTGATCATCAGTACAGACCGGTTCGCCAACCTCAAAGTGGTGAAAAAACTGAATACTAATCCGCCTTACAATGTCAATGACGTACTGACATTTACCATCACGGCTACCAACAACGGCCCGGATGCGGCCACTGGCGTAGTGGTGCGGGACCAGCTGCAAAACATGCTGGGCAGACCGATTACGCTCTCTGCTTCCGCCGGTCAGGCTGCTTACGATATAGCCACCGCCACCATCAACTGGCAACTGGCTAACATGGCGCCGGGTACTACAGCCACCCTAACGTTTACGGTTAAACTGGCAACTGGTGCAGATATCGTGAACACCGCTACCATCAAGGGTAATGAAAAAGATCCGGATATCACTGATAATACTTCTACCGTGGGCCCTGTGAAAGTGACAGGAGAAGATCTCTTTATTCCGAATGTGATCACACCTAACGGAGACGGTAAGAATGATAAGTTCGTGATACCGGGCCTGAGCCGGTTCCCGGGATCTGGCTTGTTCATCTATAACCGTTGGGGCAACCAGGTATACCAGAACAAGAATTATGACAACAGCTGGGATGGAGCAGGATTGAGTGAAGGCACTTATTTCTACATCCTGACAGTGCCATCGGAACAAGGTGAGCGGAAGTTCAAAGGATGGGTGTTGTTGGAACGTTGATTTTCTTCTCTCTAAAAAAATACAAAAGACGCAAAGGACTACGAGAGCCTTTGCGTCTTTTTTTATGTTCAGAGACTACAGCTTTGGGGCTGTTACTTCATCATCTGTCACTGGCTTAAATTCCATCAGAATGTTTTTTTGAAATGCATGACTATTGCAAGGGTCTTTAACGGTTATGTTTTTTGCCCGTAAATCCTGCCTGCCTGTCCCAATGATTAACGGGTCGTCACAGCCCTTAGTTATTCGTCCCAAAGCCTTGTTGTTCGTCTTAACGTGTTGAAAACCAGTGATGGTCAATTTAATATTGTGCTGTGGCCCGGCCACGGATTTTGACCAAAAGCATCCGTTATGCGTTTAAAAATGATACTCTTTTTTGCCCTCTTGCTGACATTTCAACAGGGCTATTCTCAACAACCTGTGATCAGCGGGATCATCACTAATTATAAAGGGATGCCGATAGAAGGCGCCAATATTTATATTACCGGCAGCCTGGAAGGGACTACTTCCGGGAAAGACGGAAGATTCAGTTTTGCCACCACCTATACCGGAAGTGTGACCCTGGGAGTAAGTTATATAGGGTACAAAGACTACCGGCTTACCGCCCGGGTAACGGAGATGGGTACACTGTCCATCATTTTGCAGAGCCAGGATAAAAACCTGAGCGAAGTAGTGGTGAGGGCCAGCACGTTCAGTCTGGGTAAAAGCCGTACGCTGGAAAAGCTGGATGCACTCGACGTGGTGATGACCGGCAGCTCCAACGGCGATATCTATGGGGCACTGATGGCCCTGCCAGGCACACAGAAAGTAGGGGAAGATGGTAAGCTGTACATCCGTGGTGGCGATAACCGCGAAACACAGACCTTCATCGACGGGATGCATGTGCTCAACCCCTATTCCATTACGGCACAGGACATGCCCGCCCGTGGCCGGTTTTCACCTTTCCTCTTCCAGGGCATCAATTTCTCCCTGGGCGGTTATGAATCAGAATTCGGGCAGGCCCTCTCGGCTGTATTGCCCATGGATACTAAAGATGTGGCCGGTAGTACCAAAGCTGGTGTCAACGTTTCTCCCCTGAGCATAGGCGGTGGCGGCTCCGTAGCATTCAAAAAAAGTTCCCTCTCCGGGAATGTCAACTATCTGAACCTGGGGCTGTACAACCAGTTCCTACCCGACCGGTACACCTGGAAAAAACCATACCAGTCAATATCTGCCGAAGCCCAGTACAAAACGGCGCCCGGCCCGCGCAGCCTTTTTAAACTGTATACCGCCTACGACAGGACTGCCTTCATCCGCACTTTTGCCGATACGCTGAATGATGTGCCATTAAGGGATTTCAACTTGCATCAGGACAACTATTACCTGAATGCTACCCTGAAAACAAAACTCCGCCATAATACCCGCCTGTTCCTGGGTGCCGCTTTTTCTTATGTGGACAGTCATTACGGGAGCGCTAAGTTTCAGGGAGATGATTACCGGCAGAAAGAAAATGAGTGGCATATCAAAGCAAAGCTGGAGAGGACCATTGTACCGGCTTACCGGCTGAGCACCGGGGTGGAAGCCTACTTGAAAGGCTACCAGACGGTTTATCACGATACGGTGCAACAGCTGTTGCAGGACCGTCAGCTGAATAATCAGTTGTATGCTGCTTTTGTAGACAACCAGATACGGCTGCTGCACGGGTTGTATGCCAATGTATCAGGACGCCTGGAATATACGGAGTTTAACCATGCCTGGAATCTCTCTCCCCGTATATCCCTGAATTACCTGGCAGATAAATTCCAGGTGTCTGCCATCTACGGCAAATATTATCAAACACCCGACAATACTGTACTGGCGGCTCCGCATCAGGACCTGCAGCAGTCGCTCGCCACCCATTACATATTGGGTGCTTCCTGGGATTTTAATGGCAGGCTGCTGAAGGCAGAAGCTTATTATAAGTCGTATGATCAGCTGGAACTGTTGCGGCAACAGGTGTATACCTCTGAGGGATATGGTAAGAGCGCGGGTTTTGATATATATTATTCAGATGAGACCAGCGTGAAACGACTGAAGTATAATGTCTCTTATTCTTTTAATGATGCAGCACGCCTGTACAGGGATTTTCCGGTGATGTCCACCCCACTGTTTGCTTCCCGGCATAATGCGCGTATGTCTTTTAAATATCATTTCCCGCTGATAAAGACCTATGCAGGATTTACGGGCACCTATGCCAGTGGCAGGCCTTACCATAATCCCAATACGCCGGGGTTTATCAATGCCATCGACAAAGCCTATTTCAGTCTTGATGCCAACCTGACTTTCCTGCTAAGTCCCAGGGTTATTCTGTATACCTCTATGGGCAATCTCACAGGCAGGGCCAATACCTACGGTTACCGTTATGCGCCATTGCCTGATAGCAAGGGTGTTTATGCCGGAGAGCCGGTGATGGCCTCCCGTAGCCGTTTTTTCTATCTCGGGCTGTTCATCTCCCTGAAAAGCAGTTCCGCTTATGATGTGTCCAGTTTTTAATCAACATAAAAAATATCAAATGAAAAAGATCCTCCTTTTAATGTTCGTTATGTGGTCTGTTACCACTGTTTATGCACAGTCTGTTCCTGTGAAAGAAATAAGCGTTACTTGCCAGGACATGTTGCAGCAGGTATTAACCCGGGTGAAGGAAGAAAAAGATATCAGCAAACTATATGATCAGGTGAATACCTTGAAACGTTTGTCAGCCATGTATCCGGGCGAATGGCTGCCGGACTATTACATTGCCTATTTCGATCTGAAACTGGTATTGAGCAAGGCAGGCGCCAAACCGGAAGACTTAGTGCAGGAAGCTGCAGATAAGCTGACGGCGCTGAAAGCCAATGGCAGCGCGGATATGTCGGAAGTATATACGCTGGAGGCCTATTACTATTATGCTATGATCTCACTGAATCCGGCTGTCAACGGGCAGAAATACTATCGGGAGGTAATAGGCGGTTATGAAAAAGCCATCCGCCTGAACCAGCACAATCCGCGTCCGCAGCTGCAGCTGGCGATCTTCCAAAACAGGATGGCAGCCTTTACAAAGGCGGCAGACAACGGCTTCTGTGACAAACTGCAACAGGTGGAAAAAACATTCCACGACTTCAAACCCGCTACGGCAGTGTCTCCCGACTGGGGTTTGCCGGAGCTGTTATATGTGAAGGAAAACAGCTGTCACTAATGAATGATCTCCTGGAAGGCTGGCACAAAAGTCCTGGATACCGGGATGGGATAGGTTTCGTAGCCTTTCAGGATGATTTTGTAACCGTTGGAGTTGCCGCTGGCTGTTTTGATATGGCTGAGGTTGACCAGGAAAGAACGATGGCACCGAAAGAGGGTCGCGTCCTGGATGGTTTCGGAGATGGTGGTTAGTGTATTACGTATAACCGTTGTCGTTACTGATCCATTTACCAGGTGATAAACATGGATATGGTTTTTTACCACTTCCAGAAACAGGAAATCCTGGATGCTGATATGTAACGGCTGTTCGGTAGTATTGGCAGACGGAAATACGAGCTGTTTGGTGGGATCCGGAGGGGCCAGCTGCTGATCGCTGCGGATGATGCTGTTGAGATTGTTGCGCAGGGCACGGTTGTACCGGATGGTGATAACGGCTGCCACAGGGAAGATGCCAATAGCTACTGTCAGCATCAGCACGTGCAGGAGTAGCTGTAGCTGTGTGATGGTATCGGCTGTCCGGAAAAAGTGAATATCTTCAAAAAAATAAAGAAAAACCAGTGTGTTCAAAAATGCCAGCACCAGAAAAACCGATAGGATATGACCTGCCTCCCAGAGGATGGTCCATTTGATTTGTTTGTTCTTCAGCAGGGTGCCTTTCAGGAAGTAGTTGCAGAAAAGAAGCCCCAAAAAAGTGACCACACCAAAAGGAAGAGCGCCCAGCAGTTTGTTTTTTTGATACTGGCTGAAGCCGAAAGGTTGATACACGTACACCACCGCACTGATGAGCATACTGATGATCAGGATCGGTTTCATCCTGACTATTTCAAAGGGATATTTTCTGTTGAGTAATTGGTTGACCTGCTTGAGCATGTTGTAAATGTAATATTTTCTTGACGGAATGAGGCTGGTGGTAGATATTTCATGCAGGTTTAACGGGTTTATATAGGGAAAGCCGGTTTTATTGCGCATCTTGTATAGCGAATAAATAATTTCAAGCATCCCAGGGCTGAAGCCCTGGGCTATAATAGATATTCATTTCCCCTGAACCTATATGAATTTATTGGAGACGAAATTTAAACTGGAGCAGCAGTTTATTCAAAAAACAGCGGCAGGGCCCTGTGTTTACAATGCCTATCTGAAAGTATTTTCGGCGAAATATGCGGTAGACTGGGAGATGGCCGCCGGCAGCACAAATGGTGTAGTTGCTGATCCCGGGCAGCCCTGGCATACGGCCAGCATCGGTAAAACATTTACAGCTGTGATCATCATGATGCTGGTGGAACAGGGCCGGATTAGTCTGGAAGATCCGCTGGTGCGTTATCTGCCGGCCTCGCTGACACAGGGCCTGCATGTATACAAAGGCCGGGATTACACGGCGGACATCACCATTGCGCATCTGTTGTCGCATACTTCCGGACTGCCGGATTTTTATGAAGACAAACCCGGCAACGGACCCTATTTCCTTCAGTTGCTGCTGGAAGTGCCGGACCGGCTTTGGACACCGGAAGAAACAGTGAGCTGGACCAAACTGCATATAGACCCGCTTTTCCCGCCGGGAGAAAAACTACATTACACCGATACCGGCTACAACCTGCTGGGATTGGTGATTGCGGCGGTTACCGGCAAACCCTACGAAAAGGTGTTACATGAATTTATTTTTGAACCGCTGGGTATGCAACACTCTTATCTGTTGCAGTATAGCACTCCGGCAGTGAGCAGTCTTTATCCGGTGGCGAGTGTTTTTCTGCGCAGAAAAGAGATCCGTGTGGAGGAGTACAGAAGTTTCAGCAGTATCTATGCTTCGGGGCAAACCATCAGCACAGCCGGAGATCTGATCATTTTTATGCAGGCGCTGACAACAGGCCGGCTGATCAGCCAGGCGTCGCTGGAGAAGATGATGGTGTGGCGGAAAACCTGGACGGGCGTGGATTACGGTATGGGACTGATGCGGGTGAGAATGCATATGTTTACCCGTAAATATGATGTGTGGGGCCATTTGGGCTCTACTGGTTCCTTTATGCTTTTTAATCCGGTATTTGATATTTATATAGCGGGCAGCTTCAATCGTTCGGGCTTCCTGACGAGGGGCGTTATGTTTGTGTACAGGGTTTTGAAGGCCATTACAAAAATAAAATAATGTTTGTTTCAGCTGCTGGCCTCCACCCGTAATAACAGGTGGAGGCTTTTTTATGTGTTATAGGGAAAGCAGCATTTGTAACAGTTTATTGATTTCTGGTTGTTGATTGTCTTCCAGGTCACGGTTATACAGAATGATGGCGGCCCGTTTACTTTCAGGGTTGATATACAGCAGGGAATGGCTGCCCCATACGTCTCCGGAATGCCCGAAAACAGGACGGTTGTCCATTTTGTAACGTTCCCAGAAAAGGCCCTGGGTAGATTTGATATCAGGATATTGCACCTGCCCCATAGCATCCAGTGAACTGGCGGCTATTATCTGTTGGCCATTCACGTTACCGTTATTAATCAGCATCCTTGCGAAGGTGGCCAGGTCGGTGAGATTGCTGTGAAGTCCACCGGCACAGTAATCGACCATGCTGTATTTGCCCCAGGGTTGCAATGCCGGGCCATAAGGCATGGCAAAGGGTTGGGACGCGAAATCCCGCAGATGCCATGTTAAAGTGGTGGTGTTTAAAGGAGCAATAAACTGGCGGGTGGCCCAGGTGTCGAAATTTTCTTTTACTGTCAGTTCCACAATATATGCAGCCAGTGTAGCACCCACATTGGAATAGCTGTAGACAGGCTTTTCACGGTCATCCAGGAAGGTGTCCGGGCTGTAGTATTTTCCGGTAGGGTCGAGCATGCTGCGTATGTACTCGCTGATAGGAACCGGATGGTCTATTTCCTTTACAACAAAGTCCTCCAAAAGAAATCTGCTGTACACGGTATCAATAATACCGGAGGTATGGCTCAATAAGGTCCGCAGGGTAATCTTTTTACCCGGGTTTTTGGGGTTTTGTACGGTAAACGGCAGATAGTCGTTGACGTTAGCATCCAGGTTTAACTTTCCCTGTTCCACCAGCTTCATTACGCTGAAAGCGATAAACGGCTTGGCAACAGAGCCCAGTTTAAAAACAGTTTTGTTGGTGAGTGCTTCTTTTTTCTCCAGGTTGGCCATGCCTGCAGTTCTGGACCATACAATCCCATCAGGGCCTACCAGTGCCACCGCTACACCGGGGATTTTAATCTCGTTGATTAGTTTGTCTACCTGTTGTGATGCTGCAGCTGTTTTCAGCGGTTCCTGCTGAACTACTTCATCTTTATTTTTTTTACAGGAGCTGACCACAAAGGCGAATAAAATTGCTAAGCAGAGGTTTCTCATCATTACTTTTCTTTTTTCAGCAAAACAAAGGCATAGGCCGCAAGCATATGGCTGGTATTATAGAAGGCCGGGGAAAATGACTGGCAACCGCTTTCCTCCGGCAACAAATGCCCGGATAGGGGTAAGCGGCAGGCAGCCGCGTATTATTGGTAGATCAAATCACAGGGTTGGTTGTTCGCGCAGCGTAGTTCGTACATCCGCCTTTTTTTAAAATCCCGATGCAGACAGCTATTCATAGTGAAATGATACAACTGCCGCTATGGATGAGGAAATCCGTAGCCTATAAGATACTATGCCATGTACTGCCGGCAGTGATTTTATATTTCGCAGTGGGCATGGACGAATACCAACCGGCATGGCAAGCTTTCATGAAAGTACTGGGGCTTATATTTTTCCTGGCCGGACCTTATGTGAATATCTACCTGCTGGTACCTGGCCTGTTGCTGCGGTATCGTTATTATGAATATATCATGGCTGTGTTTGGGGTGATCACCTTTTTGATGTTGCTGACGGTCTGGATGGAGCCACTGATGACACCTTTGCTGAAGGCCGGCAAAAGTTTTAAACCTTATCATACAAAAGACGCCCTTGTCTTTTATGTGATGATGCTGGCATTGCTGGCCGCTTCCACTGCGGTGAAATTATTCGGACAGTGGCTGGAAACCGGCTATCACCGCGCTATCAGCCTGCAGACAGAACTGGAAAATCTTAAGAAACAGTTGTCGCCGCACTTTCTGTTTAATACGCTCAACAACCTGGATACGCTGATATATGCCGACCAGCAGCGGGCTTCGGAGGTAGTGCATACACTGTCCCGTTTGCTGCGTTATCAGTTGTATCTGGCTGGCAACGGCCAGGTAGGGCTGCCGCAGGAACTGTCGTTTATCCATGACTTTCTCTATCTTGAAAAGTTACGGCATGATGTGCTGGATGTATCAGTAAACACTACTGGCAATATACAGGCGGCATCCGTGCATGCTTTGCTACTGATGCCCTTTGTTGAAAATGCTGTTAAACACAACGATTATAACGGTCACCCCTATATTAATCTGGAACTGACTGTTACAGATGGACAACTGGTATTCTGTTGTGTAAACCCTGTAGCTGCCGCAGGGACGGCACTTCCCGGTGGAGCCGGTCTGAAAAATGTACGCCGTCGACTGGCATTGTTATACCCCTGCCGGCATTCGCTGCAGGTAGAAAACAAAGACCAGCTGTTTGTAGTAACCTTAACCTTAAGCATATGAACTGTATTGTAATTGATGATGAGCCGCTGGCCAGAGAGAAAATCCGGCTGCTGGTAGAGCAGGATGTATCGCTGCAACTGCTGGGCTGCTTCTCCGGAGCCGCCAGGGCCGCTGATTTTATGGAGCTGAACCCGGTGGACCTTGTCTTTCTGGATGTGCAGATGCCGGGCGGCTGTGGACTGGAGTTTGCGAGGCAGCTCAACAAAGAAACGATGGTCGTGTTTACTTCTGCCTATACGGAATATGCGCTTAACAGTTATGATGTAAATGCCATCGACTATCTCGTGAAACCCGTGCACCCCAACCGTTTTGCACAGGCGGTGCAAAAGGCGCTGGACTATGCTGACATGAAAAGATATCGCAAACTACAACAGCAACAGGCTATCGCCACACAACAGGATCATGTGTTTATCCGCTCTGACAGAAGATTGCACCGGGTAGTATTTAACGAATGTCTGTATATAGAAGGTGTGAAGGATTATTGTTTGTTGCATATGGTGGGCAGAAAACTCATGGTAGGCATCAACCTGAAAGCCTTACTGGAACAATTGCCGCAGGACCTCTTTGTGCGTATCAGTAAATCAGTGGTGGTTAATTTCAGGCATGTGACCAGTCTGAATAATCAGGATGTACAGATAGGAGAGCAGGAGCTGGCCATAGGCAATGCTTACAGGGAATATCTTTTTTCTTTTTTTGTAGCGCATCATGTGGTAGGCAGATGATCAATTTTGCGCTGGATGGTTTGTTTTTCTGTTTGTGTTTTAAAAAGATGTTGGGCTGTTTGCAGATGTTGCAATGCTTGACCGTTATCAATGCCCTCGTATAATTCTCCCAGTAGTGCATAATAATAGGGATTGTCTGTAAGGCCCAGTTTTTCTGCTTCCGCGATGGCGGCTGCTTTACCTCTTGCTTTGGAGAGTGCATAGGTGCGGTTGAGGGCGGCTACCGGAGAATACTGTAGTTGCAGCAGCCGGTTGTATAATTGAAGAATGTTCTCCCATTTTTCGCTGCTGTCTTCTTTGATCGTATGCCACCAGGCAATGGTGGCTTCCATATGGTAGCGGGTAAGTGTATTGCCCTGAGACGCTGCATGCAGGTACCAGGCGCCCTGTGCAATCAGCTCCAGGTTCCAGAGAGCGGGGTCCTGGTCCTGGTAAAGGATTAGTTCGCCGCGTTCGTTTTTTCTGGCGGGAAAGCGGGACGCATGAAAACACATGAGAGCCAGCAAAGCATTGACAGCCGGGGTGTTGGTGATGTCATGATCCAGCAGTAGTCTGGTGAGCCGCATGGCTTCGAGGCAAAGCTCTTCCCTTATGATGGTATCCTGACTTTCGGAATAATAGCCCTCGTTGTAGAGCAGATACAATGTGGTGAGTACAGTGTCCAGATGCTCCTGTATGGCTGCAGCATCGGGTATACTGATTTGGACTTTTTCGGCCCTTAATTTTTCTCTGGCTCTGAAGAGGCGTTTGTTGATCGTTTCCTTGTTAGTCAGAAAAGCGTTGGCGATCTCGTCTATGCCGAAACCGCAGAGGATACGCAGTGCCAGGCCTATCTGTGCTTCGGTGGAAATAGCCGGATGACAGATGGCAAACAACATCTGGAGCTGACTATCGGTGATGTTTTTATCTGACAGGTCTATCTCTGTGGAAGGAGCGGGAGTAAGCTGTTTCAGTTCGGGGGCTATCTTCTCCTGAAACATATGAGCGCGGGCAAAGTAGTTCTTCGCTTTGTTTTTGGCCACCACATACAGCCATGCGGTAGGGTTTTCAGGAATACCTTTGTAGGTCCAGGTTTCCATGGCACGCAGAAAGGTTTCGCTGGCGATATCTTCTGCCAGCTGGATATGTTCAATGCCAAAATGTTTGCACAGAACAGCCGTGATCTTTGTAAACTCTGTCCTGAACAGATGTGGTATTAATTCGGGTTGTTGCATCATCGGGATAAAAAGCCCCTGCCGTAACAGGGGCTGTTCAACTATTTAGTGGATGCCGTCTGATTTGGCGATCCTTCTCACTTCTACTGTATTGCCTTCTCCCTGTAAAACAGGACAGCCTTTGGCAAAAGACACGGCTTCCTCTACGGAGTCGGCTTTCACAACAATGTATCCTCCTATGGTTTCTTTGATATCACCGAAGGGCCCGTTGGTGACCACTTTATCATGATGTACTACCCGGGCGTCTTCAAAAGGAAGACCGTTGCCGCCGCTGAACTTGTTTTGTGCGGCAATACCACCGATCCAGTCCATGGTCTGTTTCATCCATATCTGTATCTGTTCGGGAGAGGCGATCTTTTTACCGTCCTGGTGGCGGAATATCAGCATAAATTCGTCCATGATGTGTAGGTTTTAATTGTAAGGAATATTTGTTTTGAACACCCCTTAACAAATGGAAATTACCGAATTGGACATCCGCCTGAAAAAATATTTTTATCCTCCGGCAGTTACCGCTATAATGTTTTACAGGTAAGGGTTTTACTGGATGGTCCGTTTTACGGGGTCTGCCGCAAGCCGGTATCGTATGTGAAACAGATATATTTTATTACTTTAGGCAGGTATTGAAAATTTCCACGTAATCATCTTGCTAAATAACTTTTGACATGAACATTTCCAGAAGAAATTTTTTAGTGAAAGGAACGCTGGCGCTGGCAGGTACCACGCTGCTGTCGAAGTCAATGCTGGCGGCCGCCGGCAAAAAGGAAGTGCTGGGCATACAGCTTTATTCTATCCGGGAAGATATGAAGAAGGACCCGCTGGGTACCCTCAAACAACTGGCTGCCATGGGCTATAAGCATGTGGAACATGCCAACTATGTGAACCGGAAATTTTACGGTTACACCCCTACGGAGTTCAAAAAAGTGCTGGCTGATCTGGGGCTTTCCATGCCCAGCGGTCATACTGTTATGGGCCCTGCTCACTGGGATGCTGCCAAAAAAGACTTTACCGATGCCTGGAAATACACTGTGGAAGATGCCGCCACCGTAGGGCAACGTTATGTGATCAGTCCCTGGCTGGACCAGAGCCTGCGTAAAAACTACGATGACTTTAAAGCCTACATGGATGTTTTCAACAAAAGCGGTGAGCTTTGTAAAAAGTCGGGCATGAAGTTCGGTTACTTGAACTGATGCATGTGAAGGATGAAATCAAAACAGCCGGTAAAGGTGAGATGGGCAGTAGCTACGAAAGTACGGTCCTGGGCAAGGGGATCATCCCGGTGAAAGAGGTGATAGACCTGGGCAAAAAATCCGGCGGTACCCGCTATTTCATCATAGAACAGGAATCTTATCAGTCCCTCACCCCGCTGGAGGCCGTAAAACAGGATCTGGCTGCCATGAAAAAATGGGGATATTGATCACGGAGAGCTTCCACTAAACCGTGACGGTTAAAATAGTTTGAAACGTTACTGTTTGAGGGAAGCTTTCATTTATTATTCTCATATATTTCTATCGCATCCTCAAGCCTAAGCATAAATCGCTTAACAAAAGCCTGATCTACAGGGAGAAGTCCATCATAGTCAGCTTTTTCTCTAAGCTCTTTCAGGTCTTGCAATATCTTTGATAATTCTAATTCATCATCAAAATTCCTTTGTTCTGCCAATTTATCCATAAGTGCTTTGTGAGGATTATATTTGGTGGTAAACCCAACCATAATTCTTAATTTATGATATAATCCATAATAACTCCTACTAACGCCTGATCTTCGATCTTGCTCTGTAGGTTTATTACACAATTCCTGACCTAATTCTAAATATAGATTCCAATCAAAAGGCATTTCGAATAGACTTTACAGATTTTCACTGGTTTCTTTAATATTCAGTTTACCCTTTAGTTTTTTGTATATAGGCCGGAAATAATTTCGAAAGAACGCTTTCTCTTTTTGGTAAGCAGAAACAGGATCTAGTGAATTAATAATATACAAATTCAAAAGACAATATCCTTCCTGTGGGTCTTTATATAAAGTTATAAGTAATCGATACTCCGAAAAATAAGCTGGAATTACAGATGGTACTTTCTCAAGTTCTTGCCATACCTGATAATTGGCTAATAAAAAATCGGTTAAAATTGGTAGCTCTTTGGCTTCAAAGTCAAACCCTAGTTCTTTTAACTGATATCCTATACTTAAGTATTGATCTGTTAAGGAGGTATTGTCTACGTCCGTTCTTACTTTAGGAGTGGTCCATAACTCATTAGGGTAACTTCTTCTTGTGGATTTTTTTTGGGCCCAATCTGTATCTATAATCGGGATATATGTGCTACTTGCCTTCATCGAAAATCAATTTACATTTGGGGGTTAATGTGCTTTCAAAAGCTTTATTCAAACATTCATGCGCATTATCAAACCAATTATCGATCTCATCTATTTTAATCCCATCATCTGCATTAAAATAACCTAATTCAAAAATAAAAGAATATGACTTATCATTATTTCCCGGAGCTGTTTTTAAAGCAAGGGTATATACATTTTGTCTATCCTCCGTCCACAAATTACTGCGAATATCAAAGCCGCCCATTAGCGTACTTTCCATTTCATGGGGAACTTGCAGTTTTAGATTGAAATAGTCTTCCAAATCAAATTCATCGCTGGATATGTCAATCTTATTTAAATATCTTATGGCAACTTTAGCAAATAAATTAAATTTAAACACAGATCCAAACCTCTTTAAGATAGAAAGAACGGTCGTTGAATAATTCTCCCATGAGGAATACGGACGTAGGTGATTTACTGTCAGGACAGTTTCGCCAATTTGTACTATTAAGTTTCCCGTTTCATTATAAAACTTAAATAGTTCTATGTCTTCTCTGAGTGGCCCAATTTCATCGAAATTTTCGATATCCACATTTAATCCTCTTGATGTCAATATAGACTTCTTTGGAAAATCACTTTTAATCGTTTGATAAAAGTCATCAATTACCTGAAATAAAGATACCCCTTCATGAGTAGCAAATCTGAACCGACAAATTGCTTCAAGAAAAGGAGGGGTTATATATTTTTTGCTGATGGACATGGAACAGAAATAGATATAAATATATGGAAGAAATGAATAAGTACTGTTTTTTGACAGCATTAAATCCCAAAAAAATCATCTTCAAGTGTATCAAACCGTTGCCCGAAAGGTGAATTATAAAAAACTTGTATACCTTTCCGGACAACAGTACCTTTGGACCTGCAGACAGCGGTACGCTGTGCCGCTTACATGTTGAATGGTATTAAGCAGTCTTTATTAAAAATTGATCAATGATTAACGTGGCAAAGCCGAACTTACCATCTTTAGATAAGTATGTAGAGCTGTTAAAAGGCATATGGGACCGTAACTGGCTAACCAACAACGGCCCGCTGGTAAATGAACTGGAGCTTCGGTTAAAGGAACACCTGGATGTAAAACATATGTTGTTCCTCAACAATGGTACCGTGGCCTTACAGCTGGCGCTCAAGGCGCTGGGACTTACCAGGGGAGAAGTGATCACCACACCCTTTTCTTTTGTTGCCACCACTTCCAGTATTGTCTGGGAAGGGCTGACACCGGTGTTTGCGGATATTGATCCACATACGTTAAACATTTCACCGGCTGCTATTGAATCCAAAATAACCGCTGATACCGTGGCTATCCTGGCTACGCACGTATACGGCAATCCCTGCGATATTGAAGCGATTGAACAAATTGCCCGCAAACATCAGCTGAAAGTGATATACGACGCTGCCCATTGTTTCGGATCAAAATACAACAACCGCTCTGTCTTCGAATACGGCGATATCAGCACCACCAGCTTTCATGCCACCAAAGTTTTCCATACTGTAGAAGGCGGTGCTGTATTCACCCAATCGGCCGAACTGCTCAAAACACTGGCGTATATGCGTAACTTCGGTTACGATGGGCCGGAAGATTTTGCCTGTGTGGGCATCAATGCTAAAAACTCTGAATTTCACGCGGCCATGGGCCTGCTCATCCTCGACCAGGTAGATGCCAGCCTCGAAGAGCGGATAAAAATCTGTGAACGTTACGATCAGAAATTAAAAGGACTCAACGTACAGCATGTACGTATACAGTCCGGCGCTACTTTCAACTACGCCTATTATCCTGTGATCTTCCAGGATGAAGCGGATCTGCTGAAGGCTGTAAAAATGCTGAATGACAACTGGATCTATCCCAGAAGATATTTTTATCCTTCCCTGAGCAAACTCAATTATGTACAGCCACATGACTGTCCGGTGAGTGAAGATATCAGCAAAAGAGTATTGTGCCTGCCTTTATACACGGGCATTAAGGATGTAGAGGTAGACCTGATCTGCCGGCTGCTGCTCCGTGCCCAGAATAACTAAAACAGCTTTGCCGGCCGGGTATAAAAGATAAGGGCCTTCCTGTAGAGGAAGGCCCTTATCTTTTCATTTTATTAACCGTTGCGGTTAAAGTCAAAACTGATCATCCACTGTATGCCAAATTTGTCTGTCAGCATTCCGAAGTACGAGCCCCAGAACATTTTAGCCATAGGCATGGTGGCTTTACCGCCGGCGGAAAGCCCTTGGTACAGACGGTCTGCATCCGCTTCATCATCCGCGCTAACAGAAATGGAGAAATTGGTGCCTTCCACTACCTTGCCATATTTGGCAGGGGTATCACTACCCATCAGCATAGAGCCGTTGCCGATAGGCAGGGAGATATGCTGGATTTTATTTTTTTCGTCTTCTGTTGGCGTGTATTGATCCGGTGTGCTGTCGAAACGCATCACCACAGCGAACTCACCGCCAAATACAGATTTGTAGAAATTGAAGGCTTCTTCACAATTGTCGTTAAATGTTAAGTAAGGATTTAATACGGATGCCATGATATTATTTTTTTTAAGGTCAAACGAATGAATAACAAATTTACGGGCAATAAAGTTCCGGATGCAGGGGGAATACTGACATTTCAGGGGGTGGATTCCGACATTTTTTTATTTGTGTAGAGAGATCAGCAGCAACAGCAGAATACCTTCCCTTAATCTTTTTAAGGCCTTGCGCATATGTTGTTCTACGGTATTAACGGAGATGCCTAGTGTATCTGCAATTTCGTGGTTCGACATATGTTTGTTCCTGCTCAGAAGGAAAACGGTGCGGCATTGTGCAGGCAGTGCCTGTATTTGCTGACTCAGGGTTTTGAGCAGGTCTGTTTGATAAAGCTGATGGGAAGCGTCTTCCGTAACGGAAGGCTGTTGTTGTGCGGCCAGTGTGGTATGCTGTTCACGTACCAGTACCTTACGGAAATGATCATATGTTTTATGCCGTAATATCACTTGCAGATAGGCGGCGATATTGTCCAGCTGATATTCCCTTTTATAGTAGAAAGCAAGTAAACTCTCCTGCGCCAGCTCTTCGGCGAGGTATTGGTCTTTTACTTTCTGGTAGGCCGTTACAACAAGCTGTGGAAAATATTTGCGGTACAGGCAGGCAAACGCTGTTTCATCCCCTTCTTTCCAAAGTGATAATAATGATTGGTCGTCGGTATGCGCGCTGTGATGATTCAAGATAATACTCCACGGTGGTCGGGATAAAGATATAATCTTTTGCAAAAAAATTACCGGCGAAAAAAAATATTCCACTTGAGTAACGGTGAGGCTGTTGACATACGTCATACCCTGGCCAGTTGATTTTATTAGAATAAAAAATATTTATCAAAGGAGTAACGGTAACGCTTCGCAGCATCGTCATTACAATATGCAAAGGGAAAAGCTTCATCAATTACTGGAGAAATTTCATGCCGGCCAATGTACCAACGCAGAACTGGAAGCGTTGCAGCAATGGTACGACGGCCTGGGAGAAACACCACAGACGCCCCATTGGGACGTGATGGACGAAGTTTACCTGCGTGATAAATATGCCGATTTTCAGCAGCGCTCTTCGCTCCGACCGGTGAAAAGCCGATATCGTATATGGAAGCGCGTTACTGCGGCCGCCGCCATACTCACCGGAATCATATTGCTGTCAAGATATCTGCATCCATTGTCTGTAAAAGAAGCCCCGCCTGCTGTCACCGGGATACATAGCAGCGCCGGAAAGGCGCCTGGTCCCGGCGAGGCAGTAACATACGACCGGCATCTGATATTGCCGGACAGTTCTGTTGTACTATTACGTGCCGGCAGCACCTTGCAGCTGGCGCCGTCTTTTAACCAGACAGACCGCCTCCTGACATTACAGGGAGAAGCTTACTTTGATGTAAAACATAATGCCCGCAAGCCATTTATGATACGTTGTGCCAACGTATGCACCTATGTGCTGGGGACAGCCTTCAATATCAAGGCAGATGCCGCTTCCCGACGTGTAGTGGTCACCGTTGCCAGCGGTAAAGTAAGAGTAGAAAAGGAAAACAAGACCATGGCGGTGCTCACACAAAATCAGGAACTGGTATGTGGTGCTCAGCAACCGGCCGCTGCCAGTAACGTGAATGTAGCGCCTACAGTAGAGTGGATGGCGAAAGACCTGATGTTTAATGAAACAAGCCTGGAAACCATCTGTAACCGGCTGTCAGCCCGTTATCAGATGCAATTCGTTTTCAGCCGGCAAATCAATAAAGAAAAACGTGTCACCATTACCGATGCATTCTACGGTACAGAATCATTGAACGATATACTGGATATCGTCTGTACTACCCTTGGATATGCCTATTCTGTTACAGGAAATACTGTAACCATTACGACGCTATAATCATCCGTATCACGGAATTCAAAAATCAACCAAGCCTTATTATCATGAGGAGAGTATGCCTGTTGCTATTATTTGCCATGCATGTACACCTGGGGTATGCCCAGATCTTACAGAAAACCATCAGCCTGTCGCTACAGCACCAGCCCCTGTCAGTTATGCTGACAGAAGCGGGCCGGCAGGCCGGTTGCAAAATCTCATTTCCGGCAGACGAAGTGACTGTCTGGACAGACCTTTCCATCTCCTGTAACAGCAAACCATTGGGGGAAGCGCTTTCACAGCTGCTGCAAAACACAGAACTGGATTACAAAGCGCTGCCCAATGCGGTCGTCATCTTTCACAAACCCAAACCAGTAAGGTCACAGGAACCTGCTGTCAACCTGCTGGGTGTAGTCAGAAATGAACAGGGAGCCCCTTTGCCTTATGTAACCATCGCTGTAGGCACTAACGGTGTAATGACCAACAGCAGCGGTTCCTATTCATTACTGCATATCGCACCCAAGGCCACTGTCAGGATTTCCTGCGTAGGCTATGAGCCACAAACCTTTGTGGCCGAAGTGCTGTCCGGTATGAAAGAAATAGTGCTGAAATTCGGCCGTCATAACCTCGGCATGGTGGAAGTAAGCACTGCCTACCAGCGTATCCGCCCGGAGCAAAGCACCGGCGCTATCTCCGCCATTGGTACCAAAGAATATGAAACACGTATCAGCACTGATTTCCTGTCCGGTATCCAAAACAAACTGCCGGGTGTGCTGATCAACAATGATATGAAGTTTGAAGGGAACTCCCTCTTTCAGGTAAGAGGCCTGTCTACTATTTCGGCCAATAAACAGCCGCTCATTGTGGTAGATGGTTATCCTACAGAACTGACCCTCGATGCGATCAACCCCAATGAAATCAAATCCGTTACTGTGCTGAAAGATGCTGCTTCCGCCACTGTCTACGGGGTACGCGCCTCCAACGGTGTGGTGATCATAGAGCGTAAACAGGCTGAGATAGGACGTACCCGCTTTGCTTTTCGTACTACCCTGGGCGTTACCGGCAAGGAAAACTACAGCACCTACCGTCTTGCCCCCAGCAATACCACGCTCAATTACCTGCGGGATACCTATAAAGACGGAACAGACCTGCCGGTAGACTGGACCCGGTACAGAACATCGTACAGCTACTACCAGCCTGGTTTTGATATCCTGCTCGACAGAAAGGAAGGTACCATCACACCGGAACAGATGGCCGCACGTTTTGATGCACTGGGTGCTTACAACAACGCCGCCGATTACAGCCGCCTGTTCCTGCGCAGCGCCCTCAATCAGCAGTACGACCTCAATATGTCCGGTGGTACACAACAGGCCACCTATTATGTATCGGCCAACTATACCGGCAACCGGCTTTCAAAAATGAATAACGATGACAGCCGTTTTTTACTGTCCGGCCGCGCCAACTACCGGTTTAATAAACGCCTCTCCCTGGAACTGACCACCGATTACCTGGAAACCAAATCCAATGTGGCGCCGGTGCCTGATTTTATGAATGTATACGGGTATGAACGTTTTCAGGATAAAAATGGTAATCCGCTGCCCATCTTCGATGGTTCCAACATGAACCCGGTCTTTAATGATACCATCATCAAAAAAGGATTGTATGACAACCTGCGGTATCCGCTGGTAGATATGAATGAAATCAGCGACCGCAATAAAACAGTCAGCAATAAGGTGATCGCCAACTTCAACTATCATATCGGACATGGTTTCAACTTCAGGTTTGGCGGCATATACGAAAACTCCCGGGCCGATCTGACACATTACGCCAGCGAAAAATCATCTGAAGCCCGTCAGTATGTCAACCGCTATGCGGAACAAACAGATAAAGGCATCCTCTTCAATATTCCCAAAGGTGGTTATATCAACCAGAAAAATACCAGCGCACTTAGCTATACTGTACGGGCACAGCTGGACTATAACAAAGTGATTCATGACCAGCACTCCTTTAACGTGATACTGGGTGCTGAAACCCGCAAGGTGACTACATCAGCCAGTGTTAGTTCTACTTTCGGCTACAACGATCAAACGTTGCTGCAACAACCGGTGGATTACAACAAAATACTAACCGGCTCCTGGATATCACAGTTTGCCTATGGTAACCCTACACTCAGATTCGAAAATCTTTTTTCAAAAGCGTATCAGGATGACCGTTATATCTCCGGTTATTTTAACGGTGTATATTCTTTCAGAGGCAGGTATTCCTTTTCCGGAAGTGTGCGCATAGATCAGTCCAACCTCTTCGGTACAGATCCTAAATACCGCTACAAGCCGCTCTGGTCGGTAGGCGGCGCCTGGAATATAGACCAGGAGAACTTTATGCAGCATGTTAACTGGCTGGACGCCCTGAAGCTGCGTATAGCTTATGGTATCAACGGTAATACTTCCAAAGCAAGCATTCCGCAGATTGTAGCAACGTATGCCTCCAATCTTCGTACTTCGCCTGCTTCTGTAGCGCTTAACCTGGGATCGATGGAAAATGCAGCCCTGCGCTGGGAAGAAACCAGCAACCTCAATATGGGAATGGATTTTAGAGTGGTGGGTAGTGTATACGGCAGCATTGATTATTACACCCGCAAAAGTAAGGACCTGCTCGCCGATGCACAGCTGGACCCTACCAAAGGCGCCAGCAGTGCAAAACTGAATGCTGCATCTATCAGCAACAGCGGGGTGGAGCTAAACCTGCATGCCGACTGGATTACCCGTAAACGTTTCAACTGGAATACCGGCATCGCGCTGTCCCGTAATATCAACAAGGTATTGGCACTGTATGTTAATAACAAACAACAGTCCTATCAATATATCGGCAATAACTATGTGGTGGACTACCCGGTGGGCGCGGTGTTCAGTTATCGTTATGCAGGTCTCGATACGAGCGGTTTGCCACAGATATACGGTATAGACGGCAAGCGGAAGAATCCTGGTTATGGTGCGCTGGATGACGGTCTAAACGACCTGCAATACCAGGGAGCAGGTATGCCTGTCATTACCGCTGGTATCAGCAACAGGATAGACATCGGGAATTTTTATGTGTACTGCATGGTGGATTATTACGGTGGTTTTAAAACCCGGATACCAGCACCTTCTACGGGTGCCACCCGCCCACTGGCCGGTACGGAAAACTATTTCCGCCAGAAAGGGGATGAGCAGAAAGCAGATGTGATGGGCATCTATCCTTACTGGTTGTATAATGCCTATCATAGTTATGTGTATAATTATGCTGATATACGGGTGGTGAATGGGGCTTACCTTGTACTACGTGATATCACGGTATCCTATAATTTCAGGAATGCTCCTGCTATTCAGCGTATCGGCTTCACCAACTTTGAAGTGAAGGTACAGGCCTCCAACCTGATGACCATAGGCCTCAACAAATACAACTATAGTATAGCCACTGGCAGTTATGCCAGAAGACACCTGGTGCCTACCTTTACCATCGGCCTGTTCACCAATTTCTAAAGCATTAACAGCAAGAACATGAAACACAAATGGATGATATGGGGACTGGCCGGTCTGTTGACAACAGCCACTTCCTGCCAGAAATATCTTGACATAGCGCCAAAAGGAAAAACGATCCTGACCAACGTGAGTGACTACGATCTTTTTCTGAACAGCCAGGACCTCACTTCCAGCGGCGCCCGTGAATTAAACCTGCTGGCTGACGATGTAGACCAGCCCGCTATACCGCAGCCTGCGGTGTTGCCGGCTGATCTGGTCTATCTCTGGGCGGAGCAGTTTTCCAACGATACCAAAGTGCCGCCGTTATTCTGGGGCAAACATTACGCGAATATCTATCGTTACAATGCTGTGCTCAAAGGCATCGGTGATGCCGGCAACGGGACCGCCAGAGATAAAGAGCGGATACGTGCAGAAGCTTTACTGGGCAGGGCTTTTGAATACCTATACCTGGTCAACCTGTATGCGAAGCCCTACAACCCGGCTACTGCGGCCAAAGACCTGGCAGTACCGTTTATGGAGTCTATTGATATCTCCGATAATACACCACCCCGCAGCACGGTGGCTGTCATCTATGAGCATATTATCCAGGATATCAATGCCGCTATTCCGGGGCTGCCGGCCAGCAATGCAGGTAACCGTTTCCGTGGTGCTGTACCTGCAGCCTATAGTGTGCTGGCACGTGCCTACCTGTATATGGGCTTGTATGACGAAGCTGCTAAAAACGCAAGACTGGCGCTGGGTGACAATCCTCCTGTCATCCTGGATTATAATACCATCCCCAATGCCAAAGCTATGCCCGGCATGGCCATCAGAACGTATGAGCTGTATGCCCGTTACTCCACTTCAGCGGCCACTAAGGAATATCCTACGATTGAATTCCTGAAACTGTTTGACGTGAATGACCTGCGGCTGAAATTCTATTATGAAAACACGGGTGACTATACTTATCCCAAACGCGGCGTGGTGACGTATAACCCAAGTGGGGCCGTACCTAACTTCGGTACTTCTGTGGAAGAGATGAAGCTGATACTGGCCGAAGCGGCGGCCCGCAGCGGCAGGCTGCAGGAGGCACTGGACCAGTTGAACGATATCCGTAAATGCCGTATTAAAAAAGACGCTTATCAGCCGCTGGTATCTTCCGACGCGGCGCAGGTGATGGACCTGGTATGGAGGGAACGCCGTATGGAACTAGCCTACAGAGGCTTCCGCTGGATAGACATGCGCCGCCTGGATGCAGCCAATAATATGCAGACCGTGAACCGTTATGCTGACGCAGGAAAGGTGATTGCTACCTTACCACCTCACGCAGCCAGATATACTTTACAGATACCACTCAGCGTTTTATCTTTTAATCCGGATATGCCGCGTAATGATTAAGCCATTCCAAAACCTGATCTATGCAAGGAAAAACAATATTATACACCTGTGTGGCCTGCATAAGCCTGCAAACCACACAGGCACAGTCTTTCACCCTGAAAGGCACCCTGCCTAAAACTACCCTGGCCACCAACAGGTACGTGTATCTTTCCTATCGTCAGCACAACCAGACCATTACAGACAGCTGCCGCCTGGAAAAACATACCTACCATTTCCAGGGTAAAATAGACTATCCCGCGGAAGCCACGCTTTATCTGAAGGTGTCTGAGGACAAAGCGCAGTATTATTTTAAGACACATTTTATCAAACCTTACCAGCATGTGTTTTTTCTGGATAAAGGGGGGCTGACGGCCGTTTCCGCCAATGAACTGAATGATACCAGAGTGAGTGGTTCTGTTGCAGAAGATGATCATCTTACGATGGAAAAAGAACAGCATGATATCTACCAGGAGGGAGAAAAAAACTTTGGCAAAGAAAGAAAGGCGGCTTTTGCGAGCAAGGACAGCGCTGCAATAGCAGCAGTGCTCCGCAAGGCTTATGCAGTGGACGATGCACGGGAGGCTGCCAAACTGCGTTTTATGCAGCAGCACCCGCAAACGGGCATTATGTTGAAACTGCTCAATGAATACACCCGTACAAAAATAGACCCCGTGGTGATAGGTCCTTTGTATGATGGCATACAACCCGCGCTGAAAGCCTCTCCAGAAGGCATTGCCTATGGTGCACGACTGGCCAAAGCCCGGGAAACCGCACCCGGTATGCCTGCGCCACAGGTAACACTGCCGGACAGAAATGGTAATGCCATCACACTGGCCTCGCTGAAAGGAAAAGTGGTATTGCTGGACTTCTGGGGCAGCTGGTGTTATCCCTGCCGCATGAGCCATCCCCATCTGCGGGAAACATACGCCAGATACCACGATGCCGGCTTCGAAATACTGGGCATTGCCAACGAAAGGGGTGATGAATCCGAATGGAAGGAGAAATGGACCAAAGCCCTTGATGAAGACCATATGACCTGGCTGAATGTGCTCAACACAAGTTCCAGCACTGAAAAAGAAAAAGGAATATTGAATGCTTACGATGTAAAGGCTTTCCCCACCAAAATACTGATCGACAGGGAAGGGAAGATTGTGGAGAAGCTGGTCGGCAACTCAGAAAAGAACCGGGCTGCGCTGGATGCGCTGCTGGAAAAACTTTTGGGTCAGCATTAATATAACGCTCTGCTGTTTTATGACTGCCAGCTGTACCGCCAACAGCTGGCAGTTATTTTTTTATACCGTATTTATAAAGGATGTTTTTGTCTTTATTGTAACTTTGCTCCGGCAAAAACAACAAACATATATGACTCGTGCAACAACAGGGAAAACAGAACGAACATGGATTACCCTATCACTGATCAACCTGGCTATTGTAGCGGTACTGGGAGTATTGCTCCGCAGCACCGCTTTATTTTCCCTGCCGGGCATTTATTATAATAACCTGTTGTTTGGGCATTCGCATTTTGCCCTGGGCGGATGGATCACCTTGTGTTTGTTTGCCCTGATGACCTACCGGTTATTGCCGGAAAGCAGCAGTAGTAAGCCGGTATATAGCTGGCTGCTGGGCGGTGTATATTGCACTTCCCTGGGGATGTTGTTCAGTTTCCCGCTTCAGGGGTATGCTTTTTTCTCTATTCTGTTCTCTACTTTGTTTATTCTCTGCACGGGTGTGTTCAGTGTGGTTTTTATCAAAGATCTGCTGAAAGCCGGGCGGGAAAGGGCGGTGACCTTACTGGCCGCTGCTTCGTTGATATCACTGGTATTATCGGCGGTGGGCCCGTTTTCGCTGGCTTATATGATGGCTTCCCATCAGGTGAACACCGTGCTGTATCATGATGCGGTGTATACCTATCTGCATCTGCAGTACAATGGCTTTTTCACGCTGGCGGTGTTTGCGCTTTTCTGTTATCATCTGAGGCCGGAAAATGCGGAGAAAATACGTTACCGCTTTGTGCTGGCTTTGTGTGCTGCGGTATTGCCTACAGCGTTTCTGTCTTATCTGTGGCATCAGCCGCCAGTACTGGTACGGGTGATCGGTGCTGCGGGTTGTGGGTTGTTGTTACTGACACTGGCCCGGTTTGCGGAGATGGTCCGTTCTGTAAAAACGGAGCTGAAGATGGTTAACTCGTTGGTCCGTAATCTGGGCATACTGGCCCTTACAGCTTTTGTATTAAAGACGGTAGCGCAACTGCTGATTATTTTCCCGGCTATAGGCGATCAGGTGTTTGTAAACAGGCCGTTGATCATCAGTTACCTGCATCTGGTGATGCTGGGTTTTGTGACCCTCTACCTTTTGGCCCAGTTACTGTATACCGGTTTTTTTGCCCGGGTGAAAATGCTGGCAGGCGCCGGCATCTGTGTGTTCACTCTTGCATTGGTGGCCAATGAAATCATTCTGTTGCTGCAGGGGATGCCTGGGTTGGTAAGCATCCCCGCTGAACGTTATCCCTGGCTGCTGTGGATAGCTGCCTGGGGTTTGCTGGCAGGTGCCTTGCTGATAGCGCTGGCTGCCGTCAGATATCTTTTTTCCGGAAAATCCTTACCGCTGTTATCAATGGAGTAATGATCCAGCATAACATACAGGCAGTGGTGTAAATGCTGCCGGTGGCTGAACCCAGAAATTTTTTGAAGAGTGCACCGGAGTAACCCATCATGACCGCAGCATCCAGCTGCAACAGTACGAGTATTCTTGCCAGGTCAACAGGATTCAGGGATATCAGTCCCAATAAGGGTTTGTCTATCGGGTACTCGCTGAAAGAGTAGATAAAGGCCAGTAACAGGCCGTCAAATAACAGCGTGAAAAACAAGGCCGTAATAATGCCGGCACCAATCCCTTTTGTTTTGTCTTTGAACAGCACAAAAATAAGCAGCGCCAGCGCAGAAAATATCAGTGTGAGTAACATGCCGCTGATAATTAAAGCGATAGCCGCCAGGTTGTTGTACAGCACAAATACGGGAACGCCTACACCGACCAGATAGGCAAGGCTCAGCGCTATGGCTACACCTGCGTAAACAGCCAGTAACATGGTTTTTCGACGGATAGGCTGTGCCAGCAACAGCTCAGTGAATTCTGCAGAATTAAAAAAATAAATGGTGGAGAAAAGATGGCTGATGATGGGCACAAACAACAGCGTAATGTTGAGCAGGCTTAACATGCCTTTGGAAGTATTGTCGCTCATGCCGGCCACGCTGATAGTCAGCACTCCCAGTACCAGGGTATAAGCCAGCACAGTCCTGTTTTTCAACAGATCTATCAGGACGTATTTAATAATTGTCTTCATGTACATTGGTTTGCATCAGAGCCGCAATCACTTTATTCAGTTGATGGAAGCCCGTTGATTTTTTCAGTTCTTCTACCGTTTTAAAGCAGACCAGTTTCCCATCCTGCAAATACACCACATGGCTGGTAATATCATCGAGGTCGCTGAGAACATGGGAGGTGATCATCACCAGTTTACCGTTGGCCCGTTCCCGTGATATCTTGTCTTTCAGTATCTCGCTGGACACCGGATCAAGACCGGCGGTAGGTTCGTCCAGTATCAGGATGTCTGGTGAAAAGAGGAAAGCGAGGCAGGCGCTTACTTTCTGGCGTGTTCCTCCGGAGAGGTTGCGCATCAGTTTATGTTCAAAAGCAGGTACGTTAAAACGCGCTATCAGTTCTTCGTCGAAATGCTGACAATCTTTTCTGACTGCGCGGAGCATAGCAAATACCTGGCGCACAGACATATTTTCGGGATAGCGCCCTATCTGTGGCATATAGCCGATTTGGGAACGGTAATTCCAGTGGGTACGGATATCCTGCCCGTTGATGCTGATGTCTCCCTTTTCAGGAATAACCAGTCCCAGGATGGATTTGATCAACGTCGTTTTGCCGGAACCGTTAGGCCCCAGCAGTGAAACAGTTTGCCCTCGTTCCAGATGAAGACAGATATCATCCAGGGCTTTGAATTTTTTGAAAGACTTTGTCAGATGGGTGATGCGGATCATAGTTCAATTTTTTTCATCATCGGAGAATCATCCCTTAGCTGGTCGGGTATCATGCTGGGCATTACTTTTTCTACCTGTTCCATGATGCCGGTGAGGAAACTGCGGTAGAGGATCATGGCGGCTGGTATTTTTTCAGAGATCACTGCGTATACGCTGACCGGATAATGTGGTACATCACCAATATGGTCGCGGTCCAGATCATAACCATCGTATTTATCCCAGTAGTTGCGGCGAAACTCGTTCAGCATCAGGGTACCGTTGGTGGCCACGTCAAAGGAGTTGCTGATAAAATTATTTTCCGTGAAGCGGCTGCCGCTGGAGCTGGCCATTACGCGCAGGGCCCAGCCGTTGTCCTGAAACAGGTTATGCAGCACATCTACACGGGTAGTGCCTTCCATGTGAATGCCGATTGTGTTTTTGATGAAACGGTTGTGTTCTATTTTGCTGTCGGTGATCTCTTTTAATAAAAGACCATAGGAGGCATCTCCCCAGTTCTGCACAAAAGTATTATCGTACATGGTCACTCCTCTGGTATACATCACAGCCACGCCGGCACCGTTCTCCCGGAAGGTATTTTTTGTATAGCTGTCCTGGTGGGAAAACATAAAATGCAGGCCATAACGTTGATTGGCGTACGAAATATTATTGTCTATTTTTGAATCGGTCACAAATTCGAAGTAGATACCATCGCGGTGGCCGGAAACGCTGTTGCCGCTTATCTGCAGCCGGTCGCATTTCCAGGCATGTATGCCGTTGCCTCCGTTGATCTCATTTTTGATGCCGGTATGTACGGTATTGTTAAGGATCGTGCAGTTGTGTGCATTCTGCAGATAAATGCCATAAGTACAGTCCAGCATGCGGTTGTTGCGCAACACTACATTTTTAGCATTGCTGATGCGGATGCCGGCGATATCGGAAATAGAAGATCTGCCGGTGCGTTGTACCTGAATCCCCTGAATGACCACGCTGTCGGCGGTGATCAGAAGGCCGGGATACTTGCTGCTGGCGTCTATCACCGGCATACCGCTTCCCAAAATAGTGATGGTGCGGGTGATGTTGATATCATGTTCCTGATAAATACCTTTCAGTACCAGCAGGGTATCTCCGGGCAGTGCTTTGCCGATGGCGGTGCGCAGGGCATCCTTGCCGGGAGAAACCCTGATGGTAGTGGCATAATTTGTTAAACAGCTACCGGTCAGCCATAAAAGCAACCATAAGTGTTTCATCATATCAGGGATTTATACGCGTGAGGTCTTCCCAGTGCAGTAGTTTTTGCTCCAGGTTATCTTTCAGAGGAACGGCGGCCTTTTCGGAGGCAAAGGCTGCATAGTTGCCGTTCATGGGTGTTTTGAAGGATGGGTTGTGCAGATAGATGGCCTTGCGTGCATCAATAAAAGGATGGGAAGCATCGCTGTGGTCGGCTATTAAAAGCCGGCTGTCGGGAGAAACCTGATTGGCAGACATGTATTGCAACAGGCAGATGATATCATCAAACTTATAGGCTTTCCCTTTGGGTGTGATCATTTCCGCGGCATAACGTTTATCCATGATCGTCATCCTGCAGTGAGCACAGGCATCATGGCCATAATCTACTGGTTCAAAATCCGGACTGCAGGCAAACTGCAGCATAAAAAAGCCAAGCAGGAAAATCAAAGTATTGTGCTTCATATCATTTCTTTTTCCATTCATAAAATGTGATGACAGTCAGTATCACACCTGCGGCGCAATAAAACCATCCTGCCAGGTCGGGTTGTGAGAGCACTTCAAAGTTGAGCAGCTTTTTGTACCCCAGCAGCGGCGGCTGGTAAGACATGCCAGGCACCTGGATGGGCGCATTCGGGTCCAGGTTGTGGCCATAGTTGTATTCCCACAGATAGAAGTCAGTGAAAGAACAGATAGCGATCACCATAAAAGCGGCGGTCCATATGTAATACGCTCTTTTGCTTTTTAACAGGAATACGAGCACGCCACCTGCCATAAACAAGAGGATGGCGATGGGCATGAATACAAATTCACGGAAGTCATCGCGGTGGATGGTTTTCATTCCGATATAGTGATTCAGTCCGTTGATGATGGGCACATCCCCTTTTACATCGTTGATCCATATCTGCATAGACAGTCCATCCGGGTACTGTGGAGCCCTCATGTCTATTCGCCACATGGGGGCGAGCCAGAGGGTGATCAGGAAGAGGACCACTACGGGAATGCTGATACGGCCTGCTTTAGTTAATTGCTTCATAATCGACAGTTGAGAACCGGTGGCGCCGGGCAGCACCACCGGTTGTATAGGGTTTATTTTGCTGCAACCGTTTCTGCGGTTTCGCCGGTGCCAAATTTCAGGGGCACGTTGGCTCCTTTGGGAGATACCCGCAGATAGCCTGACATTTCCTGATGCAGGGCAGAACAGAAGTCGGTACAGTAGAAAGGATAGATGCCTTGTTTTTCCGGAACAAACTTCAGCGTAACGGTTTCACCGGGCATGATCAGCAGTTCCGCGTTGGGATTGTTTTTGATGGCGAAGCCATGTGGGATATCCCAGTCCTGTTCCAGGTTGGTGACGTGGAAGTATACTTCATCTCCAACATAAACGCCTTCGATGTTGTCTGGTGTAAGGTGTGAGCGGATGGCGGTCATGTATACGTCTACACGGTTACCCTGACGTACCACTTTCGCATTTTTTTCACCCATGGCCACGTAGTTATGTTTGTTTTTGTTGATGTCGAAGAACTTCACCTGTTTGTCTTTGATCAGTGATGCAGCGCAGGCCTGTGCATAGTGCGGCTCCCCAAAGGTGGGGTAGTCCAGCACCAGCTGCATTTTATCGCCTGAGATATCATACAGCTGGGCAGACTGCGCCAGTTCCGGGCCGGTAGGCAGGAACCGGTCTTTGGTAATCTTGTTGTAGGCTACAAGGTATTTGCCGGCCGGTTTTTTAGTGTCGCCACCAGGTATCATCAGGTGGCCTACGGAATAGTAGGTAGGGACACGGTCCAGTACTTTAAGATCTTTAAGGCTCCATTTCACTACTTCAGAAGAGAGGAACATAGACGTATAGGCGTTGCCTTTACCATCAAATTCGGTGTGCAACGGGCCCAGGCCTGGTTTCTGTACTTCGCCGTAGAGAGCTGCTTCGTATTTGAGGATAGGAATACCTTTAAAATCCCCTTCGAATTGTTTGTCACCAATAGCTTTGGTGATTTTGCTGAAAGAGAATACGGGGATGAGTGCAGCCAGTTTGCCACTACCCACGATGTATTCACCGGAGGGATCTATATCACAGCCATGAGGTGATTTAGGGCAGGGGATCATGTATATCATATCCGGACAATCTTTTGGATCGAGTAACAGCACTTCATTTTCGATCACGGAAGTGGCCGTTTGTGTGTGCTCATCGTAAGTGTTGTGGGCATAGGGTGCACTCACTTTTTTGCCTTTGCCGGCTTTAGCGTATTCTTCTGCTTTTTTCCAGTTAACCGCTACGATATAGTCTTTGTCTTTCTGGGAGGCGTTTACCTCCAGCAGTGTATAGGCTTGTTCGGTATTGTAGCTGGAGAAGAAGAACCAGTCGTGGGATGGACCTTTACCGGCGTGGCTGAGGTCGAGGTTCATACCAGGCAGCACGATCTGGAAGGCGATGTCCATTTTACCGGAGTTTTTATCTACGCTGATAAAAGACGCGGTGCTGTGGAAGTTTTCCTTGAAGGAGCTGATAGGTACATCTTCGCTGCCGAGTGGTACAGAGAAGCGGGTACCGGCTACTACGTATTCTGTATTTTCGGTGATGAAGGGAGAGGAGTGGTTACCTGCACTGTTGGGGATCTGGAGGATCTCCATGGTTTTGAAGGTGGTGAGGTCTATGCGTGCAATACGGGGTGTATTGTTGGCATTGGCGAAGAGCCAGCGGCCATCCTGTTCTCCGTTGGTTTATGACAGGTCCATGTGGTGCTGATCATCCCATGGAATGGCGCCGTTGGTGGTGTTGAGCATGGCTTTGGTTTCTTCACTGTAACCATAGCCGTTTTCCGGGAAGACGGAAAACACCGGGATTACTTTTAACAGACGTCCGGAAGGGAGGCCATAAACAGATACCTGCCCGTTAAAGCCACCGGACACAAAATTGTAGTATTCATCGTATTTACCAGGAGCCACATAGGCTTTGGAGGCGGCATCGCCCTGAACGGCGGTGGCGGCAGTTTTCATTTTGCAGCTTTGCATGGCGGCAGTGGCGGCTACCAGGCCCAGCATGAGACTAAGTCTTTTCATAATAGACGGAGTGAGTGTCAGCAATTATTTTTTACCATCGTTGGCCCGCATGTATTCGAGCAGGTGTCTGGCTTCATCATCGGTCAGGTGCTGATTGGGCATACGTACCATACATTCCTGCAACATGGCTTGTGCTGCCGGATCTTTGTCGATCATCTCGTCAGTGTTGGTGACGAAGTTCATAATCCATTCAGGTTTCCTTCTTTCGGTAACACCTTTCCAGCCCGGGCCTACCAGTTTTTCGCCGCTGAGCTTATGACAGGCGGCGCATTTCACCTCATAGGTGCTTTTGCCGCTGGTGACCATGGCCTGGTCCAGTGGATCGGTCAGTTTCACTTCCGTGAATTTGCCCATTCCTTTTGTGTCGTCTGTAGGTGCCTGACTGCTGGCCTGTGCAGGAGCTGTCATGCTGGAATCCGCTGCTGGTACGTCTGCTGCGGGTGGTGGTGTGCCGGAACCACAGCTGTAGATCAACAGGGTTGCTGCTGCTATTGCTGTTAAAAACATTACTTGCTTTTTCATGGTTGCGATTTTTTTGGTTTGAGTTTATACGAAGCGAAATATTAATAAGGATGATTTTGTCCTTAATTATGTCACGGTTTATCAGGAAGTATTGTTATACATCGGAATGGTTTATCAGGAGAGGTGATTGGAAAACTGTTGTATATCTTTTACCAGTGCAGTAGTATTGGATTCCTGCACCAGATCGAAGTCGGAGATGTTCAGCGTTTTACGGCATAATCTGGCTACCGCGCTGCCGAGGCGTATCTTGAATTTATCGATTACAGAGAGTTTGCGGTAACAGATCCTGCCTGGAAAAAAGTAGGGATGGATGCCGCGCAACAAAGCGGCGGGCACATTGTGTTGTATGTATCCATTCAGTGTTTCCTGCTTGTCACTGCGGGTGGCTGTTACGAGGAAGAGGAACAGCGGTTTGTTTGCAAGCACGGCCATGTGCTGTTCCAGCCACTGTTTCATCATCAGTTTACCGATATAAATACTGCTGCCCAGTACCAGGAAATCAGCGGCTGCGAGTTGGGCTGTTGTTACCTGCTCTGCATCTGCCGCCGGTAGTTGCAGTGCTTCACTTAACCACGTTGCATATTGCCGGGTAGCCCCGTATTTTGATTTGTATAGGATGATGCCGTGCATAGAACAGATTTTTTAGAACATTTCACATTTGTTTATGCCAGCAGGTAGTCATAACTGCCTGCTGCTCTCTGTATTGTTGTTGCTGGTATTTTTATAATAAAGGATGATTGTGTCCTTTATTATTTAAGGACAAAATTATCTTCTTTTATATTACTTTCCAAAAAAGTTTAACAAAGTATTGATACAATCTGGTTGCAGGAAGGGAGGAAACGACCATTCATCCGGCAAACCGGGTATAACGGTGCCGGATAAACGAATCGGTTAAAAATGTGTCAGGAGGAGGCCGGAAGAGGGAGCGGGGTTAGCATTGTTTCCGGGAACCTGTGATATTATCGATAAAGTAGTTGCCTTTGTTCAGCTCTTCCACCAGTTGCTGGATAGAAGTTTTTTCGAACATCTGTTTCAGCTGTTTTTTGATCGCCTTGTACTGTGTATGCATAGGGCAGGGTCTGGTTTCCGAGCATTCTCTCAATCCCAGCACACACTTGGTGATGACGTTGGCTTCTTCTACGGCTTCGAGGACAGCCTTCACGGGCAGTTTGCGGGCCCGGTCGGTCAGGTAAAAGCCACCATTGGGGCCGCGTACCGAACTGATCACCCGGTTGTTTTGCGTGAGCAGCTGCAGTATCTTGGCCGTAAAGGATTTGGGAGAATCGATGCCTTTGGCTATCTCATCAATCCCCAGTTTATTATCTTCTGACCCTTTCTGCGCGATGTAAATCGTTGCTCTCAGGGCATATTCCGCTGTTTTGGATAGCATATAAAAAATTGTAGCATCCGCAAGATAATAAGAAATGTCCTATGGTCAAACGGCGGATATCCATTCTGCATAGGAATCGCTGGTTTCATACAGGCGCAGGCTGGCCAGGGAAACTTCCGCCGGCAAAACATCCTGCAACACCTTTTGCATATATAACACCATGTTTTCCGCAGAGGGCTCCATCTCCCATACCCACAGGTTTTCCTGCGTTTCACAGAAAGGATGGGCCGCTACATAGTCCGCCGACAAAATCAGCCGGTGATCAAAATGCTCCACAATATGCGACTGTACCACTGCTTTGATGTCCTTAAAGTCTACCAGTATACCCGGTGCCGGCAGGTATTCGCCCTGATGCGCTCTATCACGCACGGTCACGTGCAGTTTGTAGGAATGCCCGTGGATATTGCGGCATTTGCCATTGTACCGGTGTAATGCATGTGCTGTTTCGAAGCTGAATATTTTTGTGAGTTGTAACATAGCCTGTCTGTCGTCTTTTTTTAAAATTAATGCAAAGGTAAAATAAAAGAAGATATATTTGTCTTTTTTTAAGGGAGGGATGAATAAAAAGGCACCCGTGTAAACGGGTGCTTTTTAGTAAAACGTGCATCAGAACATCCCGAAGAATCGGGATGACATTTTTCCAGTAATGTAAATTGATGTGCTGAAAACCTTTACAGTGCCGGATTTGCAGCATAGTCACTCCACAGCTGGTCCGGCAGACACAGTGCCAGCAGGGAAAGTTGTATGTTTTTCATGTTGATGTTTACCAGCCTTCGTTTTGTTTGAGCTGCGGGTTGCGCAGTGTTTCATCAGTAGTGATGGGTATCACATACATTGCATTGCGCCACAAGCGGTCTTCTACTTTAAAGCGTTCATAACGGTATCCTCCGGGAGCGCTGACATCGGCCACCGGCCGCATACCCCAGATGGTTTTTTCGGTATTCTCTGCAATCTTCCAGCGACGTACATCCCAGAAACGATGGTTTTCGAAAGACAGTTCTATTCTTCTCTCATTACGGATACGTTTGCGCATGTCGGCCTGGTTCAGACCGGCCGGCAGGTTGGGCTGTCCGGCGCGGGTACGTACCATGTTCACATACTTCAGGATATCAGCATTGCCGGGATCATATTCATTGAGCGCTTCTGCATAACTGAGATAAAACTCGGCCAGGCGGAAAATAATACCATGCACATCACGGCCCGGAGCCTGGTTGATGGTAATGCTTTCGTTGGCCAGCTTACGGCAGCTGTAACCGGTACGGCTATGGTCTGTCTGTGTGCTTTGTTCATCTTTACCTCTCTCAAAGGTTTCGATTTTACGGCCTTTCCAGGAGGCGCCGTTATAGCTGATATCGGTGTAGAAGCGGGGATCGCGGCCGGTATAGGGCTGCGCCGGATCGTATCCGGAAGCCGGGTCACTGATAGGAAGCCCGTTCGCCATTTCATAGTCGTCTACCAGGTTCTGGCTGGGAGAGCAGCCCGACCAGCCGTTGCTGCCATACGGGAACAGATAACGATCATAACTCTCATTGGTTTCCTTCATCCGTACCCAGATCACTTCCGGGCTCTGGAGGGTGTTGCTGGTAAACATGTTGAGCCGGTCGGCCAGTGTGCTTTCCAGGCGGTAGGCATTACCACCCTGGGGTGACTGCAGGTCTATCACTTCTTTGGCTGCAGCCGCGGCTTTGCGCCATTTCTCAGGATCAGAAGGAAAGGAGCCGGAGCTGATATCCGCCAGGAAGCTGGTTTTGCCGGCGATGGCCCAGAGCGGGCTGGCGCTGTACAGCAGCGTACGGGCTTTCAGGGCCAGGCTGGTGCCTTTGGTAACACGGCCTATCTGGGTGTTGGGATAATTCACCGGCAGCCGTTTGATGGCTTCGTCGCAATCGGCCAGTATCTGGGCTACACAGGCATCGTAGGTGCTGCGGGGTTGGTTGAGTGCTTTCTGGTCGGCCTGATCAATCGTTTTAGTAACGATGATCGCGCCGCCAAACTGCCGTATCTGTTCTGCGAGATAATAAGCACGCAGAAAATACACCTCACCGATGCGGTTGACCAGGGCACCGGGATTGTTGGCATCATCCGGTGTTTTATACTGCGCAACACCTTCCAGGATGGCGTTGGCCTGGCGGATGGCTACATAGTTGTCTCTCCAGGTATTGCCGATAGGGTTGTTGTTGCCCGACCAGGAGCCGTTGTTGAAACTCATGGAGCCCATCCAGTTGGAGGCGTCTTTGGCTTCATCGGTGCCGGAAGACATGGAATAACCGCCCAGGTAGGTATAGGGGCCGCGCAGCCTGGAATACAGGTTGTTCACCACCTGGTCTGTCATGGCAAAATTGGTGAAGATGTCAGCGTCCTGTTGTTGTGTGGTGGCGGCCCTGTCAAGGAATCCTTTTTTGCAGGCGCTGAAAGAGGCCGCCGCCAGCGCACAAAGGACAATCAGTTTTGTATAGCCGAGTAGTGGTTGCATAACGTTGTTTTTTGGTGGAAGTCTTAGAATCTTACATCGATGCCGAAGTTCCAGATGCGCTGGATGGGGTACATGGCGCCGTTACCATCGCCTATTTCAGGGTCTACCTGGTAGTCTTTGAGTTTGTCCCAGGTGAAGAGGTTCATACCGTTGGCGTATATACGAACATAGGAAAGACCGATCGGTTTAATCCATGTTTTAGGCAGCTGATAGCCTATTTCCGCGTTTTTCAGGCGCAGGTAGCTGGCATCTTTTACCCAGAAGGAAGAGGCGCGGTGATTGTTGCCGTTGGTATTACTGTGCAGGCGTGGATAGGTGGCGGTGGCCGCAGTTTCCGGCGTCCAGCGACCCAGGTGGAAGGGTTTTACCTTGCCGCCCTGGAAAAACTCATAAACAGCTTCGTTGTTGAGCATCACATCGGTATGAGCTGCTCCCTGGAATAGCAGAGAGATATCGAAGCCTTTGTAATCTGCGCCCAGCGTGGCACCAAACATGATTTCCGGCGTACGGGCGTAACCGATAGCCGTTTCATCAAAATTGGACTGAATAAAATCATACTCCTTGCCGGTGAGTTTTTTGTATTTAAAATCACCGGGGCCATAGGCCGAAAAATTCTGGAAGGGGCTGTTGTCCACATCCTGCTGGTCTTTGAAGAAACCTTCGGAGATCAGGCCGAACTTGGTGCCGATAGGATGGCCGGTGCGTTTCATCCAGGGATAGGCCTGTGCCACTTCATCCTGATACACAATGTTGTTGCGGGCAAAGGTCACATTGGGTTTAAAGAAATAACGTACCCGCCCGATGGTGTTTTCATGGCTCAGCTCCAGTTCAAATCCCTTGTTGTCTACAATACCGATGTTTTGCGCTTTGATATCCTGTCCGAATACATCAGAGAGGGTATTGCGGCGGATCAGTATTTTGCTTCTGCGCTGGGTGAAAAGATCGAGGGAGATGCCCAGCAGGTTTTTCCAGAAGCGGGCTTCTATGCCCGCATTGGCTTGCCTGCCCCGTTCCCAGGTAACGCCGGGATTACCGATGGGGCCTTGTTTCCAGCCGTTGGCCTGACTGGCGTTGGTACCAAAATAATAAGGGTCGCCACCGCCCCAGGAGGTGAACCAGAGGAAACGGTCGCTGCCCGCCTGATCATTGCCCACTTCTCCATAAGAACCTCTGATCTTCAGAAAACTGATGGCAGACACATTGTCTTTGATAAAAGATTCTTCAGACAGTACCCATCCGGCGGATACGGATGGGAAGATACCATAGCGGCTTTCTTTGGGGAAGTTCTCCGATCCCTGATAAGAAGCGCTGATCTCCAGCAGGTACTTCTGCATATAGTTGTAGGTACCGCGGAAGAGCAGCGACTGGTATGCTCTGGGGATGGAAGAATTACTTTCGTTGAGGCGGCGGTTCCAGAGCAGCATAGCAGTTGCTTCGTGTTTGCCGAACTGGCGGTTCCAGTTGGCAGTAGCTTCAAAGTAGGTGCTGCGGTTGGCACTGCCGCCACTGAAGGAGCCGTTGGGGTCTATCTTGGTGTCTTGCCCGGACTGTTTGTAGCTGGTGATATTGCCTTGTGCATCATAGAGTGGTTCAAACACGGCATAGTTGCGGGTATAGGAAGCAGAGGGCGAATTGGTATTGTCGTAGGAGAAAGACACTTTGGCCGTCAGGTTTTTGGTGATGATGTCCAGTTTGCGGGTAAGCGCGAAAGTGCCTTGTACGGTATTGTTATACCAGCGGCGGTATCCTTTCTGCGATAGTTCCCCGAGGATGTTGGACTGGAAGGTGCCGTTTCCCCAGAGGGAGCCGTCGGGGTTGACGATTGGATAGATAGGTGCCATGCGGTTGGCGAGGTTCATGATCGTGCTGGCGGAGTTGTTGCCATCCCTGCGGTCTGTCATGATACCGGCAATGTCTACACGGGCAGCGAGAGTGGGGGTGATGTCCACATCTACGTTGGCGCGCAGGTTATAACGTTTCATATTGTTGTTGCCGGTATAACCGTCCTGGTTTTCGGTGGTATGTGCATAGAGGCCGTCCTGTACGTTGTAACCTGCCGAAATAAAGTAGCGGGCGATGTTGTTGCCGCCGCTCACGTTGAGGTTGCCCTGTGCTACAGTAGACGGTTTCATGATGAACTTATAGTAGTCGGTATTGGGCAGTTTCCCGCTTTTATATCCTTCGAGTTGTGCGGTGGTGAAGGCGGGCTGGGCGCCATCGTTTTTCAGGGCTTCATTGAGCAGGGAGGCATAGTCGTAGGAGCCGAGATATTGGGGCAGGCGGGTGGCTTCGGTGATACCGGTGGAAGCGCGGAAGTTGACGGAAGGAGGGCCTGCTTTACCTCTTTTGGTGGTGATGAGGATGGCCCCGTTGGCGCCGCGCATCCCCAGTACGGCGGTGGCGGCGGCATCTTTGAGGATGGTGAGGTTTTCTATATCGTTGGGATCTACATAGTCCATGGGCCTTTCGATGCCGTCAACCATGATGATGGGCGAGGTACCGTTGAGGGTGCCAACGCCGCGGATATAGAGGTTGCTGGCGTCTACGCCGGGCTCACCGCTGCGCTGGGTGGTGATGAGGCCGGGAAGGCGTCCTGCCAGCGCATTGGTGAGGTTGGACACGGGGCTTTGTACCAGCTCTTTGGTACTGATAGAAGCGATGGCGCCGGTGACGGTGGCTTTTTTCTGCTGGCCGTAAGCCACTACCACTACGTCTTTCAGGCCGAGGCTGGAGGGAATGAGGGTAACATCCGTTTGGTTAAAGGCCGCTATCTCTACTTCTTTGGTTTCATATCCGATGAAAGAGAAGACGAGTGTTTTCTGGCTGGAAGGCACCTGTATGCTGTAGGTGCCGTCGCTTTGTGTCTGGGTGCCTCTGGTGGTACCTTTTACCTGAACAGAAACGCCCGGTAGTACCATATTGGTTTTGTTTTCCACCACCGAGCCGATAATGGTACGCATGGAGGTGCCTGCCTGGGGGCCCGGATGCACCGTGGTATCCGGGGTGTTGCTGATTTGTTCGGATGGGCGAAAAATAATGATGATGTTGTCTGCCTGTCTGAAGTTCAGATAGGTCTCGGCGAGCAGCAGCTCCAGTGTTGTTTTAACGCTGCGGGTGCCTTTGGTGAGACTGATGTTTTTGTATTTGTTCACTTGTTCCGGCGGATAGGCCAGGCGGAAGCCGGACAGTGCTTCCACTTTACCCAGTGCACTTTTTAAGGTTTCATTTTTGAGCGTCAGGGTAATCTGTTGGGTGGAGATATCCTGTGCGCGGCCGGGAGAGGCCATTAGTACAGATGACAGTAAAACGATGTTCAGCAGGGCCAGGGTGATGGTTTTTACCAGACGCCTGGTGTGGCGGAACATACAGGGCAATAGCAGACCTGTCAGCTGTGAAGGCACAGCTAAGAACTTTTGCATAACGGGCAATCTTTAAAATTGTTAGGAAATAGGCAGCCTGTAACTGCAGGTTACTGCAGCCAGCGCTTTAGCGTTTTTTGTCTGTTGACGTGTTAGACCTGATGCTGTTTTAAGTGATTGATTCTGGTTTCATCGACGTAGATTTTAGTGATAGCATAGAATTGGTAACATAAGGCTGGTGGCTGGTTGTATTGCTAAATTGATTTAGCAAACCGGGCACACTTCACCCCTTTAACCGTGGATAGTTATCAGTTTTTTTCGGTTATTGATTCAATACTTATATACTTAACAGCCTTTGCCTTTTATCAGCACATCATGGCCGTTTTCTATCTTATAGGTGGCATTCCTTACTGCACAGATAACGTCCAGCACTTCTTCGAGGGATTCGGTACCTGCAAAGGACACTCTGATCGGGCATTGTTTTAATGCATCATCACTGAATTGTATGTTCACTTCGTAACGTTTGCTGAGTGTATTGGCAATAGTTTCAAAAGTTGCATTTTCAAAAACCATATCGGTGGTGGTCCAGCTGGCTTTGGCCATGGCATTTACCGCTTGCTGGATGGCGGCGGCATTTTTGGTGTTGTAAACTATCTGCTGATCCGGTGTTAATACGGCCAGCACTTTACTGCCTTCTTCCACCTTTACCTTTCCTCGTGTAACCGACACCGTTATCTCCTCCTGCCCGGGGTAGGCACTGATGTTAAAAGCCGTGCCCAGTACTGTTGTCTTCAGTATGCCTGTATTGATAATAAACGGTTTAAGGCTGTCGGGACGTATATCAAAATAGGCTTCACCGGAAAGGGTGACTTCCCGCAGGGTTCCGTTAAACCTGTCGGGGAAAACAAGCCTGCTGCCTGCATGCAGTATCACTGTACTGCCATCCGGTAGGGTGATGTGCCGGTTGAAATCCGTCTGCCTGTCGGCATACCGGCTCCCGGATTTACCGGCCGGCAGTACATCCGGCTTCAGCATCCGGTAGCTCAGTCCGGCCAGTAACAACACGGTAGCCCAGATTGCTGCATACCGCAGCACCTTTTTCCATACCGCTGTTTTTACAGCTTTCATCCCGCTACTGCCCGGCGCTGCAGACAACCTCCCGCGTAATGCCTGCAGTTGTTGCTGCGTCAGCTGTTTGGCTGCTTCGCTCTGCGGATCGATCGCCTCATCGGGCAAATCATTCCCCAGCGATGCATACCAGACTTCCAGTGCATGTAACTCCTCCGCATTGCAGATGCCCTGACGATATTTCTGTAACAGTACATACAAGTTTTGTTCATCCATAGCTGTAATAATGCGACTGGCTATATTAAATAACACCAAATTAATCCGTTGCCGTTATCCCCCGGATAAATTTTTTTTCATGAAAAGGTGATACGCACAAAAGGTAAACAAGCAATTAAATATTACTAGATTTGATGAAAATACTAAACCCATCGAACCAATCACGGAAAATACCGATTCTGCCCTGCTGAGATCATGGAAAAACGGCGATGAAAAAGCGTTTGATATGATTTATACCCGTCATTTTATCCGGTTGGTCAACCTGGCCTATAAGAAAACCGGTAATATGGAAGCGTCGCAGGAACTGGTACAGGATGTGTTTTTATCGCTCTATCGTCAACTGTCACGGCTACCCGAACAAACCGTATTGGAAAATTATCTGTTCATCGCTACCAGAAACCGTATCTACAATTATCACCGGCATCAGTTGCTGCAACTCAAAAAGGAAGCATTACTCCGGGACAACTATGCCCCTTCCTCCGGCGCAAGCCCCGACAGACTGGAGCTGAAAGAGCTGGAAAGCCTGCTGCGGAATAAAATACAGCAACTGCCTGATCAATGCCGCAAGGTGTTTCTGCTGAGCCGGGAAGAACAACTCTCCAATAAAGAAGTCGCTGAACGTTTACACATTTCCGTTAATACAGTAGAACAGCATATGCGTAAAGCCCTGCGTATTCTGCGGGCTAGTTTTAATGATGAATTATCGCTGATGTTATTGCTGTTATTACTGAAACACAGCAATTTTTAACACCCTGTATATTGCTGACCTGCTTTTATAATCCTGGATCGGGAAAAGGATCCGGGATTATATCTTATGTATATTGCGCAGCAAATAATACCTATGTACAGAAAATATCCATTTATCCTTTGTAGCCTTCTGGTATTACATATTTCAGCTAACTCCCAAACGCTGGATGATGTCACAACAAAGGGAAGTACAACTAAAAATAGTATAACTATCAATAACGAGCAAGGCCTCAGTTTAGGCGTTGACGTTTCAACAGGATATACTATAAAGAGCCATTTTATAAGGCCACTTAACGCCGGCTACAGAACCTTACGATTTGATTGTTCTTCAGTCGATGACAATGGAGGATGGGAGTTTTACAACTCAGGTCTTAATAAATCCATAATGTATGTTAAACAAAGCGGAAACATCGGGATCGGTACAACAAACCCCCAATCCAGGCTAGAGGTGAATGGAACTATTACGGGAACAAGACTCCAAATAACTAAATCCGGGTGGTCAGATTTCGTATTTCAGGATGGATACCATCTGCCATCTTTAACAGAAATAGAAGCGTTCATAAAGAAGAATAAACATTTACCAGATATACCGTCAGAAGAGCAAGTAAAAGCAAATGGCATTGATGTTGGTGAAACCCAGGCTAAATTGTTACAGAAAATAGAGGAACTGACTTTGCATTTGATCGAACTCAACAATAAAGTAACTGCTCAGCAACAATTATTGTTGGAACAAAGCAAAGAACTAAAACGGTTAAGAAGATAATATATAGACAAAGAGAAATGAATAGGAATCACAGAGATTCGAGAAGCCTGCGCGAGAGCGTGGGCTTTTTGTTTTAGCCTTTTTTATTTTTCAGATCGGCCTCGATGGCTGCGATTTCGTTGATGGCTAGTTTCAGGATGCGTTCAGGGGTTACCCGCAGTACTTCTGCCAGCTTTTGGATCTCTTCCACTTTTAATAAATGAGGGTGTTCTATTTTTTTACTAATAGTACCTCTGGAATAACCGGTCATTTTGCCCAGTTTAGGTGCGTTAATATGCTCCTCCAGTTGCCGTAAGTTATTGATACCCTTATCGCCTCCTTTTTCGATGCCTTCAGAAACAGAGTTTAATAATGATTCTCCTATAATCATTGAAAATCAAGGTTTCATCAAATTAAATCTATAATTATCTCAATTGCTCTTTTTGTCTACGAAGTTGTCTGTTTTGGTTATAAATTTGTATATTGCGTTTACGAAAATGACTATATATTAACCAAAACTGAATATGTGTCATGTTGACATTATTGTATACGTATCGGGAGTTGTTGATCAGGAAGACTTTTTATGCATCTGACTAAGTGCGAGCGTCATAATTGTCTGGGGGGTCACTCCAAATGCTTTGGCAAGTAATTCACATTCCTCAATTTTTAATAACCCGGGATTAATCAGTTTTTTATACAGTGTAGATTTATGGATGCCCACCGCTGTTCCTACAGTGGTCATTGGAATAATATCATAAATACCCCGAAGATCTCTGATCTTACCTGCTTCAATCAGTGTGCGCACTGCTTCGAATCTTGGGTCTTTTCCTTTTGCCATATCTGATTATTTCGGATTGGAAAAATAAACAGCATGGGGTAGTTATGCTTTAAACTGATCCAATATTGAATATTATTGTATCGAAATAACATTTATTGTTTCCAAAAATGAATTTTTCTCTTTTAATGAGAATGGCTGTATCAATAATCAGTCCACTGAAAAACTATGTCCCTCATTTTGTACTGGCATGGAAGATCCTTTTTATGACGATGACGGGTCCTTCAAATGGTTTGTCATCATTTTCATTTTTTTTATCGCGATGCTCGGCTGTTTCGTATTAATCGGCATTAAAAAATAGTTCTAAGGGTTAAATACCATCGTTGAGGTATTGTTTCTACATTCTGCCTCAGCATCTCAACAAATACATAATCCAAAAACACAGCGGTGGTTTCTACCACCGCTACTCCTGTTTATACCTGCGTAGAGCCTTACCGGTTAGCAGCTGTTACCCGTCCTAACTGCTTTGTATACTCCTGTCAATACTGCATTCACGGCCATACTGCTACGGCTTGTAGTAATATAACTACAACATTCCGGTAGTATTACTATAAACTTACTTATAAGCGTATACTAATTTTGTATCTGATGCTGTTTCCGGCCCTTCAGCCATTGTTAATAGTCCATCGTCTGCCCGGCACATGCTGCAGCAGGCGGTGCTATCTCGAAAGGGCGATGCATCCACGTCAACGATTCTAATCGGTAAAGGGGATATAACGGACAGTTAACCTCGATGGCCGGAAGCTGAGTCTCTTCCGGCCATCTACATACTGAAGAAGATAGTTGCCCTTGTTTTGTATGGCAAGGGTATACTTGGGTTATAGTTAGTTTAATGGTTATTGCCGGACCCCCGCCCGTGGGTCCGGCATAATTTTTTTAGTCGGGTTGCCCCCAAACAGCTCCCATAACAGCCCTGCAGCCACCAGTATCAGCAAGAGCCAGGATGAACCGGCTGCTATTTTACGGCCCGCAATAAAGTTGTCCGGGCGGAAACGGAATTCAATTTCATGTTTGCCGGCAGGTATCTTTAACCCGCGCAGCGCATAGTTTACACGGATAATATCTGTTTCCTGATGGTCGATAAAAGCACGCCAGCCGGCAGGATAATAGATATCGGAGAACACCCCAAAACCGTCCTGCGTATTCTGCGAGGTAAAGTGAAGATCGTTCAGGCCATAGCGGACCAGTTCTATACGGGCAGCACTGTCTTTCCCGGGTGAGAAAGTGCCCAGTCCGGACTGAAACCGCTGATCAATGATCACCGTGTCTTTCGGATTAAAAGCGTCCATGGCCTGCATTTCTTCGTTGGCATTGGCCGCCCACCGGATGTTTTGAACAAACCAGCCGTTGCCCAGCGCACCTTCATTCTTTTGCGCTACCGGCTCACCTGTTTCGGGATTTTCTGAAATAATATACCGGGTGTTCAGCATATTCAGCACCGCAGGGTTGTTGCGGACCAGCTGATGATCAATCAGGTCCTGATAAATCCACAGCTTGGCCGGACTTTGGCCGCCAATGGATTTGTGCAGATAGGAGGTGCTGGCGTCCAGCCAGGGGTTGGTGGTTTGGTTCAATACACGGTAATAGAGCGTTTTGTCCTTCAGGATCTCCTTGTCTGCAGCAGAAGGTGTGATATAGGAGTCCAGCGCTTCGGGTGTTATGAAGCTATCTTCTCCCATATAGTTTTTATCTACCAGAAACAGGTCTGCGACAGTCAGGATGCCAACCAGAACCATGGCCAGCTGCGGTTTCAGCTTCTCTTTCAGACAAGCCCACAATATACCAAAGGTCAGCAGCAGCAAGGCCAGCGTGCGAAGACCATCCATCAGCAACAGCTGGCTCCGGTCTTTCCTTAATGCAGTCATTAGTTTAGTAGCGGCTTCCTTACCTCCCAGCCACTGCGTGTATTGCTGCAGGTGATACGCATCGTACGGACCTCTGAACGTGTACACAAAAGGCCCCAATACTGCAATACCGACTACCAGTCCGGCAGTGATCACGAAGGCTTTCCTCAGTTGCAGCAGCAAATGTTCCCGGGATTGTTCTCCGCTGAGCAGTTCCTGTAATGCCCAGCAGGCCAGCACCACAAACGTGATTTGCGGGATGATCAGGGCCATGGTTGGGGCTCTGAACCGGTTGTACAACGGCAGATGGTAGAATAAAAAGTTATTGAAAGGGGCAAAGTTATAACCCCAGCTGAGCAGGATGGCAAAGATGGAAACGGCTACCAGCCACCATTTGTGCGGACTGCGGATAATCAGTAGTGCCAGCACTACCAGTAAACAAATAATAGCACCGATATATACCGGGCCTCCGGTCATGGGCTGTCCGGCCCAGTACAGGGGCCATTGGGCATTGGTGACTTCCTTCTTCGCCTTTTCATCTGACATGCCCAGCGATTTCAGGGCCTTGTAGGTATGGGAGTTGACAGACAACTTTTCGGAAGTGGAATTGCCGACTACACCCGGTATCAGCATAGTAAAGGTTTCGCCGGGACCATAACTCCATTGAAATGCATAGCTCAGGTCCAGCCCCGGTGCTTTTTTCTGTTCGGTTTTCAGTTCCGATTCACTGCCACGGATGGTATAACGGGTATACTCTTTCAGGATCATCAGGTTGTCTACATTGGGCAAAATGGCCAGGATAGCCGTTATAGCCAATATCGCTGACGCACGTACGAAAGCAGGCAACTGTTTGCTGCGGTATGCCTGGATAAAAGTGCTGATGATCAGTCCGGCTACCATGATAAGTGCATAATACGCAATCTGCAGGTGGTTGTTGTAGATCAGCATGGTAGTGGCCAGTGCGGTAAGGCAGGCGCCTGCCACCAGCCGGCCGCGGTAGGCGAGAATAATACCGCCCAGCATCGGCGCGATATAGGCCATGGCCATCACTTTGGTGATATGCCCCGCATCCATGCTGATGATGCTGAAGGTGGCAAATCCATAGGCGAGTGCACCCAGGATCCTGATCCAGTAACGGAAATTGAGTACAGACAACAGCACATACATCCCCAGCATATTGATAAATAACATATCTGCCGGATTAGGCAGCCACAGGGTAAAGAGTTTGTTGAGATAATAGGTTTTGGCCACCGGCGGCCCAGTATAGATAACATAGGTGGGCATGCCGCCAAACATGCTGTTGCTCCACAACGGAACATCACCGGTGGCTTTGTAATAGTCTGCCGCTTCTTTTTCCATGCCTTTGAAATGCATCATGTCTGATTGGAACAGTGCTTTACCATCCAGCAGCGGACTGCAGAAAAGCATGGCAAGGCCCGCAAAAAGCGCCACAGCGCCCAGGTGCCGCAAAAGGGTGATCATCCGGTCTTTTTTCATTGAATGCTATACACGCCGTATTTTATGTCTGGCGGGCAGCCAAAATAGTGAATTTGTATGACCGGTGAAAATCAGTGGTCGGATATGACCACGTTTGTTTTCCTTCTGGCAGAAGTGACCAGCAGCAATGGCAGCGATAACAAAAAGATAAATCCCAGCAGCATAAAGGCATCGCTGAAGCTTAGCAGGAAACCCTGCCGGGTGACGCTGATATCCAGCAGCTGTAATGCTTTGTGATATGCATCTGTGCCTGTAAAACCTTTACCCTGGAAAAACTTCGTATAGCCGTGCAGGCGGTTGTACACCAGCGGGTCGGCTGTATTGAGATGGCTGACCAGATCATAGCGGTGCTGGGCTCTGCGCTGCGACAGATAAGTGTTGATCATAGCGATGCCGAAGGAACCGCCCAGCTGCCGCATCATATTGTTGAGTGCCGCCCCCTGCGGTATATCGGCAGGTGGCAGCGAAGATACGGCCAGCGTAGTGAGTGGCACCGTCACCAATGCCAGGCCCACGGCCCGCCAGATCAGGGAGTTGCTGATGGCCTGTGCACTGGCGTCCTGGTTGAGCTGCGACATCTGCCAGCTGAACAGGATAAACATACCCATGCCCGCAATAATCAGATAGATAGGGGAGATGCCCCGCTGCAGCAGACGGGCGGATATAATCAAACCGCCGATGGCCAGGAAAGCGCCGGGCAGCAACAACATCCCGGTTTGCAAAGGCGTGAAATTGAGCAGTCGTTGTGCAAAAACAGGTGCCAGAAACACCGAGCTGTAAATGCCCAGGCCGGAGATGAAGGTAAGGGCTGCTGCAATGCTCAGGTTCCTGCTTTTGAGCACGCGCAGGTTGACAACGGGCTGGGCTACACGCAGTTCCCACCAGATAAAGATACCGATACCCAGCACCGCTATCACGGTAAGCCAGGTGATGTAGGCAGCTTCAAACCAGTCGTCGCTTTCGCCACGTTCCAGTACCGTCTGCAAGGCACTTACACCCACCGCCAGCAGCAGGATACCGGTCCAGTCTATTTTCTGGCTGCCGGCCTTTCGTGCAGGCTCTTCTACTAAAAGATAACAGATGAAGGCTACGATAATACCTATCGGTACATTAATATAAAAGATCCAGGGCCAGCTGTAATACTCCGTGATATAACCTCCCAGTGTAGGCCCGATGGTAGGCCCGATAAATACACCGATGCCAAATATTGCGCTGGCCACGTTCTGCTTTTCTTTGGGGAACTGCTCAAATACAATCACCTGAGATACCGACAGGAGGGCGCCTCCGCCGATGCCCTGCAGAAAACGGAATAACACCAGTACCCATATATTGGTGGCTTGCCCGCACATCAGGGAAAAGATGGTGAAGGCGATGATGGAGCCGATGTAATAGTTGCGCCGACCCAGTTTGCCAGCCAGAAACCCGGTGATGGGAATGATGATCACGTTGGCGATGGCATAGGCAGTGATAACCCAGGAGGTGTCTTCGAGGGTGGCGCCCAGATTGCCGCTCATGTGCGATAGCGCCACGTTTACGATAGAGCTGTCTATCAGTTCCATGATGGCCGCTGCGATGACCGCCATGACCAGTATACTCTTTTTCATACCGATCGGTATATTATTTGATAAAAAATTTAGAGACTACGGGCGTTAAAGGTTTGTGCGGCCTGGGCAGGGGAGGCGGAGCGGACCAGCTGAAACACTTTCTGTGTATCGCCTACATGAATTTCGTATTCATCGTTGGCAAGGGCAGACATAAACTCTGCGGCCACCTGTTCGGGTGGGATCCCATTTTCACCGCCTATTTCCCGGGAGAGAGCGGTGTTTACCAGCGGCGGCATCAGTTCAAATACCCGGACAGGGCTCACAGACAGCCGCAATGCCTGCGTGTAGGAGTGGAGGGCCGCTTTGCTGGCAGCATAGGTGGGCAGCGCCACGGAAGGCACCAGGGCCGTCACGGAACTGACATTGATGATGGCCGCTTCTTCCTGGAGACGCAGCTGCGGCAGCAATAGTTCCGTGAGTTGTATGATCGCCAGGTAATTGGTGAGCATTTCATCAGCAGCCTTGTCGAAGGCCTGTGCATGGTCTGACAACCGGTATGCGCTGGCTCTGCCAGCATTGTTGATGAGCATGTTCAGCTCCGGATGCTCCTGCTTCAGGGTTTGTACCATTTGTTTTACAGACTGATGCCGGGTGACATCCGATACGATGGGGATAAGGCCGGGTACAGCGGCTGCGGCCTGTTCCAGCCTGTCAGCATCTCTTCCGGTGATGATCACTTTATTGCCTTCCGCTGCCAGTGCACGGGCCAGTGCCAGCCCTATGCCGGCGCTCCCGCCGGTAATTAGTACCGTGTTGTTGTGTGTTCTCATAATATGTATTTTATACCAATCGGTATATTTTTAAATAAAAAAAGGTCAAAGTTCCTGTATCAGTGTTTCAACAGATTGCATAATGGCATTGCGGTAATGCATTTTACCGGTCAGTTTGGTGATCATAATACAGCCTTCTATCATGGCGATAAGGGTGAGGGCGGTTTGTTCCGCATCAACGCTTTTTTTGAATTCTCCTTCCTTCACGCCTTTTTCGATCAGGTGAACGATACGGCTTTTCCAGAAGGTAACTGCCTCTGCTGCTTTTTGTTTCAGAGCTGGGTGAGTATCATCGGCCTCTGTAGCGGTGTTGAGGATGGGGCAACCACCCGGGGGAAACGGATGCTTGAGGAAATTGCTGTATATCTGCACATACACCAGCATCTTGTCTCTGCAGGTGGAATGTTTGTCCATTTCCTGCCGTATCATGCCGGCCACCTGACGGGTGTTATAATCAAAGGCAGCCAGGGCGACCTCGTCTTTGTTGGCGAAGTTGCCGTAAATGCTGCCTTTGGTAAGCCCGGTAGCATTGGTCATATCCGTCAGCGAAGTGCCGGAATAACCCTTCTCATTGAACACCGGGGCGGTTTTCTCCACAATAAACTGTTTCGTTTTTTCTGCTTTGCTCATATCCGGTGATAATTGATAAGAACAAAATTATACCATTTGGTATATAATATGAAATTTTATTTGGGAGAAGAGGTGAAGAAAAAATAATCAAAACTGGAATTGCGTACATCATCTCTCAGGTCCCCCAGTACACCTTTCATATTCCTGTAAAAAAACACAGGACCAGCGGGATAGGAATCGTATCCTTTCTTCCCATGATAATACTCATTTATAATATACAAGGCTGGCTTTTGATATTGAACGTCCACACCTTTTTCCTGGTTAGCAGTAGCAGACAATGCCATATACCATTCTGCAATACCCTGTAACTGATCTTTAGTAAAGATGTAAGCTCCCCCTGTATGGAAATCAAATTCATTCATAAGGTTGCCGTTTTTCCAGTCAAATCCGCATAGGAAATAATAAGCCATTTCTCCAAGATACTGGTATTCCCCAAAGAAAAAAGATGTCAGTCCGCTTTTGGCCGCCTCCACCTTTCCCATTTTAGACGTCTCCGCATAATAAATTTCCTTTAACTCTCCGATAGTTAAATGCATGGTCTGGCCCTGATACTTCTCTTTTATAGCAGCAAACTTATCAGATGTACTGGCTAAAAACTGTTCCTGATTTACGCCGTAAATGTAAATATATCCGCTCATTGGCTATTGTTGTTTTTGGTAAGGCAAAATACACAAAGCGCCTCAATTTTTTTGAGGCGCTTTGTATGTTAATGATGATGTGGATTCTTTTTCTTTTCCACCCAGTAATACAAGGGTGGTATTACTATCGGGGTGAAGAGTAGGGTGAAGGTGAGCCCACCGATGATCACCGTGGCCAGCGGCCTTTGCACATCGGAGCCGATACCGGTGCTGATGGCAGCAGGTACCAGACCAATGATAGCTACCATGAGCATCATCATGATGGCTTTAAACTGATCTACCGCCACCTTCTGTACAGAGGCGCGCAGCGTGAGCGGCGACTTGTACATCTCCCGGTTCAGTGCAGACACCAGCAATACACCGGCCATCACCGAAATACCGAAGATGGACACGAAGCCTACACCAGCAGATACGTTGAAGTGGTAACCTCTTAAAAACAAAGCGATGATACCGCCGGCGAGTGCTACCAGTATACAACTCATGGTTACGAAAGTATGTTTCATGCTTTTAAACAGCATAAACAGGAACACAAACACAATCACGATAGTGAGCGGAATGGTGAGTGACAGCTGTTTGCCGGCTCTTTCCAGGTTTTCGTATTGACCACCGTAAATGATATCGTAGCCTTTGGGCACCTGTACCCGCTGGCCGATTTTTTCCTGTAGCTCTTTTACGAAAGAGCCCTGGTCGCGACCGCGAACGTTGGTACGTACGGTCACCATCCTTTTACCATCGAGCCGGTAGATGTTGGTCTGACCATCGATAAACTGAATATCTGCCAGCTGGTCCATAGGGATCAGCGCGCCGGTGGCGGCAGGTACCTGCAGGTTACGGATGGCTTCAACGGTGTTTCTTTCCTGTGGCAGATAACGGACGATGATATCGTAGCGTTTGGTGCCATCGTATAATGTACCGATCGGTTTTCCGCCGATGGCAGATTCGATCATGCTTTGTATATCACTTACATTGATACCGAAGCGGGCCGCATTTTCGCGGTTGATGTTGATGGCCAGCTGGGCCTGTGTACCTTCCTGTTCAATATTTACGGAAGCAGAGCCCTCTGTGGCTTTTACAATGGCCGCGATGCTGTCTGCTTTAGGACGCATCAGGCTCAGATCGTCGCCTACCACGGAGATGGCCAGGTCAGCAGCACTACCAGTCACAATTTCCATCACCTGGTCGATAATGGGCTGTCCGGAGTTAAAAGAGGTGCCCGGAATATTTTTCTCCAGGTCCGCCTGTATCCGTTTTACCAGTTCTTTTTTGGTGATGGTATCACTCCATAGTTTGTAATCTTTTAATCCTACCAGTATCTCTGTACGGTTGGCAGGGAAAGGATCCGTACCATCATCATTGCGTCCGGTTTGTGTGATCACATATTTCACCGGAGGATACGAAGCGATCACTTTCCGGATAATAGGAGCGATCTTGGCGTTTTCCTGGATGGTAACACCGGCCGGCATAAAGGCGCGCATGAATATGGAGCCTTCGTCCAGTTCGGGCAGGAATTCTGACCCCAGCTTGCCGCCCAGGCCGATCAGCAGTACGATGGCTACACCAGCAATCAATACGGTCTGTTTATGAAAGCGCAGGAAGAAATTGAGCGAGTGGTCATATGTTTTTTCGAGAAAATCCAGTACCACATTACGGTGCGCTTTCATTGGCTTGTCGGTGGACAGCGCCTTTTTATAGGCAAAGGAGATAAGCACGGGTATCAGTGTCAGTGCGCAGATCATGGCACCTATTACTGCAAAAGACAGTGTAAGGGCCATAGGTGAGAAGAGTTTACCTTCTACCCTTGTCATCATCAGGATAGGCGTATAGGCCAGGATGATGATGGTAACGGAGAAGAAAATCTCACGGCCTACTTCCTGTGCCGAAATGAGGGTGATTCCTACAATGCCGTTTTCCTTCTCCTGTGGTGTAGCGTTGCGATAGCGCCGGATCAGGTGTTCAGCCATTACGCAGGCGCCATCCACGATGATACCGAAGTCGATCGCACCGAGTGATAACAGGTTGGCCGGAATGCCGGTCAGCCGCATCAGGATAAAGGCAAACAGCAGGGAAAAGGGAATGGTGGCAGTCACCACGAGTGCAGAGCGTATACTGCCCAGGAAAAACACGAGTACGATTACCACAATACTAACACCCATAAAGAGTGTATGTGCTACCGTTTCCAGAGAGTGGTCGATCAGGAAGCTACGGTCGTATAGTACGCGGAGTTTCACGCCTTCAGGCAGTTCTGTGTCGCTGAGTAGTGCCAGCTTCTCCTTCAGTGCTTTCAGGGCGATACTGGGGTTTTCGCCGCGGCGCAGCAGGATGATACCTTCAGGAGAACCTATCTTGTCGATGCCTTCATCGGGCACAGCATAACCCAGTACGCCGGAAGGCGGCGGGGGAGCTGTTTCTACGGTGGCTACATCTTTCACATATACCGGCACACCATTCACGGCTGTGAGTACAATGTTGCGCAGGTCCTTTTCTGATTTTACCGCACCAAGGCCTCTCACGGCAAAGCCTTGTCCACCGCGGTCTATCACGTTGCCGCCGGTATTCAGGTTGTTCTTCTGAACGGCGTCTATCACATCCTGCAGTGTGAGGTTGTATTTACGCAGTTTATCCGGAGCGGTGAGGATATGAAATTGTTTGAGTGGTCCGCCGAAGTTGGTTACATCGGCGATACCGGGCACCTGAAGGATGGCGGGCCTTATCACCCAGTCCTGCAGGTCTCTCAGCTGCATGGGCGTATAGCTGGGAGGGGCTTCCACCACATAGCGGTAGATCTCGCCCACGGCGGTGGTGAGTGGCGCCAGTTCCGGTGTTACGCCTGCCGGCAGTGTGATGGAAGAAAGACGTTCGATCACCTGCTGACGGGCAAAATAGTCGTCAGTGCCATCCTGGAAGGTCAGCTGTACCACAGAGAGTCCGAAGATGGTACGGCTTCTTCTGTCCAGCACGCGGGGCACGTTGTTGAGGGCGCGTTCGATAGGAATGGTCACCTGTTGTTCCACTTCTTCCGCAGCACGTCCGTCAAACGGGGCCACAATAATAACGTTGGTATCGGCAATATCAGGATAGGCTTCAATTTTCAGCTGGGTAAAACACCAGTAACCGATTACTGATAATACCACTGCGCTGATAATGACCGCCCAACGGTTACGTAAGGAAAATACTAGTAGGTTGCGGATCATGCTTTAAATTGCTCTACGGGGTGTGTAATAATAAATCCGCCTTTATAGGAAGCCCTTAGCAGTGTCAGTACCTCCCGCACTTTTTCTTCTTCATCTATAAAGGTGATCATCATAGGAGGTTCATCAAAGGAAAAGATTTCATCGGGGCGTTTCATCAGCTGGTTACTGCCAAAGCCCATGAAGCCGCGGTATGCCGTGGCGCCTTTGACATTGTTGTTGATCAGGAACTGCATGATAAAATCATATAGTGGCCTGGTACCGAGCAAATCATCTTTATCAATAAAAATCTGTGCCTGTAGCATAACTATGATTTTTAATATCCGAATGAAATTCCTTTCAGTTGCATGGCGCCGTCGGTTACCACCTGGTCGCCTGCTTTAATGCCGCCGAATACCACCATGCGGTCGTTTACCTGTATACCGGTGAGCACTTCCCTGCGTTCGAAGGTGCGATCATCTTTACGTACAAAAACATAGTTTTTGCCCTGAACGGTAATGATGGAAGCGCGGGGCACCGACAGGGTATTGCCTTCGCTGACACCGAATTTTACGGTGGCAAACATACCGGGGCGCAGTTTGTGTTGTATGTCAGATACGGTGATTCTCAATTTCACCATACGGGTGATGTTGTCTACTACTTCGCCGATTTTTTCGATCACGCCGGAAAAGGTTTCGCCAGGGTAGGAGTTGAGCTGCAGTTTACAGTTGCTGCCTTCTTTTACTTTGGTGATCTGGTTTTCGGGCATTTCACAGATGATCCATGTTTTGTCTGGTTTGGCTGTTACGAGCGACTGTGGGTCGAAGCCGGCCAGTTTGAGTTTGGATTCATGTTCTATGATGGAAGTTTTTTCGTTGGCGAGGTCTGTTTCCGCGATAGCCATTTCAGTCTGGGCGGAGATGAGGTCTGTTTTGGCATCAGACACATCTTTGCCGGTGCCGGCGCCGTGTTCCGCGAGATCTTTAAAGCGGTCCAGTTCTATTTGTTTCTGGGCGGCGATAGCTTTTTTCTGGCGGATGATATTACCTTTTTCGCGGATGTTGATGATATGTTGCAACAGCTCCGTGTAACTGGCGGTGAGGTCCGGATTGTCGAACAGCACGATATTCTGGGAGGCGTTTCCGTTTGACTTTACCACGGTAGCGGCTACACGTGCCGGAGCCATCAGTTCTGCGTTAAGGTCGCTCTGGGTGGCCTCCATGGTTTTGAAGAAGTGAAGGGTAAGGCTGTCGGGAGGAAGTTTGATAGTTCGTCCGCTGTCTTCCACAACGGTTTTGCTGGGGGCGGCAGCTGTTTTCTTTTCCTGATGTGCTCCGCAAGACATGGCCAACCATGCAATGCTTGCTATTGATAAGCCCAAGGCAGTTTTTGTCATCTGATAAATTATAGTTGATTAATCAATCCGGTTACCTGTAAAAGTTGCAGGTAGCTTTTGCGATAGTTGTACAATGCGTCGTAATACATTTTCTGGGTTTCGAACCAGGTCCGTTGTGCTTCCAGGAAATCTATGATGGTAGTACCGCCTTTCGTATAGGCGTACTTTACAGATTGCAGAATAGTTTCTGCCTGGGGCAGGATGCTTTTGTATTTGTCTACTGTTTCTCTATTGACCTGATAAGTATGCCAGGTGGCTTGTACTTCGGTGCTTACCTGTTTTTGCAGGGCGGACAGTGACTGTTCGGACTGTTGCAGTACTATTTTGGATTTCCGGATTTCGCCCTGGTTGCGGCTGAATACCGGCAGATCGATGGTAGCGAAGACGCCGAAATAGGGAACGGTGTTCTGCGGGTTGTAGATGAATCCCAGCTCCGGCGTTGGTTGGGCCAGGGCTTTTTGCAGGGAGATGTTGCTTTTGGCGGCGCTGATGGTGGCCTGTGCCTGTTGTACATCGGGGCGCTGCACCAGCGAAAGGTTTACGAGGCTGTCCAGCTCCTGCGTCATCTCCATGGATATAACGGGGTCCTGTTCGTCGATGGCGATGCTGTCGGTTTGTCCGGTGAGCAGTTGCAGGTTTTGCAGTTCATTACGATAGTTCTGGGCTGCGTTGTTGTATTGTAGCTGGTACTGTTGCAGCAATAGCTGGGTACGTGCCAGTTCACTGCTGCTGATCACCTGGTTTCTCAGGCGTATTTCCTGGGTTTTTACCAGGCTGTCAATGTTTACTCTCGCTTCGCGGATCAGTTGCAGGTTGACTTTATTAAACCATACATCCAGCCATTTGTTGCCTGTTTCGGTAAGGATGTTCCTTTCCACGTCGGCGAAGGTTTTTTCGGCGACGGTTACATTGCCGGCTGCGAACTGTTGTTTCAGTCTCCGCTGGCCCGACAGTTGAAACTGTTTGGTCAGCTGCCACCAGGTTTGCCGGTTTTCTTTATCGTAATACCGGGTGTTGGGAGCAAAGTTCCGCGAGTTCATCAGCTGAAGGGTCTGATTGTTCAACACCGGATTGGGTCTTAATCCCGCAGTAATGACATCGCTCTGGGCGATAGCAGTATTCAGACTGGCAGGCTTAAGAAAAGGGTTGTTGGTTCTGGCGGCATGAAGTGCCCCTGGCAAGGTTAGAGTAGTCTGGGCCCTTGACATAAAGGGGATGCCCATCGTACAAATGATCAGATAAATGGCTCTACGCATTCCTGTTAGTGCTGTTTGCTATGGATAATACTAATTTTTGCGGTTTTTGTTCAATGGCTGTCAAATAACATCACTGACAAGGGAATAAATCACAAGGCCTGGTCTCCAAATCGGGGGCCAAGATAGTGAATATTTGAAGATGTAAAGGGGAGTGAGGAATAAAATAATATGGGGAGGAAATGGGGGTTAGACTCTGATCTTATCATTCTGGATATTGTTGGATAACTTTTCAAAGTGCATAAAAACTTCTGTGGCATCCTTATCAATAGGATTGAAGTAGTTCTTATACATTTCGGATATAATATCCAATATGGCGATTGTTTTCGATTTAGCGGAACAGGTGGCGAAAAAAGAATCTAACTCCTTGAGAATACGCTTGCTAACATAATTTTCAATATCAGTCTGTGAAACTCCATATAGATCCATAGCTTCTTCAAGATAGAAATCGCCATCCTGAACCGTTTTTATAACGGTGTAACACTTTCTGTCGATATCAGAGAAATACCTGTCTTTCATAAGCTCTTCTCCAATATAGGCAGCCTCATTAAATATCGATTTATCCGCAAACATATGTTATAAAGTTAATTGATTCCTCCCTATTGGACAAATCTATTGCACCATGCCATTGACTGCTTCTCAGAATATTTTCCATAAAAGACAATTCTGCCCATTTGAAGATAGGAAATGATTTTCCCTCAGGGTGTTTTATATAGTAATTATTGTATATTTTTTCGATTGCTTCGTACTGTTTTTGCGTTAGTTTTTTTCGTGAATTGTTTAAAATAAAAGTCATCTCCTGCTTGTACAGAGCATTAAACTGGAATTTGGCCCAGACATATCCACCATCCTCTAAACAAGCAAAGACATGTATTTTCCTGACTCCCATATTCAAATATTGCTGAAGGAAGGATTGGAAAATCTTTTTGGCAATCCCCTTGTTCCTGGCGCCTGTTGGAAGAATAAATGCATCATGTTTAACTATCAGCTCATTATCATCCCAGGTAAATGTTCTTGATAATGCCAACCCGGATGTCTCATTTTCACAATGCTCAGATTGAATGTCAATTTTTATTTCCGGAGGGTGAGGTGGATTTAAAAAAATGCACTTAAACAATTTGTCAATACTAACAGATAGTAATGTCTCATTGATATCGTCTAACAGTTTTAAAAGGTCGAAATTCCGGAAATACTTGTTGATAAAATCTTCGGGAGCATTGGTTATTTCTCCTTTCAGTTCGTATCCCAAAGAGAGGATTTGTTGTATTTCACGTGGGGTTATATGATGAGAATATAAAGCAATACTCATGAAGTGTACCGATTTCTGATGACAACTAAAGATAAAGGTTTTTTACACAGAAAATCGGTCTGCGATCTAAAAGTAAAATAAATTCAAATCGCTGCAACCAATTATAGGACAATGTTTGCAGCGATTTGAAAAAATAGTTTTCTATATGAGTTTTAAACATCCACTTTGAGCATTGGAGAATATCATTTTTATTAATGTGCGTCTTTTTCATAGATCAGTTTCATCCCTCTGAGATTCACCAGTCCATGCAGGAAAATGGTGTTCATCTCATGGTAGATCCTGTTGACAAGACTCCTCTCTATATGCCTATGTTCTGTAACGATTTGCATCGGTGTGAAGTAAATTTTTTCCATCAGCGACCGGTCGAGGTTGCGGCGGTACAGTCCTTCTTTCAATCCTCTGCAGACATTCAGCCGGATGAAAGCGGAGAGTGTTTCTTCCCTGAACTGTTCCAGCTTTTCCCAGGTGCTGCTGTAATGATTGCGGATATCGATAAAAAAGACGGGCTGTATGATTTCCACCATTTTTTCCGCGGCCCTGAAAAAGTTACTGATCTCCGTGATGGCATTGGAAGACAGGTGCCTGTTGAAAGAGAGGTACCTCTCTGTTTTTTCCAGCCATTCCGTGATGATATGGCAAATCAGTTTTTCTTTACTGTCGAAATGTTCGTAAAAGCTTTGGGTAGGCAGCTGGCAGAACCGGGTGATCTCGTCTACGCTGGTAGCCCTGATACCTTTGTGGGTGAAGAGGATGATGCCGCCATGAACGAGCTGGTGCCATTCTTCTTTCATACAACAATTGTTTTAAGGGATTATTTCAATGCTCCGATCGCTTTCTGATATGCCGCTTCATTGATCTTATATTCAACTTTGCTGTCTATGATACTGCTATAGGCCTGTTGCCATATGGTTTGTGCTTCCAGTACGTCCTTACCGGTGATAGTCCCTGCTTTGAGGCGGTCGTTGGCGAGTTTGAGATTCTCGGTGGCCTGTTCCAGTGACAGCCGGGAGGTCTGGATTTTTTTGACGGACTGGTTAAGGGCCAGGTATGCCTGTTGTACTTCGAGGCCCACCAGCTCTTTGGTGTTTTCCAGTTCCTGCTGACGGGCAGCTATTTTAAAGGACTGTTCCTTTACCTTATTGGCTTTTTTGCCCCAGTCGAAGATGGGTACATTGATGCTGGCCAGTCCGTACCAGGAACCCATGAAGTCTTTGCCATTGCTGATATTGACGCCTTTACCGCCGGTGGCCAGACCAGCTGCGCTGACACCGATAGTGGGCAGGAAATCAGCCTTCAGCATTTTTTTCTGCAATTGCTCTACTTCCAGCACCTGATGCAGCAAGCGGATTTCCGGCCTGTTTTCCGCAGCAGCTGTCAGTTCCTGTGCAGCCACTTCGTTGAAGTTGCCACTAACGGAGTCGGCTATATTAAAATCTGTCTGGCCGGGCATGCCTGTCACCTGTGCCAGGGCCAGCTTGGCCATCACGAGGCCGTCGTTGGCCTGAGTAAGCCTCAGGGAGGCGTCGTTGAGGTTCACTTCTACCCGCAGCAGATCGTTTTTATAGATCAGGCCTGCGTCGTAGGCGTTTTTAAGTTCCTGCTGCAGTCCTTGCAGCATCTCCTGATATTTTTTTGCCAGGATAATTTTTTCTTTTACCTGTACTACCTGCCAGTATGCTTTGTTGACGTTCAGCAATACTTCCGCGGTGGTCAGTGCTTTCTGTTCCTGCTGGATATTGACACCTTTGGCGGCGGCAGCTTTGCCCAGCTGTATTTTACCGCCGGCATAAATCGGTTGGGTAACGGAAACGATTGCACTGCCGAAGTATTCAGGGATGGCACCGTTCAGCGCGCCACCAATGGGTTTGCCCAGGTAGGCGCCCATCACAGAACCGTCGATGGCCGGATAGGCATTGGCTGCAGCGGATTTAACAGCTGCATTGGCTGCATCTATCTGGTACTGTGCGGCCCTGATTTTTTTATTTTGTTCTATGGCCATCCGCTGGCAGTCTTCCACCGTCAGCACAGGTGTCTGTGCAAAAGTATGATGAGCGGCCAATGCAGCTGCCAGGGTGAATATTAATCTGAAATTCATGGTTGTCTTTTTATGGGCAGGTGGCAACCAGTGCCACCTGCGGATCTGATAAATCAATGGGCCGGTTTGTACATGATCTCTGCGTCGGCATCGGCAGCTATCGCGGGTTCCGGAGCAGGACGTACAAACAGATAATAGAGCACCGGTACTACAAAAAGGGTGAGTATCATGGATACAATCAGCCCCGATGCCAGTACGCTGCCCAGTGGTGCCCACAGCGGCGACTTACCGATGATCATCGGCACCACACCGATAGCAGCTGCGGCCGATGTCAGGAAGATAGGCCGCATACGGCGTTTGGCTGCACCCAGCGCAGCGGCTTTTATCGTATAGTTATGGTCTCTTACCAGCTCATCTGCATAGTCTACCAGGATAATACCATTACGTACCACAATACCAATCAGACTGATGATGCCCATGAAAGCGGTCATACCCATCGGGTTGCCGGTGATATACAGGCCCAGGAAAGCGCCCAGCAGACTAAGCGGGAAAGTGGCCAGGATGATCAGTGTTTTACCAAAAGTCTTGAACTGGAACAACAGCGTGAGCAATATCAGAACAAGACTGGTGCCCAGCGCCTTGCCCATGCCCGGAGCATTCTCTCCGGACGATTCGGCATCACCACCATACTGTATGCTGATACCGGCGGGAAGCTGCAGCTTTTCAATCTGCGGCTGCGCCTTTTTTAATATCTCGGAAGCCATGATACCTTTCTGTGCTTCAGATAATACCGTAAGGGTGCGGATACCATTACGGTGGGCGATCACGCCGGTATGCCAGGAAGGTGTCAGCGCTGCTACTTCTTTTAAAGGCACTTTACCGCCGTATATGCTGTTGAGGTGAAGATTACTCAGGTCATTAAAATCCTTGCGGTTATTGGCTTCCATACGCAGGAAGATGTCCACTGGTTTGTCGCCTTCCCATATCTGGGATACGGCAAAGCCTTTAAGGCCGGCCCCGATCGTTTGGGTGATCAGCTGGTTAGGAACACCCAGCCTGGCAGCGGCGTCTTCTTTCACCTGCAGATTGATGCCCAGGTAATCGTCTTCATAGTCGGACCTTACCCAGTTGGTGCCTGCTGTGTTGCGGAGGATCTCTTTTACCTGCTCTGCCACTTTTTTCTGATCGCTGAGGTTTTCGCCGATCACCCGGACGGCCAGCGGAGAGCCTTCCTGCATACTCAGCTGACGCAGCCGTACATAACCGTTGGGCACAAAACCTTCGAACTTAGGCAGGTACTCTTTTACCAGTTCGTTGGTAGCATCGCTGCCGGAGGTGGTGATAAATACCTGAGCGAAGTTCCTTCTGGGCATCTCCGGTGCGTAGGTAACATTAAAACGGGGGGAGCTGGAACCCACAAAACTGGCAATACCTGTCACACGTTTATCTTTCTGCAACTCCATTTCCACCAGCTTCACCACCCGTTCTGTTTCTTCGAGGGATGTGCCATTGGCCATCCATATTTCTGCATTAAATTGTTTGCTTTCGCTCAGCGGGAAAAATTCCTGTTTCACTTTACCAGCCAGTACTATGGCCAGCACTACTGCACCTGCCGCGATGCCCACAGTAGTACGGGGATAACGGAAGGCCAGCTCCACGCCTTTGTTGAAGGTGTCCTGCAGGAGGTCCAGCAGGCTTTTACGTTTTTTAGTTGTGCTGACTTTATGTTTGAGACCTTTTTTGATGAACACATAACATGTGTAGGGTGTGAGCAGCAATGCTACTGCCATAGAGGTAATCAGCGCTACGGCGATGGTTACCGGCAGGGCCGCGATGAAATCTTTGGATATACCATTCATAAAGATGGCCAGCGGTGCAAAGGCGAAAATGATGGCCAGCGTAGCCGTGAAGATAGGCAGGGAAAGCTGTTTGGCGGCCTGCCAGGCTGCTGTCCACGGGGTGATGCCCTCATCCAGTTTTTCGATGTAGTTGTCCACCACCACGATCGCATTGTCTACTACCATGCCCAGCACAATGATCAGCGCAGCCAGCGTTACCTGATGCAGTTCTATACCCATGATGTTGATCAGTCCGAAGGTGATCAGGATGGAGATGGGCGCTGCCAGCGAAGACACGGCGGCTACCCGGAAGGGGAGCAACAACATCACCACAATGATCACCGAAGCGATGGCCAGTCCAAACTCTTTCATAAAGTGTCGGATACTTTCATCTACTACTTCCGGCTGGTTAACGATGGTCTTGATTTTGATGTCTTCGGGGAAATCATGCCGGAGCGCTTCCAGCCTGTTTTCCACAAGATGACCGAATTGTACGATGTTGTTACCGGGCTGCATCTCAATAGCCAGCATCATCACCTTGTCATCACCTATACGGATAAACGAAGATGGTTCCTCATACCGGCGTTCTATACGCGCTACATCGCGTAGTCTCACCACGGTTCCCTGCGGGGTGGTATAGATGATCTGTGCGCCCAGGTCTTCCGCTGTTTTATACCGGCTGTTGGTAAATACCGGGAAGGTGTTGGAGCTGATGGTCATCTCACCGGAATAACCCGTGATATTCTGGACCTGCAGGGTACGGATAATAGTAGACAGGTCAAAACCATACTGCTGCATCTTCTGATCATCGATTGTTACGTATAGTTGTTGCTTCTGGCCACCGGACCGGTTTATTTTGGATACTTCCGGAATGGTTTTGAGCCCGTCTTCTATTTTATCCAGGTATTTTTCTATCTCGCCATAACTGCGTTGTGCAGAGGATACGGTGATGATCTGTGCGGTTACATCTCCGAAGTTGCTGTTCACCACAGGACCTATCACACCTTGTGGCAGTATCTGCGGTGCGGCGCTGTTGAGGCCGTGTTGCAGGGTGCTCCAGAATTTTTTCCGGTCTTTAACGGAGGTATGTAATTCTACTGTAATGAAAACCTGCCCGTCTTTTGTCTGGGATTTGGTTTTCTCTTTATTCACTTCTTCGAAGGAAAACAGGTACTGTTCTATTTTGTTGGTCACCTGTTTCTCCATTTGTATTTCATCGGCGCCGGGGTAAAAAGCATATACCATGGCCACCGGCATGTCTATCTTCGGGTTTTCCGACCTGGGCATGTTCAGGAGGGAATACAGCCCCAGCAGGAGTAACAGCACCACTACTACAATGGTCACCTGTTTGTACTGCATGGCTGCTTCTATGAAGCTGATTTTTCTCTTTTTCATTCTTCCGGATTGTCACACTGATTAATTGTTGTTACAGGTTGATGGAGGCGCCGTCTTTGAGATTGGAAAGGCCGGTGGTGATCACCTGTTCGCCGCCCTGCAACCCTGTTGTTACCACTACTTCATTTTTGCCGGTAAGGGCTCCTACAGTGATGCGTTTGCGGATGGCTTTGTGTTGTGTGCCGGCGATAAACACATAAGTGATATCATCTGCATCCCTTACCACGGCAGTAGCGGGTACGGTAAGGCTGCTCAGGCTTTTCCCTGTGTTGATGCTGATGTTGGCCAGCATGCCGGGCAACAGGCTGCCGTTGCTGTTGGGGATTTTTATTTTGATATTATAGGTCCTTGATACAGCATCGGCCTGCGGGTTGATGATGGTGATTTTACCACTCACGCTGTCCTGCAGCGTAGGGATGTATACTTTAGCGATCGTGCCCTGTTTGAAGGAACCGACTTCACTTTCCGGTATGGCTGCTTTGGCGTATACCATGTCTGTTTTTACGATGGTGAAAGCAGGTACGCCGGGAGCTGCGGCACTGCCTCTTTCTATCTTTCTGGCAGCGATGATGCCGGAGATAGGGGAGTAGAGCCTGCTGTCGGAAATATGTTTGGCGCTGATCTGTTTGTTGGCCTTGGCTTGTGCGACTTTGGTCCGGATATCGATATAGTCTTTGGCAGGCAGACTACCTTTCTGATAAAGATCGTTTAGCCGGTTGTACATATCTTCTGCCTGCTCCAGGCCCGCAGTGGCGATTGCAAGGGCATTACTGTATTCGGTAGCATCGATAGCTGCCAGCAGCTGTCCCTGTTTTACGGTCTGGCCTTCTTCCACCAGAATGCTGTTCACCACACCAGGCACTGCAAAGCCAATATCAGCGGTATTGTCCGGCTCTATAGTGCCGGAGTAGCTGAATTCCCGGGGTATATCACTGGTACTGACTTTAAATACGCTCACTTTAACCGGTGCCTGCTGCTCCTGCTGTACTGCCTTGTTGCCGCAACCTGCCAGCATTGCTGCCATGATTAAGAATGAAACTGTTTTGTACGTCATCGACATAAACTGATTTTATTACTATGATTGAATACGAGGATTTTCCGTGACAAAATTACTGGCAGTAGGACCGCAGGAAAAGGTTGATAAATCGGGTAACCTGGTCAGAAAGTCGGTTTGTTATTGTATTACTACGGAAATGACTATACGAAAATTAGGCCGGAGCAAGAATGCTCAGGCCTGTTTTAAAACCTACAACTGTTACACTGTTAGTAACAAGAAATTTTCAAGGGAAAACGATCAGTGCCCCAGCGTCCTGAAGGCTCGCGGCGAATAGCCGGTATGGCGTTTGAAAAACTTACCGAAGAAAGACTGGTCACTGAAGTGCAGGGTTTCTGCTATCTCGGCAATACTTAGTTTCGGATTGTCGAGCAACAATTTGGCTTCCAGCACTACATAGTCGTCGATGATTTCGCCGGCATTTTTTCCAGTGATTTCTTTAACGGTTTCTGTCAGGTATTTGGCAGTTACAAACAGTTGCTCTGCATACTGCTTTAAATTGCGCTGATGCCTGAACTGCACCTGTACCAGATTGGTGAAACTGATCACCAGGCTTTCTTTTCTGGAAACATTCGGGTTTTTCAGCTGTGTGTACCGGGTACTCAGTGCTGCCAATTCGTACATGAACAGCAGAAAGGTATGCTGCAGCTTTTCTCTGGCAAAGGGTAGTTGTTGTTTTAGTTCTTCCATACGGGCCGCCAGGTGCCGGAAATGTGTCCGCAGGATGTTGGCATCGGTAGCGGAAAGTTTCCAGTGAGGGGAATATTTGGAAGTGAAATAATCATACAGCTCCATCTTGTTGGCCGGTAAACCTATTTCCACGAGGAAGTCGAGTGTGAAGTTAAGGCCCGAGCCTATACATCCTTCTCCCGTGCTAATAGACTTTTTCATGGTATGAGGAGGAATCAGCAACAGATCGTTGGGCTCCAGGGTGTATAATTCCCGGTCCAGTGAACCCTTCATTGTCCCTTGTTGGATCAGCAGGATACTGGTGAAGTCTGACCTGAAATTAAATTCTATTTTGTTGTAGTCAGCCATGTTCACATCAGTGGTTACATAGAGCCCAATGCCTGGCACATCATTGAATCCATTGCTGCGCATGAATTCAGCCTGTTTGATAATCGCTCTGTGCTCTTTCCTGTGTGCCATACGTTAATCGGGTTGCTGTTTCTCCGGACGATGCGAAGTTCTGCCGATCTGCCTTGTTATCAAAGGTTAATAAGTCGGTAATGTTGGTCAAAAAGTCGGTTGGGTCCGGTCCAAAAAAATCGCTCCTGCAATCTACTTTAAAAAAAGATTGCAGGAGCGTATGGAAAAGAGGAGATCTTTCAGTTCTGTACGAGTTCTTCAGGAGCGTCCATAGAAAAAGTCAGTACTTTATTAGTGTTCAAGTATTTCATCAGATCTATTACATGCGGAGTTCTATTGTAGAACGTATGAAAATAAAACCGTTTGTTTTTCAGGTCACTTGCACTGGTCCATAGTGTATATTCATTATTCCTGGGGTAGGCAGCATTTCTGATCACTCCTTTGGGAATATCAAAGGAATTGAGAATATGAAAGGCCTGTGTAACGGCCTCGTAAGCGTTGAGGCTAGGCTCCATGCTTTGTGTATAGGCTACTGCACGGATAAAACGGGAAGAGGCGGTAAAGTCACCCGGAAGCCCCAGCATTCCGCTGCCGTTGCTGCCCTGGACAGACTCTCCGGTCATCTTTACAAGCGAAGCGTTGGTAGGCTTCAGATTTACGTAGTTACGCAGATTGGTCATATGCCAGTCAAAGGTGGGGGAATTGGTCAGTACACCCAACGGGTTATTATAGGTGTAGAGCTTGCCTCCTACACATTCGATCACCAGCGACTTACCCTGGGCATCATGTACCTTGTAATGTAAGGGGAAAGGAATACCCCCGTTGATATATAAGGGTATGCCTTTGTTGATCAGGATACCGCTGTCCACCGCTTTTTTCACTTCATCCACGGTTGTAAAGTTGGATAACAGCCAGGCAGATACGTCGGTAGCGCTGATGGACTTAGCTATTTTTTTTGCCGGAACATCCATATAACCGGCATAACCTGCCAGATAGAACAATCCTACTGACAGCCCTTTTTCGTTCATGCCTTCGGCAAGGGCATCTTTACCGAGGGCATTGATGCCTACCATGGCGTATTTTGTTTTCCAGGACAGCCCTTTATTGCCGCCGTCGGGGCTTACTGCATTAAAGGGGTAGTTGCGGGGGAAGATAATGACCTGTGATTCCAGGTCAACAGAATATTCCATAGTGCGGGCACATACAAAGGCACCGTCTCCGGCTTTCAGAAAAATTCCGGTACAGGCATCCACGTGAGAGCAAAAAAATACCTGTGTCAGGAATAGTAAGGCTAGGGGAATAATGAATCTGATCTTCATAAAAAGAAGTTGTGGGGTGATAAAAACTGAAATAAAAACAAGGATTAACATGGTTTGTTTAAAAGATCTTCAGCTCCAGGTAAATCTGAAAATTATGTAAGGATTTCCTGTAAATTATATAACGATTTTTTCAAATTGCTGTTAACTTTTGGCGCCATGCGAATGAGGCCCGGCGGCTGCCGGAGCTTATGCTGACTATTTTTATCAACCTGTATTTTATGGCGAAAAGCAAACACTATTACATCCGGAAGTCACACCGTTACCTGGGGCTGTTGCTGGGTATACAATTCCTGTTCTGGACCATTGGCGGACTATATTTCAGCTGGAGCAATATGGACGACGTACATGGTGATTTCCAGAAAAAAGCAGAACCGCTTCTCTCGGGCAACCTGCAGCTGGTATCCCCTTCCGTGGCGCTGGACAACATTCGGAAGGCCCACCAGGCCGACTCCTTTGCTGCTGTGCAACTGATACAGATCCTGGGAAAACCGGTGTATCAGGTGAAGAGCCGGCACATGGAGCATGAACATGAAGGACATACCAACAGGGCCGCCTACACTACCTACCTGGCGGATGCCACCACCGGGCAGCTCCGGCCGGCACTAAGCCGGGAAGAAGCCATTGCTGTGGCCAGTAGCCGGTTCAATGGAACACCTGCTGTTAAATCCGTGGAATACCTGACATCCACCCATGGTCACCATGAATACAGGGAAAGCCCTCTGCCGGCATATGCTGTCACTTTTGAACATCCCTCCGCCACCACTGTATACGTAGCCACTGACCTGGGTACCGTGCAGAAATTCCGCAATAACAAATGGAGGGCCTTCGACTTCCTGTGGATGCTCCATACGATGGATTACCAGGGAAGGGATAATTTCGGTAACATCCTGCTGCGCGCTTTTTCTATACTGGGACTGATTACGGTTGTATCCGGGTTCCTGTTATGGGGTATCAGTACCGGCCTTTTTAAGAAAAGGAAAAAAGTAGCTAAAAGGGCGTTGGTGTAAGCTTAGGTAAATGTTTTAGGTTAGGGATAAAAAGCCGCATATATATATTAATTTCATGTGTTATTGGTTTGTATTTAACTTGGATACGTTCTTTGTACTGTATCCATCGTCTTTCCCATTACAGTGACTATAGGTATTCTATCTCTTTTTGTATTTTGGAAGATATCTAAATGATGAAACCATTAAAATGATCATCGCCGAAATGGAAGAAATGACGGGGTTGGTAAAATGGGTGGATATAACCAAACCACAGGAAAATCAATAAATAACAGCGTGAACAATGAAAAAAGTTTTATTGACCGCCGCAGTTTCTCTTGCGGCGCTAACCCTTTCCGGGCAAACACCTGCCTATCAGCAGCCTTTCAATCAGGACACCGCATGGCAGACATGCCCAGGTGTAAATGGTACGGCGCTTAACCTCAGCAGCAGTGTGGCGGTACGAAAGCCGGTAATGCTGCCGGCAGTATTAAAACAGTACGAAGGCGCCTATACCGTGCAGTGTTGGGCCAAAGCCGCGGCAGACAACGAAAATTATGTCCTGCTTTCCACGACCCCTCCTGATGATCCTAAACAGCCCGGCTGGAAAATAGGCGTGCAGGCCAACGGCGCCTGGTATTGGGAGATCAGGAACGGCAATACGGGCTACACCTACTATCCCACGCCACAGCGGCAAAGTATCCGTGATGGCAGATGGCATCAGTTGACCTATAGCTTTGATGCCGCCAAACAGGAAGCCGCCCTTTATCTGGATGGCCGGCAAATGGCGATTTATCACATACCGGGCATCCCTGCGGCCAATTCCCCTGGCCCGCTTTATGCCGGCGGCCTCCCCAGCGGTGATATCGGTGAGTGGAACACCTTTAACGGCGAACTGGACGAACTGGTGATATACAAAACGGTGCTTTCTCCACAACAGGTCCGTAGTTCCTATGCCCGTTATTTCACTCCGCAGCCGGAGATGACATTACAACCGGGAAAACAGCTCACGGTTATGAACTACAATATCTGGCATGGTGGCAATGAAACCGGTAAAGGCACAGGACCACAACGGATAACGGATATCATCCGCCAGTCGGGCGCAGATATTGTCTCCATGCAGGAAACGTATGGCTCAGGAGAAAAAATCGCGGATGCACTGGGCTACTACTTTTATCTGCGTAGCAGCAACCTCAGTATCATGAGCCGTTTCCCCATCGCGGAAACCCTGGATGGTGAAAGGCCTTTCTATAACGGTGGCGCCTATATCCGTTTAAATCAACAGCAAAAAATCGCTTTTATCACCAACTGGCTTAGTTACCCATTCGATTACTGGGATATGCTGGAGAAAAACCAACCCCTTAACATAGACACACTGCTGGCGGGCATGGAGAAACACAATGCTGCCCAGCTGAGCGCCACGCTGAAGGTGATCAGGCCATATATCAATAATGCTGAAACAGTGCCCGTCATTTTCTGCGGAGATCTTAACAGTGGTTCCCATCTGGACTGGGTGGAAAGTACCCGATCTCTCAATCATGGTTATGTGGTCCCTTTCCCGCAAAGCCGGCTCATGCTCGAAGCCGGTTTCACCGACAGCTACAGAAAGATCCATCCCGACCCGCTGAAAGACAGAGGCATCACCTGGAGCCCTCAGTTCCCACAGGCTTTTAAAGATCGCATTGATTATATTTATTATAAGGGGAAACTGCGCCCGGTAAAATCATTCACCATTACTACGCATCCCGTCCGGTATCCCTCGGATCATGCTGCGCTGGTGACCGTTTTTAGTGTGGAATAGTTTAAACTAAAAAACCTTATCAGGAGCATTCACATTACGCCTGATAAGGTTTTTATGAAGGAGCAGTCAGGCTTAAGCGCTGGCTGCTTTTTGTTTTTTTACCACCAGATAACAGAGATACAGGAAGATGACCCAGCAGGGTATCAGCTCTACCGGGAGTTTCATGCCTGTCATCCACATCAGCACCAGGATGCCTATCAGGAATATGAGGCAGATATAGTTGGAAAGAGGATAGATAAAAGAAGGGAATTTTGTTTTTACCTGCTCCGCTTTTTTATGCTTTTTGAATTTAAGATGCACCACACTGATCATCAGCCAATTGATGATCAGGGTAGAAACAACCAGCGACATCAGCACTTCCAGCGCTTTTTCAGGTATCAATTTATTGATCACGATGCAGATAGCTGCAAACAATCCGGATACCAGGATAGCCTTTACAGGCACATGATTTTTATTGAGCTGTGATAAAAAGGCGGGTGCGTTGCCCTGTTCAGCAAGACCGTATAACATGCGGCTGTTGCTGTACACGCAGCTGTTGTATACTGATAGTGCAGCGGTGAGCACGATCAGGTTGAGCACATTGGCGATCAGGCTGGTGAAATAGATGGTTTTGCCGAAAAGGCTGAACTGGAAGCCTTTCAGGCTTTCAAATACCATCACAAAAGGACTGCTGTCTGTAGTAATGTTTTTCCAGGGAGACAGAGAGAAGAGGATGATGAGGGCACCCACGTAAAAGATCAGGATGCGGTATATTACCTGGTTGGTAGCCTTGGGAATGGTCTTTTCCGGTTTGTCTGCTTCTGCAGCGGTAATGCCGATCAGTTCCAGCCCACCGAAGGAGAACATGATCATGGCAATGGCTGCAAACAGGCCCTGGAAGTTGCCTTGCGCATCTTTATCCAGCAGGCCTTTAGGGAAGAAACCACCGTCGTTCCAGAGGTTTTGCACGCTGGCCTGAGGGCCACCGCTGCCGCTTACCAGCAGATAAACACCGAATATGATCATGGAGATGATGGCCGCCACCTTAACGATAGAGAACCAGAATTCCGCTTCTCCGTAAACCTTTACAGAGCTGAGGTTCAGCGCATTGATAGCAATAAAAAAGAACAGGCTGGTCGTCCATAGCGGAATTTCGGGCCACCAGAAATGTACATATACACCAATGGCTGTTAACTCAGACATGCTTACCAGGATATACAATATCCAGTAATTCCAGCCGGAGGCAAAGCCGGCGAAGGTGCCCCAGTATTTATAGGCAAAGTGGCTGAAACTGCCGGACACAGGTTCTTCTACTACCATCTCGCCCAGTTGGCGCATGATAAAGAAAGCAATCACACCAGCCATAGCATAACCTAATATAACAGAAGGTCCTGCCAGTACAGCTGCGGAGCCAATGCCCAGAAACAGGCCGGTACCAATAGCACCACCCAGGGCAATCAGCTGAATATGTCTGTTTTGTAGTCCTCTTTTGAGCTTCTGCTCAGTTGGTTGTTCTTTTGTCTTTGTCAGTTCCAAGGTAAAAACGGTGGGTAAGGTTGCAAGATGTGCTAATTTCTTCAAAAATGTAAACTTCTGCTAATTTAACCCTTGAAAAAATAGCATTTAACGGGGATTTTTCGGCCTGTCAATCAGGACAGCAACAGCGCTTCATCCCAGGGCAGTGGCCCGGGGTGGATATGTGACAACAGGGAGAGGCCTATGCCACTGCTGCCATCCAGCAGGTCCCAGCAGTATTCCCACTGTTTGTCTATTCCTTCCCAGCCACGGATACCATGAATATGCGGCTCTTCGGAGAAAAGCACTTTCTCCAGCGTATTGTGGTGCCAATGTTCTGCTGCCGTGTAAAAAGCAGGATCCTGAGTTGCATACCAGAACTTACGGTAAAAGGCGGCGACGCCTGCGGAGCCATGACAGAGGCAGGCATCTACAATGCCGGCAGTGGCATCGGTATTTCTGTTAAGGGTAAAACGCATCACGTCCAGCGCCTGCTGTTTCCATGCATCTTCCTGTAGGTAATGACCACAGTGCCATAAGGCCAGCGCCACATTAAAATCACCATAACACCAGGCCAGCCGGCTAAACGGCTGTTGTCCGTCCAGGATACCGGGGAAGAGGGCATGCGGTACTTCCGGCCGGCGCTCGTTCTGGTGGCTCCACATAAAGCGGATACATTCTTCTATCAGCTGTTTGCAGGTGGCGGAGGCAATACCTGCCTGATACATCTTTCCCAGCAGGATCAACAAACTGCAGGTGCCATGTGCCAGGCTGAAAGTATCTACCCCGGTCTCCACCGGTGTTTCAAACATTACAAAAACCGGCAGGCTGCGGCCTTTATCCGTCATTCTGCTCACGGCAAGGAGTGTGTTTGCAAATTTTTCCAGGTGTGCACGAACAGCTTCCTGCTGATGATAGGCCAGCAGGTAATGACAGATGCCGGCACTTCCATGCAGCAGGTCAAAGTTGTGCTGAGAGAGGTGTTGATCACTCTCGCGAATAGCACTGGTGATAAAGTCAGATGCCAGCCATTCAATGTCTATATCAATAAACTTATGATGGTGAAGATGATGTAATAACCAGAACACGCCGGTAGTGCCGCTACAGTAGGAGTAGTCAGCCACTGGCTGCGGTTGCAATGCACTGTATAGTGTTTCCAGCCATTTTACGGCATGTTGTTCACGGTTGTCAATATATCGTTCGTAATAAAACAGATAAAACAGTGCACCCCAGGGACCTTTCAATAAACTTTCGGCATAGTAGGGGTCATAGGCTTTTGTTTCCAGCATCCGTAGATTATCGTTGTAAATACGGGCGAGCACGGAGTGGGTTGTCATACGTTCGGGCTTAAATAAGTATGGCAGGACATGGCCTGCCATACTGCTTCAGTGGAAAAAAACAGATCAGTTGTAACAGCCTGCTATGGTAACTCCCTGTTGGCAGCAAGGGTAGCAACGCAAAGGGGAAGCTGTGGAGAGCGCAGTGTGAAAAGGGGCACTAACAGCCTGAGGTGCCTGTACTACGTCTGTATTGGTACTGGTCATTACGGCAACGGTTTGTTTTTGCAGGAAGAGTTTTTTGTCGAGGGACAGTTTTTGTGATTGCATACAATTATGGTTTTTGGGTTGTGAATGCTGAGGGAATAATTACAGGGACTATCGATTCTTGTTGTATAACAAATATAAGCATTATTAACGGTGGGCTATTCGCCAAAAATGACATGGAAAGTTGCTGCGGTTTGGAATACTTTGTGCTAATGGTTATTCTAAATAATATCTAAACAACACTACTTTATGAACCGCTTATTAAGTTTAATCGCCGCTGTGTTATTATCATGGCCTGTACTGTCTCAAAACAAAGTAGATACTATCCGGAAGACCAACATTCCTTCAGCCACTGCTGCCGACTCCCATAATAAAGTAGCCATACTGCCCTTTACCTTTATCAAAGAAGAAATTCCCGTTTCGGAAGAAGTGAGTATGCAGGTACAGAATGAATGTTATGCTTTACTGAGCAAACATGGTGGCGTATACACCATCCAGGACCCCAGAAAAACTATTGTATTACTCAATAAGGCGGGTATTACCAGAGCCACTATGATGAATTATACCATGGATGAGATCTGTGCTATACTGGGAGTAGAATATACTATCGATGGAATGATAACGATGAGTAAAACTGCTGAAACCCTTTCCGGTGCTTCTTCCTATAATAATCAAAGTAAGGAAACGGACAGGCAGAACGGAACGACGAAAAGCACTTCAGGTTCCAGCAGCGGCTATCTTACCCAAACCAGGGAATACCTGACTACGCTGAACCTTAAAGTGTATAACGATAAAGGAACAGTACTCTACAACCAGAACCGAAGGTCGCTCTGGGATACTGTAGACTCTTACAAACCTACCTTAACGTATGTATTAAAACGCAGCCCTTTGTATTCCCGTTGATAAAATCAACGGTTGGTGATCTTCCGGATGAAGTCTGTTTCCCCCTTGTCAAACGGGGTGCCGTCTGTCCGGAAGATATCATGGTACCAGATTGCAGGCTCGGGTTCTCCACCTTTATTTCCCTGGGGGTAGTTGGTCTGGCTTTTGCCGGCTACCAGCCCCCAGTTGATGGCTCCTACGTTGGCTGCTTTCATCATGGGGAGATGAGTGGCGAAAGTGCTGTTGTTGGGCCGTTTCATATATTCAGAGCAGATCAGCGGCCTGTTGTAAGTCAGGAGTGTATCGATGGCTTCCCGCATGGAGGCACTGTCCCGGTAATTATGAAAAGTGATAATGTCTGAGTTCTCCAGCTGGTATTGGTTGAAGTCTGTGAATTCCTTGTTCCAGATGCCGATGGTAATAGGCTGCTGTGGCGCTTCTGCTCTGGCCCAGGCCACCACATTTTTCAGCAGGGGCCAGCTTTTGGCGCCATGTTTAAAATGCCCGGGTTCATTATACAAATCCCAGATCACTACCCGGTCATCATCTTTAAAAGTCCGGATGATATCCCTGACATATATACTCAGTGTATCCATGAGGGTACTATCGCGGTCAATCAGGCCGCCGGGATCTTTCAGCCATCCGCTGTTATGCACGCTGGGAATGGGCTGTGGCTGAGGGCCTGCCTGGTATGTATCTCTCCAGCAGTCATCAAAAAAAACGAACATGGTTTTGATCTGATGCTTTTGTGCCAGGTCGAGGTATTGCTGTATTCTTTTTTTGAAACCTGCTCTGTCTTGCTGCCACGCTACGTGATGCAGATAAACACGCATGATGTTAAAACCGGTGGCCTGTGCATAACCCAGCTCCCTGTCAATGGTCTGCGGATCGAAGGTGGCTTCCTGCCACATTTCCAGCTGGTTGACCGCGGTAGAAGGGATAAAATTGGCCCCTCTGAGCCATCCCTGCTGCTGATACCAGGCATTGGCTTTTTCAACAGACCAGGTAGCCTGGCCGTAAACATGGCTGGACAATATAAATACAAGAGTAATAAACAGGATAGGATACCTCATGACAAGTTGTTTGTTGTTAACGGCGTCAAATATCCAATATCCTTTCTATTTGGCAATGTTAATTCATGTGAGCTGTAGCTCCTGTTTAAGTTTATCAAACAATACCCCAATGAATACCAGGCAGATGATCATCGCAAATACCTGATAGCGGAAAACAATAGGTGAAGCCAGAATGCTGAATCCTGCATTTACCAGTAAAGTGGCCAGCACCAGCCAGAGCGCCTTTTTACTGGACATGTTTGCTTCTTTATGTGCCCTGGACAGTAACCACCGGATAATGATCCATATAAATACCAGGTTGAGCAAACCGAAGAGGATGGGGAAGAAAAACAAAAGCCCCTTTTGCCCGTTGAGCGAAACAGCAGATAGTTTTTTGGAAGAATAATCAAACCAGTAGATCGCCACCGGTGCTGCATCCTCGGTCCCCAGATTGTATTCTGTTAACTTTTCGAGTGGGGGGATAAAATAGTTAAACGTATTGGGAAGCAGGAAGTAGCGGGCAAAATAAAAAGGATGCTGCCGGATCATATAACTTCCGTATGCTGCATATATGGGTGATACAGAGCCCCAGGACTGTATGCCGCCAGTACTGTCAGTTTTGGGACCATATTGTTTTTCCATATAGTGTTTCAGCGGTGCATTGGGATGTTTGAGGTAAACGGCTCCATCGATAGGAGAGACGGGCTTTGCATGGGCGGCTACACGTGTGAAGAAATACACTACGTCCTGATGGAATGCTTTACAGTTGGCAGGAGGTTCAGGGAATTCCTTCAGATACGGGAACATATACAGGGCATTGTTGGCCATCTGCCATCCGCCAAAAACAGAAAACTGGCGTGTGCCGGTAATCTTCCTGGATTCTTCACTGGTAAAATTGATAAAGGAATAAATCAATACCAGCGGCAGTATGATGCCCAGTATTTTATAATATATTTTCTGGCTGGACAACAGCAACGCCAAAGCTGTTATTAAAGGATAATACATCGCATTGTAGCGCACTGTAAATGCGATAGCGATGATCGCCGTATGTGCCAGTATCAGCCATAATGTGGGCCGGTATATCAGCCAGAGCAGTTGTGTAAACCAGATCAGGCTCAGCGCGAGAAACAATCCGTCGCTGGAAATATAGTTACAGATATACAGGATCAGCGGATTAAAAACCAGTACATAAAATACCACCTTCCTGGTCTGTTCGCTCATTTGGAAAAGATAACCTGCCGTAAAAAACAGGTAAAGGGCAGAGCACTGTACCAGCAGATACTGGAATGCCACCAGTGCTGTATCGGAATGACTGATGTGATGAAACAACCGCAGGAAATAGGTATAACCAATAGGCCACAGGTTTACCTTCATCTTAGTAATGGCTGCAAAGAGATAGCTATAGGAATCAGAGAAATAGTCACCAAAAGGATACAGTATTTTAAAAATGACCAGCTGCAGGATAAGCCCTGCAGCCGCTATTTTAAGATACCGCTGGTTATCAGCTTCCTTCAGTATATATTGACGGAAGGTTTGAGGGGAAGAAGGCATAGCAACAATATTTACTTTTAATATTAAGAAATACCACTGCTTTTATTTTGTCAGTTTTAGCTTTATCTGATTTAAGCAGTGTTATCTTTTTATACTGCGAAAATGTAGCAGCATAGAGGATTTTGGCCGATTGTTGTTATCCCGGTTTCTCAGTAGATGCGATTATTGTTTTCATGATCAAAAAAGATCAGGACACAATATTTTCATAATAAGGCGTTTATGTTTTTTAGTATGAAACCGGGCGTAATTATTTTTTGATTTATAACACTGCGGTTTATCTTTAGTGTAACAGAACCCTAATAAATGTTAACCAGCTCAACCCTATACCAAAGAGCTTGCAGGTTTCGTGTTTTCGCTTTGATTATTGTTAACTGTCTGTTGTGTGTGGAAAGCATAAATGCTGCTGGCCAGGTCGGCCAATTGCCCGCTTTCCCCTTGCTGTCACAGGATTCTATCCCTGCTGTTGCATCGGTGAAAGACTCTGTTATCCGTACGGCATCCGGTGTTATAACGGAGACGGGTAAACGCAGTATTTCGGCTTTGTCGAATGCAGTCAGATCTCCTTTGTCAGGTGCGAAACAACGAATAAAACAAGCCGTTAGTTTGCCTTCTATAGAAAAGCCTTCTATGAAGGAAATACTGGCCAGCCATAAGCTGGCAGTGACCCAGGAAACACAGGTAGACCGTACCTACTGGGGCACCGGTTATTATATGCTCAACCGCCTGATACTGGAAGGTAGTATACAGGTAGCCAAAATACCATTGGCTGTAAGGTTTCTGCATCAGAATTATAGTTATCCTTCCATCAGTTATACAAACAATTTTCAGGTGACTTTCGATAAGGATGCTTTTCTGGACAATTACCGTAAACAACTGGCCGGGAAAATAAAGATAGATAAGGAGATACCGAAAGATAAGCTGTTACAGCTGGCCAGGCAGACTGCAGAAAAAACAGTGTCGCGTACACTGGATTCCATGAAACAGGACTTTATGACTGGCTTCCAGCAACGCTTGCCGGGACTGGATACTATCCGTGATTTTTCTACCCGCAACGTGGGTGGCGTGTTTCAGTCTATCATAGGAAACGATTACAGTAACAAAATAGCGGAGAAACAACGTTACCTGAAACAGCTGGAAACAAACCTTTCTTCCGGAACGCTGGATGCCCGTGATACCGCCATGATTCCGGGGCTTAAAAAGGAAATAGCCATGTTTTATAAGTTGCTTTCCTATTATAAAAAATATCAGGCGTTACAAAAACAGATGAATCTCGTAGATCTGGAGAATCGTTTGAACAGTGAAGAATCAGCCAGAGCACAACAACTCAGCCGGATGCTGAATGACCCGTCCAGCCTGCAACAGCTGGCAGCAGACCGTTTGCCGCTCAGTGGACTTGAAAAAGTATTCCTGTATGTCAATAGTATGAATATGGGACAACATACTATCACCCTCAGCCCTTTGTCGCTCAATGCTTATCTCACCAATGGTGTCAGCATGGAGTTTTTTAAAGAGAACAAATACCTGTTTCTGCTGGTAGGCAAAGAGCGGGACATACCTGCTGTGTACGACCGGCCCTACTTCTCCATGATGCGCCCCAACGATCATATAGCCAGTGGTATAAGAGTAGGGCGTGGTGCCTTAAAGGAAGATCATATACATCTGTCCATCTTTAATTTCCGTCAATCGAAGGTGCCGCATCCGGAAGGTACTTTTGATATGCCGTCCAAATCCAGTATGGTCATGGGTTTGAGCAATCGTTTCCGGATCAATGAAACGTCAGTGGTGTCGCTGGAATTATCCAAATCTTCTGCGGTGCTCACAGATGCTTTGTATGGTAATGACACGGTAGGTAATAAACGTTCTGCCCTGGCTGGTTTGGCCGATATGAAAAACTTTGGTCAAAGTGTGGCTGTGATAGCCAGTTACAGCGGAGAATTCACCAAGCAGGCATTGAATGTGGAAGCCAATGTGTCGAAGGTTGCCTCTGCGTATTATAATCCCGGCGCCGCTTTTATGCCTGGTGGTACTACAGAAGGAGCCTTGTCTCTCCGTAAATCATTTATGAAAAATAAGCTGGTGATCAATGCCCGTGGCAACTGGCGGGAGTATGCCTACTCTACCATGCCATCGAGCCGCTGGCGTAATAATAACTACCTGCTGGAAACGAGGATCCGGCTGACAAACAGCCAGCAGTTGTCGTTCCGCTACCAGCCTGTAAGAGGAGTGCATATAACACCCGCTTACCGCCGCAATAATAATATCACAGACCGTATCACCGGAGAATTTTCTTTCCAGAAACGGCTGCGGAATACTTTTTACCGCAACACCATGAGCCTTACGTATAACCGTAGCCGTTATCTATGGGCCGGTGACAGTACTGCTAATCTGAAAGCAGCTACCATTACCTCCATGCAGTCGGTAACGATAGGGCAGCAGTTGTTGTACGGTAATGTCACCTATACCTATTCGCAGAATCCTGGTGGCCCTGCCTACCTGAACAGTCTACTGAATACAGATGTCGGGATTACCTATATGCTGGGCAAGAAGATCAGTGCCACGTCTGGTCTGAACTACAGCAATATGCAACGTTTTTATGAGCAGGCCGGCTTCCGGCAAAGTCTTTCAGCAAACCTGAACAGCCACCTTGCCACGAGTTTGTTTGTAGACTGTCGCTTTAATATCAAACAATATGAAACCTATTATGATGACCTGGTACGTGTAGACTGGAGCATCAAGTATAACTTCTAAATCCCTACTATGAAAAAGATTCTGGCTTCCCTGATAGGCATACTCTGTACGGTGGGTGCGGTGAGGGCACAGGTAAACATCAGTTTTGAACCTGCCTTGCACGGCCAGACCCTGGAAGGCCTGACGATGGCGCAGGTAGTGAATGCCGGCCCCAGAGACCTGATGGGTTCTTTCCGTATCCTGGTAAAAGATGGTATGGGCCGTACCGTGGTGAATGTGTATCTGGAAGAATTCCCGCTGAGACAGGGTGCCAACCGCTTACAAAGAAATATGCTCAGCAATAGCACGCTCCGGTTTGGTGAAAGTACCGCTGTACCGATGCTGAGCCAGACAGGCCGTTTCCCCGAAGGAGAATTTGAATACTGTTTTCAGTACCTCGAAAAAGGATTTAAACCGGACCCTGAAATTCATGAAAACTGTTATCATCAGACCATACTGCCGGCTACGCCCTTGCTGCTGATTGATCCCTATAACGGAGATGAAATATGTAATACCAGGCCTTCCTTCAGCTGGCAGCCACCGGTACCGGTAACTCCGGATACCCGTTACCGTATTGTTGTAGCGCCTATTGCCGACAAACAGGACGCCGCCACAGCACTGGCCCAGAACAAGCCACTGATCAATATTGCAGACCTGCGTCAGCAGTTTATCACCTATCCGCCGCAGGTGCCTGATCTGGTACAGGGACAGTCATACGCCTGGCAGGTATTTGTACATAGCAGAGACCTGGTGATCACCCGCTCGGAGATATGGCGTTTTACGGTGAAGTGTGATACTGCTGTACAGGAGAAGGACAGCTACCGCGAAGCCAAGCCGGTACTGGAAGGCAGCTACTACCTGGCTAAAAAGGTGCTGCATTTCTCTTTCAACAATCCTTATAAAGGCGGTAAGCTGGACTATAGCATCATCGATCTGTCAGATCCTTTGACACCGATTAAGAAACTGCCGAAAGCACATATGCAGACGGGTGTAAACCTGATAGACCTGCGTCTGGAAAGTAATTCATCTTTTATCGAGGGCCATCACTACCTGTTGAAAATACATAATGTAGGAAGTACGGAACTGGTCTTAAAATTTACCTATGCTGACTAAACGATTGTTTTACCTGTTGCTGTGTTGTAGTATCCTGTATCTGTCCTGTAAGCCCGGGCATTTCCGAAGCCCGGAGAAATTTGTACGGTATATCAGTGATCCTGCGCATGGACTGGTGCAGCAGCAACAGGAGCAGGACACGGTATATACGGCACAGCTGTTTCCGATAGACTATCAGCTGCTGCTGGCTGGTTGCGGCAATGGAACCGTCAACTGCGACAGTCTCCGCCGTCAACTTGACAGCTGTTATTATTTCCGGTTTGAAATGAATGGAAAACGTATACCCGAAAACGTTACCTATGACATGGCTAATCAGTTTACCCTGCAGAGTGGGAAAGATACGCTGGTATGTGGTCTTTGTCAGCCTATTGCCAATGGGAAGGCCAGTTCAACAGAATACATGCTGGTATTTTACCGGCGTGGTGCTGTGAAACATGATCTGCTGTTGAAATATAGTCAGCATGCGTTTAGCTTCAGTCAACGAAATTTTGATGTTACCCTATACTAAAAAATTATTTTTCATGAACCGCTTTGTTAAGTTCAGAAAGCCTATTGCCCTGTTTTTATTGTTTGTTTTTCTGATACAGCTGGCTACGCCCACTGTTGCCTGGGCGCTTACCTCGGGGCCTGCACAGCCGGAGATGAAAGGGTTTTCGCCGGCAGGTACTTCTGATATGGTGGACCTTTTTTCCGGTGACTTCAGCTACAACCTTCCGCTGCTGGATGTGGACGGCTATCCGGTGAATCTCTCCTATCGCGGTGGTGCCGGTATGGATGAAGAAGCTGGTTGGGTAGGACTGGGCTGGTCTTTAAGCCCTGGTGTGATGAACCGCCAGATGCGTGGTTTACCCGATGATTTTAATGGTGATGTGGTGACCAAGGAGTTTAATGTAAAGGATGATGTGACGGGTGGTGGTAACCTCGAAATATATCCGGAGTTCTGGGGGCTGGGGAAACTGTTAAAACTCAGTGTGAACATCGGCTTGTTCAAAAACTCCTACAGGGGCTGGGGAGCAGAAGTAGGGGCCAATGTTGGTATCAAACTGACAGAGATGGCTTCTGGTACCGGTACCACCGGAACAGGTGCTGGAAATACCAGTGCTCCTGCTACTGGTACTGGTGGCGGTACTTCCACGGGATCAGCATCGTTGTCACTGGGAATTAGCTCCAATTCACAGACGGGTGCGAGTATTAAACCATCTGTCAATCTGGCTATCAGCAATCGTTCCAAAGATCTGAAAGAGGTGACCTCCGGGTTGTCAATCGGTACATCCTACAACTCCCGCAGTGGTATGCAGGCACTGACACTGACTGGTTCTGTTACCGGTACTACCTATAAAGAAGTGGCAGATCCAAAGGATGCATCTAAAAAACAGCTGGAAACAGTGTCCAGTGGTGGTTCTTCCCAGTCATCTTCCATATCGTTTGCGCGTCAGAGTTATACACCTATTATCAATACACCTTTTAATAATCAGTCTTATACTTTCAGTGCCAGCTTTGGACCTGCTGTTTTCGGTATACATATCAAAGGTGCACTGAGTGGTTATTATATGCGGCAAACAGTAGCCCAGCGTATACAATCGCTGAAAGCATATGGCCTGCTGAATGCACAACGCGGCCAGCAGGAGGCTTATGCGCTGATGGATTTTAACCGCGAAAATGATATTCCCTATCAGGATGGCGTACCTTATCTGCCAATACCGATAAGTACCCCCGACCTGTTCACAGCTTCCAGCCAGAAAGGTAGTCATCAGTATAAGCTGTACCGCAATGGCTCCGGCGTTTTCTTCGATCACCGCGGTGTTAACAATAGTTTCTCCGGTTCACTTGGTGTGGAAATAGGTGCAGGCAACATTTTCCAGGGCGGTGTGGATATCTACGCCCAGAAAGTGACTACTTCCGCCGGCAAATGGCAGGACCAGAATGATTACTTGTCAAAAGGACAATTTACGGCTGCTGACAAAAAAAATCCGCTGATGGAACCTGCCTATTTTAAACGGGTCGGTGAACAGATGCCGGTTGATGAAGATTATTACGCTTCCTTAAACAACGAAGATCCTTTCAGGGTGGATATCCGCAGGGGCCGGGATGTAAGGGCGCTTAACCGCGTAGTTACCGGAAGCGGTACCGGCGTGGATCTCAATCAGCCCTGGAAAAGAAACAAAAGAGAAGCCCGTAACCACGTGTTCAATCAGATGAACATGCAGGAAGCGGCTACCTACGGACTGGACAAAACCCTCAACAGCTACCCCAAAAACCAGCTGGTGGTGGCTGGTTGCGATGATAATAAAATTACCCGCTATACCCGTAATAAACCCGGACATCATATCGGAGAAATCACTACTACAGATGACCAGGGCTTACGGACTGTGTTTGGCATCCCTGTATATAATCAGTCACAAACAGAAGCTTCTTTCAGTGTAGATCCTTCCAATGGAAACAAGGCCAGAGGCCTCGTAAAGTACCTGAGTGGAAAAGATGATACGGGTGGTAATGACATCGGGCGTGATCGTTACTGTAATAAACAAACCTTGCCTCCCTTTGCTTATGCCTATCTGTTGACCGGCATTCTGTCGCCGGATTATACAGACCTTACCGGCAACGGTATCTCCGACGATGATCCTGGTACCGCTGTGAAGTTTAACTATACGAAGATTGCTGACAACTTCGCCTGGCGCACTCCTTACGAAAAAGATAGTGCCAACTTCAACGAAGACCTGCTGAGTGATCTTAAAGATGATAAAGCCAACTATACTTATGGTCAGAAGGAGATCTGGTATATGCACTCCATAGAATCCAAGACTATGGTGGCCATGTTTTATCTCAAAGACAGAGAAGATGGTTTGGGTGTACTGAGCAGTGCTGGTGGAAAAAATACAACGGTGCGTCAGCAATACCTGGACCATATTGATCTTTTTACCAAAGCCGATCTGCTGGAGAGAAAGGATAAAGCGGTGCCTGTTAAAACAGTGCATTTCGAATATGATTATTCACTCTGTGGTAATATCCCCAACAATACCGGAAATGCAGTGATGGTGAACGGTGTGGACATCAATGCCCGCAAAGGAAAACTGACGCTGAAGAAAGTGTATTTTACCTTCGGTGCCAATCGTAAAGGAGCTTTACAGCCTTATGTGTTTACTTATAACGACAAAGTGAATGGTGTGGCGGTAGACTATGGGCACAAACAGGCTGACCGCTGGGGTACTTTTAAAAGCACCACAGAAAACAGCACTGGTTTACGCAACGATGAATTTCCCTATACAACACAGGATAAAGCCAGAGCAGACGAAAATGCTGCACTGTGGCAGATCAGCAGGGTAGACTTACCTACCGGCGGACATATCAATGTTACCTACGAATCGGACGATTACGCCTATGTGCAAAACAAGCGTGCCATGCAGATGTGTATGGTGGCTGGTCTTGATAATAAAGGGCAGTCTACCGGTATGATACAGGCCAATGAAGTGCTGGTAAATCTTCCGAAGCCGGTAAATAGTCAACAGGAACTGATGTACCGTTATTTCCAGGGAATGGAGCGGTTGTATTTCAAATGTCTCACAGACCTGGATGGCAAAGGCCATGAAGAAATGATTCCCGGTTATGGTACTATAAAAAAAGTGAGGCTGGTGGATGCCAATACAGCGGCTGTTACGCTGGACAAGGTAGAAGGCGTGAATCCTATTAGTAAAACAGCCTGGCAATACCTCCGGCTGAATCTGCCGGTGTACGCCTATCCAGGCTCTGATACAGATGATCTGGATGGTGATGCTACACAGATCATCCGTGCGCTGGTAGCGGCCCTGGGTAATGTGAAGGAGCTGGTAGAGAATTTTGACAGCAGGGCAGAACGTAAATCCTTCGCCAATAAAATCAACTTAAACAAATCATGGGTGCGTCTGTATGCACCGTCCTTCACCAAACTGGGTGGCGGTAGCAGGGTAAAGGCTATCCGTATGTCAGACAACTGGCAGGCCATGTCTGGTGAAAATATGCCGGAAGGTTCTTATGGCCAGGACTACAGTTATACCACAACGGGCAACGATGAAAAGGGGCAGCCTATGACCATTTCCAGTGGTGTGGCGGCTTACGAGCCGATGATCGGTAATGATGAGAATCCTTTCCGTCAGCCTTTTCCTTATCAGAGCAAACCCGGATTCCTGGGGCTGAATGATTATTACTACATGGAAGATCCTATTGGTGAAGCCTATTTTCCGGCTGCCAATGTAGGATATAGTAAGGTGACAGTGAGAAGTGTAGGCGCGGATAATTACAATAACAGGAGCGGCTATACGGTATCGGAGTTTTATACAGCCAAAGACTTCCCGGTAATAGTGAAGAAAATGGACAAGGAGCAGCAGGATTACCGTCCTTCTCCCATTCTCAACATCTTTAAGGTGAAAGTGGAAAACTCTGTGGGTGTATCTCAGGGATATTCCGTAGAGCTGAATGATATGCATGGAAAGATGAAAGGAGAGGCTGTGTACAACAGAGGCGGAGGTAAAATATCTTCCGCTGAATATATTTTCAAAACCGATAATCCGCTGGCAGCACAGCAGCGGGTGAAAAATGAGGCCTTGTTGTTACAACCCGATGGCTCGCTGAAACAGGGACGCATAGGAGAAGAAATAGAAGTATTTACGGATATGCGTGAACAACGGACGGATAACATCGGTGGCAGCGTGCATGCCAGTGGTGGCGCTTTTATGGCCTGGATATTTCCGATCCCTTATTTCTATCCGGGTATAGGTCCTAATATCGAAACACGTGAGTTCAGATCTGCCAGCACGGTAAAGGTGATCCAGAAATTCGGTCTGATGGAAAAAACGCGGGTGATGAAAGACGGCTCTTCTGTATCTACTGAAAACCTGGCATGGGACAGTGAAACGGGGGAAGTGTTGTTGACCAGGACTTACAATGAATTTGATGATCCGGTATATAACCTTACTTATCCGGCACACTGGGCTTATAGTGGCATGGGACAAGCCTATCGTAATATAGGGCTGGAACTGAACGGTGTAAATACCAATGCTACCCGACAGCTGCAGAATATCCCTGCAGGTCTTCTTAATCCCGGTGATGAAGTGATGGACGGAGCACATAATATGAAAGGCTGGATATCACAGCCAGAGGGTGGTGATGCACTGTACGTAATAGATGCAGCCGGCAATACACAAACATTTAACAACGCCACATTGAAAGTGACCCGGTCCGGAAAACGAAATCTGGCTGCTACGCCCATTGGTGGTGTAACGGCATTGCGTAACCCGATTAAGGCTGGAAGGATTGATTTAACCGCTTTCAGCCAGGTGTTGAATGTGAGTGCGGTTACTTATAAAGACCAGTGGCAGGTGACACAAACACAACCCTGCGGCTGTCCGGCTGGATATGTTAAAAGCCAGGATGGTATGTACTGTGAAAAGTATGACACAATTGCCCGGTCCAAACCGGATAGTATTAAGGCTTGTCCCAAAGGAAATTCTGCTTATGGATTCAGAGGTACGCGTGTTTATTTTGCCGGCTATCAGCTGAATGGATTGGGACGGGATACGTTGATTCCGATGGATAGCGCTTTATGGCGGAATAAGGATGGTAATGCCAGAGATGGGCGAATGAATTACTGTGCGGTGTGGGACTGTAACAATAATATTCCAGATAACAAATGGATCGGCTTCAAAACAACATTCAATGTTCCTGTTTCGAGCTATTATTATGTTGGTATGGGGGGCGATAATACGATCAGGATTACGGTAGATGGTACAGTCGTGATGAATATGGATCCTTTTGCTGTTGGAAACAGGCTGGGGACTGATGAAGGCGCTGCATTCTACTGGTGGCATGTGTATCCTGTATGGCTAACGGCTGGTACCCATACTATTTTCCTGGAGGGAATGAACTATGGTTCTGCGGCTGGTTTTGGTGCAGAGATTTATAACAATACACTCAGTGAGCTTTTTAAAGCTTCGAAATATGAAGACCTGAATATCATCTTTACTACCAGGGACATGCGCGACAAGTATTTCCAGGTAGGAGATGCTATCAGTGGGTGTCCTGTTGATTATTTCCCGGCGGGAGACGGCGTGCATTGTATCAAGCTTCTGGACCGTATTCCTGCATGGCAGCCTACAGCCGTCAATCCTTATGTGGCGGGTATACTGGGTAATTGGCGTCCATGGCAGCAATTCGCTTATCACGATAGTCGCCGCCAACTGCCCGAAAATGCAGCCGAAGGTGTGACCAACATACGCCGTTCAGGTATCTTCACTTCTTTCATTCCATTCTGGACATACAGTAACGGTATGTTCAGACAGGTGGATAGCAAAGCCTATCCCAGCTGGGTGATGGCTAGTGAGAGCATGAAGTACAACAATAAAGGAGAGGCGCTAGAGTCAAAAGACGCATTAGGCCGATCCAGTGCGGCATTGTTCGGTTACCTGCAAACAACACCAGTGGCAGTGGCTTCCAACGCCTTGAATACAGATATAGGCTACGATGGTTTTGAGGATTACAGTTATTCCCAGACCTGCACTACCGGCGTGGATGCGTGCAATATCGAAGGACATTTCGATTTTCGTAAACTGTTGCTCCAGAATATCAAACCAGTAACAGAAGCAGCCCACACAGGCCGCTATAGTCTGAAACTCTCTGCACCGGCCGTTATCAAGCGGGATGTAAATGTACTTACCGACCTTTCTTTCCTCAGTTATAATACTAATGGAGAAGCCTATACGAAACCTAATGCTGCTTTACGTCCGTTTACCCCTAAGCCAGGGAAACGTTACCTGGCCAGTGTCTGGGTAAAAGACCAGTCCCTGAACAGCTCCGCTTCCGGCGTGCTGGATGTATTGTCGGGCAGCAACGTGTTGGTGTCTTCCTCTTCCGCCGGCCCGCAGGTAGAGGGATGGCGTAAAGTGGAAGTAGTGTTTACGGTACCCGATAACGCTACAGACATCTCTATCAGACTAAGTCCTAAAAGTGGCACTGCCTACTTCGATGATATCCGTATACAACCATTCGACAGTGAAATGAAGTGTTATGCCTATTACAGCAATAACATGTTCCTGGCTGCAGAACTGGATGAAAACAACTACGCTACCTTCTATGAATACGATGACGCCGGTGTTCTGATCAGAGTGAAGAAAGAAACGGAGAAAGGTATCGTAACCATCAAGGAAAACAGAAGTGCCTACAAAATCCAATAGTTAACCGGTTAATCAGCGTATAATGAAAACAAGATGCGCCCTCATATTATGTTGCCTGTTAGTGGCCTTTGCCGCGCATGCCCAAACGGATGCCTGGAAGGAAGCACGCGCGCTTTTTGCCCGGTATGACGGACACGAACCCCTGTCATTCAAGGCAACTATCAGCATGTTCCCGGCTGCCCGGCCTCAGGAGATTACCGACCGGCAACAGGCAACCTATGCCCTGCAGCAACAGGAATACCATTGCCGTATCGGAACGATGGAACTGGTACGAAACAAACAATACTGGCTCACCATTGATCATGCCGACAAAACCATGCTGCTGGCAGGTACACATACCAAACAAGCACAAGCCGCTACAGCATTCGATCTGGCCACCCTCCTGGAAAGATTGCAGCAGGACAAGGTAAGCCTTGCCCTGAGCACAAGAGGCAATCAGAAAGTGCTGCAAATCACGGGTATGCCGGATCCCCGCCTGGTGAAATATGAATTCGTGTATGATCCACAGTCATTCCTGATCAAACAGATGACCATGGAGCTGGAGCAGGGTGAAGGTAAAGGTGCTCCTGAACGGGTGAAGATGCAGATGGATTACTACCAGTATGTTACCGGTAAAACAAACCCTGATACATTCTCTGAAAAAAAATATGTGTTGGTAAACGGGAAAAAGGCAACCCTTCAAACTGCCTATGCTTCCTATCAACTGATTAATCAATTATAAGCTTAACCCTATGTACCCTGTACTCTTTGGATATAAAAACATACTCCGGCTGGTTATAGCCCTTTGCTGGCTGTTGCTGTGCAGTACAGCTGCACGCGCCGGTGATGAACATTATCTCAATGTGCTGACCGGGAAGATCAAAGCCGGACAGACCTGTCAGGTAAAAGATGATAAATACGGCAACAGTACGCAGTGGCAGAAAATAGAGCGGGATATCTCGGTCAATAATATCATCACTTTTGAATTGCGTCATGATACATCCCTGTATTATTACGATAAACCATTCACCTGTGAACTGAACTACGATATCACCTATGAAGACAGGAATGGTGGCAGCCGCACCTATTCAGGATTGAAACTAAACCTGCAGTATGATACTGCCAAAGCCGTGCCCTACCAGGGAACAGCCATGTTTAAATTCAGCGGCGGACATAAGGTGACCATCAAAATTAATAGTATCAGTAGTCCTCAACTCGGTGGAGAAGATGACCTGCCGGCTGTTTTCCGGATACGCAATGAAATACAGATCAACCGCAGTTACCTTTTCAGTACAGCCAACAATGATGTGGCTCAGCATGCCTTCACCACTGCCCCCACCTTAGGCAAGCAGCTCAATATCAGCTGGGGCACAGGTGCAGACAGTTATGCCGGCGCAGAAATGTATGACCTGGAATATACTTTTTATGATGATTATAGTGATGTAGCTGACAGGATTAAAGCATTAAACAGCCCTGCCAATATTAATGCCGGCAACATTACAGTATCACAAGCCGAACTGGAAAGCTGGTTATTGCGCAACAGCACCCGCATCACTACCAGTGCTCCGTCCCATATGCTGAATATGGCCTATGGGAGCGGGTTCCTGTTATACAGGGTAAGAGGCGTGCGGATTAATCCATTGGACAATGAACGCCAGGAAACCTCCTGGAGTTATCAGGCCATCGGAGGGTCAGGAACAGCCAGTACGGTAGTACGATTGGATGCATCGCATGAGCCATCGCTCAACTGGCGGTACAGCGCTTCTTTCGCGGAAGAAGGAAAACGTAAGGAAATCATCACCTATTTTGATGGTACACTGCGCAACAGGCAACAGGTTACCCTGGATAATTCCAACAAACGTACTATCGTTCAGTCACCGGTATATGATGTGATGGGCCGTGCTACGGCTGCATTTCTTCCTGCTCCTGAAATGGATAGTTCCCTACATTTTTTCAGAAACTGGAATACAGCCAGTGATGGTACCAGTCCCTACAGCTTTCAACAACTGGGTACGGACACAACAGCCTGTATACCAATACCGCAACCGGCGGGTAATACCACTGGTGTATCCCGGTATTATTCTCCCAACAATCTACATACAAACGCCATTCACACCAAATATATCCCCGATGCGCAAGGATACCCTTTCAGTGTGACACAATTTACGGCTGATAATACCGGCCGTATAAGATTGCAGGGTAGTGTGGGGCCTGATCTGCAGCCCGGGAAGGGACATGAAGTACGTTACTTTTATGGTAAACCTTCACAGCTGGAGCTGGATCGCCTTTTCGGATCAGAGGCGGGGGATGCTTCTCACTATCTGAAAAATATGGTGGTGGATGCGAACGGACAGGTGAGTGTCACCTACGTCAATTCAGTTGGTAAAACTATTGCCTCAGCACTGGCAGGAAAAGCGCCAGACAATTTATATGCACTACCTTCACAGGCTGAAGCGCAGGCTCCTTTCACCGCAAACCTGGCCGACCGTTATAACACTACCCGCAGTACATCAGATTTTACCATCAATTCCAACAGTAGCCTGTTGATACCGTTGCCAGGTACTTATCACTTCAAATATTCCTATGACCCTGCAACCGTGATTACCAGCCCTTGTGAGAATAATATGCAGGATCTCTGCAGCGATGGTTATTATGATTTGTGGATTACCGTGAAAGATGAATGCGGAGCAGTGAAACATGAAGAGAAAATTGCAGCCAACCTCAGTGGTATTGAAACCAGTTGCGACCGCCGCCCGGGCCCGGTTAGCGGCACTTTTGATGCCGATCTGCCTATCGGCGAATATCAGACGAGCTTCCAGCTGCGTGTCAGCAAGGCTGCTGCTGAATATTATGATTCCGCTTATCTGAAGCAGCTGACCTGTATTCTCACGGAAGATGATTTTAAACGCAACTACATCGCCAACATGGACCTGCTTGGCTGTTTCGGTGAGGCTACTCCCTGCGCCGCTACCCTCGGTAGCAAGGCGTTGTTCACTACCCGCCTGCTCAATCTGATGCAGGAAAATGGCCTGCGTCCATTGTCTGCAGATACCGTGATGGCTGGCAGGATGTATGATTCCCTGTTGCTTAAATGTCAGCAGAATACCGTTGGCATGCCGGCTCCCTGTGCGGATGCTTACCTGCAGATAGTGGCTGATGTTACGCCTGGTGGTCAGTATGCTACCTATGATGACAATGCCCTGCAACAAAACAGCACTACCATATTTACAGAAAGAGATTTAAATGTGCTGACAAAGTATAAAGACATTACCACCTTTGTAGATGATAATGACAAGCTGGATTCCGTATACAACGATAACGGAGAGCTAAAAGCCCCCAAAGATCTTACAGAAGCAGAATTTATCCGCAACTGGAAACCCAGCTGGGCCAAGGCATTGATCCTCTTTCATCCGGAATATGGTTATTACCGCTGGTGTGAACTGACAGCCGTCAGCCGTCGTTTTGATGCTTCCCTGGAAGATATACATACAGGACAGGATGCAAGAAATGCCGGTTACTGGGATGGCAGCAATCCGCTGCTCCTCCTTCAGAAAGACGCTTTCTTCGCTGCAGGCGGGGCTGGTGCTTCTTCCTACAGTACCATGCAGAACAAGTTGCAGCAGTTCTCCCGTTATATCCGTAATGATGCTTCGCTGCCTGTAAGCAACGTATTACAGGTGATCAACTATATCGTGTACTGTGCAAAAGATACTACCGTAAAAGGATTTAATAACTGTGCAGGCCCGGCCAATTGTGCTGCCGGCAGAGATGAAGACCAGGAGTGGGAACTGTACCGCACTTTTTATCTGCAGCTCAAAACACCGCAGATGGAGATCGCGAGAGGTAATAGTCCGATAGACACCGTTCGCAATAGCCGTAACTGTTATATCGGTGGCGGACTGGTAAAAAATGATCCCAACCTGGGCAACAGCTACGGACAGGAAAATATTATCAACGGCCGGGTGAAAACCTGTCCGGATGATCCATTGACCGCAAAGTATGCTAATAAACACCGGCTGTTTGCAGAAGATATCCAGACGGAAGACTTCATGCAATCATTGTCAGCCCAGTCGCTGGCACGCATGAGCGACAGCATCAAACAAATCAATGATGCCGCCCTCTATGAAAACTGCCACAAGAATTGCCTGGCCCAGGCTGATTCCTGGATGCAGGCCCTGAAAGGCTGTCAGCAGCTGGTTATCGGTAACGACTCTACGAAATACAAACAACTACAAGCCGGTCTGGTCGCTGTATGTGAAAAAGGCTGTGATATGAGTCATATCTTCGGTGCCAGCACCATCAGTCCTGATAGTACCAATGTGGATCGCACTTTTGAAGATGTGATGAATAGAGTCCTCGGACCTGGAGCTATCAATAGCTCCTGCACAGCGCTGCTGATCAACTATCCGGCTACCTACGAAACAGCTACACAGGAATATGTGTCCCGCGACAGCTGTACCTGTGAGAAGATCACCGCTTTCTATGATCAGTATAAACAAACAGCTTATGGTGTTTCTACTGCAGGTTTCCTGCGCTGGCTGCAACAGAAATTCGGATCTTCCTTTGTGATGACCACCGAACAATTGGACATCCTCTTACGTAAGTGTGTGGCAGGCGATTGTGTTACCCCTTCGCAGATGGCGTTCCCATTACCTTATGCCCTCACTTGTAAAACCTGTGCATCCTGTGAAGTGGTACAGGGCAAGGTGATGGAGTTCCAGCGCTTGTATCCTGCATTGACAACGGCAGATAATAATTACGAAACGCTGCTAACTAATTACCTTAACAAAAAGCTGAATTTTAATCTCAGCTATGGTGAATACTATGAGTTTATCGGAAGATGTAGTGGTAAGTTGGGCGAGGTACCGGTGACCAATATCTCCTGCGAAGCTTTTACCAAAGCTTATCAGCAATTCTCGCTGCTGCAGCCGGATTATTATGCTAACCCCAACGGTAACACGCATATGGCTGATAGTTTCAAAGTATATCTGCGGGACTGGATGAATATTGTATTCAGCAAACAGCTGCGTTATGAAGATTACGCTTCCATGGCCGCCAACTGCAACCTGCCGATGAATATTCCGCATGATAGTGTGCCTCCGGTGTGTGCAGGTTCTCCATCCACTGTTACCTGTGTTCCCGGTGTAATGGATTGTTGTGCACTGGAGACCTATCTCGGAAATTTTAAATACGTATTCCCGGTTCGGGCCAATGCGCGCTTACTGGCGTACTACTTCCGTATGCAGGCATCGCAGTGGTGTGCTCCTAAAGGTATTCCGGTGATAGATCCTCTGTCATCCTATGCCAGCATCACTAACTTTTATAACCACTTGTCGGTGCCACATGAAACAGTGATTGATGTGGTGGATGATGTGGCAAACTATACCAGCAACAATAATACTTCCTGCAATCTCCCCGGTATCAACTTCGGAGATGGTGGCAGTGGCCTGGTGTATGCGGATTACATGCTCTGCAACCGTCCGCTTTCACCGGTATTGCAACCGGATACCATACCGTGTATGCGTACCCGTATGGATATGGCGTTGATCAATGCTTCGCTGTCATACAGTACTTACCGGGATTCTGTATTGAAGGACTTCCAGGATATCTATCTGACCAAGTGTTTGTCTGTACAACCGCAGATGACAGTTTCCGGTACCCTGGTAGAATATCATTACACTTTATATTATTATGATCAGGCAGGCAATCTGGTGAAAACCATCCCGCCCAAAGGTGTTAAATTACTGACCGAAGATCAACTGGATGCTGTACGCAGAGACCGTCCGTATAACATCGCAGAATGTTACCAGACGGTAGATACACTCAGTTTTAAAGGCAACGGGGCCTACATTCCTTACCCCACCTGGATGACAGGAGCCTATAAACCGTATTCCATAGAAACCTGGGTGAACCGGGAAGCAGGGCATGATCAGGGTATCTTCTCAGATAATATCGCAGTCAGCGCACCATCCCGTTTCATCGACAGTACCTATACGATCCCTGCATTCAATGGAGAAAAAGGGGTGAGCTGCTTTACCCGTGGTAACCAGCTGGTGTTCCGCAGTGGCAGACATATACCTTTCTGGTGGCCTTATCCCATCTTTGAACAGGTGGAAGGTGTGGCTGCAGTACCATTGTCCACCTTATTGCCGGCTGGCACCTGGTCACATATTGTGATAACAGGTACCGGCAATCCGCTGAAACCGTTTTCTGTAGTGATCAATGGAAGGGCTATCCCTGTACAATATGATACCACGCACGCTTACCTTGGTGGTGCGTTAACTGAACAAGGTACCAAACAATTCCGCTTCGGAGCCGCCCTCGTAAAAGGCAGCTGGCAGTACTGGCAGGGATATATTAAACAGTTACGCATATACGATCGTTTCGTAAATTATGCGGAAGCCTGGATGAACTACAACAACATCTGTCTGAACCCCCGTAATGATGCAGGTCTGCGTAGCTGGCTGCCCATGAATGAAGGAATGGGTAGTCTGCTGCATGACCGGGTGACTGAACAGGATATTGTACTGGAAGGCGCACCGGGATATAGTTGGATACGAAATCATAATCCGGTGCTGGTGAAACATGATATGCCTACGACGTATGCTTATAATACACTAGATGGCGTTGTGCGTCAGAGCAGTCCGGATGGTGGTGTGTTCAGATCCTGGTATGACCGGTTGGGTAGATCTGTGGCATCCCAGAATGCGGAACAACTCAGACCGTTGAACGGAGGAGAAGCCAATCGTTATAGTTATTCCCTTTATGATCCCCTTGGCCGGCTTATAGAAACAGGAGAGAAAGGTGGTAGTCCGATTACCAGTATTAATACCCTGGATACGCTGGCACTTGCTTCCTGGATGCAGCAGGGTAGCAGATCTCAAATAGTGAAAACATTTTATGATTTTCCTTTACCAGGACTTGGACTATTGCAGGAGAATACCCGTAAGCGGGTAACAGCGGCTACTGTTGATGAAGATGGAGATGGGCAAGATGATAACGCTACCTATTACAGCTATGATCTGATGGGTAATGTGAAAACCCTATGGCAATACCAGCGACAGCTTGAATTAGCGAAGGTAGGGCAAGGTCTGAAACGGATGGATTATGATTATGACCTCATTGCAGGGAAAGTAAATAAGCTGTTTTATCAAAAAGGACAACCTGATCAGTTTGTTTATCGCTATTTATATGATGCTGAAAATAAGGTAGTAGCTGCCCTGAGTAGCCGTGATAACATGATATGGCAGCAGGACGCATCGTATTGGTATTATCTGCATGGGCAGTTGGCAAGGACGGAACTGGGTGAGCATAAAGTACAGGGATTAGATTATGCTTATACATTGCAGGGTTGGTTAAAGGGGATTAACGCAGCAGCCCTGGATGGAAACGATATGGGTGGGGATGGACTCTCAGGAAATCATAGTCAGATCGCCAAAGATGTATTGGGGTTTGTACTCGGCTTTAATGGAAGCGACTATACACCTATAGGAACGACAAATGCTGTGGCTTTTAATATGCCATATAATTCAGGCTCTTCGTTGGGTACCGGCAACCCTCTCTTTAATGGAAATATCAGTTATTCAACGCTGGCACTTAGTAATATTGCTGCTGCAAAAACAGCTGGTTATACTTACGGATACGACCAGTTAAACCGACTGAAAGAAGTTAGGCAACATACATTAGTTCCCGGACAGGCATGGAACTCTGGCAGTGCTGCAGAAAACTATAAGGAAAGTCTCAGTTATGACGCCAATGGAAATATCCTGAATTATTTTCGTAATGCAGTAGGCGCAATGGATGACCTTTCCTATCATTATAAAAAAGATAATAATGTGCTAACGAGTGTATCCGATGCTGTTAGTAATAACCAGTATACCGAAGATCTGAAGAGTCAGCAGCCGGACAACTATAATTATGATGCAATTGGAAATCTGATACGGGATAAAAGCGAGGGAATTGAGAAGATCGGTTGGACATTATATGGAAAAATCAGGAATGTTATCGGAAAAAATGCAGTCAACTATTCCTATGATCCGGCTGGAAATAGAGCCAGGAAACAATCCAGCGATTCCAGTGTTTTTTATATCCGTGATATAACGGGTAATCTGTTAGCGGTTTATAAGCAGAGCGGGGGACAATTTACCTGGGAGGAACAACACCTGTATGGTAATAAACGTTTAGGCATCTGGTCTTATGGATCTGCATTACCAGCGCGTTTAATGTATCCGCTAAATGCAGGTGATACCCTAAGCGATATTTATCTCGCAGGGTCACGTAAATATGAAGTTATTAATCATCTCGCCAATGTGCTGGCAGTTCTTAGTGATAAGAAGACAGGTGTATCGGCTAACGGAAAGGATATAGACTATTATACAGCTCAGCCATTGTCTCAACAAGATTATTATGCATTTGGAATGTTGCAGCCAGGACGTAAATACAATCTGGAAAATTATAGGTATGGGTTTAATGGTAAAGAGAATGATAATGAGGTAAAGGGTGAAGGTAATCAGCAGGATTACGGAATGAGAATTTATGATCCCAGGATTGGGAAATTCTTAAGTGTAGACCCACTAGCAAAACAATATCCTGAATTAACACCGTATCAGTTTGCCAGCAATAGTCCCATTTCAGGTGTAGATTTGGATGGGTTAGAATTTTATTATTCACTGGACGGAAAGTTTCTTGGCCAGGGAGGTGATCCCAAAAATATGGAAGTCAGATTGGCTAAGCTCTCAGACGTTTTGACAAGTACGGGAAAACAAATATTTCTGGGTGTGGATAAAAATGGGGCCTACGCTACTCAATGGACGGTAGTAAGTAAAGATCATAATACATTTCAGCAACTGGCTGCTTTCGGTTATAATGAAAATACCTCAAATGCGAAAGCGCAACAGGCTACCCAAAATATAATGATGTACCGGGCAAAAAATGATGAGGATAATTTACAAGGGGTAATGGGGAAAATGGCAGGTCGTGGGGTTGGAGCTACTCATGCAAAAAGAATGGATTCTAAAAACGATAAAAGAGGCATTTATACACATTATAGAGAATTTATGAAGAAGTCCCTGGATGAAAGAAATGCGATAACAGGAATGCAATCTGCTAATGGTAGTGCAATCAAGGCCCTTTTTGGCAATGATATAACAAACGGTGCCACCTATGAGAAAGGGCTTGATTTCTTTTATTCTGGCATTAATCCGAAATCAGGAGAACAATATCCTGATTATCTTGACTATTACAACAATGGATTTAAGTGGGCTGATACCGGTACATTTGAAGGTACTTATACACCTAGCAATCTTGCTGATCATGAAGGTGTTCAGTCCGGAGGATATAAGTACATTGGTACCGCCAGCTTTAGTGGAAATACATTTTTGAAGGATAATCCGGATTTTAAGCCCAAATCTCAAAATAAACAAAAGCAAAAGGAAACGAAAACAAAGAAACCGTAATAAGATTTAGCTATGAAAATGGTCCAATTTATTAGTATCTGTATTGTTTTTGTTACCGCCTGTAACAATCATCCTTTGAAGAACAATTCAGCTGGTGTTGACAGGAGCAATAACATGACAGGGGGAGTAGACAGATACGCAGGAAAAGATTCGTTTACAATAAGTGCTGCACAATTTCCTGAATATTTGCACAGTCAATATGTATATGATTCTGCCATTGAAAAGAGCATTCCTGCAATTGCTCGTCCCTATAAGAAGGTGGTCAGAGATCAGATAAAGACAGGTGTCATATTTTCGAGTGAAAAGTATAAAGTTACCTATGAGTTGGATGAGTACAAGAAATCAGATTCGGCTGTAGTAAAGCTCTATGTTAATGACAAGATAGTTCCATTCTATGATCCGGAAACCAATCTTGAAGAGCCAGAGTCTATGGACATAGAATTTATTCCGAATTCCAAGATATTACTTTACGATTGGCCGGAGAGAAAATTTATCATGATTACTGGTTTCGCTCGTGATGCGCAAAGCTGGTATAGAGGGGTATTGTATAGTATACTGATTGATATTTCAGCGAATCCGATGAAAGCTTTTTTGTTAGGAACATACGAAGTGCCTGGTGATTATTACTTCAAGCTGAATAAAACAAACGGTCAATTGACTTTTTTATCTGCAATACCATTTTTCGGAGAAAAAGGAAAGGTGGATAGCCTGACAATTAGTGTAGGTAGAATTTCGAAATAACATAAAATCAGTCTAAACCCTATATCATGAAAAAATTTTTTCTTTCCATTGTATGCCTCCTGATGGGTATCGCATCCTATGCGCAGCACATCTACCAGATACGCGCAGACAGTGTGCGGATCTACAATACCTGCGATACAGCGGAACTGATCCTGGAGAACCATACCCAGGACACATTGGGTTTCCTCTTCAACAAATGGAAGGGACGGACCGAATTTCGTAAGCTCCGGCTGGTGCCGGTAGGAGATACAGCAGTGGCATTACCCGGCCAGGATACTCTTTCCCTGCGTGCACTCATGTGGTCGGGTGGACTGTCCCGCGGCCTCATTATTACCGGGGATGCGGATTACCTCATCCCCCGGGAAGTAGGCGTGGTAGTACTCCGTGATATTACACTCAGCAGAAAGATAACACTGCCCGCTCCGGAGAGTAACCGTAACCGTGAGATCGTGATCCTCGATAAAACCACCGGCAACTACCGCTGGTGGGTGAAAGGTGCTTTTGTGCCCCGCGATATGAAAGGCACACCGCCTTATCTGGCTAAAGACAGTCTGACCATCAGCAAGGGTGATAAACTGATTCTCTTTTCAGATGGTAATAAATGGTACGACCTGAATGTATGCGCAGCGGGCGCCAACAAAGCCCCTACTGTGAATGCAGGCAAGGATACCACGTTGCCGGCAGGTTCTACACAAACCACCATGAATGGCTCCGTGACACCGGGTTCCAGCAACTACTACACTTCTATCTGGACCGTTATATCACAACCATCCGGATCACCGAAAGTAAATTTTGCCGATAGCTCCAAAGTAAACACCGGCGTATCTAACCTCACCGGTGGCAGTTATGTCTTTGTGATCACCGTTACCGACCAGCTGGGACTGACAGCTAAAGATACCGTTAAAGTACTGGTGCCGATGCCTTCGCAGATGTTCTCCAGTGGTGGTCCTAATGATAACGTGTACGATACTACGAACGGGAACAAAACATGGGTATATCTGCCGGATGGTTACGATCCTAACAGCAACCCGGCTTACCCGCTGATCATCTTCCTGCATGGCGGTGGTGAAAATGGTACCGATATCAGTAAGGTGTTGAATCCTTTTGGAGGGCTGCCCATATACCTGTATAACAAAAGCTTCCCGATGCAATCCGTCGTGATTGCGCCACAATCACCCACACCGAACTGGTCCAAAGAATCAATAAAGGCTGCATATGATTATGCGGTGAAGAACTACCATGTGGATGTGGACAGGGTGTATGTGACCGGTCTGTCTTTTGGTGGTGGCGCATCCTGTCTGGCAGTAGCTTCCTATCCTTCCCTGTTTGCGGCTTATATTTCTATATCACCTACTGACAATGATCTGCAAAGAAATGGTATCATCGCCAAAAATATAGGTGCTTATTATGTACAGGATTTTATTGATCCTTATGTGCCTTCCACTATCACCTGGGATTGTATCAACACCATCAACAGCGCCAGTCCTAAAGGACTTTATCCGCCACAGATAAAGATGCTCACCATCGGTGATCACGAACCAACTATCTGGAACCAGACAGTATACGATAAAACAAAGGCCTCTTTTGATTTTGAAAAGGACTTTTTGTTGTTATACAACCGTAAACCGGAATTGGCAGCAGCCAACTTTGTCACCAGGGCAGAAGAGAAGGAAGACTATACCGAATACAGCAAAGCCCTGATCCTGGTGCAGAAACTTCCGGCTTCAGCGGATAAAACAACGCTGGAACAACGTTTGCGTGTACTGTTGCAAAGGCTCACGGAATACTATCGCTATTACGTGATCGATCCGGGCGTAGCTTCCAATACACCGGTACCTAACACCAATAAGATCACTGATAACACACCAGGTGCCATCATTAATGGACTGAAGGATATCAAAGGAAGCACCTATCCACTCAGCTTTAAGGTGGTAAGCGCCAGTGTACCTACCAACTTCGACGACGGCCTGGACAACGATTACATGGGGCTCGACCATAGCATCTACAGAGACGGTGCTGTGATTGATGCTACAGGTGCCACCTATGCCTTTGGCGGCTTGTCAGATAATTCCGGCTATGATATAAGGATTTATCATGCCAACAGAAACACTGATAAGACTACTTCTTCCGCACTTACTGCAACAGTCAACGGCGCGAATGTAAGCTCCGGTTATGCGGCCTGGAATACCAATGATTATGTTGATGTGACCAACGTGAAATCCACCGGCGGCGTCATCAACCTGACACTGAAATCAAGATCGCTGTCAAACCTGCCGGCAGGCCAGTCAGCCATAGTGGCTATTGTGCTGAAAGAAAAACCGGGATCTCAGCCAGGAAACAGAGCACAGTTTAATTTCAGTAAAACACCGCAGAATGTTCCGGGTTGGACTAGTGCCTACGGTAATTTCACCCAGAATGTACAGGTGTTTACAGACAACCCCACCGGCTGGGTACTCAGTACTGTCAGCACGGCCAACTGGGGTACGTTCTACCAGGGATACGCTGCTGATGATAACGGTATGAGCACTGGTGACTTCAGCACTGATTTCCCTGCGGATGTGGTACGTAGCCATGTGATGAATGGTTTCATGAAGTTTGATGGTTCCAACTACGGCCTGGAAATAAAAGGCAGCAACGGCCAGGGTTTACCAGCTGGTAAATACCAGGTGAAACTGATCTCCTCCATAAAATCTTCTGTGGACCGGAAAGGACAAGCCTTTGTGAATGTGAAATTCGGAGGTAGAAGCAACCAGCTGCAATATGTGTATCCGACGGATAATACAAACAACTATGTCACCTTCAACGGGCAGATTCAGGCAGGGGAAACGATCAAGGTCAGCATCAACCGTGCTGATAATAACTACTCTGACGTTGCATTTATATCAGGATTGATTATCGAGAAAATTAATTAGTTATGAAGAAGATATTATTGCTTCATGTACTGATAGCCCTGTTCTTATCCGTTAAAGCGCAGCGGGTACATAAAATCAGCGCCGACAGCGTGTTACTGACCGGTGATTGCTGCGGTACTGAGTTGATCCTGGAAAACAAAACCAGTAAAATCAACGGCTTTCTGAAGAATAACGGTAAGGGGCGTACGTCGTTTGCTAAACTGCAGCTGGTGACGGTGGGCGACAGCGCTATCGCTATACCCGGCCAGGACACCCTGCAGATCCGGGATGTATGGTGGCTGGGAAATATGACCAGAGGGCTGGTCATCGCACCGGATACTAACTACCTCGTACCGGCCAGCATCCGCGTAGTGCTGCTGCCCGATATCTCACAGCCACGGCAGATCACACTGCCGGCACCGGAACAAAACAAAAACCGCGAAATCGTGATCGTCGATAAAACAAGCGGCAGCAACCGCTGGAAAATAAGCGGTGCTTTTGTAAACAGAGGTGTGAACGGCACGCCTCCGTATACAGCAGAAAACAATCTGACTGTAGGTCAGGGTGATAAACTGATGTTGGTGAGTGATGGGGTGAAGTGGTACAACACGCAGGTCTGTTGCGGAATGTAAAATAGTCATCGACAAAAAAGCTGGCCGGCATAACGGCCAGCTTTTTTTGTTGCTGCTCATTTTTTTCTGATTCGAATAGAGCATTGATGATTATTGTTATGAATATCAATATTATATAGTTTAGATTTTTTGTTTTCCTATTATCCATTTTTTCCGTGTTCGAGTAGCCGTATCCGATACATCCAAATATCTTTGTGCCCTGTTTTTAAAAACACACACATTGATTTATGAGAGCATTACCTACTGCTTGTCTCTTTTCACTTTTAATCGGTTCGGTTTTAAATGGATACACACAGGATACTTCGCCACAAGGGAAGAAAACGGTACCCGGAGACAGCCTCTGGAACATATCCCTGCAGGATGTAACGGTTACTTCCAATGGCTTAAACAATAAGATTAAAAATCTGGCGAGTACGGTCAATATCGTTAACAACCGGCAGATCAAAGAACTGGGTATCCAGTCAGTAGGCGATGCCATCCGCCTGATCCCCGGTGCCAATTATCAGGATGAAGATGGTCGCGGGTTAAAGCCGGGAATAGGATTGCGCGGCCTTGACCCTGGCAGAAACGGGTATGTGGTGGTACTGGTAGATGGAAAAATCCCATTAGGACAAAGCTATGGCCAGCTGGGAGCCTATTATATGTTGCCCATTGCTTCACTGGAGCGGATTGAAGTGATCAAAGGTGCTTCACCGGTATTGTATGGTGCCGGTTCCATCGGCGGTGTCATCAACCTGATTACAAAAAAAGGGCAGGGGAAACCCAATGCAGAAGCCAGTATTGAAGCAGGCAGCTATAACTATTTAAATGCGAATGCATCTGCATACGGGGATAACGGTAAGTTTAATTATTATGTCAACTACAACCGCCGGCAGGGTAATGGCTTCCGTACCAGCAGGTCTGCTTTTAATACCAACGATGTTACCTTTCGGGTAGGCGCCAAACTGGATTCTACCAACGAGCTTTCCGTTTCCGGAAATGTTTATACAGAAGATGCTGAAACACCGGGAGGCCTTTCCGAACTGCAGTACAAAGACAACTACCGGCAAAGTGTCAACCCATTCGATCACTTCTACGCGCAGCGTTATTCCACGGCTATCACCTATAAGAAAACCCTGGATGCTACCAATACACTTTCCCTGTCTGTTTTTGCCAACTATTTTAAACGTAACTGGTGGTATGATACCAAACGGGATAAAAAATCCATCCTGGGAGATCTGAGGGACATCTTCACCGGTGGTGCTGTATTGGAGTATAACCGTACCAATAAGTTGTTTGGGTTGGATAATTCATTGATCGTAGGGCTGAAATACCTGGGAGACCAGACCAATAGCATAAAGGTGATGGGAGATGATCCGCTGCAACATATCGGCAAAACTACCTTCTCTACCACCATTCCTACCAACGTAATGGAAGGTTATATACAGAATGAGATACATTTCTCTGATAAGTTGAGCTTTACTCCGGGTTTACGGTATACCGCTATCAACTATGGGCAGAGCGATTATATGACCGGTCAGAAGTTGTCTACTGAGACCAGTGTTTTCATATATTCCTTCGGGTTATTGTACAAACCGGTAGAAAGATTCAGGGTTTATTCCACTGTTTCCAAAGGTTACAATCCTCCGGTTTTGTATGCCGCTTTAGATCCGGGCACTGTTAAAGATGGTCACAGCCTGGGAGCTGAAACATCCAACAACTATGAAGTGGGTATCCGTACTACGCCGGTAAACTGGCTGGACCTGAGCCTGAGTGGGTATATACTGGACTTTAACCATAAACTGACGGAAGAAGGCGGCGTTTTCTCTAATGCTGGTAAAGCTATGCACAAGGGTATTGAGTTTGAACTGAATGTACTGCCTTTTAAAGGTATGCGCTTATATACTACCGGTGCTTTACAACGTGCTACTTTCGAAGAGGGAGCCAATAAGGGAAACCTGTTGCCCTATGCGCCACAGCAATTGCTGACGATAGGAGCCAAATATCAGACCCGTGTCGGTGCAGGTGAGTTGATTGTAAATGCCTGGAATACCTTTACCGGAAAACAGTATAATGATGCGCTGAATACAGAGGAGCCATCTGCAGATGGAGGCAATGGCGCCATTCCTTCCTATAATTTGCTGAACCTCTCACTGAATTATAACTGGCATAACTGGGGTGTAAGCCTGACTGCCAACAATCTGCTGAATGAGCGGTATTTCACCCACCGTTATGATTTCTGGGGCGGTCTTTTCCCCGGGACACCAACTACGGTGAATGTGGGCCTGTCTTACCGTATTCACCGGTAAACGGTATCATCCACTGAACATCAACATTTTTCCGGGAGATGATTTTTCCGGAAAAATGTTGATGTTCATTAATTGAGCATCCTGTATTCGTTGGGTGTATGCCCTACCCGTTGTTTGAATAAACGGCTGAAATGCTGAGGATATTTAAATCCCAGTTCATAGGCAATTTCACTAACCGATTTGTTGATGTCGAAGATCCTTTCCTTGGCCACATCTATCAGTTTGGCCTGTATATATTCCTGCGCAGATTTACCGGTCTCTTTTTTAATTAAATCGCCAAAGTAATTGGAAGAAAGATTCAGCTGGCCGGCACAATATCCTACAGAAGGCAAACCTATTGTCTGAGGTTTGTCTGAAAGAAAATACTCATTAAGCAGCTGTTCGAACCGTGCTAAAATACCCTTGTGTTCATTGTCACGGGTGAGGAACTGCCGGTCATAAAAACGCTGGCAATAATTGAGGAAGAGCTCAATATTGGTAACGATCAGTGTTTTACTATGTTTGTCGATAGCATGCCTGAGTTCAAAATCAATTTTTGAAAAGCAGTCCAGCACGGTTTGTCTCTCCCGCTCAGACAGATGCAGCGCCTCATGCACATCATAGGAAAAAAACGTATAGTCATTCATGTGACGACCCAGTGAAGTACCCCTAAGCAGATCAGGATGAAAGACCAATGCATGACCCTTAGGCTGGTAATATGGACCATGATTACATTCAATTTTGATCACCTGTCCAGGAGCCAGAAACACCAGGGTTCCTTCCTGATAATCGTAAAAATGACGCCCATACCGGATATCACCACACTTTACATCTTTAAGAAAGACGGTGTAAAACCCCATGTTAATATGGGCAGGAGGCCGGAGGCCCGCGTTCGAAAAATCTACCACACTTACCAGCGGGTGCAGGGTTTCATGATTGTTGTAGTCGTTGTACTGACTGACGTGATCAAATCTCACTATTTTATCCATAAGCGACTGTTAAATCTGATTCAAAGATACTGCTTCCACGGCGGTTTAGATGGCTCATATCCACGTACCAGTGATTTTGGTAGGGAATACAGTAATCCGGATAATAACACATTAAAAAGCAGCCGGGATCTTTGCACAGTCATCGGCAGTTCGGGCCTGCCGGGGAACAAAGCATTAAAACAAATTGTTAATTATTTCAACGAAGAACGGGCAGGAGGGCCTGGCACCTTAATACAACAAGAGATATCAGTATCCGAAAAGGAAAACAGGTACACGGCAGCCGGCCTGAACAGATCAGCACTACAGTGGAAGGCACTTTAAAACGGCTGAAGACGGATGATTGCGTACAACAAGCTAAATCAGCAAAAATGGAAACAACGGAAAACGGAAACGCCATTTTCCCCAAAGGGGAAAAAGCGCCGGCTGACTACTTCACCGGTACAGCCTGGGTGAAAATCCTGGTACCACAGGATGAAACGGGTACCTATTCCATTGGTGACGTGGTATTTGAGCCAGGCTGCCGAAACAACTGGCATACACATCCGGCAGGACAGATTCTGCTGGTAACAGCGGGAAAAGGGTATTATCAGGAAAAAGGCAAACCAGCCAGACTACTGACCCAAGGCGATGTGGTGGTGATACCTTCCGGCATAGTGCACTGGCATGGCGCCACACGCGACAGCGGTTTCACACATATAGCGATAACCAACATCACCAAAGATGGCGCCGTAAAATGGCTGGAACGTGTAACGGATGAAGAATACGATCGGGTACATCAAACCATGGACGATGATCCGCCTCCGGAAGTGAAACTAACGGAAACGGCTATACACAATCATAAAATGTTATTCCCGCATGATGTGTCGAAGTTAAAGGAAACAGATCCTGAGCTGATAGAAGTGTTTGACAATTTTGCTTATGATGAAGTCGTGAGTTATGGCAACCTCGACACCAGAACCAGGATGATAGTGATTGTAGCGTCTACCATTGCCTGTCAGGCTCTCAGCGAATTTACCTTCATGGCCAACGGCGCCCTGAATGCCGGTGTAACACCTGTGGAACTGAAAGAGATCGTATATCAGGCAGTCCCTTATGTGGGCATTGCCAAAGTATTGGATTTTATTCATGCCACCAATGAGATCCTGCAAAGAAGAGGGGTAGCATTGCCATTGGACGGACAAACGACTACCAGCCGGGAAAACCGCCAGGAGAAAGGATTGCTAGTACAGCGTTCCATCTTCGGTGACCGCATTGATAAAATGTATCAGGAAGCACCGAAAGACCAGCTGCATATTCAGCAATATCTTTCCGCCAATTGTTTTGGCGATTATATCACCCGTAAAGGATTGGATTTAAAAACAAGAGAGCTGATCACCTATGCGATGCTCATTTCGCTGGGCGGAGTGGAAGCGCAGGTACAAGGGCATATCCGCGGTAATGTAAATGTAGGTAATGATAAAGCCACCCTGTTGGGCGTTACCACACAACTATTGCCCTATATCGGTTATCCGAGGACGCTCAATGCCCTCCAATGTTTAAACGAAGTAATACCGGATTAAAATAACAAGCAATGGAAAAATTTAAAGTAAAAGCTTTTGGCACGGAGGCCGCCGATGCTCCATTAAAAGAAATCGTTATTGAACGCAGGGAAGTGACGCCGAAAGATGTGGAAATGGATATTTTATTTTGCGGTGTGTGCCACTCTGACCTGCATGTAGCCCGTAATGACTGGGGCGGTACTATTTATCCCGCTGTTCCCGGCCACGAAATTGTAGGCAGGGTAACCAAAGTCGGTGATGCAGTCTCCAAAGTCAAAGTGGGAGATCTGGTGGCAGTGGGCTGTCTGGTCGATTCCTGCAGGGAATGTGAAAACTGCAAACAGGATCTGGAACAGTATTGTATTCCCGGTTTCACCCTCACTTACAACGGCCCCGACAAACACCTGGGAACATCAACCTATGGAGGTTATTCTGAAAAGGTGACTGTAGATGAGCACTTTGTATTAAAAGTACCTGAGAACTTGGACCCGGCCGGCACGGCTCCTTTGCTGTGTGCGGGTATTACTACCTGGTCTCCGTTGAAACATTGGAAGGCTGGCTCCGGCAGTAATGTGGCGGTTGTCGGTTTGGGTGGTCTCGGACATATGGCCATCAAACTAGCCAAAGCCCTGGGTGCACATGTTACGCTCTTCTCCAGATCTCCGAATAAGGAAAAGGATGCGCTGGAACTGGGAGCAGACCAGGTGGTTATTTCTACAGATGATACACAGATGGAACGGGTGAAAGGAAAGTTTGATTTAATTATTGATACTGTTCCTTATGTGCATGATGTGAATCATTATATGTCTACGCTGAGAGTGAGTGGTACCCTGGTGCTGGTAGGTTTCTTCGGTAATCTGGAAGAGATGATCGATACAGCGCCTATGATCCTGGGCAGAAAGGCGATAGCCGGTTCTGTGATAGGGGGCATCGCTGAAACGCAGGAGATGCTTGATTTCTGTGGCAAGCATAATATCACTGCAGATATTGAAGTGATTAAAATGCAGGATATTAATGAAGCCTATGAGCGGATGTTAAAAAGTGATGTACATTATCGGTTTGTGGTCGATATGTCTTCTCTGAAAAACTAACAGGAGGTGGCCATTGGCCACCTTTTTCTTTATGATGATGACCGGCCAGACAGAGATGTATCGCTTCTGCCAGTTATCAGCGAAAAGGCACCAGTTAAACAATTATTCGTTCGATCTCCGATATTTCCTGTTTGAACGCGCAGGGAGATTTCGATTTTTTACTATTTTAGTGTTGCCTGGAATGGTAATTTAGTGGTGCCAAAGCCATAGTTCATGCCGATCACCAATATCACCCCAAAATCTTTATTCAAGAATAGCAATACATGGAACAGATTTAGATTGATATATTCGAGTATGCCTGGTTGCAGTGGATAGCCATGCATAAACCCCAAAAGGAAATCAATACAGCCCCAAATGCCGGAAGTCCTATCGGTTTTCTCTGGCGGATATACTATTAAAATAACTGTCACAAAACGCCATGAAACAATTTTTTAGAAGACAATAGCATGTAAGCACCTGGCTTATTCCCATAATTAAACCACATCGTAGCAAAAGCGGGTGGTTGGTGGGAATCGTATGGCCGGTCCTTTCAGGAATACCTGTTTTAAAAAACGGGGAGGCAGGCCATTGCTGCAAACAAACTAACAAATCAACTTCAATCAATACTAAAAACAAATCTAGCATGAAACAGTTATCACATGTAACCATGTTTTTTTTAGCGCTGCTGCTGATATGGGCAGGCTGTAAAAAAGGAGATCAGGGACCTGTTGGTCCGCAAGGAGTGCAGGGAATACAGGGGCCTGCAGGGAGTAAGATTTACAGCGGCAATGGTGCGCCGGCAGCCAACATTGGTGCAAATGGTGATTTTTATCTGGATCTTTCCAGCTCAAAATTTTATGGCCCCAAAGCTGAAGGTTGGGGTACACCTATCAGCCTGATGGGGGCAACTGGTGCAACCGGAGCTACTGGTGCTACTGGTGCTACTGGTGCAGCCGGCAGTCAGATTCTCAGCGGAACAGGTGCTCCTGCTGCTGCATTGGGTAACAATGGAGATTATTACCTGGATAAATCTTCCTACAACCTGTATGGTCCTAAAACAGGCGGTGCATGGGGTGCGGCCTTGTCATTGCAGGGTCCTGCCGGCCCTCAAGGTCCTGTTGGTCCGCAAGGCCCCGCCGGCACAGCTAATGTGATCTATTCCACCTGGGTATATGCTACCTATTTCCGGGATACTACCATAGACGCTTCCAGCGTGAAGGCAGCTAATGTATTAGCCCCAGGCCTTTCCAGTGCCATTCTCAATTCAGGAACGGTGCTGGTTTATTTTACCTTTGGCGCAGGGAATTTTACGCTGCCCTATACCAGTAATGCTGGTGGTAAACCCAATACCATTGCTTATATTCCGCAGTTAGGTAAAATACTCATTACCCGTTTTACACACGACAACAGCAATACTATTAATTTAAGTACGTTGTTGCAGTACCGTTATATCCTTATCCCTGGTGGTGTGGCCGATAGCAGAGCTACACCACATCCTGATTACAATGATTATACTGCGGTATGCAGATATTATGGCATTCCTGAGTAACCGACACCGCTATCATTTCAAAAAAAATGGCTGTCTTCACCGGCAGCCATTTTTTTTGTGTTAATATTTTTGATCATTTTTTGTAAAAAAAAACTAGAATACTTAACAGCTGTAAATAACGCTGTAACCTTTTACTGTACTGTGTTTTGTAGAATGTGTAAATTCATCTGCAGCATTACACGGGTTAATTTTAGCAAAGAAGTGGTTAATTATAATGTAAGCTGCTGCCATTATGTAGCCTAATTTTAAAGCATGATCAGGTAGTATCCCTAAGTTGTACAGGTTGCTGTAATGCCTGCAGGGAGCGCGGTATGAGACGTGTCAACCAATGCCAGACTGTTTCAGTTTTTTATGAAAGAACTGTAGAGGAATTCTGTATTTAATATTCGAAAGTCGGAAATGCTTGCAAGCAATCGCCAACATACCGCCGGGTAATACACCCGGATAATCATTTTTATCAATATTACACTTATGAAAAAACAAACTGTGATAGCAGTGCTGCTGCTATTGATGGTAGCTTTTGCCCATGCACAAACTCCGTTTGTATCGGGTAAAATTACAAGTAAGGATGGTGCGCCGGTCCCAGGCGCTTCTGTCCGTGTAAAAGGCACCAAAACGGGCGTAGCAGCCAGTGGTGATGGCTCTTTTAAAATAACAGCAAAGGAAGGTGACATCCTCCTTGTTACTGCATTAGGTTATGGAACGGAAGAAATCACAATAGGCCATGATCAAACCGTTAACGTCTCTCTTTCCGACAATTCTAAACAAATTAATGAAGTAACGGTAACAGCACTGGGTATCAAACGGGACAAGCGTATGCTGACCTACAGCGTCGCAGAAATTAAAGGTGCTGCTGTCGTAGAAGCCAAGCAGGATAATATGATCAATGCGCTGGCCGGCAAAATGGCCGGTGTACAGATTACCAATTCCAGTGGTATACCAGGAAGCTCCGCTAAAATAGTAGTACGTGGCAGCACTTCACTGGTGGGCAACAACCAGGCATTGCTGGTCGTTGACGGTGTGCCCGTGAATAACACTGAAGCCGGCAACCCCAGCGGGACAGCCATGTATAACGGTGGTACCACCAACAGGGGCAGCGACATCGACCCCAACATTATTGAAAGTATTACAGTGTTAAAAGGTGCAGCCGCTACCGCCTTGTACGGTTCTGCTGCTGCAAGTGGCGCAGTGGTTATTACCACAAAAAATGGTACTGGTAAAGGTAACAAGACACGACCCAACCTGACAATCAGCAGTAGTTATTCTTTTCAAACACCCACATTTCCAAAGTTTCAGGACAAATTCGCCCAGGGCTATGGAGGGGAATATAAAGAGGATGCCTCCACTTCCTGGGGACCAGCCATCGACACCCTGCGTGTAAATGGAGCACCCATCACCAAACATAACCCCTTAAAGGAATTCTTCAGAACAGGACATACCAGTGATAACAATATTAACGTAACCGGTTATAACGACCGCTCCAACTATCTGTTGTCCTATTCTTACCTGAAAACGGATGGCACAATCCCCAATACGGATTATTCCAGGCACTCCTTGTTTGCAAAGTACAGTGTAAAAATGCTGGACAACCTGCAGTTGACTACACAGTTTAACTATATACAATCAGATAACCATCGTTATGTGGAAGGCAACAACTTCGTAAATCCGCTGTGGACCGTTTACGGAGCGCCTATTTCATGGAACCCGTTTCCTGTTACCAATGAAGATGGCTCCCAGCGCTTATACCGCAGCAACCGTAATAACCCATACTGGATACTGGAAAATACTGGTCTGCGCGAGCGTAACAACCGCATTATCCCGGTGGTTACACTCAGTTATACACCATTGTCCTGGCTCACCATTACAGAAAGAGTGGGTGCTGACATGTATAGCAATGTTGCCGATTACCACGAAGCACCCGGTGCTATCGGATGGGGGAATAGTGGTGCTACACCAAGTACGGGGCAAATGTATAAACGCGATATCAAAAGATATCAGTTTAACCATGACCTGATGATTGAGGCGAGAAAGGATTTTAATAAAGACCTGTTTGGTAACCTGCTCCTCGGAAATAATATTCAGAGCAATTATAATGATAATAACTTGGTACAGGGCGTTGATATGTCTGCTGAAAATCTGTACAATATTAGCAACTTTGCTCAGGTAAATTCCACTTACGGTTATTACAGAACGAGGAAAGTAGGCTTCTATGCACAGGCCAACCTGGAATATAAACGGATGCTTACCCTGGCACTCACCGGCCGTTACGATGGTAGCTCTGTATTATCAAAAGACAATCAGTTTTACCCTTATGGATCGGCTAGTGCAGGATTTATTTTTACAGAGTTATTGAAGATGTCTGATAACCCGATCTTAAATTTTGGTAAAGTGAGGGTTTCCTATTCTGCTGTAGGTAATGATAACATAGGACCCTATTCACTCAATAATCCTTACTTTCAGGCAGGTCCTGGTGTAACTTTCCCCTTCAACGGACAAAATGCCTACTGGCGTACCAGCACATATGCTTTCCCGCTTGTAAATGAAAAACTGAAAGAGTTTGAAGTGGGGCTGGAAGCAAAATTCTTCCGGAACAGAGCTTCTCTGGAGGTTTCTTATTTTGATAGAAAAAGTACCGATCTGCTTACACCCGGAACACCCATCTCCGCAGGAACAGGCTTCAGTAGCGCTTCTCTGAATGCCGGTGCTATGCAGAACAAAGGTGTTGAAGTTACCCTGGGTATTACACCGGTTAAAACAAAAGATCTTACCTGGAATCTTAGCCTCAACTATACAAAGATTACCAACAAAGTGCTGAACCTGGCAAGTGGTATAGACTTCTTCCAGTTAGCCGGATTTACTACTCCCGGAATTTTTGCCTATGCTAATCAGCCTTATGGTGTGATCTATGGTCGCCACTATCAACGTAATGATCAGGGTCAGATGTTGATCGATAATAAGGGCTATCCTATCATTAGTACAGAGCTGGGTCCGATCGGCAGTGTTGTACCAAAATGGAGGGGTGGTATTACCAGTACGCTTAACTACAAAGGGTTCAGTTTCTCCTTCACTATCGATCATAAAAATGGTGGTGAGGTGATCAACCTCGACAATTCCTACCTCTATTATTATGGCACTGCCAAGAAAACGGAGGACAGAGGTACTACTGTTGTGCTGCCGGGTGTAAAGGCTTCCGACAACAAACCCAATGACGTTCCTATCACACTGGGCGAAGACTATTATAAATTCTACTCCAAAGTGGATGGAAGCAGCGTGGAAGACGGCTCTTTCCTGAAACTGAGACAGGTATCCCTGGCTTATGATCTGAGTACTTACTTATTAAAAAGAACAGGATTTAAATCACTGGTACTTTCTGTAACCGGCACCAACTTTATACTGCATAAAAATTATACCGGCTCTGATCCGGAGGTAAGTCTGGGAGGAACAGGCAATGGAGATAGTTTTTCCAACTTTATGGTGCCATCCAACAAAAGTATTATAGTAGGATTGAAAGTTGCCTTTTAATGACTGTTTAAAGCTAATTACATGAGAATTATAAAAATGTTCGTCCTCATTGGTGGCCTGGTGTTTATCAATACTGGCTGCAAAAAATTCCTCGATATCAATGACGACCCTAATAATCCTTTATCGGTAAAAGAAGTGCAGCTGCTGCCAGGTATAGAAGCAGCGACTTCCAGTCTGGTAGTAGGCGGAACTAGTACCAATATTACCGCTTACTGGATGCAACAGCTTTCACTGAATCAACAGGCGCCCAACCTTGAGTCCTATCTGATTAATGGTACAGATGTTAACAATACCTGGAATTACGAGCTTTATACCAGTGTTTTTGCTAATCTGAATATAATGACATCCCAGGCTGTCAATGCAAAACATAACCGCTACGCAGCTATTGGTAAAACATTGTTTGCTTACAACCTGGCCATCGCTTCAGACTTGTGGAATAACATACCTTATTCCGAGGGTTTCCGGATACCGGAGGTGATGAAACCCAAATATGATAGTCAGGAGAATGTCTATCGGACTATTCAGCAGATGTTGGACAGTGCCTTGTATTATATCAACCAGCCAGCCGGTGTAGCGGTTCCCGGCGGAGATGATTTTATCTACAAGGGAGATATGACACAGTGGAAAAAGCTGATTTATACCCTCAAGGCAAGGTATTATCTGCGGCTGTCCAAAGCGCCGGGCCGTACGGCTGCCTTGCAGGCAGATAGTGCATTAACGGCGCTGCAGAATGGTTTTGGAAATAACGACGATAATGCTTTTGTTCCTTATCCCGGAACAGGAAACGGTTCCAATCCCTGGTTTTATAACTTTAGCGCTGCTTCCGGTGGTGTGGTACTGGGTCAGTCTTTTGTAGATTCCCTGAAATCCCGTAACGATCCCAGGTTACCGATCATTGCTAAGAAAAATGCTGATGGCGTATATGTAGGTAGAAAAGTGGGGGACAAGCCCGCTGGTAACGCCAGCGCATACTCTGGGGTGAATAGTTTTTATGGCGGTGCAGCAGCCAAACTGTACCTGGCCACTTATAGCGAAGCATTATTCATCAAGGCAGAGGCCACGCTTATTAAACAGGGTGCAGCTGCCGCCCAGCCAGTGTACCAGACCGCCATCGCAGCGCATATGTCTTTGCTGGGTGTTGCGGCTGATGCTCAACAGGCATATATCGCTTCAAGACCTGCCCTGACAGATGCAAATGCAGTGCAACAGATTATTTCAGAAAAATATATTGCAGATTTCCTGTCACCGGAAGTGTACAACGACTGGCGCCGTACCGGATTCCCCCAGCTGATACCTTATGTAGGTACAGGTGTAAATGGTATTCCGAGAAGATGGCCCTATCCTGCAACCGAATTGCTGACTAACCCTCAGCCGGATCAAAAAGCAACCGTTAATGATCGTGTCTGGTGGGATACTTCTAACTAGACGAAATGGAGAAGAGAAAAAGGCTGTCCTTTATAGGACGGCCTTTTTTTATTGTTAAAATAAACAACTTCAGGATATGTTACCGCAGTTTAAAAATGCCGGTCCCTTCCGGTATTGAGGGGATTAATCAGCGATCTGTTGGAATAAGTGGCCAACTCAAATTCACTGATGTTGATTGACAGAAAGGAAATATCCGGAAATAACGATGTTAGTTTTTGTATAATCACATTGGAAAGATGTGCCTTTTGTTCTGTGGTCCGCCCTTCCATAATACTGCCAAAAATATGCAGAAAACTATGTTTACCTTTCCCTAACCGGTAATGCTCATAACTCTTCAATCGCACCTTGATATCATTCTCCGCAAACAATCCTGTTGTTTCTGCTGCATCATAAACGGTATCCATAATAACATCAGCTGGCTGCTGTTCCAGTATATTCTGAGAACATTCTATTACAAAGTGAGGCATGTGTCGGGTTATTGGGTGAAGACATAAACTTACCACATTTCGGGTTAATAATATTACAGATTGACCACTATACCAAGATTGGCTACCGCTCCGCTGCCTTTCACATAATACCTGCCCTCGGAAGTAGCACCGCGTATGGCGGAGTGGACAGGGTAGTAGTTGGCGTTAAAGAGATTGTTGACGGAGAAGTTGACTGTAACATATTTCAACCTGTAAGAAGTAAACAGATCGAACAAGGTATATCCTGTTACAGGATACTTTCCGTAATTGTATTTTTCTTTTGGAAACACATCTCTGGAGCCGACATTCACCATCTGGAGCATCAGGTCCCAGCGGCGGGTGATGCTGAAGCTGGCGTTGGCACCTATTTTCAGTGGAGAGATGATGGAGTTGTCAGGTTTGGCATCGTAGTGGCCGTTGTTTTGGGTATCTTCTCTGCCATCCATATAACCCAGGAGGCCGCCGAGTTTAAGCCAGTCGGTGGCTTTATAACCCAGCACGGCTTCTGCTCCGTATATCCGTTGAGGTATCTGTATCAGCTCGTAGTTGCCCGGAACCGTGGTTTCAGCATAGGTGGTGCCCTTTTGGGTGCTGCTGTAGTATCCTGTTAATTCATAGTTTAATCTGTGCCAGGCACCGCTGATGCCTGCTTCGAAGTTATTCACTTTAACAGGAGAAACATTGATAGCATTGAGGGAGACACCATTACGGAGAATCAGCCCTACATCACCGATGGAAAAACCCTGTGAAAAGCTGGCAAAGGGTTGCAGATAGGATAATTTATTGAATCGTGCGCCGGCGTTAAATACAACGGTATTGTAGGTATTGCTGGCTCCCTGTGTGAGTATGTTTCCTTTGGTGAGATCGCCGGTTTTGAAGTGCAGGTTCTCATACCTGGCACCGGCTTTCAGTATCCAGTGATGATGAAGTACCCATTTCGACTGAACATAAGGCGCAATGCTGTTCATATTCATATCCGGGGTGATCAGTTTGCTGGCCATATCTTTTTGGACCGTATGGTCTTTCAGGAAATCAAAACCATAAATCAGCTGCAGGCTGATGTTCCGGGATAAGGAGAAAGGCGTATTCAAATTCAGCCTGGTGCCCCAGTGGTCCGAAAATACCTGGTTATAGGCTTCAAATACGGAATTAATATCGTCGTAGTAGGCAATCAGGCTGGCTTCTGTTTTCCCGAAAGTGCCGGTGTATCTGATGTTAAGGGTTTTGTTGTAGGGTGTACCACCCAGGATATTGGTATCCCCGGGAATACCAATGGCGGGAGAAACCCCGAATTTACCTGGGGTACCGATATACTTACTATCCTGAATGCTGTTATAGTAGTTGCCCATTACTTCTACTCTGTGCTGGTCGTTGATGTTGTATCCAAGTTTGACCAGGGCATTGTAGGTCCGGGTTTCGCCAAGGCCGTAAAAGGGGCTTACTACTTCTCCGTCGGCAGATCTTACCACGTCGCTATGGGCCATCTTACCCTGGATCACATAATCGAACTTCTTTACTTCCCCACTGAATAACTGTGAAATATTATAACCATAGGTGCCATCTGTTTTAGCGAGGTTCAGGCTATTGTTGAAATAGGTGGAAGAGCTGAATGGAACGCCTTTTACCGGTTTTTTGGTGATGTAGTTGATGATACCGCCGGCAGCACCGTTGCCATACATGGAAGACGCACCGTTGATCACTTCCACATGGTCTATCGCGCTCACGTCTATCGTTCTGAGATCGCGGCCTCCGTTCCGGAGTGGGGTGGATTGCGGGACGCCATCGATCAGCACCAGAAAATTCCGGCCACGCAGTTTACCCGCAAAATTATTCTGACTTTCTTCACTGGCTGAGATACCCGGCACTTTCTGCATCAGGATATAAGGCAGGTTATTGTTGATTTGTGCCTGTTTCTCCACTTCTTTCCTGGAAATAACAGTCACAGAGGAAGGTACGTCATTGATGCTTTCGGCTACCCTGCTGGCAGTGACAATTATTTCTCCCAGCTGGCTGGTGGTATCTGTCTGTCTCTTGTATTTGGTGCTGTCCTGGCTGTAAGCCTTGCCGGTGGCCAGCAGGCAGATAAGCGCAATTTTGGTTGAATGGCGTGCAAGTAATGATGACATGCTGGTCTGTTATATTTTACAGGTAAATTTTTATTATGAATTGGGCGCAAAATTATGCTGTATAAAGGTCCCGGGCTACTCGAAAGCGGAAAAATTATCGTGCAAAAAATTTCCCGGATTTAAGCAGATAGTATCGATTGCATAGCTGCTTTTATGGACAGTCTGTTTCCCGGGACAAAAAAGATTACTATTTTCATCCAAGTTTATACTTCAATCCATCGCTTATGAAATTTAATATAATCCCTGTGCTACTGACCATGCTGGTCACCACTGCTTATGCCCAAACACCAAAGTTTGGAACATCACGGGTCCTTTTTGCTGCACAAGACAAGATCTTCGCTACACCTGTTTTGTACAAACAGTCGATTCTGACAGCGAGTATGGACGGTCATCTGTATTCCATCAACAAAAAAACAGGGGCACAGAACTGGAAATTCAAGGCAGCAGCCGGAATTGCCACTGAACCGGCAGTTTCCGATGCAACCGTTTTTGTAGGTAGTTATGATGGTTATTATTATGCGGTCAATGCCAACAGTGGTAAACCCATATGGAAATTTAAAACCGGTGGAGAGCGCAGGATCGGTGCCATCGGATATTGGGGTATGGAACCAGCTACTCAGTACATGGAAGATCAGTATGATCTGTATTTGTCCGCTCCGGCAACAGACCCTTCTTCTGTGTATTTCGGCAGCAGCGACAGCTGTGTCTATGCGCTGAACAAAGCCAATGGGAAAGTCCGCTGGAAATACAAAACAAACGGACCGGTACATGCGGGCGTTACCTGCAGTAACAACATCCTGCTGGCCGGAAGCTGGGATACCTATATTTATGCGCTGGATACACGCTCCGGCAAACTGTTATGGAAGTTCAAAAGTAAAGATCATCCAAAGGAGCATGTGCTGGAAGGCATACAGGCTAAACCGGTGGTGGGCGACAGCACCGTGTACATCGGAACCAGGGATGCCCGGCTGTATGCGCTGGACTTATTTACCGGCCATAAAAAATGGGAATACAGTGCCGGAGATGCCTGGATTGTAGGAGCGGCGGCAATAGCCGGCAATCATGTTTACGTAGGTACCTCTGATAGTTTCCTTATGGTAGACGTTGATGCCGCTACCGGCAAGGAACTCAACCGCCATAAAGGCGGCGGCTATATATTCGGAGCACCGGTAGTATCAGGTAATACGCTCAGCTATGGCGATTTCACCGGCAGACTGTTTCTGATAAATACCAACAACTGGCAGCAGGTGGATCATTTTGATACGCCCGGCAGAAATCAGTATGCTGCCACTAACCTGGACAGCCTGGGCAGGATCCGGTTCCGTCGGCTTGCTGCCGGGGCTAACCCCAATCTATATACGACCACTTTAACGGTCATGGATAAACTGTATCAACTGGCTCCTTTTGTGACAGCGCCGCTGATCGATGGAGATACGATATACGCTGCTGCTGCAGATGGTAAGCTTTACGCGATCACCTTTAGATAGGTTTTCCTGAATCAACATATCCGGGGGCTGCTTTTAAAAGCAGCCCTTTTTGTTTTAAGAAAAATAAGTAATTGATATTTTTTGAAACATTGTTGCATATTTGTTTTATTTTTAAATTGCAACAATGTTTCAAAAAATATTCGATAAAAAACCGTTCCCTTTTTACAGGCAGTCTGATGCGATGGACTGCGGGCCCACCTGTCTGAAGATGATAGCGGCATATTACGGGAAGGTATATCCGTTGCAGTACCTGCGTAATGCCTGCCATATATCCAGACAGGGAGTCACTTTTGCGGATATGATCGTGGCAGCTGAACAGCTGGGCTTTAAAACGCTGCCCGCCGAACTGCCTTTTGCTGTGTTGGCCCGAAAGGCGCCACTGCCCTGCATCCTGCATTGGGATAAACAGCATTTTGTCGTGCTGTATCATATTACTGCAACACAGGTGTATGTTGCCGACCCGGCACTGGGGCGGCGCAGCAGATACTCCGTCCCCGAATTTATGGCCGCCTGGCAGGTCAGTGAAGAGGCCAGCTATGGCCGTGCGCTGTTCCTGGAGCCGGGGCCCGCTTTCCATGAAGCAGCGAAAATACAGGAACCAACGGCCTCTGTAAAGCTACTGTGGCCTTATCTGAAAGCACATCGTAAAAGCATGCTGCCGGTGATGCTGACTTTATTGCTGGCCAGTCTGTTTTCGTTACTCACGCCCTTGCTCACCCAGGCGATCATGGACAAAGGCATTCAGGGCCGACAGGTGCCGCTGTTGTTATTGATTGGTGCCGGGCTGCTGGCCCTTTTCCTGGGAAGGATGGTCGCTGATTTTATTCGTGCACGACTGTTGCTGCAGGTCGGGGCCCGCATCAGTATGGGCATGCTCAAAGACTTCCTGCATAAGCTTCTGCGATTGCCCATCTCTTTTTTTGATAACAGACAGGCAGGAGATAATATGCAACGTGTGACAGACAACCAGCGGGTAGAGGACTTTCTCACGGTATCGCTTATCAGCTTTGTGTTGTCGGTGGTAACAATACTGGTGTTGGGAGGGGTGCTGTTGTATTACAACGGGCTTATCTTCATTCTGTTTATGGCAGGAGCGGCTATCGGCATGTTGTGGACCTGGGCTTTCCGCGAGCGCCGCAGCCGCCTCGACCAGAAAAGATTCCGCGTACTGGCTGCCAACCAGGACATGTTGCTGGAGATGTTCAGCGGCATGCAGGAGATCAGGCTCACCGGCAGCGAAACCGGAAAAACAACACAGTGGGAAAACATACAGGAACGTTCCATAGAAGTAAAGCTGGAGAGCCTTCGGCTGGATCAGCTGGTGCAGGGAGTGGCACTCTTCATCAATGAATCCCGTAATGTACTGGTGACCTGCTTTTCGGCGATACTCGTGGTCAACGGGCAACTCACACTGGGGGCCATGCTGGCCATTACTTACACCTGCGGGCAACTGAGTGCGCCGGTGGCACAGCTGACAGACTTTATCCGTGCCTTGCAGAACACCCGCTTCAGTCTGCGCCGCATGGCTGAAGTACATCATGAAGCAGATGAAGATGGTCCGCAGCAGCCGGAACTTCCGCTGGCAGCTGTAATGGGGCAGGATATACGATTACAGCATGTATCATTCCGCTACGGACATAAGTTTTCCCCACTGATACTGCAAAACCTGGATCTTGTTATACCAGCCGGCAAAGTGACTGCCATCGTAGGTATGAGCGGCAGCGGAAAAACCACCCTCCTGAAATTATTACTAAAATTTTATCAGCCACTGGAAGGAATGGTATGGCTGGGAAAAACGCCGCTGCAGCAGTATTCCGCAAAATCATGGCGACAGCACTGTGGTGTGGTTATGCAGGATGGATATGTGTTTCGCGATACAATTGCTAATAACATTTTTAGCGGTACCGGTACCAGAGACTATGAACGGCTATACGAAGCCTGCCGCATGGCATGCATACACGATTTTTTTACGGCCCTGCCTTTCGGATACGAAACACTGATCGGGAAAGATGGTTACGGCCTCAGTGAAGGCCAGACACAACGTCTGCTCATTGCCCGGCTCATCTACCGAAATCCCGCTGTGGTATTGCTCGATGAAGCCACTAATTCACTGGATGCGCACAACGAACGTGCAATCATCAACAACCTGCAGGAATTTTTTACTGGTAAAACGGTGGTGGTGGTGGCACATCGTCTCAGTACCGTAAAACATGCCGATCAGATACTGGTGATGGACAAGGGTGTCATTGTGGAAAGCGGCACACATCAAACACTGGCATCCAGCGGTGGCGCCTATTATCAACTTGTTAAAAACCAGCTTGAGCTGGGAAAATAGATATCATCCTATGACACTGAAAATATTTCCTTATGCACTGGTGCGTTATGCTGCTATGCCATTCCATGAGCTGAAAGCCATGGAAATACAGGGATTGTCTGCATATATGGCTGCTGCTGAACAGCTGGAAACCAACATCCGGCAACAACAGAATGCACTCTGTGATCAGTTATATATCGCCATACAGTCGGCGACAGATAACAGGGCCAGGCAAGGCCTGTTGCAACTCAAACGCACTGTTTACAATGGCCGCATGCCGGCAACGGATATCCATGTTGATAACCCTGCATTAGACGAACAGTTATGCCAATACCGGCAACTGCTGGAGAAAAAACATGCGCTGCAACAGGAATGGCAGCTGCAGTTTGAAGAACAGCAGCGTCAGCACAGGCAACAGTTACAGCGGTGGGCGCAGCAGGAGTTGTTACGCAAAGGTATCCTGCTTTCCAGTCCTGTACTGTATGCGCAGCTGGACAGCTTTGTCGGCACGGATCCGGCTGCTTTCAAAATACGCGAACAGAAAAATGAGTATAGCCTGCTCCGTTATATCACCCGGATGGCAGCTAAAACTTCTCCCTTCAGCACTTTTACCTATACGGGAACGGCTACACTGGATATGGACAGTAGGCAGGCGACACAATCCCCTTCCGGCATCATTAGCAACGTCCGGTTGAACAACAGTCTGTTCGCCTATCTGCGCGCTTTGATAATACATCATCCTGTATTAAACGAGCTGCTGGAAGTAAGACTTAATGCCACCGCCACGATAGATGAAACGCATGTACATTTTCTGGTGAACTATTTTAATGTAGAAGCGTTTCAACGACTACCCGCACGCAATCTGGCCCTGTGGCTGTATCATTATCTGCAGGAACAAACAGTCCCACACACGATTGCTGCGCTCACTGCTATACTAGCGCCACAGATACCTGATGCCGACCGGGAAAGTATTAAATCTTTTCTGTTGAAACTGGCTGCCAGCGGACTTCTGGAGCTGAGTATCGGTTGCTCAGGGGTAGATCCGGAATGGGACAGTGCACTGGCTGTTTCCCTGTCTGCAGCTGCGCATCAGCATCCATCTATCACATCACTGTATAACCTGCTGATAACGTTGAAGGCTAAACGGAAGGAATATGTGACAGCTTGTTCTGCAAATCGTTTTCAGTTGCTGCAGGAGGCAGCACATATGCTGAACACCACTACCAGCCAGTTACAGACAGAAGCCGGATTGAAACCATCCGTTCCCGGGGAATCTTTGCCGCCGCCTGTTGCTACCCCTTCTTTTGAAGTGAATCATTTTATACCACGGTATTTTATGCCCCAGGATATTTTTTATGAAGATGCCAGCATAAAAGAAAATAACCCGTTGCCAGCGAAAGATGTACAGATCCTGATAGACAAAGCCGAACGCTTATGCCGGTTACTGGAACCTTTTGACATGTTGCAGGAAGAAAGAAAAAATATGTGTGATTTTTTCCTGCAGCATTACGGTCCTGCACAAACAATCAGCATCACCGGTTTCTACCATGCCTATTATCTTCAGGTGAAGAAACAACAGGCTAAACAGGCGGAATCACCTGTCATGGAAATGCCTGAAACATTGCAACTAGAAGTAGATGGGGTACAGGTGAATATTACCGGCCAGGGGCTGATGCCAGCCTCCGGTGCAGTCTCCAGAGGAATGTTTGTGCAGTTGTTTTATACCGGTGAAGATACTTCGTCACAGCTGCATGGTGTAGTGAATGCATTATTGCCAGGCATGGGCAAGGTAGCAGGCCGTTTCCTGCATCTCTTCGATCCGGGAGTGACCGCTGCTTTCAGGGAATGGAACAAGGCACTGTATCCCGCGCATAAGATGATGGAGCTGAATGATGGTTCTGTTTTTAACGCCAATATTCATCCGCCATTGCTGGACCATGAGATTGCCATCCCCGGCGGAAGTAATAATTATTCACCAGAGCAGCACATCTCACTGAAAACAGTGATGTTGCGGTATGATGCGGAACAACATCGGTTATGCCTATACGATAGGGGCAGCGGAAAAGAAGTATATGCCTATGATCTATGCCTGGAGTCGTTTTATAACCGCTCTCATTTTTACCGGCTGCTGGCCCATTTCAACCCGGAGCCGAGGCTGCCCCTGCGTGGCCTCATTGCGGCAGTAGATCGCAGGCAGGCTGATCAACACAAGGCGGACGCACCGGTTAAACTGAAGCCGCGTATAGTTTTTGAAGAACGTCTTGTCCTAAGAAGACAAGGCTGGCTGGTAGATACAGCTGATATTCCAATCCCGGTCAAAGGAGAACCGGATGCCGCTTATTTCCTGAGGCTACAGCAGTGGAGAATCAACCATCATCTGCCGGAACAGGTATTTGTTTTTCTGAAATCACCTTACATACCGGCATCACCGGATAAAGCGGGTAATTTACATCGCGATGATTATAAACCACAATACATCAGTTTTATACAACCATTGCTGGTAGGGGTTTTTAGAAAGATGCTCACAAGGGCCGGCGCTCATTGTTACCTGGAAGAAGTACTGCCGGATGCCGGAAAACAGGCTACTGTAACAGAACATATGCTTCACTGGTATAAATATTGACAAATGAAGCGCTCGTGGTTATCTGTACATTTATTTTATGCCGGTGATCTGAATCATCTCCTGTACCTGCTGGTAGCTCCCGCAGTAGCGCAGATAGGTGTGCCTTTTTTCTTCATCCGCTATTGGGAAGGTGGACCGCATATACGGTTGCGCCTATACGTAGATGAAACAGATGAAAAACAGGTGAAAGAATATCTGGAAGCAGCAGCTGGCAGGTATTTCCTGCAATATCCGTCCCAGCGCCAGGATAAGGATTATCAGCCACCGCTGCTGCCGAATGATTCGTTGCAGTATATCACCTATATTCCGGAAATCAGCCGCTATGGCGATGAACGGAGCATACATCTGGCCGAACAGCAGTTTGGAATATCTGCTGCCTATGTATTGCAGCAAACATCTACCTCGCTGGTACAGGCTGTTAAGTTAAACATCGCCACCCTGCAGGCTTTGCAGGCCACGCCTTTCGAAACACTGGATGTCTGTCACCGTTTTGTGCAGGCATGGCTGCCTCGTTTATACGATCGTAACAAAGACCTGTCGCAGCAGGAACAGCATTACAAACAATTACTGCAACTACGCTTTGATGCTTATGCACCTGCACTCACCAACGCGGCTGTCAGTCTCTGGCAGGAGATAGCAGAGGGCCGCACCACCGATGCGTTGCAAACATTCGCAGACGGCAACCGGATAGTTTTCCAGCAATATCGCCTGTTAGGCTTCAGCAACAGACAACTCGGCGATATCACCGGCAGCTTCCTTCACATGGGTCACAACCGTCTCGGTGTATCCAATCTGGATGAAGCCTATATCATGTATTTCACAGGCAAATGTCTTGAACATATCTATGGCATCACTCACTGAAAAAGATATTCAGATCATAGAAACAGAACTGCAGCGAATTGCAGCGGTATTGTTGCCCGCCATCCAACCGGAAGCAGTGACACAACGTACAGACCTGTTTAACGGCAGCGCTGGCGTGCTCCTCTTTTACCTGAAGCTCTATGAACATTATCAGGACCCGGCATATCTTCAAACCTGTATATCGGCTGCGGATACACTGTTGTATCATCCCGGCATCCTGCAACAACAATACTATACACTTTATACCGGTGCTACCGGATTGTTGTATCTGTGCATAAAAATGTATGAAACAACCGGCCGGCAGCATTACCTCGATCGGGCGCTGTTACTGGTGGCGCATTTCAGGGAAGGTATATTACAAGGAGTCGTGCAGGATGATTTTCTCAGTGGTCATGCAGGAAACATCTTTGTACTCACTTACCTGCACGCACATACGCAGCAGGAAGAGCTGTTGCCCATAATAAAAGCACTTGCCGATACCATGGTGCTTCATGCCCGCATTGCGCCACAGGGGCTGAAATGGGGGCATGTCAAGATGAGTTATGATTGTCTGACCGGTTTTTCGCATGGTGCGTCCGGTATTGCCTATGGGCTATTGCAGGCCGCCACTTACTTCCAGGATGAAGGGTTGTATTACCTGGCCACGCAGGCGCTGGATTATGAGATGCAGTACTATGATCCGGAAACCCGCAACTGGCTCGATCTTCGTCTTACCAGTACTCATCTCCGGCAGGAAGATATCCTCAGTTGGCAGCTGTCACGTTTCCGGGAGTATGCCAGCGATACCAACACCTGGGCGCATGGCGCGGCAGGAGTAGGGATGGCCCGGCTCTATGCCTGGCAGCTGTTCCAACGGCCAGACTGGCTGCAGCAGGTACTGGATGCGCTGCAACGCGCCCTGGAAGATGCGCAGCTATTGAAACGGGGAGATTTTACACTCTGCAGCGGCTACGGCGGTATCGTTTTTTTTCTGCTGCAGGCGGCGGTAGTATTGGAGCAGCCGGACTTACGCCTAACGGCGCAGCAGATAGCGCTGCAGGCGGTACATTATTATCTGCTGCATGGAACCTATAACAGTTATGTACCCACGAAACCGCTCGATCCCGGGCTTTTCTCCGGGCTCGCAGGAGTGGGGTATATGCTGCTGTCTGCGTTGATGCCTTTCCGTGAGGACACCATTTTACATCCTGTTATCCGCGGAACGAGCCAGCAGGCGATATCTCCGCTGTATGCTCCCGGTGAAATAAAGCAGCGGCTGTTTTCGCGGTATTACCCCAACACGGTGAAACAATTATCACAACATGGAAAGAACCTGCCGGATGCAGCAGACATCCACACCTGGGAGATATTGCTGCAACAGGAAGCGGCTGCTATGTCATCAGCAACCCGGGATTGTTTTGCTTTTGAATATCAACTGACAGCCATGTGGAAAGCACATCAGGGACTGTTGTGCCATATGAGAAGAAAAGAACTGTTAATGGCCGATGCCGGCCGTCTACAGGACAGCCCGCAGGATATATGGCTGCATACGGTTTTTGTGCCAGTGGAACAGGTACAGTTGTGCCATACGCAATGGCCATGGCATCTTCAGGAAGATATGATGGATGCCGGTGATTATTATTATCTGTTGCAAAGCCATGAATATGGCATCTCTGTATTCCCGGTGGGAAAACTAACGGCGGTTATCTTCAGTAACCTGCAACACGGCCGTATATTACAGGATATAATAACACTCCTCTTCGGACAAACAGCAGGAGAGCAGGCAGTAGCCACTGTTATTGCACAAACTTCAGTGATGATACAGCAGGGTTTTATCAAACGTTATCATTAAAAAAGAGGCCATCTCAAAAGTGAATTTTTCCTGATTTTATTCGGGTGCATTACTGTACAGCCGCCGCGTTGAGATATAAATGCAGTGATAAAAATAAACATCCTTTCACACTGTTAGTACGCTGCGGTTGCGCAGCCTATGCAGACCTAAGAACGAACTTTATATCTCACCAAAATCAATTCCGTTATGAAAAAGAAAAAATTGAATCTCCGTAAACTCACCCTGAACAAAGAAGTGATCAGCGATTTATCCCAGCAACAGATAGTAGGTGGAGGAACCATGCCCTGGGATGAAACCTGCTTCTGCACCCGTGATTGTGTTTCCTGGGACGTCAATGGTCCTACCTGTTTCTTATCGTGTCGTTCTGTGTGTCGCCCATTAGACGGGCATAAAGAATAAATCCAACATTTAAGCCCAAACATTTCTGTGCTTGCCTACAGGCCCCTTTATCTGTAGGCGATTGGTGTTGAATAAACCTTGATGTACTTAAAACATAAAAGGACGTCTCAGTTATTTGAGACGTCCCCTTTTCATCGCATCACTGTTTAGCAGATGATGGTAGTGCACAGGTGGCCTTCATCATCAGTTTGCAGGGTGTGAGTAGGGTGACTCTGACCTGCAAGACCGCCAGCCAGGCGCATGTTCATTTCACTGTCGATGCTGGTAACGAAGCTGTCAATTTTCAGATCGTCGATGCTCAGTTTGATGTTGCTAACTTGTTGTTCTTTCATAAAATAGCATTTTTTAAAGTGAGTGCCTACTGTTAAAGGGTTTCGGCATAATCCCTATTGCGCAATATCTTAGTCCGGCTACAGTCTTATGCCTGCAAAGGCTTTGAATGAAACCGGTGCTCCTTCTATGTAGTAATAGCTTTTTACTCCCGGATGGATAGAACCGATTAGTATATCACCACTGGAGAAATATCTTTTGTTGGTAAGGTTATCGGCGATGACACGCAGGTACCATTTACCGGCGTCCCAGGCGATGCCGGCATCCAGTTTCGTATAGCCTTTCAGGTAAACATCCGGTGTATAGGTAGCTGTTCTGGTGACAGTACTTTGTCCTGCGCTGAAGCTCAGACGGGTATGCTCATTCACGGGGAGGGAATACTGTATCCACGTGTTGATCATCTGCTCCGGTGTGAACGCCAATCTGGTGCCTTCATTTTCCTTGCGGCTGTCTTTGCTGGTGATAGCGTAGGTATAGGCATAGTTGGCAGATACCGTGATACGGTTAGACACACGCCCGATGATATCTGCTTCCACACCCGTGCTGGTGGCTTGTCCTATCTGTCTGTTGAAGCGCGGATGCTGCAGATCAGATACCAGCAGGTTGTTTTTGATGATGTGATAAACAGCCAGGGTAGTGATGAGTTTGCGTTGGAACCACTCGCGTTTGGCGCCTGCCTCCAGACTGTTGCCGCGCAATGGTTTGAAGTTGTTGCCTTCAAAATCAGCACCTGCCTGCGGGATAAATGACTGGTCGTATACAGCATATACGCTGGTGTTTTCGCCCAGCAGGCGGGTGATGCCCAGACGGGGAGAGAAGGCGGTTTCATTACGCTGAGGGCTTTTAGCGCTGGTGGTAACGGGGATGTTCCAGGTAAACCGTCCGCCATAGTTAAAATACCACTTGCCCTGTATGCGGGTGGTGTTATATACAAAGGCAGACAACCAGTTGTTTTCCCTGTTGATAAGCGTAGGTTTACCCAATGCACTTACACTGTCAGTATTCAGACCGTATTGCGGATTGTTTCTGTTAAACTGAAAAGAATGCAGGCCATAAGCTACAGAAAAATTATCCTTGCTGTAGTTGTAGTCAGTGCCGGCTACCAGCTGGTGGCTTATTTGCCGGCCGGTGTTGAAAGTGCCATTCACATAAGCCTGTACAGCGGCCACCTGTCCGTTGATATGGCTGTATTGCGACATACGACGGGTGATATTGGAAGGGTCAAAGTTGACCGGTGAATAGTTATCGGACAACAAGGCCCATGTTGAACTGGGCGTAACCGTATATTTGGATTGCACGCTTAATTTCCATTGATGATTGAATCGATGGGAGAACAACAGCCGCGCGCTTTGTGAGGTGGCAGAAGACTGCGGCAGGCCCGGATCACCGGCGAAGTTGTTGCCGATACGGTATTTCAGTATGTCCTCCTCCGTGCCGACCTGTGTAACACTGCTGCCTCCATCGGCGTTCATGCGTATCAGGTTGTATTCTGCCAGCAACCAGGTACCCGGTTTGAAATTGTATTGTATAACGGGAGCGGCTATATATTTTTTTGTGCGGATAAAATCCTGAAAACTCTCCTGTTGCTGATAAGCCGCATTGATACGATAAGAGAAGCCTTTCGATTTTACAGCGCTGCCAACATCTGCTGCGGCGCGCAACAAACCAAAACTCCCCCCGGCCAGCTCCAGTTGCCTGATGCGTTGTGGGCCCGGCGTTTTGGTGGTGATGTTAATACTGCCGCCAGGCTCTCCCGACGACAGCAGGAAACCGGCAGGCCCTTTGATGAAATCTACCCGATCTATGATAGCGGCATCATCTATGAGTGCACCCATGCTACTACGTTGTGGCATACCGTTCACATAGGTGATGGCGCCAAAGCCCCGTACCATCACGGTGGTGGATGCATCAAAGACGGAGCTGTTATAGCCCATCTTAATGCCGCTTGCATTACGGACAATATCTTTTATCTCCAGTCCTCCCTGTTCGCGTATCAGCTCACTGGTAACACTGCTGATGTTTTGTGGTGTTTCCAGCAGCCGCCCTTCCAGCCGCAGGGTGGATGCCATGCTGTCGGCTTTTATGTTTTTTTTCTTTTCCAGCACGATGATTTCCTGCAGGCGCTGTCTGCGCAGGCTGTCGGTCTTCTGCTGGCTATAGCCATACAGTGTCAGGTTACAGAGGCACATCAATACAGGTAATGTTTTATTCATTGTTTAATTTTATGGTGATTGTTAAAAGTCCCGCTGCGCCAGTCTCTTCCTGAATACCAGCCATCCTGCCATCATCCAGACGACAGTCAGCATCAGCAGGTATAGGATGCCGTTATACCAGCGGGCCGGACTTTCCGGGTCATAGGAGGGATGATATGCCGGTAGCGCTTTGTAGCCGGCGTCTGTGAGCAGCTGGTCATTAAAATGCAGCTGATAAAAGAACTGTTTCCATTGGTAGCGGAACTGCTGTACTTGCCGCCGGAAGTAGCCATAGTCAGATACATCAGTGCGGGCAATACTATTCAGTAATAGCTGCGTGTATACGGCGGGGTTATACCGCAACGAGGAGGCGACGGCTTTTAATTCGTTGCTGCTGCTGAATTCCTGAGTGGTGATGATCCGTTGCATACGCCGGTCTACCAGTTCGTAGTATGCCATGGCATGTCTGGAACTGTTGTCACTGGTATCATATGCCTGTGGGTTGCGGTATTGTGGATATGTCTGGTAGAAGCTATCCAGTAGCTGTTTTTTGGGCAGGTCCCAGGTCGTCCATTCGATGCTGCGCTGTAATGAAGCATTACCAGCAGTATCATCTGTATGAGAGCGGCTAATCATCAACCTGCATCCTGCAGGTAATATAATCAGCAATAAAAGCCATACGCTTAAAAGAACCACCAGGTTGGTGGCAGCATTAGTGTTCCATGCAATCACAAACCAGATGAGTGCCATCCATAATGCCAGCCATGCTGCGGCAACACTGTTCCATGCTGTCCATTCCAGCCAGGAGAAATGATGCAGTGGTGTATACAGCAGGATGCCTGTTGTACTGATGAATACAATACTTATCAGTAACAGGAGGTAACGTGACAGCAGCCGCACCAGTACTATTCCGGCGATATCGCCCTTCTGTACTTCCAACAGTGCTAAGGTACCCTGCTCTTTTTCCTGCGCCAGCAGATGATAGCTGATGCAGATAGCCAGTAGTGGCAGCAGGTAGATGAGCAAAAAGGCCGTGTCGAAATTGCCCGAAATCAGCTGCAGCGGATTGCTGACCTTTTCTTCTGCCGGTGTATAGCTGCTCTTTACGCTGACAGGATAATAATAGGCAGATAGATCGCTCATGCCTACTGATAATATGGAAAAAGGTGACGGCGGGTTATATGCATGACAATGCAGGCGATGATCTGCCACAGCCGGCCATGCTGCACTGATGTATGCCGCCTTACCCTGAGCGGTAGTGGTATCACTCTTCAGATTTTTTTGCAAAAAAATCCGTTGGCCTTCATAGTGTTGTTGGAGGCTGTCGATGGTGTTCCGGTGTTGTCCGGTCACACGCTGTCCGTAGTAGAGTGCTATGCCCGACGTGAGCAGTAATATGGCTACTATGGCGGGTAGCAGCGCTGTGCGCCACATATAGCGCCATTCCTGTTGCAGGATAGTGCCCGCAATAAACAAATATTTATTCAGTCGGTGCATGGCGGGCGACGCTGTTTAAGAGTGATATACTGATACCTATCCATAGTAGCAATGACACTAGTGAAAGCCATTGTTTGTTGATGATACTGCTGATGGCCGGCGGTTCAAAGTGGAATACCGGCATGCTGTAATAGAGATCGGCGGGTGGTTCGCGATCATATATCATCGCCTGATTCAGGCGGCGAATGAAGGCATTGCGGTATTGTCTTGCTTCCGTATCAAAATGAAACTGATGATCATAATCGGTGCCACACAGGGCCATAGAGAGGCTGCGTATTGCCAGATATGGATCGGCCAGCACGGCATACTGGTTAACACTGTTCTGCAACCGGATGATGCTGTCGGTGGCCTTTGCATATTTGTTGTACACTTGTTGTGCATAGTCTTCATCGGCCTGTAGCCGGATGGCGTTGAAGTTGACGGGTAACTGGCTTACATCAGTCACCTGGTATTGTCTCAGGGTTTCGTGCAACAGCCGCGCGGTTCTGGCTTCCCGGGGATCATTACCATCGATGCCTGTTTTGATAGCCTGATCAATTTTTTGTTGCAGGGCATGTTGGGAGGGAAGTGGATGAAGAGCTGCTCCGGCAGCGGTTGTAAGGCGGGGCGCTATTACATTCCATATTAACCATATGCTGCATAACCATAGTAAGGCCTGTCGGGCATTTCGGGCAACAGCAGATACCCATATGCCGATAATCACAAAGATGCTGCTGTAGCAGAGATAACCTATCAACAACAGGAGGATACGCAATGGGGAGGCTGCCTGATAAATCACAGGCAGATATAACAATAAGGATAGTAACAAAGTACCAGCCACAATGCTTTGATATACGATGGTTTTACCCCACAATATTGTGCCTTTGCCGGCTCCCTGTATCATCATGAGCCGGAGGGTGCCGGATGATCTTTCCTGTGCATAACTGTTGAAGCAGAGGAAAAAGATCAATAGGGGAAAGAACAACTGCAGCACGGTGGCCGGTGTTAGTTCTCCGAAACGGAGGTATACATCTGCCGGGCTTAGCGGCGGAGTGGCGGTATGGTGTTGTATATGTGCTTCTATCCGCAGGGTACTGCCGGTAATGGGGTCCAGTCCTCTGTCGAACCCGCTCAATGCTGTAAGCGGCTTGAAGATATACGTGCCAAAATGGGCTGCACCGTGTGGATCGTTTGTCCGCAACTGTTCCCATTGCCGGCGAAACCCGCGGTTAGCGGCTTCCCGTTCATGCTGTTCTTCCTGTAAGGTTATGCGGCTTCCTATCGAGGCAATACCCGATAAAAGCAGCGCTGACAGCAGTGCAGCAAGCATCGCATGGTTACGCAGCACCATACGCCATTCTTTTATGGCTATAGTTGAAAACATATGATGATGTTTGATACTAGATGGATGTCTCCATATATTCCAGATAAATGTTCTCCAGTGTGTAATGGTCTGTGGTGGCGGCATCCATGATAGTGAGCAGGCGGCCTTCCTTCATAATACCGATGCGGGTGGCTACTTCTTTGGCACGGTAAATATCATGGGTGGCCATCAATACAGCACGTCCTTCCTGGCTGAAGCGGCGCAACAATGTTGAAAACTCATTGCTGGCTTTGGGGTCCAGCCCGGATGTTGGTTCATCGAGCAGGAGAGCACCGGCATTTTTGGCGGTAGCAATGGCGATGCCTACTTTCTGTCGCATGCCTTTGGAATAGGTTTGCACGGGCCGGTGTATGGCCTGCTCCTGTAAACCGGTATCCAGTAACAATGCGATATAATAGTCGCTGGAAAGTTGTTCTCCGGTAAGTGAGTGGAAAAAGGAAAGGTTTTCCAGTCCACTCAGATACGGATACAGGGTTACTGTCTCAGGAATATAGGCAATATGCCGGCGGGCCTCCTGTGGCCGACGGAACACAGGGATACCATTTATCAGCGCTGTTCCGCTGCTGGGAGAAAGGAATCCAAGGAAACAATTGATAGTAGTCGTTTTGCCGGCACCGTTGGGTCCAAGCAGGCAGAATATCTCGCCGCTGTTTACCAACAGGTCAAGTGCATCCAATGCGGTATGCCGGCCGAACTTTCTGGTTAACGCAATAGCTTGCAGCATAACTTACAGAAATACGGTATACAATAGGAACTGATATGATGTTGCGATATGGATTATGCAACAGGAGGGCCCTTATTGGCGTGTGTCTGTGATATCCCTGGATAGGGAACTACAGTAAGTGAAGCAGTAGTGTGATATGGAGAGGATAGTACCGGCGGTGCTGCGATCAGGTCTGGTACGGTAGCATCCTTGGCTAGCTGATAATCACAGATGGCGCAGATATGGGATGCCTGTAACTGATAGTCCCCCTTTGTATGTTTTCCGGTGATGGGATGATGCTGGTGAAACAGCTTCACCATATGCACAAAGAGCAGTAAGGCCATTCCTAAAATGGCCAGCAGTCTGCGTATGGAGTGAAGCTGTTGGATGTGCATGCAACAAATATACTACATGTGTTTTGAAAATGAAACATTGTTGCAAAAAATATTTTAAGAGATTTTAATACACTTGGGTAGAAAAACAATACCGCCGGTCAAAAATAATTTGTTGTATCCTGTCAGGATACCGAAATTCATATAAACAAACCCCATCTTCTATGAAAATACGCTCTGTGGTCTTAGTGGCCATCGCTACTGCATTTTCCGGCAGTTGTTTTTCACAGACGATCACTGGCACCTTCGCCATCAAAAATGTGGAAACAGGAATTTTTCTGCGTATCAAAGATGCTGATACACGAAACGGAACACCTATTGTTGCCTATTCTCCGGTTAACTGGAAATGCGTTACCTGGGATTTTAAGAAAATAGAAGGAAACGCCTATCAGTTGGCCAACCTCTACTCTGGCAAGACTTTCCAGCCTAAAGCTCCTAAGGCAGCAGAAGGAACGGTGTTGGAAGAGCAGCCACTGACACCTGGAGAAGCGGGTCAGCAGTATGAGTTTATTCCTGCCGGTAAAGATGATTTTCTGATCAGACTGAAAGGAACAGACCTGTACCTTACGCCTTCTGATGATAAGGGAACGGTGAATGCGCCTGTTATGCTGACTCGTAAAAACAATTCAAAACTGCTACACTGGTCTTTGCAGGAACAGCATCCTGTGATGTAACGGCGTTTTTTACAGGGTAATACGATAAAAGAAACTTAAACTTTCAGATCATCAAAATAAGTGGTGGTATCTTCTATCAGCACCTGCATCAGCTGTTGTGCTTTTCTGTGTTTGAGTATGGGTGCTATTTGTCCGCCCCAGAAAAAGACCATGTCCCATTGTTGCTGATCAATGGCTGCTTTTCTGAGAGATGACATCAATGCAGATTGCAGTGGGAAGGGAAGCGTATGTGCTTCCCGGCTGGTCAGGTCTTTGTTGATCCGGTTGGTCAACCCGCGCCCGAGCCTGCCGGTGAAGGCTCTGGTGAGAATGGTATGATGTGCAGCCTGGTCAAACAACATCTGTTTATGAATAGGAAGCGCGTTCGATTCATCACAGGCTAAAAATGCGGTGCCTACCTGTACCGCATCTGCGCCCAATGTTAATGCAGCGGCCACTCCGCGTCCGTTGGCAATCCCGCCGGCAGCAATAACAGGGATCTTTACTTTCTCCCTGATCAGTTGCAGGAGTACAAAGGTGCCTATAGTAGACACTTCCGCTGGTTCCAGAAAAGAAGGCCGGTGACCGCCGGCCTCAAAACCTGTGGCCACGATCATATCCACACCGCTATTTTCCAGGGCCACAGCTTCACTGACAGTAGTGGCGGCGCCTATCGTCCTGATGCCTGCGCGGTGGCATTGCTCCATAATATCGGCAGACAGGGTGCCAAACAGAAAACTGAATACTTTAGGACGTATATCCAGTACGGTCTGCAGCTGGTTCTCAAACCTCGATTGAAAAGGTGCCGGCTTTTCAGGAAAGGGAAGGGACAGTTCATCAAAATAAGGTTTGAATATCCGTTGGGCCTGTTCATATTGTTCTTCACTCACTTGCCCGTCAGGTGCGTCTGTATCCGATACCCAGAGGTTGAGGTTGTAGGGCCGGTCAGTACTGGTTTTGATCTGCCTGTCTAATTCATAGATCTCCTGTGGGCTCAGGGTATACGCCCCGTACCCTCCCAGTCCGCCTGCATCGGACACAGTCGTTACGAGTGCGACAGAAGAAAGACCGCCACCAAAAGGGCCTTGCAGGATGGGATAGTCGATACCCAATAAACGGGTTACTTTGGTATTATGCCACATGGTTCTTCGTTTATTCGTTTACGTCACTAATCATTTTATTAACAATCACCCATTTGTCATCGATCTTGTGAAAGGAGAGGAATTCATGGTAATTGAAGTCGTACATTTTCACTTTTACTTCTGCAATAGCGATGGAGTTTACTGTCCGGATGTTCAGAATGGACCCTTTGAAGGGTTTGCCGGAGTCTTTTGGACTCTGGCGATGTTGTACCCCGTCGAGGTATTGATCCAGCGTTTTGGCATATGGCTGACCCTTTACATCTCCAAAAAGTAGTGTGCCGGGATAATAAATTTCGCGCAGTTTATTGACATCGCCTGTATAAATGCCATTAAAATAATGGTTTTCCAGCACCAGGGAGATCTCCAGTGAGTCTTTCTGCTGTGTTTCCATGACTGTTTTGTGTTGAGCCCTGATACCCCATGGGGAACAGGCGATCAGGACTGTCAATAATAATGTTTTCATATCGGTTGAGATGGAGTGAGATAATTATGACACAAAGTAACGCCGGAAGCAGAGAATGATTACGTGATCTATGTCACATTCTGGTGGGTTCTGTGCAGTCGGCTCAATGTTTCCCGGGAAACGCCCAGGTAAGCAGCAATAAGATGTTTGGGGACCAGCTGATGAAGTTGGGGATACATCTGCAGCAGTTCTTCGTAACGGGTTTTAGCATCGTTGTTCATAAAAGAAAGCAAACGCTTCTGCGCAGCCACATAACCCTTGTTGGTACGCCAGCGGAAAAAATATTCTACCTGGTGAATCTCGCTGCAAAGCTTCTCCCTGTCGGCATTGGAAAGACTCAGTAATTCCGCGTCACTGATACAATCAACATTAATGGTGGCCCTGGTTTGGCTGTACAACGCATGATAGTCGGAAGTCCACCAGGTGGGCATGGCAAACTGCAGAACATGCATTTTGCCCTCTTCATTAATGAAGAAGGCTTTCAGGCAGCCGGACAACACAAAATATTCGTGGTCCACTTTATCACCTTCCCGTATCACCATCTGACCTTTTTTAAAGGAGAGCGGTTTGAAATGGGAAAAGAGATAGTCAAACTCTCCCTGCGTAAGGGATGCTGTTTTAGCCAGATGCTCTCTTAAAATGGATAGTGCCTGCATAGGGATAAAGGTACTTATTTTCATATAGGTACTTCCAAAGGATGTATTATGTTTGCAGGAGCACCCTGGTGCTACAAATACATCAAAAAATGAATGCAGGAGAAATATTCCGGACGGGATGTCAGAAAATTGCAGAAAGGATGGCTGCCTTTGGCTTCAAACCATTACAGAAAGGGCAGCTCCTGAGAAAATCATCCCAAAACAAAAAACTGAACTTCGAAATATATTTTCAGTCCAGTACCAAAAACTGGAGTGGAAGTGTATCCCTGTGGCCTCATCTGTCCATTACTTCCAATGAGCTTAAAAAATGGCAGCTGCAGCAGTACAAGACAGATACCGCTGCAGGGTTTATCTTCGGCACACGGTTGGAAAATCTAACACCGCTGAAAAACAAAAACCAGGATTGGAATATGGCCATCAGTAACCAGGACCATGAAATCCCTAAATTATGTGAACTGATCATTACCTATGCGCTGCCGGTCTTTGAAAAATTTGAAGATATTGATCAGGTATTAAAAGAGATAGCCACAAACGGATTAGCGCTGAATGAGCATTTTGACACCCGTCATCAAAATCTGCCAATCGATTTTTTATGTTGCTTCGGTAACCAGGACATTGCTCAGACAGCGTTTGATAATTATTTAATACAACAACGATTGACAGGAAATGCCAGACGGGTTTTTGAAGAAATGGAAACAGCAGGAAACATGCCCAATAAACAGGTAACGGACGCAACAATGAAAGCAGCTTATCTCAACAACTTAAAGGTAAACGGATAATAGCTGTTGCAGCGGCTTTCTGAGTTAGATGTATAACTTTTTTAAATAAGTGTTTATATTGGTTGAGATTTTATGCTGAGATGATAACCGATTACGCTCAATTTGCTGATGAAGAGCTGGTTCGGCTGATGAGCAAAGATGATCACAACGCCTTTACAGAGATCTACAACCGTTACTGGAAACGTTTATATGTACTGGCCTACGATCGCTTACACAGCAGAGAACTGGCGGAAGACGTTGTACAGGACGTACTTACCGGCCTGTGGCAACGGAGAAGGGAGACTATTATCCGGTCTTTACCCGCCTACCTGGCTACTGCCAGCCGTTATGCCGTATTCACCCAACTATCCAAAACCGTCCCGCTTACCCCTGTAGATACCCTGCCGGAAGCCATTCAGGCTGTATCGGATGATGCAGCTACCATTTATTTCCTGCAACAATCCATGCAGGAACAATTAAAACAACTGCCTGAAAAATGCCGGATCGTTTTTGAATACAGCAGGCAAAAGGGAATGACCAATAAGGAAATAGCTACGGAACTGCAGATTTCCGAGAAAGCCGTGGAAAAACATATTACCAAAGCCCTGCAGCGTTTACGTGTACAATTCCGGAATTATTTTAACCTCTTGTCATTCTGAAAAAAAAAATTTCCGGAGAGGTAGGGTAGGGCCCCTGTTTTCAGACTCTCTATATAGCACCCAATAAATTATGATTGTGGATGGATACTAAAGAACTGGCCATACTATCGCAAAAGTATCTTGCCGGAAAAGCCAGTGAAGAAGAGACAGCCCGTTTGCTGCAATGGTATAATGACTATGACGAAAAGGAATTGACCGTGCATATCATAACCGCGGAGCCGGAAACAGAGGCTATGCTGGAACAGCGTATGCGCCTGCGTTTGCTGGCAGCTACACAGCCGGTGGAAACCAATACCCGCCTGCGTCCTGTATTTTACAGAAACTGGAAGGTGGCTGCCGCGGTATTGCTGTTGGTCACTGCCGGTATCGCTTATTATCTGCCTCATCGCCACCAGCAGACCAGCATAGCTGAAAAGCCGCTGCGCATCAGTCCCGGAGCTGATAAAGCCATGCTCACCCTGGCGGATGGCACCGTGGTCAACCTGGATACAGCCAGCAATGGCTGGGCCCTGTTACAAGGCGGTACCCAGGTAGAGAAAACCAGCAAGGGGGAAATTATTTATAAACATGGCAACACCACAGACCAGGCCATCACGAGTAATATTTTAAGTACTCCCAGAGGAGGACAATTTAAAATTAAACTTCCTGATGGAACAGCTGTATGGCTCAATGCAGCCTCGTCTATCAGCTATCCTACTGCCTTTACAGGTGAGGAGCGGAGCGTGTCTGTAACCGGTGAGGTGTATTTTGAAGTAGCACCCAACGCCCGCCAGCCTTTCACGGTAAAAGTAAATAATATGGAAGTGCTCGTGCTGGGAACACATTTTAATATCAACGCCTATCCGGATGAAAACACCATGAATACTACCTTGCTGGAAGGTGCAGTACTGGTAAGGGCCGGAAGTCAGTATAAACAGCTGGACCCCGGTCAGCAGGCCAGGGTAGCCCCTGGCAGGGATGAAATCACTTTCGTGAAAAGAGTAGATACTAATAGTATTATGGCCTGGAGAAACGGTTACTTCTCCTTTGAAGAGGCCGATATACCAACAGTGATGCGCCAGTTGGCCAGATGGTATAATATTGAAGTGAGTTATGCAGGTAAAATACCCGATGAGAAATTTACAGGGGAGATTGGCAGAAGTCTTACTCAGGAACAATTATTGAAAATACTTGCACAGGCAAAGATTCAGTTTAAAGTAGAAGAAGGAAGAAAAATCATCATTTATCCATAATTAAAAACCGATAACCAACCAGTAACATCAATGTCCTGCTATTGTGCCAGGTACCACCAACGCCTGGATAGATAGTCCTTTTGAAAATCGTATAGTGAACAAACCAGGTCCACCGGACAAGGAGATCTTATGTTCATCCATAAAAAAACCTGGTGTCAAGATTGGCGTCCGCACCAGGTTTTAGTAATGGTTAACTTTTTTAGAAAACATGTTCCTGCATTTAAAAATGCAGGTGGAAACATTTTGTCAACCAAAAACCAACCTAAGGTATGAAAATTAATGTTGTTCAAAGCAGCAACCTAAACTCCCATCCACCGGGAAATTATTATGTCACCAAAATCTGGAGAGCAATGAGATGGACCGCTTTCTTACTAACAGCACTGGCTTTGCACGTTTCTGCCAGCAGCTTATCACAAACGGTCAGTATTTCCTGCAAGGATATGCCTTTACCGCAGGTATTTAATGTCATCAAACAACAAACCGGCTTTGTATTTTTTTATCGTAGTAAAGACCTGTCTGATATCGGACCCGTCTCTGCTCAATTCCGGGACCTGCCCCTGCAAACGGCGCTGACAAAGCTATTGCAGGACAAACCGCTCACCTTCGATATAGAAGGAAACACGGTGGTCATTTCATACAACGCGCCCACATCACAAAATCCTTCCGTGCAAGTCCCACCCGAAGAGGTGAGTGGCAAAGTAGTAGATGCTAAAGGAAATCCACTGCCAGGCGTTTCTGTCCGCGTGAAAGGGAGTACCATCGCTGCTATCACAGACCCTTCCGGACATTTCCGGCTGAAAGATGTCAACAGCCATGTTACATTGTTGATCTCCTGTGTAGGCTTCGAATCACAAACCCTCAACCTGGGCGGCAGAAAGAACCTTGAAGTGGAACTGAAAGCTAAAGTAGATGACCTCAATCAATACGTGGTAGTAGGTTATGGCAGCACTAAAAGAAAAGACCTGACAGGCTCAGTGGCATCTGTCAATGTAGAGGAAGTGAGAAATGTGCCCTTTACCAGCGTAGACCAGGCACTGAGCGGAAAAGCAGCCGGTGTGCAGGTTACACAAGCCGACGGCTCTCCTGGTGGAGTAGCTAAGATTCGCATCCGTGGCGGTACTTCGCTGCTGGGAGGTAACGATCCCCTGTATATCATTGACGGCGTACAGGTGACCATACAAAACAGATATATTCAAAATCAGGCAGAAGTGGTAAACCCGGTGGAAGCCGCCGGTCAGGACTCCAGGAACAGCGGTGTGTCCGGCTCTTTTTCAAGAGGACTCAATAGCCTGGCAGGACTTAACATCAGCGATATCGAAAGTATAGACATCCTCAAAGATGCTTCTGCTACTGCTATCTACGGCTCCAAAGCCGCTAATGGTGTGGTGATCATCACCACCAAAAAAGGGAAGCTGAATCAAAAGCCCGTGCTGGAAGCCAACTATTACGCGGGCATGAGCACTCCCATCAAAGAGAAACTACTAAATGCGGACCAGTATGTGAGTTTGCTGAAAGAAGCTGCCAGAAACCTGAATGAAGAAAGGGCTGCTGCCGGGGAAACACCAAGTGCAAAAGCCACCGCTATTCTCACCAACCCCAGCTTCCTCGGTACGGCCAACACCGACTGGCTCAAAATGGTATTACGCACCGGAATGGCACATAATGCCGATATCTCTGTAAGAGGTGGTGGCGCCGGGTCAAGGTATTATACCTCCCTCGCTTATAATAAACAGGATGGTGTATTAAAAGGGTCCGACTTCTCCCGCATCGCTGGAAAAATAAGCCTGGACAATGAAATCTCCCGGCGCTTGAGAGTTATCACCAACCTGGATTACGGCTTCACCAAAAACAATATCACCAATGGTATTTATCCTGCGGCCATGTATGCACCTCCTACCTTGCCAGCCTACAATCCGGATGGTACACCTTATCAGTTCCTGGCTTCACAGATAGGTGGCTACGACTATCAGGGTTATCAGAACCCATTGGTATTAATGGATGGTATCAATGAAGCCAAAACAGCCACACTGATCGGATCATTGAGCGGTGACTATGACATCCTCAAAGATCTTAAATTCAGAACTATCGTTTCTGTCAACTATAATAACTATCATCAGCACAATTATGTACCCAGTACAGCTGTAATCGCTTCTCCGAATGGGGCCAGCAGCTCCAATGGCGGAACAGGTACGCAGGCACAGACAGAAGATGTGAACCTGTTTTTTGAAAATACACTTACCTGGGACAAACAGTTTAATGCCAACAACCGCATCAATCTCCTGGGTGGTACTGCCTGGCAGAAATATCGTTTTAATTCGTTTTCCGCTACCGGCCAGGGTTTCCCGGATGATAAATACCTGAATAATATTTCATCTGCAGCTGTTACTTTGCCAGCTACCGGCAGCTCCGGACAAAATTCACTGCTGAGCTTTTATGTACGTGCCAATTACGCGCTGAAAGAAAAATACCTGTTTACCTTCACCGGTCGTTCGGATGCTTCCTCTAAATTCCCGATGCATAACAGGGTAGGTTATTTCCCCTCCGGAGGGATAGCCTGGCGTATTGCGGAAGAACCTTTTATGAAACAGGTAAGCTGGGTGAATGAGCTGAAACTCAGGGTGAGCGGCGGATATACGGGAACACAGAATTTCGGCGACAATCTTTACTATACCTTATACACACCTGGTGCATATGGTGGCAGAAACGCTTTAATCCCATCGCAGCTAGGAAATGATAAGATCAAATGGGAATCCACTTTTCAGAAAGATCTGGGACTGGATTTTGAACTATTTGGTTCGCGGCTGCGGGGCGTAATCGGATATTATGAGAAACATACTTCCGGACTGCTGCTGTCTACGCTGCTGCCGCCGAGTGCGGCATATGGCGCTGTGATTGCCAATGTGGCCAGCATCAGCAATAAAGGGCTGGAAATAGATCTGCGCACGGATATTATCAAACATAAATCCTTTCAGTGGATAGCAGCCATCAATATTTCAGGCAACCGCTCCATGGTAACGGATATCAATACTGATTTTACAGATCCCAATGATGTAGGCGCCTTTTCCATGGGTAACAGCATCGTTAGAAAAAACCAGCCACTGGGGCTTTTCTACGGTAAAGTATTTGATGGTATTATCCGCACTAAGGAGCAGCTGGAGGCTTATAAGAAGGTATTTCCCTATTACTATTATTTCTCTCCCTATCTCGGCATAGGTGATCCTATGTATAAAATAGACAACACCGGATTCCCTCAGGAGGATGTTATAGGGCGGGCACAGCCCAAATTTTTCGGTGGTTTTACCAACACATTTACATATAAAAACTTTAGTCTGATTACCCTGATCACCTTCTCCTATGGTGGCCAGATGCTGTATCTGGCGGATATCCAGAACAAATACTTCGAAGGCTATACGAATAAAGGAACCCGTATCATGGACAGATGGACACCGGAAAATCCGGATGCAGAAAGGCCAAGGCTGGTACTGGGACAAAACAGCACTACCTATACTTCCAGCGCAGAGGTGTATGACGGCTCCTATCTGAGGTTAAAATCGATCACCCTCACTTACCAGCTGCCGGCAAAAACAGCCAGCAGACTGCATGTCAGGGACGCATCGATGTATGCTTCCGCTACCAATCTGCTGACCTTCACCAAATATCCCGGTCCGGATCCTGAAGTGAGTAATAATCCCTACAGCCTGATCAATGGAAGTAATGATGTAAGCACATTCCCTACTATCAAGCAGTTTAATCTGGGTATTCGTTTCGGGTTTTAAACCACAAAAAGATTTTTATGAAAAGTACCATATATACATTGTTAGCGGGACTGTTGCTGACGACTGTTTCCTGCAGAAAAGAATTAGGAAAACTTCCGGAGAACGCCAAAGTAGAAGGAAATACCATCATTGACCAGCGCACGGCAGAAATAGCGCTGAATGGTGTCTATTATCGTTTTGCGGCTGTTTCTGCCGATAACATTACCAAATGGACGGAGCATGAAGTGCCGCCGGCGGTGTTTGCAGGTTATCTGGGATATGGCTATGGTGCAGAGCCCGGAGAGCAAAATGATATGGCGAAATCATTTTTTGCGAACAGCTACTGGACCAGTTCCTACGACCTGATTAATGCGGCCAACGGACTTATCAAAGGCATGAATCTACTGGATGATAAAGTCTTTACCGGCAGCCGTAAAGCAGAGATATTGGCAGAAGCCAGATTCCTGCGGGCTTACGGACATTTCAAATTGCTGAGTTTTTTCGGTCAGTGGTTTGATGTGAATAGTCCCAATGGTGTTTTATTACGGGATGAATTTATAACTGTGGGCAGTGTATCCAAAGCCCGTAGTTCCGTGAAAGATAGTTATACTTTTATCCTCGCAGATATAGACGATGCCATTGCACATGCGCCTGCCGACAGACCTAATTATTATGTTACCCGCTGGGCAGCCATGGCGTTGAAGATGCGCGTACTGATGAGTCATGCACAGCCGGAAGATTATCCGGTGGTAAATGCCCTGGCCGATAGTATTATCATGAACAGTAAATATACTCTGGAACCACAGTCGAAAGATATTTTTTATGTCAAAGGATTAAACAGCAGTGAAGTAATACTGGGCGTGAAACCGCAGCAAAACCAGGAGAGCTTTTATTATGTACTGAGCCGTCAGTATTGGCCGGGAGCCTCTTCTTTATACGTTGCTAAAACAGGTTTAAAAAACCTGCTGGCCGGCGATCCGCGCAGCAACTGGATGATAGGTACAGATAATCCCAACCTGGCTGGTACCAGCTATTTCACTAAATATATCAAACAGGGAACTACTCCCACCGTAGTATCTGAAACAGCCTACGCTTTTCGTTTATCCGAGATTTATCTGTTGAAAGCGGAAGCGATGATCCGCTCCGGTGGCAGTATCTCTGATGTTCGTGCCATCCTGAAAAATATTATGGGACATGCCGGTGTTACTGATTTCACAGCAATTGATAATGCCAATGACACCAACGAATTATTAAAACAGGTATATCTGGAGATTGTCCGGAATCTGGTAGCAGAAGATGGACAGGAGTGGATGGCCTTACTGAGGCTCCCGGCAGCGCTCACACAGCAACTCCGGCCTACATTAAAAGACAGGATCCAATACATACTGCCTATTCCGCATAATGAGTTTCTGTATAATCCTGCTATCGGCGCACAGAATCCCGGTTATCAAAAATAAGTATACACACTTTAAATTTTATTTATGAAGATGCGTTATCACTCATTACTTGCAGGACTGCTGCTGGCTGCAGCCTGTACCCATACTGAGCCACGGGCCAGTATCACCGCCGAAATATCGGGACTGAAAGATTCGGTGGTGTATATTTCCATACCTGTAGCAGATTCTGCAAAAACGGATACCGTACGGGTAAAGGATGGCCGTTTCACCTGGACCGGTGATATAGCAGAACCACAAAAAATCTACATCGCTACACCTGCCCGCTATATAGAAGTGTTCATGGAAAATGCGGCGGTACAGATAAAAGGACATATCGATTCAACAGATCAGTTGAAAATTACCGGTTCTGCTACACAACTGGCATATGAAGCATATAAAAAATCCATCGAAGATCTTACCAGCCAGCTGAATACCCTGTACGGAAAATATCATGAAGTAAAAGGGGATGATACCGCAGAAGCTGCACTGGAAGTCCAACTGGAGGTATTACAGCAGCAGAAGCAGGAGCGTACCAAAGCTTATATTCTTGCACACCCGGAGAGTGCCGTGAGCGTAAGCATGATTGCTGAAATGGCGGTAGTGGGTGAATACGCACCATTGGATAGTTTGTACCGTCAGCTCAAACCTGCTGCGCAGCAAACCGCTGCAGGCAAAAGGCTGGCAGACAGACTGGCCGTCCTGAAGAGAAGCGCCATCGGACAACCCATGATCGACTTTACCCAGACTGATGTAACGGGGAAGCCTATACGTTTATCTGACTATAAGGGAAAATATGTGCTGCTGGACTTCTGGGCCAGCTGGTGCGGTCCCTGCCGTGCAGAAAATCCCAATGTATTGAAAGCTTACAACCGGTTCAAAGACAAAAACTTTACCGTAGTGGGGGTATCCCTTGATGATAAAGCCGATAAGTGGAAAGAAGCCATCGAAAAGGATGGTATGCCATGGATGCAGGTATCTGACCTGAAAGGTTTTCGTAACGAGGTGGCTCAGCAATACGGTATACAGGCCATTCCTTTCTCTTTCCTGATAGATCCGCAGGGTATCATCATCGCTAAGGAATTAAGAGGCGCTGCATTACATGCCAAACTCGCAGAAGTACTGAAATAATCAATCTCACAAAAAATAATATCATGAAATATTATCTCACCGCACTACCACTTATCCTGCTCTGTACACAGGGACAGGCCCAGACACCACAGCCCTTTACCCTGAAAGCAAATATCAAAGGACTGCCCGACCGTTATGTATATCTCAGCTATGCCACGGGTTCAGAAACATATCGTACCGACAGCGCACTATCCAAAGGTGGTAAATTCACCATCAGCGGGCAGCTCATACAACCCGTGGAAGGCCGGATGTATATGGATAAAAAAGCCGCCATGTACGGAGAAGGTGATATGGGCAGCTTTTTTATGGAAGCTGCAGACATGCAACTCAGCTCCGGCAACGGACGTTTAAAAGGCGCTAAACTCACCGGCTCTAAAACACAGCAGGAACAGGATATACTGGATGCCATGCGCGCGCCTGTAACAGCTAAACTCAAGCCGTTGTCTGACGCCTTCAATAAAGAGAATAAAGAATATATAGCCGGAATGAAAGCCAAAAAATCCGAAGCAGCGCTGGAACCACTGAAAAAGAAGCTGGATAAGATAAAGGAGCAGATGGAGCCCTATTACGAAGAAATGGGAAAGATAGATAAAACCTTTATCGATAAGTATCCCAATTCCTATGTGACTGCGCAGTTACTGCGTTTCCGCGTTACCGGTATGCCGCTTCGGGAAGGGGAAGCAGCTTACGCTAACATGTCACCGGAGATGCAGCAAAGTATGCATGGCCGCGCAATCCGCAAAGAGCTGGATGGTCTGAAGGCTGGCTCCCCCGGTAGTATTGCTCATGAATTCACCAAAACGGATATAACAGGCCAAACGCTCCATCTCGCTGATTTTAAAGGTAAATATGTCATGCTGGATTTCTGGGCCAGCTGGTGTGGTCCCTGCCGTAAAGGTAACCCGCATCTGAAAGCATTATACACTAAATACCAGTCCAAAGGCTTCGAAATCATCGGTATCTCCGACGACGATTCCAATCATGATGCCTGGAAGAAGGCGGTCAGCCAGGATGGTATCGGTATCTGGCGGCATGTGCTCCGCGGCCTCGACTGGCAGAAAAGACAAAAGAACCTGCCCAATCCGGAAGATGTCAGCGATTACTACGGTATTCATTCCCTGCCTACTAAAATACTCATCGATCCTAATGGTAAGATCATCGGTCGTTATGGTGGCGGGGGAGAAGATGATGAGGCTATGGATAGAAAGATGGAAGAGATATTTGGCATGTAGGATGTGGTTTTCGTTAGAACAATCCCCGTGGTGGTTTCACTGCGGGGATTTGTTATTAGAGTATATTCTTTTTATAGAAATCAGTGATTTTTTCTGAAATTACCTGCATGAAGCAGCATATAGCCCATATCACTGTTGTCGTTAAAGACTACGACGAAGCAATCAGATTTTATACCGAAAAACTGGATTTTACCTTAATGGAAGACACTGTTTTGAGTGAAACCAAACGTTGGGTTTTAATAGCGCCGGTAGGTGCTACTGAATGCAGCCTGTTACTGGCCAAAGCTGCAGATGAAGAACAGGCATCCCGCATTGGCAACCAGACCGGGGGCCGTGTTGCCTTTTTCTTATATACAGATGATTTCTGGCGGGATTATCATAAAATGGTGGAACGTGGTATTCATTTTGTCCGCCTGCCTAAAGAAGAAGAATACGGCATTGTAGCTGTATTTGAAGATCTTTATGGAAACTTATGGGACCTGTTGCAACCGAAAAAGTTGTGATAAGATAAGAAAGGCATCACGAGAAGCGATGCCTTTCTTATTTCATTCAGAACGTGTGAATGATTCAATGTTCGGGTTTTCTCCCGTGATCAGGGGCTGGCGGGTAATCCTGCGGAGGAATGCTCTGATTGTAGCTGCAATTTCCTCACCATGAGTTTCCAGTGCAAAATGACCTGTATCGTACAAATGGTATTGCAGGTTTTTTACATCTTTTTTGTAAGCCTCGGCGCCGGCTACCGGAAAAATATAATCGTTCTTACCATAAACGATCAGCATTTCAGGGTTATGGGAGCGGAAGTATTCCTGCCATTGAGGGTATAAGGTTACATTGTTCTGATAGTCATAGAACAGCTGAAGCTGTATTCTGTCGTTGCCCGGGCGTAGCAGGTGCCGCAGGTCGTTTTCCCAGTTATCCGGACTTACTACAGCGCTGTCGGTGACGCCATGGGTGTATTGCCATTGTAGTCCTTCTACGCTGTGAAAGCCTTCCAGCGTACGTTCTGCGACTTTGTTGTTTTTGTTTTTCCAGTATTCTTTGATGGGGTCCCAGAACTGCTCCAGTCCTTCGTTGTAGGCACAACCATTCTGAACGATCAGTGATTCGATCTTTTCGGGATGCGCGGTGGCTATCCGGAATCCCACCGGTGCGCCGTAGTCCATCAGGTAAAGACTATACCGGTCCAGGCCCAGCTTGTCCAGGAGGCCCTGCACGATACTGGCAAAGCTGTCGAAGGAGTAGTCGAAGTCGGCCATGTGTGGCTGGGCGCTCCTGCCGAAACCGGGGTAGTCGGGAGCGATCAGGTAATAGTCGTTGGAGAGCTGCTGCATCAGGTTGCGGTACATATGCGATGAGGTAGGATAGCCATGCAATAATACGAGAGCAGGTTTACCTTTCTGACCAGCTTCTCTGTAGAAGATGTCGATTCCATTTACGGATGCGGTGTTGTGTTTTACAATGCTCATTTTATTTTTTATGATTATAATTTATTTACCGAACGTTCGGTAAAGTTATTGTGAAAAAATTTTTACTCGTTGACAAAAAGTAATTTCAGATCGGCAAGGGCCTTATGAAAATGGGTCGGGTCTCCTAATCCCTTGGCAAGTACGAGGCTCCCCTGCACCAGAATAAGTGATTGCCTGGCTTTTGCCCTGGCCTGTGCTGTTGTAAAGCCCTGTTCAATGCCCAGAGCGGTAAACGCATCAATCCACAACTGCATCGCTTTGCTGATCTCATCACCCAATACCACTAACCCCGAATCGAGGGAGAGCGCATTGAGGATACAACTCTTCTCGCCATTCTGGTACAAATGCCGGATATGCTGTATGGCCCGCTGTAATTTAGAGACAGGCGCTACGCCTTTCTCCGTCAGTACCAGATATATGTTATCCTTTATCCACGCATATACGAAACCGAGCACCATGAGAGCTATCTCATTCTTCCCTCCCGGAAACCGGTGGTAAAGACTGGCTTTTTGCAAACCGGTGGCCTGAGCCAGGTCGTTGAGGCTGGCACCTTCAAATCCCTTGGATTGCAACACCGACATCAGTCCTTCAATCAGCCGGGCATCATCTATTTTTTGCGGTCTCATGAAACAAATGTAAGCGTAAATTCTAAATTACCAAACGTTCGGTAAAATAATTCCAGGTATTTAAATTGCAGAAAAATAAATATATATTTAGGCTGATATTTTCCAAGCTTTTAACGGTGATGCCTATATTCTTGCCTGTGAAATGTCCGGAGTAAATAATTAAACCGATTATGCCTGTTACTGATTTTACTAAAGAACTTGCGGCCCTGATTAAAGCGCGTTTCCCTATTATTTATGTGGTAACCTGGGAAGAAAAGCGATTTGTTGACACCGTAAAAGCAATGTTACAAGATACCTCCCTGTTTAATAAACCCAGGTCTGTATGGGAATGGACGGTGGTGGATGGTTATGTCAGGAACAACAGGATTGAAAAAGGTGACGTAAAAACTCCCATGCGGGCATTGGAGTTTGCAGATGAGCTGGAGGAAGATGGTGTACTCATTCTGAAAGACATGTATGCACAACTGGCTAACCCAAACTGTGAGCAGAATATCATTCGTAAATTAAAAGACCTGGTTTGGCGCATCAAGGAAGGCAACTGGCTGAAAACTGTGATTATAACCGGTCATGATAAATTTATTCCGGATGCTTTGCAAAAAGAGATCCTTATCAAGGAATTCTCTTTGCCTACGGCTGATGAGATCCAGAGGGTATTATTAAACCTGGTGGAGCAAAACAAACAGAACCAGCGTCTGCGTTTCGATCTGAATTCTAATAACGCCGTTGCCCGTTTATGTGAGGCCGCCTGTGGACTTACCCTTAATGAAGCCGAAAATGCTTTTGCCTTGTCGATGGTTAACGACGGGGTTTTGAACATTAATGATATCAGCACAATAGCGGAAGAAAAGAAACAAATCATCCATCGTAACGGCCTGCTGGAGTTCAGTATGCCTAAGCTGAAGATGGAGGATATAGGTGGATTGGAAAATCTTAAAAAATGGCTGGAAAAGCGGTCTGACAGCTGGTCTGAACAGGCAAGAAAATATAATATTCCTGCCCCTCGCGGTGTCCTGATCACTGGTTTGCCCGGTTGTGGTAAAAGCTTAACGGCAAAAACGGTGAGCACTTCCTGGAACGTACCCTTGTTAAGATTGGACATGGGCGCTGTGTTCAGCGGTCTTGTAGGAAGTAGTGAGCGCAATATGCGCACGGTTATTCAAACGGCAGAATCTATGGCCCCCTGTGTGCTCTGGATAGATGAAATTGAGAAAGCGTTTTCAGGAGTAGGCTCATCGGGAGACAGTGGTACCGCTACCCGTTTATTCGGAACTTTCCTGACCTGGATGCAGGAGAAAGAAAAGTTTGTATTTGTAGTGGCTACTGCCAACAATATAGATTTTCTGCCACCGGAACTGATGCGTAAAGGTCGTTTCGACGAAATATTTTTTGTCGATCTTCCTACCAGAGCAGAAAGGAAGATCATTATCGATATACACCTGAAAAAACGATTGAATCACCCGGATGTAATAGGCAATCAGAAACTGGATGACAGTTTTATTGATCCATTGGTAGAAAGAACCGAAGGGTTTACAGGAGCAGAAATAGAGCAGGTAGTGATTAGTGGCTTGTTTGAGGCATTCTCTGAAAACAGGTCTATTGCTATGGGGGATTTTATTACTGCTATTGAAAACACCGTTCCACTGGTTGTCACACAGTCGGAAAAGATCCGCGCTATCAGGGAATGGGCTAATGTCCGGGCGGTATCTGCTACTTCTGTTAGTCATAAAGTACCCAATAATCAATCTGTGAACAACGATCCTAAAAAGCCGGATGAAGAGGCTTCAAGAGGTGGTCGCAGTATAGAATTCTAAAATTTATTTTTCATGAGTGTAAGATATGATATAAGACCCCTGATTACATTAGGGGAAGCCATGTGGAACCAATCAGTTGAGAAAAAATCGGTCTTCTCTGTGGATACAAATATGAAGAGTGCAGCGCTGATCAGGAATACATTGACAAAGCTGTATAATGCACCGATCAGTGGTGAGGGGAATGTCTTTGAAACAGTAATATCCGATTACCAGCTTGTATTTCAAATGAGTGGTTCCGGTTTTTATGAAGTACAGTATTTCTACGCTTCGGAAGCCGAATCAATCATGAGGCTGGTTAAGGAGATAGAAGCTGAATACAAAGGAATGGTACAGGATTATGTTTATAATGCTATAAAAGCAAAAGCAGAAGAAAAAGGACTGGTATTGGAACAGGAAGCTGTACAGAAGAATCAGTCTATTGTGTTAACATTTAATTTGAACGCCTGATGTCTACAGATCGAAAACTGATTATCTCTATAGATAAAGATGGAAATGTAACTGCTGAAATAAATGGCGTAAAAGGTCCGTCCTGTAAAGATTATACTAAGTTGATTGAACAACTCATAGAAGGTAAGATCATTAATGAAGCCCTGACAGCTGAATATTACGAGCAGGAAGTTAAAACTGACGACCGGTCACATCTTTCAAATAATCTCTAGTATGTTTCTAAAACGACTATTGGGTGTACTGCTGGGTGTTATCATCGGAGTTATACCATTGTTGAATACGCTCGCCGCCTCTTTTTTTACGTTTCGCCAGCAAAAGAAGAAGTGGGCGCTTTTTTATATGATCATTTCTGGTTTGAGTTTGGTATCCATCGGGGTATCTAATTTTTATGATAATAAAGATAAACCTGTTAAAACCTTTTTCCCGACAGCCTTTCAGCAGCATTTGCAGGAAGTAGCGGTGAAACGTGATCTGCCTATAGACTCTGTTGAGATGGAGACGATATTGCAACAGGTTTTAAGTAATACCGCCAACCAACTGATTCAGAAAGATAAAAACCTGGAAATCCTCTTGCAAAATGCACGGAATGCCAGTTTGTCAGAGAAGCCTAAAGCGGAGTTTCATCAACTCAGCCAGCGCTTGTACAGAGATTATCTTAACCAGGTGCAAACCGGAACGGGGAAAGACAAGTATAATCTGATTTTCGATACTGCAAGATTGACTAAAGAGAAACTGGTAGCATACAATGTTGATAGATTCGTTAACGCATACCTGGAGTCTGAACGTGGAGTGATCCCTAATACTTTTTTGTTTTTGTTAGGTGCGACCTTTTTAATTGGTTTGGGGGGATGTATCGGAAACGGGGTTAATTTATTTGTCAAACCTTCGGAAACGGCGGTAGTTACTTTCAGTACAGATGTTGATGTGGACACCGCTTTTATAACAGCTACTGCTCCATCTTTCTCTCAGCCATCACCTCAACCACAGAGAACGCCACCACCGCTACCGCAGGAGGCTCCGTCATCGGTTACTGTAAAGGTAAATATAGCAGGGGAAGATGAGCTGATGCAGTTGCGTGGAATCAATAGGATATTGGCGAAGACTATCATTGGAGAGAGAAATACTGGAGGAAGCTTTACAGATATAAACGATCTGAAAAAACGCATAGAGCTCTCCACCGAGCAGGTAGACAGAATAAGACAGAACCTGGATTTTGAGGCTCCGAAAAGAGGAGGAGGACGGGTTATTGAATATTAACATATACTATTATTCAAAACATTAAACCATCGTTGCATATGTTTAGGAGCCGGGTGGGGGGCATCATTCTGGGTATACTTATAGGCTTCATTCCTTTAATCAATACATGCGTGTGTGTTGTTTTATCCTTTGTGCAAAGAAGGAGCCGTTTAGGGATCTTTTTCCTGCTTCTTGCCGGTATTATTATTAATTCAATCATTATCACCAGGAATATTGATATACAAAAAGGATTAATAAATGAGCTTTGGGAGCCTGCATTTTATCGTAATCTTGAATCGGCAAACCTGCAATATGAATCGAGGATCGATAGGAACTTCGAACAATCAATGTTCAGTGTATTGGATAAGACAACTCAGGAATTGATGCAGCAACACGAGGAGCTGAAAAAGCTTTTTAAGATAGGGCGGTCCGGGGAAATTGCTATCGACAATGATGTTTATCATGTCTTTAAAACTGCATGCAGGAGTATATTCTATTCTTACTGGGATAAGGTCGAAAGTGAAACAGGAGAAAGAAGCGAAAGAGGAGCACGTAATGTATCTTTCGGAAAAACCAAAGAAGAACAGGAGTATATCAGAGAACAACTGAACGTTTTCTTCAGGGAATATGTAGATTATAAACTTAAATTTAAAGAAGGCTTCAATAATATGCTGATCGGGCTGGGCTTTCTATTCAGTTTGGTTGGCAGTATTGCATTGGGAAGACATATGTTTGATACAGCTGAAGATCCTGTTACTACCATTGACCAGGTCAGTTACAACACATCCGCTGTGTTACCTGATGTAATTCCCGGCGCTAGTTTAGCACTTGACATCAATGTAAATACCGCAGATGAGCGTGAATTGACGAGATTACCCGGCATCAACCAGGTCCTGGCGAAGGGGATCATCAGTGAGCGGAGAAGGAACGGATATTTTGCCGATATTTTTGATATGGAACAAAGGATGGGATTTACAGAAGAGATGATAGCCAGCCTTATGTTTGCCACATCCTTTGAAGTGACTGGAGCACCTGAAAGAAGAGAGGAGCAGGATAAAAAGGATAAAAAGGATGATAAAGGAAAAGACAGGGGAACAGGCAGAGGCAGAGTAATAGAATTTTAATTAAATGGAATTATACATAAATGCTTTTATCCCGGTAACAGCTGTAGAAGGACCAGGGCTCAGGGCCTGCCTCTGGGTACAGGGTTGCTCTATAAGATGCGAGGATTGTATGGTACCGCATACCTGGGATAGAAACAAAGGAAAAGTAGTAGACCCATCATCATTATTGCAGATACTGGCAGAAACTCCTGACATTGAAGGCATCACTGTTTTAGGAGGTGAACCAATGGACCAGGCAGCTGCACTACTGCCATTCCTCGAAAAAGTAAAGGCATCCGGACTGTCGCTGATGCTCTTCAGTGGTTATACCAAAGAAGCCATACTGGAAAGCGGCTGCCCGCATAAAGCCGGCATTATTGAGCTGTGCGATATTTTTGTTGACGGACCTTATGTAAAAGCCTTAACCAGTTTCGAACGCCCCTGGGTGGGCTCCAGTAACCAGCGTATTTTTTTCCAGACAGACAGGTATAAACATTTAGAGAATAACTTACACACCATCGAAAATAAAGTAGAGGTGCGCATTGATGAAGAGGGTGTGATTGCCATCAATGGGATGATGCCGAAGGAAAAATTTCTGGAGCTACAGCGGTCGCTAAGGAAGATTTAACGTTGCCGGGACCTCATGCCTAAATGGTTGACAATATAGAAAGGCATCGACAGGAGTCGGTGCCTTTTGAACTTGCAGCTGCCACAAGTTATTTCAGAAAATCTCCGTCAATGATCAATAGCTTAACTCCTGATTCCGTACTGGACCGATGATTGCTAAGATCATCAGAAACGACGTAAGTCATACCCTGATCCAATACAAACTGTTCCCCATTATCCAGTTCGCTGATAAAGCTGCCTTCCAGGCAATGAACAATATGTCCCTTCTGACACCAATGATCGGCCAGGTATCCGGGAGAATAGGTAACAATTCGTATTCGCAAACCGGGCAATTGAAGTGTTTGCCATAATGCAACGCCAGTAGTACCGGCATGTGTCGTGGAATCAATAGTATTCCAGTCAATACACTGAAAAGGATGTTTCATGTTTATAAAAATACAAAAGTCCGGCTGCTATAACAACCAGACTTAGCATAGATTTTTGTTTGGGGAGATTGTGTTTGTAGGGATTACCTTACTCCCAGCCGAATTGCGCAACGTTTTGTTCCATGAAAATGCTCGATTAGGTGATGTAATATCGCAGCGGGCTAAATAATTACGATTTGAAGCTGGTAAATGCTCATATGATGTAAGGAATGGTTCGTGAACTAGGGTGTAACAATTCTATCGCAAATAAAAAAGGCACCGTTTTCACGATGCCTTTTAAATCATTAAGAGCGTCCGCTCTAAAAAGTACCCCAGATGGGATTTGTTTGGGAAATATCAGCTCTTTTTATCCGAAATACATGGTATCATGATTACCATCACAGATATTTAATGTTTCCATTCGTCCTGCCATTTCCTGAATTCGGAAGGGCGTACCATGTACCTGGCAAAATTACCTTCATGCAGCGATAGTAATTCTGTTTCCACTACTTCGATTAACTTATCTCTATCTATCTCAGGTAGTTCTTTGGACTGATCTTGCAGAAATGGCTCTACTTTGGGTCTTGGCATCGCCTCGGATATTATTCTCCGGATGATCGACCGGATTTGGTCGCGGTATTTAAGTCGGAATGGATCAGGTTCACCTAGTGATTGTCTAAGTACGGAGTATTGCGCTGCTGAACGTTCATAGGCCCAAAGGAAAACGTCCTTCAGTAATTCAATTCTGTTTAGCTCATAAACTCCGATTAGCCCTTTTGTATACAATTCATTCGGTACATCAATGAAAGATAAAGGAGCTAGATTGTGTTTATTCAGAGAAATATTAGAAGCTAATCTGGATACTCTTTTATTCACATCATCAAAAGGCTGCAAATAAGGAAGATGTACCATGATAAAAAATGCTTGTTCAAAGGGATTCTCAATTTGAGATGCCTTATCAAGCATGAGGCTGAACATTTCTTCGATTAGCTGAGGGACAGTTAATGGGGTGTAAACACTATTTTGGATGCCTACTGGAATATGTCTCAACCTCCCTGATGCGGCAGCATTGGGAAGAAGGTTGTTAGACAACAGCGAATGAAGGTTGAGTAAAGTATACCTGTTAAATCCAATTTCGTCTGCCAATTGCACAATGAATTCAATAGCATCCTTATGATTCAGGATCATCTGTGCTTCCTTTGCGGACTTGTTGTCTGCAACTTGTCCGGAAGAAATCAGTCGCTCAGTATCCAGAAGAGAATAGGTGTTACCTTCCAGACGGCTGGAATTCCAGGATAGGTCAATTAATAGCCTGTTTAGGATTTCTTTTGCGTATGTGCCAGCAGGTTCGTTTAATCTGGCAGTATTACCTAATGCAGCTAATTTTTGTAATTCTGACAGAGACAGATAATTACTAATATTAGGTTGATAATTTTCCAGGAAACTGCGGTTGTATCCTACTGGCCGGCGTTTTTGAACAGGGCTTTGAACGATTGTAAGAATCTTCTGAGAAGCATCGGATAATAGAATATCCGGGAAACCGATACTATTTTCTAATTTAATTTTATTGGTTAGATGATAGCGAAGGCCACGGGTTTTGCCTGTTGTGGTTATAAGGCCGGAAATGCGCAAATCATTCAGTCTTCTTTGCAGCGTACGTGTGTTTAGCTTTAACCCACTTCGCGAAATGATTTCCTCAATGGACGCACCATTTGGAAACTGTTCCAGTGCGTTTAACAATAGACCATTTGTTGTATAGCTGTTTTGAGTCATATGGCTATTCCGACATTTGGGGTGTAAATTACGACATTTTTTGTCGTAATATTGCTTATTCCGACAAACGAAGCTATTAGGTTGGAAATTCTCAATTAGTTTATCTTTATTTATAAAACATTGTATGTTGATTACAAGTTATTTGAATGTTTGTGCGATAAAGAATCCGAAAAGAATTTATATTTACCCGATTAGATTGTTAAAATTCATATGGCAGAAAAATTAGACCTCTCCACCCTCGAGTCCTGGTTATGGGATTCTGCAAATATTCTGCGTGGAAGTATTGATAGCTCAGATTTCAAAAATTATATTTTCGGACTGCTCTTTCTTAAACGTGTAAATGACGTTTTTGAGGAAGAAGTGGAGACGATAATGAAAACAGAAAAGGTATCTCGCGCACAGGCGGAAGGGGATACTTTTTTCAAGTTGCCAGATGTTGCCCGCTGGGAGTATTTAAAATCCCTTACAGAGAATGTTGGCATTGCCTTAGATAAAGCTTTTGCTGCAATTGAAGAAAGTAATGCCAGATTAAGGATTGATGGGGTGCTTACCGCAACAAAATTTGGCGACAAAGAGAAACTCAGTGACCCGACACTGATGCGATTATTACGCCATTTTAATGAGCACTCCCTGCGTAATGGAGACCTATATACGCCCGATCTTTTAGGGGATGCCTACGAATACCTGATAAAGCAGTTTGCCGATGATGCCGGTAAAAAAGGAGGAGAATTTTATACACCTCGAGGTGTTGTGAAATTGTTAGTTCAATTGGTTAAGCCTCAACCCGGAAATAAAGTTTATGATCCTACTTGTGGGTCTGGTGGTATGCTGATTGAGGCAGCGCGGTATATTGCAGAGCAACCAGGTGGTTTGGTAGGGAAGAATATTAATGTTTCTTTATTTGGTCAGGAAAAGAATTTAGGTACGTGGGCTATTGCAAAACTTAATATGCTATTGCATAACTATGTTGAAGCAAATCTTGAAAAGGGGGACACGCTTATAGAGCCGAAACATCAGCAGAATGGAGAGTTGATGTTGTTCGATAGGGTAATTGCAAACCCTCCTTTTTCGCAAGATAAATGGTGGACAATTGCAGAGGCGAATATGCCAAAGAAGATAGGAAAGGATGGTAAGGAGAAAGAAGTCGCTTTAAATTATAATAAAGTAGTGGTAGATAAGTATGGACGCTTTCAATATGGTATACCTCCCCGAGGATATGCAGATCTGGCATTTTTACAGCATATGTTATCAGTTTTGAGACAAGATGGAAAGATGGCAGTAGTCTTGCCACATGGAACTTTGTTTAGGGGCGGAGCTGAGAGAGAGATTAGAAAGCGATTATTGGAAGCCGATGTCGTTGAGGGTATAATTGGTCTGCCCCCTGCATTATTCTATAACACGAGCATCCCAGCTTCCATTTGGGTTCTGAACAAGAAGAAAAAGGAAAAGTTACAGAACAACGTAATCGTTATTGATTCAAGTAATGATTTTCATGAAGGTAAAACCCAAAATGAAATATTAGATAACCACATTTGTAGAGTAATAGAGTGTTACCAGGAATGTAAGGAGATTGAAGGTTATTTGAACATAGTGTCGATTGAAGATATCCAGTCTAACGATTATAACTTGAATATATCTAGATATGTATTTTTGGAAGAGTTAGGGGAGGAGATTGACATTAACAAAGTAAGCTTACAATTACAAAACCTAAAAGTGCAGGAACAAGAACTAGATAAAAAAATTATACAGATCTTGAAAGAACTGAATTTTAAAAGCTGAGTTCATATCGGAATTATGAATAGAAATATAAAAAGTAGTTTAAGTTACCCGCAAGCATGGAAATCATATAAATTGAAGGATTTAGCTAACGGAACTTCGTCTTCGTTTACAGATGGAGACTGGATCGAGTCTCCATATATAACGGATAATGGGATTAGATTGGTTCAGACAGGTAATATTGGAGATGGACATTTTAAGAATAAAAATAAGAAATTTATTTCTGATGAATCTTTTAGACTTCTTAAGTGTAAGGAGATTTTTGTTGGCGATATTCTAATCTGTAGGTTAGCTGATCCAATAGGAAGAACTTGTATACTACCAGACCTAAAATCAAGAGCTATTACATCAGTAGATATAACTATTTTTAGACCAGATAGCAAAAAAGTTATCGATAAATTTATAGTCCAGCTTTTAAATTTTTATCAAGTTAGAAAGAGACTTACTGAATTATCTGGAGGCTCAACCCGCCAACGAATTAGCAGATCTAACTTAGGTAATTTGGAGTTAGTGATTCCCTCAAGAAAGGAACAGTTTTTCATAGCCAATATATTAGGTGCATTGGATGAAAAGGTCCTTGTTATCGAAACCCTGCTTGAGCAAACTAATTTTCTGAAAAAAGGTCTAATGCAGCAACTCCTTACTAAAGGAATTGGGCATACGAAATTCAAATCATCACATTTAGGAGAAATTCCTGAAAGTTGGGAGGTAAGCAACATTGGAGAATTGGCGACATTGAATCCCGGAAAAATTGTAATGGATAATTCCGATGATGTCTCTTTTATCGGAATGACAGATGTTTCAGAAGATGCAAAGTTAATTAGCGATCATAGGCGGAAGTATAATGAGGTAAGCAAGGGATTCACATGCTTTAAAGATGATGATGTTATTCTAGCAAAAATAACTCCTTGTTTTGAAAATGGTAAAGGCGCCCTTATTGAAGGGCTTATTAATGGAGTAGGTTTTGGGAGTACAGAATTTCATGTTATTCGAGTAGGTGATAATGCATTAAAGGAATTTATATATTACCACACTATAAGCACAGAATTTCGTCTGAAAGGTGAACGTAATATGACAGGCAGTGCTGGACAAAGAAGGGTTCCCAGGCAATTCGTGGAGAATTATCCGATTGGCTTGCCTCCTTTACATGAGCAAAGAAAAATTGTTGAAATATTAGGTACTGTCGATAAGAAGTTGGCTATTCTAAATGAAAAGAAGGGAAAAACAGAGTTGCTGAAACGTGGCCTCATGCAACAACTCCTCACCGGCAAAATCCGCGTCAAAGTAGATGAAGAAGTCCCAATAAGTTAACAAATCAATTACCGTCTATCTAAACCCGATTCCATGAGTAATTCCCCTGAATTCCACCATAGCGAACTACCCGCCATTGAACTGCTGCAGACATTAGGCTATCACCGGATGTCTGCAGCGGAAATAAAAGAGGAAATGAATTCCACCAATCTCCTCTTAACAAATAGACTGAAAGCTGCACTACAAAGAATTAATCCTGACCTTGATAAGCTTAATATTTCCAAAGCTGTAGATGCAATAAGCAGCATTACTGGCAGTTCGCTCATGGAAGCTAATCAGCGGAGTTGGGAATTAATCAGCCGCGCTGAGCTGACCCTCAGTCAAATGATCAATGGGAAGGTGGAGTATGTAGGAGTCAGGTATATTGATTATACACCAGAAAATCTGGGATTGAATGAGTTTATAGTAGTGAGCCAGATGAAGTTCACTGGTAAAGCCCGTAATTCAGTGCCGGACCTTGTATTATATGTAAACGGTCTTCCAATGGCAGTGATTGAATGTAAATCCCCTACTGCTAAAGATGCTTGGGATATCGGCTATAACGACCTTACTTTTTACCAGAAAAACTCTGAGAGATTATTTTATTATAATCAGATTTGTGCCGCTATCTGGAAAGTAGGTGGAAAGTATGGTGCAATTAATTCCGCCCAGGCATTCTATTCCAATTACAAGTCGAAAGATACGACAGTGTTGGATGCATTGGTCGGGCGGGAAGCCACTGCACAGGATAAGCTGCTGTATTATCTTTTCGAACCTCGTCTTTTCCTGGATATCATCCGGCATTTTGTATTATTTGAATTGGAGGAAGGAAGAGTGGTAAAGAAGCTCCCGCGTTATCAGCAAATCAGGGCGGTAAACAAAGCAATAGAAAAACTACAACGGGAAGATAAGGGTGGGGTGATATGGCACACACAGGGTAGCGGGAAGAGTATAACGATGGTATATCTGACCCGTAAGCTCCAGGCGCCGGAGTATGGATTTAATAATCCTACGGTACTGATCATGACAGACCGTAATGATCTGGATACCCAGATTACCGGAACATTCCGGGCGGTAGGATATAAAAATGTGATGCAGGCAACTTCGGTGAAGAACTTGGACAAATTACTCAGAAATGACTATGGAGGGATTATTACAACCACCATCCAGAAGTTCCAGGAGAATGAAGAACAGGCGACAGAAGAAGATGAAACCTTAGAACAAGAGGATGGTAATCGTTTTAAGACGGAGCGTCATATCAAGGATGGAGTTTTGACGAAGGTGATAAAAAGTAACATCGATGGAAAATGGATAGAAGTAGGTAGAGAAGAAGTTGTTTTACAGGAATTAAGTGAGAAGGAGAATTTATATGTAATGGTAGACGAAGCGCATAGAAGCCAATATGGATTCTTGGCGGCTTTTATGCGAACAGTGATGCCCAAAGCTAAATTTATAGCTTTCACCGGTACACCAATTTCCAAAGACGACAAATCCACGTTGGCAGAGTTTTATGGCAATGATTACCTGGATGTGTATACTCTAATGGAAAGCAAGGAAGATGGTGCCACAGTTGACCTGTTATACGATCAGGGTATTGCGCTGTTGGAGGTGAGGAAGAAAGAACTTGATGAGGAGTTTGATAAACAATTTGGTCACCTGGATGAAGATAAAAGGGAAAAACTGAAGAGAGAGGCGTTAAATAAATACGAATTATCTACAGAAAGGATTGCAGCGATTTGTAAGCATTTGGTGGATCACTATCGGGGAAAAATATATCCTGATGGCCATAAAGCAATGATCGTATGTGATGGAAGAGATGCTGCGGTGAAGTATCAAAGAATCATGTTACAGCTAAAAAAAGAAGGGTATCACGACTTTGAATCGAAGCTTATCATCAGCATGGGTAACGCCAAAAGTGATGAAATTGCGGCGGATTATTACGAAATAGTAGATTGGAATAAAAAACATCCATTAGATCTCAAAGAAAATATTTACACGGATCCGGATACTGTAAAACAGGTTACGGATGATTACAGGCTTCCATTTGGAAATGAAAATGTTACAGAGAAAAGTGGTAAGAAAAAGTATGATAATACCGCGTTTCTGATTGTATCAGATATGTTATTGACGGGATTTGATGCCCCAATAGCTTCGTGTATGTATTTGGATAAGCCATTGAAGGAGCATACCCTGCTTCAGGCAATTGCGAGGGTTAATCGCGCCCGAAATGATAAGCTGGCTGGTTATATCGTAGATTATTATGGCATTACGGATTATTTGGTGCAGGCTATTGAAATCTATGGAGGCGACGTCAAGCCGGACGAGATACTTAAAAATTTGAGTGAGGAAATTCCCTGGCTGGAAATGTATCATACAAAATTGGTAGAATTTTTTAAACCTATGGGTATTGATCGGTTCTATGAGCGGGATACCTATATTGATAAAGCCATTCAGTTTATTGAGCCACTAGATCGTCGGGATACATTTAAGGAATTGCTGAAAAAATTTAACAAGAGTATTGCCATTTTATTGCCGAAGGTAGCGGCAATGAAATTCAAGAAGGATTTCGATCTGTTCAATGAAATTCGGTTACAAGCCAGAAATACCTATAGGGACGATGATGGATTGGGGATTAGCAAGGATGAAAGTAAAATGTTGCAGGATTTAATAGATGCTCATTTGATTGCTTCGGGAGTAAATCATTTGCTGGAGGAGCCCGTATCAATCCTTGACAAGGATAAATTTCAACTGGAATTGAAGAACGCTTCTACGGGCACCAGGGAATTAAAGATCAGGAATAATCTGAAATATGAAATTAAGGTGGGGATGGATCGAAATCCTGCTTTCTTTAAGCCATTGGCGGATAGGTTAGAAGAGTTACTAAAACAGCGGGAAGCTGAGCGTATTACCCAGTTAGATTTGCTGAAAGCCTATGAAGATATTCAAGATAGTATTGCCAATGAAAAGAAGGACAGCAGAGATCATGGTTTCTTCTCCTCTATGGAGGTGGCAGTTTATAGTTTGATAAAACTTCACTATGATGGTCAATCTTCATCCGTAACCCGAAGGATTTTTGATGTAGTTGCAGGAGAGCTTAAAATAGTTGATTGGGAAATAAAATCAACCGTTCAAGATGATATGGAAAAGAAGATTGCCGTAATTTTGCGTGAGAAATTTGATCGGAGCGAAGCTAAAGATAAAGCTGCCGTGATTGTGAATCTTCTCATAAAAAACAAAGATGCCTAAAGCGCAATACGGGAATACCACCATTTATTATTCACTTGAGGAAGCGCCAGGCTTGAAAAGGCACTATCTTTCTGTTGACAATAAGAGGGGAGTCGTTCTCAAAGGAAAGAACATTGGTGAGATTGAATCTGCAAAATTAATTGTCCAAAAAGGAAAATGGATTACAGAAAAACTGGAAGTAGTAAATATAAACAAACAGGATCTCATAGTTACGGGCTCTCGAATGCCTTATCTGGGGAAAACATTTTACGTTGAGGTAGTTTATAGTGAATCGGTAGTAAAGCCCATTTTGACTTTCACGTATGCTAAGTTTCTTATTTATATACATCCAGAGGGTGATGTACAAGCGGATATTTTAAAGGCATTTGATGAATTTTTCAAGATTAAAGCGAGAGAAAAAATACTTCCCCGTTTATCTGTTCTTTGTCGTAGAACATTGTTGATCTATGAAACAGTACAGTTTAGAAAAATGACATCAAGATGGGGAAGCTGTTCTCATAAAAATAATCTGACTATCAACTTTGATATTGTGAAGTTGCCTTTTGCATTAATAGATTATATATTGATTCATGAACTTTGTCATACTAAGGTGAAAAATCATTCTAATGTATTTTGGAGAGAAGTGAGAAAATATCTGCCAGACTATAAAGCACTAGATCACAAACTATCCAATTGGAAATTTTTATAATTGTTTAACCAGAATCACTGTTTCCTATGGGAATGACTTTAAATGACGCCATTATAGCTTCTCTTGAGGAAATTAAGACACCTGCTAATTACATGCAGGTTTATAAGAGAATTAAGGATAATAATTATTATGATTTTAAGGGTGCGAAAACACCAGCCTCCACAGTTTCTGCTTTGCTTGGAAATTTTATCCGCAATCGCGATTCCAGGGTAAAAAGAATTCCGCAAAAAGGAGGTAACTACACTTATTTCCTGGCGAAGTATGAAAGTGAGATTAGCATGGAAGCATTAGCCGCCATAGATAATACAGAGCAGGCTACTTCCTCTCCTGTGACAGCCGGAAGCCAGGGATTTGAAGAAAGAAGCCTGCATAAACTATTAAGTAGCTTTCTTAATTCTACGCGAGTATATGCAAAGACTATTTTTCATGAACAATCAAACTCAAAGGATAGTCATCAGAAATGGATACATCCTGATATGATCGGGATAAGGTTTCTAAATTTGCATACGCAAACAAGCCTGGCATTTTTGAAAGCAATTAACAGGCTCGGTACCTTTGAGCTGATGGCGTATGAAATAAAAAAGGAAATTAAAACAGATTACGAGCTAAAAAAATGTTTTTTTCAGGCGGTTTCCAATTCAAGTTGGGCTAATTACGGTTACCTCGTCACATTTGAATTGAGCGATGCCCTGATGGATGAAGTTAAACGTTTGAACCAGGCTTTTGGGATAGGAATAATCCGATTAAGCAGCAATCCATTTGAGAGTGAAATAGTGCTTCCTGCTCAGTATAAGGAGTTAGATTTTATTACTATTGATAAGCTTTGTAAGATCAATCCTGATTTTGAACGCTTCGTAGAGCAGGTAGAAAAATACATTACAGCGGATGCCAGATATATCTCTGCGCTGGATAGAGAGTTGACTAATTTCTGTGATTCTTTCTTCATATCTGAAACAGAATCTGCAGCATATTGTAAGGAAAAGAATATACCGTTGGATAAACCTTTTGATGAGAATATATTGGGCAACTAGCTGTTGCCATCTGTCTGCATTTAAAACGGTATCTGTGATGTCAGGAATTTGGATATAAAAAACCGTTGCTGATCTATGTTTTTTTAATAGTAGCAACGGTTCGACTGGATAGGATATGTTTAAATCTCCTCCAACAGGTTATCATACACTGGTTGCCATCCCAGTTTCTGTCGCGCCCTATCACTGGAAGGGCTAAACAACGAATTAGTCGTTATGCGTTCATGTCATTATTGTAATAAACACGTTGAAACCACTGTAAAGGTTGACTTGTAAGTATCCCTTTTCTGGTGACAGTTTAAACTTAGATAAAAAAGGCTAAATTTAAACTGAACTACTATCATGAAAAAGACCAGATTCACAGAAACTCAGATTGTGTCTATTTTGAAGCAGCAGGAAAATGGGCTTGCCACAAAGGACATTTGCCGCGAACATGGCATTTCTGAAGCTACTTTCTATAACTGGAAAAGCAAGTATGGAGGCATGGAGGCTTCAGATGTGAAGCGCCTCAAAGACCTGGAGGAAGAAAATTCCAGGCTCAAAAGAATGTATGCTGACCTATCCCTTGACAATCAGATACTGAAGGATCTATTCACAAAAAAAGGCTGGGCCCTTCCACAAAAAGACAAGTAGCAGAAGAATTGGTCGCAGATCAGGGTATTTCTGTGAGCAGGGCCTGTCGAATAGTTTCCTTTCCCCGTTCAAAGTTTTATTATCGTAGTCGTAGAAATGACCAGGTACTGATTGATGCCCTTCAGGACCTTGCTTTTAAGCATACTTCCTACGGTTTTCGCAAGCTTTTCGCCTATTTGAGGCGTGCAGGTCATCACTGGAATCATAAAAGAGTATACCGGGTATACAGGCTGCTTAAGCTGAATAAGAGGAGGAAGCTGAAACGCAGAGTGCCAGCACGCATTAAACAACCATTACAACAGCAAACCAATGTTAATATCATCTGGAGCATGGATTTCATGAGTGATAGCCTGATTGGAAACAAACGCTTCAGAACATTTAACGTGATAGATGATGGCTCCCGGGAGGTCTTGGGTATAGAAGTCGATACTTCACTATCGTCATACCGAATTGTACGGGTATTGGAAAGAATTATTGAATCCAGAGGCAAACCAGCCGCGATAAGAACTGATAATGGTCCGGAATTTACTTCAGGTTATTTTGAACAGTGGTGCCACCAGCACGGTATCCGGCTACAATACATTCAACCAGGCCGACCAATGCAGAATGGTTATGTCGAACGATTTAATCGTCTTTACAGAGAAGCTGTCCTCGATGCCTATATCTTTGAGGACTTGCACCAGGTAAGGGAATTAACCTATACCTGGATGGAAGAATATAACCAAAGAAGACCTCACGAATCTTTGAAGAACATGACGCCTTGCGAATGGAAAGCGGAGTTGCAAAAATCCAGAAACTCCAATTAATCACTGTTACCTAGATGGGGTACTTACACACTGGACGGACTATGCACAGATTACATCAGAAGACAGAAAAAAGTACTGCTATTCATTTGTAGGTCAGGACTTATTCTTCCTTAGTTTATTTCAGTTAGCGGAACAATTGAACCAGATGAGAGTTGAACGCGTAAATGGCTAAAAATGAAAACAAAATGGGGAGTAATCTCGAAAATTTGAATATAAAAAAACCGTCGCTAATCTATTGTCTTTCAAATAGTTGCGACGGTTTGTACCCCAGATGGGAGTTGAACCCACACTCGCATTGCTGCGAACGGGATTTTAAGTCCCGCGTGTCTACCAATTCCACCACCAGGGTTTGTAGGGAATAATCGAGCGGAAGACCGGGCTCGAACCGGCCACCCCGACCTTGGCAAGGTCGTGCTCTACCAAATGAGCTACTTCCGCTGATGTTTTAAATATAAGAACTTTTTCAACGTTTTCAGCACTGTGCTTTTTTCGTTGGGATTGCAAAGATAGCAATCTTTTCGAAGTTGCAAAATTTTTTTAGCGCTGAGACAAAATATTTTATGTATTCCAGAATTTTTAACTGCAACTAAGGGTTCTGTTCATAGATGTATTTTACCATGCCCATTAGCTCTTTTCCTTTGCCATAGCAGGTTTCCTTGGATGGTAGTCCGCTGGGCTGGTACTCGTACTGCCAGATGGTGTAGGAAGACGTTTGTGCGTTCACGGTTGTCATCTTAGCCACCTGTCCCTGGGTATTGTATTCAAAGATATAGTCGGGCAACATACGTTTCTTCGCAGGCTGATAACGGTATACATCTGTCAACCGGCCGTTTTTGTCGTAGTTGTAGTAGGTGCGTTTGGAAGGGGTACCTTTCCTTTGTTCCAGTTCTTCTGTAACATGACCAGCACTGTCGGTCTTGAAAGTGATGAGGGCCGAATCGGCATTGGTACTTTTTTTCTGGACCATCTGATGCAGGTGGCCGGAAGCATCGTAGGTATAGCTACGGCTTTCATCAAAACGTATTTTGCTGGCGAGGGCTACGGAGTTGCTGTTGACAGATACTAACCGTCCCTGCGCATCATAGCGGTACAGGGTGGTGGTGATACTGGCGCTGGAACTGTCCACGGTTTTGGTCAGTTGTCCTTTAGAAGAGAAGGAGGAGGTCATAGACGAATAACCGGTGGCGCTGGACTGTGTCTGTGATTTCATCTGCTGATAGGTAGGCGTCAGGCTGCGTTCACAACGGAAGTCACGGTCTATCTCCATATTGGCGTCAAGCGTCATCACCCGCTGGGTTTTCACCTTATTGGTTTTAAGCATGGCCAGCGTGGTGTTGGTCTGCTCTGTATTGTAGATGTCCTGAAAATAATATTGTGTATAAGCTTTACTGCTCAATGCCAGCACACCCAGTGCCAATAGGATCGTTTTCTTCATGAATGTAAAAATCGATGATTTTTAATGGTGACAATTTCGACAAATGTAAAACGCAAAATTCATATTAAAATTTTTTTACCCTATAACAGACATAATGATTATTATTTATCTTGGCCCCGAATTTCACCTGTCAACCTGCTAAATCGCTTTGAAAACACAACCTTTGCGTAAAGATAAACACTGTCTCAATTGCGGCAGTGAAGTCCCTGAACGTTTCTGCTCCCACTGTGGACAGGAAAATACTGTACAACACGAAACCTTTGGCCATCTGGTAGGCCACTTTGTTGCTGACATATTTCACTACGACTCCCAGCTTCTGTTGACACTCAAATACCTGGCCATCCGCCCGGGCTTACTCTCCAAAGAATACTGGGCCGGCAGAAGAGCCATGTATGTCAATCCGATCAAACTATATGTCTTCGTTTCGTTTGTATTTTTCTTCTTTTTCTTCACCCTCGCCAACGGACCTGATCATGGAAAAAATGCACATGCTGTCAATCGTCTTGCTGAGAGAGAAGCAGCTGCTGACCTGACCGATATCAATATAAATGGTCTGGACCCGGAATATAATAGTGTTGCGGAGTACGACTCAGCGCAGGCTGCCTTGCCCGAACATAAACGCAGTACCGGCTGGGATGCCCGCATGCAGCGCGGTATGGCAAAACTCAGGGAAAATAAAAAAGAAGGAAAGGAAGTATTGAAAGAGATGTTTAGCCATAACCTGCCCAAGGTGATGTTCATCCTGCTGCCGCTGTTTGCACTGCTGATGAAATGGAGCCACCGCAGGAGTAAAATGGTTTATGCAGACCATGCCATCTTCACCATTCATTTTCATTCGTTTTTATTCATCATTCTTTTTGTGGGCCTGGTGCTGCGGTATTTTATCCGGGATCAGACACCGCTGGATCTGGCGTACTGGGGTGCCTTCGGATACCTGGTGCTCGGCCTTAGAAACGCTTATAAGCAGTCGTTCTGGAAATCCTTTGTCAAAGCAAGTTTGCTGTGCATCGCTTATCTGTTTGTCTGTGTAACCGTGTTCGTTGTATTTATAGTGGGAGTCCTGTCATTCTATTGATAAAGTGAAAAGTTAAAATATTACCTTATTTCTTTAACTTTAGTGATGCAACCGGAATTTATCATCATACACCAGCAGGTGGTGCCCTATGTAGCCCACATCCAGTTAAACAGGCCTAAAGAACTGAATGCCCTCAATCTCCAGCTGATGGGGGAGTTGCGCGATGCGCTCAAACTCCTCGATGCCGACGACCAGGTAAGGGTCATCGTGATCAGTGGTAATGAAAAAGCTTTTGCCGCAGGCGCTGATATCAAACAGATGGCCGAGAAATCAGCTATGGATATGTACAACACTGACCAGTTCAGCACCTGGGATACCATCAAAAAAACGAAGAAGCCCATCATCGCAGCTGTCAGTGGCTTTGCCCTCGGCGGTGGCTGCGAGCTGATGATGCTCTGTGATATGGTCGTAGCCAGTGAAACAGCCCGTTTTGGTCAGCCGGAAATCAAACTGGGCGTGATGCCCGGAGCAGGCGGCACTCAACGCCTTACCCGTGCAGTCGGAAAAGCCCTCGCCATGGAAATGGTGCTCACCGGCCGCTTTATTACAGCCCAGGAAGCCTTCCAGGCCGGCCTGATCAACCGTATCGTGCCGGTGGAACTGTTCCTCCAGGAAGCAATCAAACTGGCGCAGGAAATAGCAACCATGGCACCGCTGGCGGTGAAAATGGCCAAAGAAGCCGTCCTCAAAGCATTTGATACTACCCTCGATGAAGGCCTCCATTTCGAAAGGAAAAATTTCTACCTCCTCTTCGCTTCGGAAGACCAGAAAGAAGGTATGCAGGCCTTTATGGAAAAACGAACACCCAGCTTCAAAGGAAAATAATGCAAACATTATAACAGCAATATTGAAGAACCATTAAACATTTTTATTATTTGATTTGTTAACCGGACATTGGCTATCAAACATGTCTAATAGCAGCCGTAAGGCAGGGTAGTGGTACCTGTTGGCTTTTGGAACCCCTTTACTATGAAGATTAAAAATTTAACCATGACTTTGAAGTTACTGCCTGTAGCTGCTATGCTGACAGGTATATGCACCGTTGCCTGCAACGGGCCCGCACAGGAGGTTAGGGCCATCGTATTGGCGGATGATGCCTCTCCACCACCTATCGATACCATGATCGCCAATGGAGATACTATCCAGGCCGACCCCGTCGCCTCCTGGAATACCTTTGAAAAATACAATGGGCACTATGCTGTCGAAGTTGCCTTGCTGGACAGAGAACCACTGAAGTCCCGCTTCAACACACTCCTGGGCAAATCCCGAAAAGCCTTCATGGAACGGTTTAAAGTAACCCCGCCCATCGAAGTGGAAAACAAAATATTATTCAACGAAGGTTATATGCCTTCTGGCTCCGGCTCCGACGCAGCCGCCATCGCCATAGATATGGAACGGGACATCATCTACATAGGCTTCTCCATCAATAAAAAACGTATGCTCTTCAGCGAAAAAAAGGATACCGATTATCCGGAGAAATTCCTGCAATGGCTAAACCGCTGATGAGTTTTGATATAAAATAAAAAGAGAATCCCCCATTGATTTGTATCAACGGGGGATTCTCTTTTATCATCTAAAATAATACTGATCATGTTATCAGTACCATCATAATAATCAGTTTCCGAATTTGTTTTTTAACGCTGCCAGCTTAGCCTGGAAATCATTCAGCGGAGCCTCTTTGTTTTCTTTGCCACGGCTGTTATCTCTGTTGCCCTTACCGGCAGGGGTGTCTCTGCGTTCTTTACGCGGACCTTGCTGCTGGCTGCTGCCGCCTTTCTCCTGATCTTTCATGGAAAGGGAAATACGCTTGCGGGCGATATCTACTTCCAATACGGTTACCTGAACTTTCTGATTCAGCTTCACAGCCTCATTCGGGTTGCTGATGAATTTATTGGACATATGGGAGATATGTACCAGACCGTCCTGTTTTACACCGATATCTACAAAGGCACCAAATGCGGTGATATTGGTTACTACGCCGGGCAGTACCATACCGGATTTGAGGTCTTCAATTTTGTGGATACCTTCTGCATATTCGAAGATAGCGATTTCATCACGTGGGTCGCGGCTGGGTTTAGCCAGCTCTTTCAGGATATCTTCTATCGTGAGCATACCGGCATCTTCCCGTATAAAATCTTTAGGATTGATCTTTTTACGCAGGTCGTCCTGGCCAATCAGTTCCTGTATGGTACAGTTTTGTTTGGCGGCCATTTCTTCCACAAGTTTATAGCGTTCAGGGTGTACGGCGGAGTTATCGAGCGGGTTGTCACCGTTCTCAATGCGAAGGAAGCCTGCGCATTGTTCAAAGGCTTTATCGCCGAGGCGGTGTACTTTCTTGAGCTGCGTACGATTGCTGAAGGCTCCGTTTTCCTTGCGGTATTTTACGATATTCTCTGCGAGAGAAGGACCGAGGCCGGAAACATAGGCCAGCAGGTGTTTGGAGGCGGTGTTGAGGTTTACGCCTACGTTGTTCACACAGCTAACTACTACACGGTCCAGGCTCTGCTTCAGGGATGACTGGTTTACGTCGTGCTGATATTGTCCTACACCGATGGATTTAGGATCGATTTTTACCAGTTCTGCCAGCGGATCTATCAGCCTGCGGCCGATAGATACTGCGCCACGAACGGTAACGTCCTGGTCAGGGAACTCTTCACGGGCAACTTCGGAAGCGGAGTATACAGAGGCACCGCTTTCATTCACCATAAACACGTTGATCTTTTTGCCGAAGTCGATTTTTTTGACAAACTCTTCGGTTTCGCGGCCGGCAGTACCATTACCTACGGCAATGGCAGCGGTATCATAACGCTCAGCCCATTTTTTCAGCAGGGCTTCTGCATCATCTTTTTTATAGTTTTTCTCCAGCGGGAAAATCACATCGTGATCCAGCATGTTACCCTGGTTGTCGAGTGCTACCACTTTACAGCCGGTACGGTAACCCGGGTCGATGGCGATCACGGCTTTAGGTCCCAGTGGTGCAGCCAGCAACAGCTGACGCAGGTTTTCAGCAAACACGTCAATGGCTTCACCATCAGCTTTATCTTTGGCTACGGCTCTGAATTCATTTTCCAGAGAGGGACGCAGCAGGCGTTTGTAGGCGTCGGTACCAGCTTTGGCTACCTGCTCGGAAGCAGCGCCTCTGCCGGTCACAAACTGTTTGCTGATAATGCCCATCGCTTCTTCCTCTTCAGGTGCGATGGTGCTGAAAAGTATACCTTCAGACTCTGCACGCAGAATGGCCAGCACACGGTGTGACGGCACTTCGCGCAGGTCTTCTGTAAACTCGAAATAATCCTTGTATTTGTTGCCTTCCTCTTCTTTGCCTTCTGCTACTTTGGAAGTCAGCTTGCCGGTATGGGTAAATAATTTACGCAGTTTATCACGGCATTCCGCATTTTCATTGATCCATTCCGCAATGATGTCGCGGGCGCCTTTCAGGGCTTCTTCGGAAGAGGCTACGAGCTCAGTGATAAAGGTTTCAGCAGCGCTGATATCGCCGTCCTGCTGGTCAAACAGCAGCTTGGCCAGCGGCTCCAGCCCTTTCTCAATAGCAATGGTCGCACGTGTTTTGCGTTTGGGTTTGTAGGGAAGGTAAATGTCTTCCAGCTCTGCCAGTACCCAGGTGGATTCCAGCTTCTCCAGCAGCTCAGGCGTCATTTTCTCCTGCTCCGTAATGGTTTTGATGATAAACTCACGACGGTCGTCCACTTCCTTGTAACGCTTCTGAAGGTCTTCAATTCGACCAATCTGTACTTCATCCAGACTCCCCGTCACTTCCTTACGGTAACGGCTGATAAATGGTACTGTGGAGCCTTCGGCCAACAGGTTCATTGTATTCTCTGCCTGTTTGGCGGATATACTCAGTTCGGATGAAATAAGCGTAATGTGTTTCGGATTCATATCAATACATTTTGGGATTTTCTTATGTTGATGCCTGATTATTTGCCCTTAATGCGAACCGGCAGGAAACCAATTATCAAATATTAAAATCGCTGAATTTTTACAGCTCGCAAATGTAATTAAAAAGCCATTTAAACAGAAAGCAATTTTACCCTCCCCAGGCTCCCCTTTTCAAAATGCCAAAATGACAAAATCTCTGTGTATTTTTACGGTTATGGAAAAGACAGCTACATTCAACAGATTGTTACAGATCATGGACGATTTAAGGGAAAAATGTCCCTGGGACCGCAAACAAACCATCCAGACACTGAGGCAACTGACCATTGAGGAAACCTATGAGCTGGCAGATGCCATCACAGATGAAGACTGGAAGTCTATCCGCGAAGAACTGGGAGATATCCTCCTGCATATCGTCTTCTACGCTAAAATAGCTTCTGAAAAACAACAATTCGATATCAACGATGTGATCAACGGCGTATGTGATAAACTGATCGCCAGACACCCGCATATTTATGGAGATGTGAAAGTGGAAGATGAAGAACAGGTAAAACAAAACTGGGAAAAACTAAAACTGAAGGAAGGTAAAAAATCCGTCCTCAGCGGAGTCCCCGTTTCACTGCCTGCCCTGGTAAAAGCCATGCGCCTCCAGGAAAAAGCCAAACAAACAGGCTTCGAATGGGACAATACCACCCAGGTATGGGACAAGGTAAAAGAAGAAGTAGGCGAACTGGAAGAAGTAGTCAACACCGGCAACCAGGACGAAATGGAAGCCGAATTCGGTGATGTACTTTTCTCCCTGGTCAACTATTCCCGCTTTATCAACATCGACGCGGAAAATGCACTGGAACGGACCAACAAAAAATTCCAGCGCCGTTTCCAGCAAATGGAAGCCCTCGCCCTCGAACAGGGCCGCCACCTCAATGACATGAATCTAACGGAAATGGATACACTCTGGAATAAAGTGAAAGCCATGGAAATTTAATTTAGCTCCCAGGGCTGAAGCCCTGGGCTATAATAGGATTCCAGCCATGGTTTCGGCTTTAGCCCCCGTGCACAAAACAAAGGCTTCAGCCTCCGTCCAAAAGCAAAAAAGAGACTTCGGCTTTCGTTCCATGCACAAAACCAGGGCTTCAGTCTCTCCAAAAGCAAAAAAGAGACTTCAGCTTTCGTTCTATGCACAAAACCAGGGCTTCAGCCTCTCTAAAAGCAAAAAAGAGACTTCAGCTTTCGTTCTATGCACAAAACCAGGGCTTCAGCCTCTCCAAAAGCAAAAAAGAGACTTCGGTTTTAGCTCCATGCACAAAACCAGGGCTTCAACATCCATTCAAAAACAAAAAAGAGACTTCAGCTTATAGCTCAGCACCTAAAGCTACCTAAGCCTCCGTCTGGAACATAAACAATTATAGCCCAGGGCTTCAGCCCTGGGACAAATTAATTTCGTTTTGATTGATATAAAAGAAATACGCCTTTTTTTCCTCCGGCATGGCTATCTCCTGATCATAGCGGCATGGCTGTTTACTTTCGCGTTTCTGTTCAGTAACTACTGGGCTTACTATTCTTCTCCGCAGGGTGTGAAAAGAAGTATCGAGAAAAGTCTGCAGAAAAGGGAGCAGTCATTCGATAAACTCCTGCAGGATACTACTATGATTAGCAGTCTTTTTCAGCGTACCTACGATGAAAAGACGCTGGACAAACTGAGAGAACGCGATTATGAAGTCTTCGCCTATGACTCCAGTACACAAGGCTCCTGGCTTACTTTCTGGAGTACCAGCCAGGTAGAGCCTGAAGATCTCCATGATGTACTCAAGCCTGGCACACAGTTCCTGAAACTGAAAAACGGTTACTACGAAGTCATCACCCGCCAGCTGAAACCTTCCGGCAATCACCAGCACTTTATCGTGGCGACCATCCCCGTGCGCATGGAATACGCCATCCGCAACAGTTTCCTCATCAGCCACTTTTACAACAAATCAGAGCTGGGGCCGGAATATTCTATCCATATGGATCTCCCTGGCCTCATCCTGCCCGACCATACCATCCTCCCGGTCAAAAGCAGTAATGATCAGACATTGTTTTTTCTTGACTACAATAAAAATATCCGTGCCCAGCCTCCCAATAACCTCAGCGTGCTGTTACGTGTACTGGGATGCATCTGTGTACTGATTTTTTTCAACCTCTTTGCTACGTTGCTGGCGAAAACCACCAACCCCTTGTATGGGTTTCTGTTCCTTTTCCTGGTGGTATTCGGATTGAGGGTGCTGAGCTATGCTTATCCTTTCCCGTTCAATCTGCGGGCACTGAATATCTTCGATCCGGCCATCTATGCAAAAGATGAGATCTTTTATTCGCTGGGTGACCTTTTACTCAACGTACTGCTCACTTTCTGGATGATCGTGTTTTTCAGGGAACACGTGAAAACCATCAATCTGCCGGTTATCCGCAAACGCTGGCTGCAAAGCATTGTCATCATTTTTGCCAGCCTCCTGTTGTATATGGTGGAACAGTTTCTGGCGAATCTTATCCAGAGCCTTGTGATAGACTCCAGGATATCTTTTGATGTCACCAATCCTTTCAGCCTCACAGAATACAGTCTGATCGGTTTTATCGTACTGGGTTTTATCTCCTTCAGCTTTTTATTCTTCTCCCAGATCATTAACTACCTGCTCAACGAGCTGACCAATTTCCAGTACCGGACCAAATACATCTGGCTGGCTGCCATCGGTATCATCTGGCTGCTGTGGCGTATGCACAACCCGGAACTGCCTTTTGCGGTAGGCATGGTCATCTGGCTGCTGTTGTATATTGTACTGCTCGATTTCCTGGCAGATCGCTTCGAAAGCAGCATGGCCACCGTGCCTTTCCTCTTCTGGCTGTTCCTGCTCACTATCACCACCTCCGGTGCACTGGTATATTTTAATGACCAGAAAGAGCTGTCTGCCCGTGAAAAACTGGCGGCTGACTTGTCCAAGCAGCGGGACCCCTACCTGGAAATGCTGCTCAACGATATAGGCAAAAAAATTGAAAACGATGAATACATGCAGTATTTCTTCATGGACAAAGGACATAAGCAGTCCAAGTCCAGAATGGAGGAAGTATTGTTGCAAAATTATTTCCAGGGTTACCTGAGCCGCTTTGATGTGTCGTTTTATCCTTTTGATGAAAACGGACAACCCATCTATTCCGGCGATACCACCAGCCTTACTTCGTTCCACCGCCGCTTGTACTTCGAAGCGGAATCCTCGCCTTCTGATGTCAATAGCAATGACCTTTATTATTACGAGCCCAGCTTCAATGATTACAACTATATCGGCAAAAAGGAATTCCACAATCCGCTGGATCATTCCGGCACCGGGACGCTGATATATGTGGTGAAGCCTAAAACCTTCAGCACCGAAAGGTTATACCCCGAGCTGCTGGTGGAAGGCGATATGTACGACCATAACCGGGAATCTTCGGGAAACTACTCCTACGCTATCTACGACAAGGGTGTGCTGGTAAGTCATTACAGCGATTACCCGTTCCCTATCCGCCTGTACCCTGGGGATGTGCCTTCCGGAGAACTGACCGTCAGGGATGTAGACGGGCATTCCGAAATGATTTACAGGGCTTCTCCCGAAAAGGTGGTGATCGTGGTAAAACAGAGCCGCACCTTTGTAGAGTTCATCACGCTGTTTGCGTATATGTTCTGTCTCTTTCTGCTGATCATTGTGGTATACAAGGCTTTCGACCTGCTGATCAAAGCAAGGATGCGGCTCAGCAACGTCAAGGCACTGATCAATATCAGTATCCGCAAAAAAGTACATGGCACGATCATCTTTGTGGTGGTGTTTTCATTTGTGATACTGGGTGTTACAACTACCATGTTCTTTATCTGGCGCTCAGAGGCACAGAACAGGGAGAAACTGAGTAAAACGATGGGAGAGGTGGCTACTGATGTGGAAACGATTTTCCTCAATCAGCGGGATATGGACGAGATAGATAACATGTATGATCCGGTGTTTAAGGAGAAGCTGACCACCGCCCTGGGTAATATCGCCAATGAGCGGGCACTCGATATCAACGTATATGATGCTGATGGTAACCTGCGGCTCACTACCCAGCCGCTGATGACGGAGAAAGGGCTGATCTCCGGTAAAATGGAACCACTGGCTTATTACGAGATATCCCGGCAGCAGCATATCCAGTTTATTCAAACGGAAAAGATAGGCACCATGCCTTTCCTGTCTGGTTATATGCCGCTCCGCAACCGTTCCGGCGATGTGATGGCCTACCTCAACGTACCTTATTTTGCCACACAGACTGAACGTAACCAGCAGATTTCCAACTTCCTCGTGGCATTGATCAATTTCAACGCATTTATCTTCCTCATCGCAGGCATGGTCGCGTTGCTGATCACCAATTCCATTACCCGGTCTTTCTCTCTGGTAACGGAAAAGCTGCGGCACGTGAACCTCGGACAGCGTAATGATGAGATAGAATGGGATAAGGATGATGAGATTGGTGCACTGGTAAAAGAATATAACAAGATGGTGCGTAAACTGGAAGTGAGTGCGGCCAGACTGGCTAAGAGCGAACGTGAAGGGGCCTGGAGGGAGATGGCGCGGCAGGTGGCCCACGAAATCAAAAATCCGCTGACGCCTATGAAGCTCAGTATCCAGTACCTGCAGCGGGCCATCGCCAGTGATTCGCCCAATGTGAAAGACCTGTCTACCAATGTGGCCCGTACGCTGGTAGAGCAGATTGAGCACCTGTCCAATATCGCGTCAGACTTTTCTGCCTTTGCCCGCATTGGAGAATCCAACAATGAAGTGGTGTTGCTCAATGAAGTGTTGTCTTCGCTCACCAGTCTGTATCAGACCCAGGAAGACTGTGATATCGAATATATAGAGCCGGGACGCCCGTTGTATATATTTGCAGACAAAACCCAGATGAACCGGCTGTTTACCAACCTGTTGCTCAATGCTATCCAGGCTATTCCGGAAGAAACCACCGGGCATATAGTGATACGTCTGCAGGAAACAGTCGACCGCTATGTAATTGTCAGTGTGGCTGATAACGGAGGAGGGATCTCACCGGAAGTACAGTCCAGGATCTTTGTGCCCAATTTTACCACTAAATCCTCTGGTACCGGGCTGGGGCTGGCGATGTGTAAAAACATTGCTGAACAGACAAGAGGGGAGATCTGGTTTGAAACCAAGCTTAATGAAGGCACTACTTTTTATGTAAAACTGCCCCTTTATCAGGAGTAGAGATATTTTTTGTCAGATGCCCCATTGATGCGATACCGTGTCAATGGGGCATTGATTTGCAGGTAAATCCCGCTTCACCAGTTCATCCGGCTGCTCCGCTTTTGTTTGTTCTTATAATTACAAATGCTCTTTCCGTTTAGATACAAAAACGGGGATAGATAGTGTGACAGTAATGGGATGACTTTCAAAACCAGGCATAAAAAAAGCCGTCTCCGGGAAGGAGACGGCTTTTAAAAATATCTTTTCATTTAGCTATTGCTGTGGAAGCTTTCTTTGATTTCTTCCAGCAATTTGCTTTCAATCATTTGTTGTGCCAGCAGGATCATGTTTTGAAAGGCGAGGCCCTTGGAGATACCGTGACCAATGATCACCGGTTTGGATACGCCCAGTACGGGAGTTCCGCCGTATGATTCTGAGTCAAACTGTTTCAGATAGTCATCCTGGATATTGCGTCTAACGGAAATATCATAGAATGATTCGGCCAGTTTCAGTACGATGTTGCCGGTGAAGCCTTCACATACCATTACATCCGCTTTTCCAGAGAAGAGATCTCTTCCTTCGATGTTGCCAACGAAGTTGATGAGTTTGTTTTCTTTTAACAGCGGGTAAGTTGCCTGGGCAAGGAGGTTACCTTTGCCTTCTTCTTCACCGATATTCAGCAGGCCTACTTTCGGATTATCAATCTTCAGTATGTGCTTGGAATAGAGGGAGCCGAGGATGGCAAATTGTACCAGGTTTTCAGGTTTGCAGTCGGCATTGATACCTACGTCCAGTAGTAATCCTTGTGAACCGTTTTCACGGGGGACCAGAGTAGAAATAGTAGGACGTTGCACACCGTCTATGGCTTTAATAGAATAAAAGGTGCCTACCATCATGGCGCCGGTGTTACCTGCGCTGATAAAAGCATCTATTTTCTCATTTTTCAGTAAATGAAAGCCGATAGAGATGGATGAGTGTGGCTTCTCTTTCAGTGCCCTGGTAGGGTGTTCATCCATCCCAATTACTTGGGATGAATGAACAACTGAATATTTTGATTGGTCCAACTGTGCATCCGCTAGTAAAGGGGCCAGTTGTGACTCGTCCCCTATTAGTACCAGATGCGCATCAGATGCAACGGCGTCTAAATATAATTTTACTCCTTTTACTGCTTCTGCGGGGGCGAAGTCGCCACCCATCATATCAAGCCCGATTCTCATGTAACTCAAGTTTGTCTTGTTAGCTCGGGTAAAATTAGTAAAATTTATTATTTAGCGCTGCTCTGTTTTTCCAATACTACTTTTCCTTTGTAGTACAGTTTGTTTTCTACCCAATGAGCACGATGTCTCAGGTGCACTTCTCCGGTTGCGCTGTCTGTGCTTAATGTATCCGCTACCGCCTTATAATGCGTTCTTCTCTTTGCTGATCTTTGCTGAGAATGTCTGCGTTTAGGATTTGGCATTTTATTTAATTTTTAATTGTCCTTAAATTTATCCAACCCTTTCCAGATTGGGTTATCTTTTTCTTTAGCCTGCTGGTTCATACGTTCCAGCATTTCAATCACTTTGGGATCACATCCGCTTTTGCCATCGGCAGCATTGGGATGTATGCGTTGCATCGGAATGCTCAGCAGGATGAACTCATAAATCCATTCCGCCACATGAAGGTGGCTCTCTGTCTTGGAAATATAGGCTACATCCGGGTCAGCATCTTCGCTGGCAAGCTCTTCAGGATTGTCCACCAGTTTCACAATCTGGTTAAAATCATCCCATAACTGCAGCTCAAAGGGCTCTCCGCAACGGTCGCAGGTGACTGTTACCGTGCCGCCAATCTCAAACTTCAGCAAAAAGAAGTTACTCTTCTTGTCAAGCGTCAGATTTACTGTCGCCTTACAATTGCTGAAATCTCTCTCCCCTTCATAATGCTCAAAGAAACTTTCTCCGATCTCATAGTGAAATGAATGCACCCCTGGTTTTAATCCAACAAAGGCTATATCAAATTCGCGGAGTGGTTTCATATCAATATCAATGTCCTCACTTTTAGAGGGATGCAAAGGTAATTAAATATTTGCAATTGCAAAAATTTCATAAATTTGTTCACCATCGATAATCAAATTATATATATTTATATAATCGAATATCATCCATATTGCTGTTGCATGTCAACAGGAGTGAGCCGCAAAGGTAAGGATTTCAACCTTCATCTCATACCTGTTTTTAGCAATACAACGAAAATTGAAAACCTGAACTCCCCCTGGCCATCATAAAAAATGACATCCAAAGGAAAGAATGAAAGGAAAATCCTGTCACCAGAAACCGGCACTGCGGGCGAGCCAGACATATTCTCGCTGCCTATCATTGCCTGGCTCCGGCATACTAATGCCGGCATCCTCGTGACCAATGAAAAATTCCAATGGCAATGGGCCAACGAGATATTTCTGCAACACCTGCCCGGACCTTTTCCGGAAAATGCAGCTTTCGATGAACTCATCAGCTATTTCCGGCCCCTCATCTCCGGCACGGAAACTTTTGAGGAAAGAATGAACACCCTCCGCCAGGAAAAAAAGCCCTTTTTCGGCTGGGAAGTAGTCCTCGAAAACGGTATGATCGTAGATGTCACCTACATGCCCGTCTTCGATGGACAACACTTCATCGGTAGCATCTGGGAGGTGGTCAACATCACCCGAAAACATCACGTACAGGAAGAAATCAAGCGGAATGAGCACAAATTCAGGGTGATGCTCAATAATCTCAACGCGGCCATGTGCGAAACCGACCTGAAAGGCAATATCACCCGCGTATATGAAAGCTTCTGCCGCCTGTCCGGCTATACCGAAGAAGAGCTGATCGGTAAAAATATCACGGAAGTATTTGTGCCGGAAGAAAACAGAAAATTTGCCCATGCCCTCCGCAGGAAACGCCTCTCCGAAAACGTCCCCCTGCTCTACGACATGGAAATCGCACTCAAAGACGGCTCCCGCAGATGGGTCCTCGCCAGCTCCGCCAATGTCTACGACCGAAACGGTAAAATCATCGGCGGCGCCGGTATTCACATGGACATCACCGGCCAGAAACGCCTCCAACAGGAACTCGAAGATGCCCGCCGCCACGCTGAAGAAGCCCGCCACGCCCAGAAAGACTTTCTGGCCAGTATGAGCCACGAAATACGCACTCCCCTCAATGCCATCATCGGAATGGCTCACCTCCTCGAGGAAACAAACCTCGACCCGCAGCAGAAAGAATATGTCAACATCCTCAAACATTCCTCCGGCATCCTCCTCGGCATCGTCAGCGATATCCTCGATATCTCCCGCATCGAAGCCGGCGAACTGCAGGTCAACCAACGGGAATTCAATCCCCGCGAAATAATTCAGTCACTCCGCCATACCTTTGAGCTGAAACTGGGCCGCCGGCCCATTAGCATCACCACCGAACTCGATGCTAACCTTAACACCTGGCTGATCGGTGATGACGTGTTATTGAACCAAATACTCATCAATTTGTTAGGTAATGCGGAAAAATTCACCAAAGAAGGGGAAATAGCCATTAAAGCCACCCAGGAAAGCTGGCTGGATAATAAGTTATGGGTAAGATTCCGCGTCTGCGATACCGGCATCGGCATCAAAAAGGATAAACTGGAACTGATATTCCGTAACTATAAACAGGCAGAAGGAGATATCCGCGAAAACTACGGCGGCACCGGCCTGGGCCTCGCCATCGTAAAACAGCTGGTGGAACTGCTGGGCGGCTCTATCGAAGTGGAAGACTATCCGGGATATAGTACCTGCTTCTCCTTTGACCTGCCGTTTATGGACAGCAGAAAACCAATTTCAGCCGCCGGAACAAAACCAGGTAAAAAGCTGAAACAACGTACCTTTGAAGATGCAAGGGTACTTGTGGTGGAAGATAATCCGATGAACCTGCGTTATATCATGAGCCTCCTGGAAAAATATAAAATCAACTACCAGCTGGCCACCAATGGACCCGATGCGAAATGGTTCCTCAATGCCCGGCAATACGACCTTGTCCTCATGGACATCCGTATACCTGGTATGAATGGACTGGAACTGACACAGCAGATCAGAGCAGATGAAAATCAACCAAATGTGGCTACTCCCGTGATTGCCACTACCGCTGTAGCGATGGAAAATACTGCCGCCACCGTCAGGGCCGCCGGAATAACCGATATTCTGATCAAACCATACACACCCGATCAGCTATGGCAGATCTTTAACAAATATCTCAACGAAGAAGAAACAGAACTAATAATGGAAGAAGAAGTGCAGAACATCAGCGGATTTGAGTTCCATGGGGAACTGGACGTCAGGTATCTCACAGCCCTCTATGAGAACAATATCTCCTATGCGGCTGACCTGTTTGAAATTTTTATACGAACAATTAAGGATGAAATGCAGAAGCTGCGAAATATGGTGGAAAAGAATGACTGGGAAAAAACCAAATTCCAGGTCCATAAACTCAAACCTAATTTCGCCATGGTAGGCCTCACCTGGATCAGCGCCAAAATGCAGGAACTCGAAAATAACCTCCGCACCGGCGAACCACAGCATCCCGAAGCGGCCACTCAGCTCTTCCGCGAAGTAGTAGAGGGCGTGGAAAAATACTATCCGATCGTTTATGAAGAATATGCCCGCATGCGGGAATTCGTCAACTCCGCCGCCCATCAATAGGCCTGCAGTATTTCCTTGATGCTGTTATAATAGTTTCCACCAAACAACAACGTATGTACCAGCAACGGATATAACTGGCAAACCCCTATCCGCTGTTGCCATCCCGGTGACAGCGGCCAGGCTGCCTGATAAGCATAGTAAAACCGGGTATCAAAGCCCCCGAACAAACGCGTCATCGCCAGGTCCATCTCCCGGTGCCCGTAGTATACAGCAGGGTCAAATACACATACCTTACCATCCTGCCCCACCATAAAATTCCCTGACCACAAATCCCCATGCAACAACGCCGGTGCATCTGCCGGAAACAGCTGTGGCAACCGTTTGCATAAACGCTCCATCTGATACATCATGTTCTGGTCAATGATCTGCTGGTCATAGGCCATCTTTGTCAGCGGCAACAGCCGGTTGAATGCATAAAACACCGGCCAGTTGGTATAAGGTGTATTGTATTGTTTTAATGTACCGATATAATTAGGTGCCGCATAACCAAAATGCGGCTGTGTTTTCTTGTGCAGCTGTGCCAGCGAGGCACCAAAATCTTCCCAGAAATCCTGTATGGCCACCCCTTTGACCACATGTTCCATCAACAGGTAGGTCTGACCATTACAGGTGCCATAAGCCAATGGCTGTGGCACCGCCAGCGCATGTGAGGCATACAGCGCCTCCAGGCCGGCATATTCTGCAGCAAACATTTCAGGATAACGTTTGGCATCATTCAGTTTCAGGAAAAAATACCCTTCGTTGGTGGCTATACGAAATGTTTGGTTAATATCACCGCCGTGTACACTTTTTGCGTCATTAATATGTATTTTCACCTTTAATTGCTCGGATAGGGCCGTGCTGAGTTGCCTTTGTAAAATTTCATCTATCATGTTTCGCCGCTTATATGGAAACGAGTGCCAAAATTAAAAAGAAGATCGTTCGTATTGTATTAACACTTGCGGTTATACTGTTGTTAAAGGGATTGTTCGCCTGGAGCCATCACTTCAGTGATTGCTACTTCCATAGGTGGTATATGTGGAGTAGTAGGGCATTTCGTCAGTTAACAGGTATAGTACCATTTAGTGTTGGGGACGTAATATATATAGCCTGGATCGGAACAGCCATATTTTTTCTGTTAAAACTATGTTATAAACTCATCCGGATGCAATGGAGTGTTTCCGGTCTGCTGTTGCTGCGTGGCATTCATTTTATATTGAAGCTTTACCTGGCCTTTCTTGTCTTGTGGGGCTTCAACTACGAACGTAACACCCTTCTGCGCGATACCGGCATCATTACCGGTGCTTATAACACCCAACAGCTGTACCAGCTGTCGGATACCCTGCTGAAGCTGACCAACGCGGAAAAACTGAAACTGGGAGACACATTGGGTATGACAATGCCCGATACCACTGTGCCTGTCTTTAAAAAAGCGGTGATGGCGTATAGTACCGCCGCCGGTCAATGGCCTGCCTTCCGTTATCAGTCACCCAGCGTAAAACCCGCCATGTTCGGCGAATGGCTTAACTATCCCGGGGTGACCGGTTACCTCAACCCCTTCTCCGGAGAAGCCCAGGTAAACACCACCACACCATCTGTACTGCTGCCTATCGTCACCTGCCATGAGATAGCCCACCAGCTGGGATATGCTCCCGAAGAAGATGCTAATTTCGTAGGATACCTGGCTGCCAACAGTTCAGCGGATAGCCATTTCCGTTATTCGGCCAACTTCGATATGTTCCTCTATAGTGTTAAACAGCTGGCCGTCAGAGATACTGCCATGGCAAAAGAAGTATGGCACCGGGCCGTGCCCGGCGTAAAAGCCGACTATAAAAACATTGTTAAGTTCTATGAGCAGTATACCGGTAAAGTGGAAGATTACTCTACCATCCTATACGACAAATATCTGAAGGCTAATAAACAGGACAAAGGAATACGCAGCTACAGCGAAGTGACAGGCTGGCTCATTGCCTGGTTTAAAATCCGGTAATCAGTTCATCATCAGTACGTTCACACTGCGCTGCAGGATGTTGAAGGCTATCTCCGCCATCAGATTTTCCCGGTCCAGCGTAGGGTTTACCTCCGTGATCTCAAAACAGCAGATCTTGCGGTGCTGCATGAATTTGGCAATCAGGTCTTCGGCCTCACGCTCCCTTAAACCGTTGCTCACCGGTGTGCCGGTACCCTTGGAAATGGAAGCGTCCAGGCTGTCCACATCAAAAGACACATAGATATAATCGCAATCGCTCAGGTAGCGGAACACCGATCGGGAGATATTTTCAGGCCCTTTACGGCGTACCTCGTTGGTGGTGATTACTTTCATGCCGTACTGCTTGATCAGGTAGTCTTCTTCCTTCTCATAATCCCGCAGGGAAATGAATACAATATCTTCCGGTAACACCTTGGGGGCGATTTTTCCGATGTTTTTAAGGGCATTCCACATACCTGTGGTCGGTTCGTCGAGGTCATGCACCTTGCAGTCGAGGTTGTCTTCCGCAATGGCGGTGGCCAGCGGCATCCCGTGCATATTGCCGGAAGGGGTGGTGTAAGGGGTATGGAGGTCGGCATGGGCGTCAATCCAGATAACACCCAGCTTGGACTTGGGGTGCGCCATCTTCAGCCCGGCGATAGTGGCGCCGGCAGTGCTGTGGTCACCTGAAAGCACTACCGGAAACCAGTTGGCTTTCACCGTTTCACATACACTTTTACTGATACGCTCATACATATTGACGGTGCCTTTGATCCGCTTGGCATAAGGCGATTCAATAGGTTCAAACAGGAGTTTGTTTTCCGTTTCGATTGCTTCGGTGGGGAAGTGTACAAAAAAGTTGCTCATGAAGTCCAGTGCAGCTATCTTGATCGCGTCCACGCCCAGGCTGGCGCCACGGGTACCAGCCCCTATTTCCGACTTGACTTCTATTATTTTAATATTCTTCATAAAGTTTTCATTACCGGCAAGCTACAGGATTTTAAGAGAACCCCCAAAGCAGCAGGACTGGCAATGATGAAAAAGTTCTATATAATGTATAAACCAAATCCAATACTGTTACGTTATCCTGCTATTTTATTCAATAATTTCCGGGATATGGTTGACAACGTTGAATTTTACGAGTGGCATTTTTTTACGTCCTGATTTATAAATAATTTGGATGGATCACTATTCATAAAACAACAACTATAAACCATGGACTATCAACTTACGGAAGAGCATCTGATGATTCAAAAGGCTGCACGTGATTTCGCCAATACGGAACTATTACCCGGGGTGATAGAGCGCGATGAGCACCAGAAATTCCCTGCCGAACAGATCAAGAAACTGGGTGAACTGGGATTTTTGGGTATGATGGTAAGCCCCAAATATGGGGGTGCCGGCCTCGACACCATCTCCTATGTACTGGCGATGGAAGAGATCTCCAAAATAGATGCCTCTGCCTCCGTAGTGATGAGTGTTAATAATTCACTGGTATGCTGGGGCCTGGAAACCTATGGCACCGAAGAACAAAAACAGAAATACCTGGTGCCCCTGGCCAAAGGCGAGATCATCGGCGCTTTCCTGCTGAGTGAGCCGGAAGCCGGTTCAGATGCCACCTCCCAGCGCACCACCGCCGAAGATAAAGGAGACCACTACCTGGTAAACGGTACCAAAAACTGGATCACCAACGGTAACTCCGCCAGCGTATACCTCGTAATGGTACAAACCCACCCTGAAAAGGGCAGCAAAGGTATCAATGCCCTGATCATCGAAAAAAACAGCCCGGGCGTGACTGTAGGCGCCAAGGAAAATAAACTGGGCATCCGCGGTAGCGATACCCACAGCATCATGTTCCAGGATGTTAAAGTGCCAAAAGAAAACAGAATAGGGGAAGATGGCTTCGGCTTCAAATTCGCCATGAAAACACTGGCCGGCGGCCGTATCGGTATCGCTTCCCAGGCGCTGGGCATCGCCAGCGGTGCTTATGAGCTGGCCCTCAAATATTCCAAAGAAAGAAAAGCTTTCGGCAAGGAAATCTCCCAGCACCAGGCCATCCAGTTCAAACTGGCGGATATGGCTACCCGTATCGAAGCTTCCCGCCTGCTTTGCCTCAAAGCAGCCTGGGAAAAAGATCAGCACCTCGATTACACCCTCAGCGGCTCTATGGCTAAAGTGTTCTCCTCCGAAACAGCTATGTGGGTAACCACTGAAGCTGTGCAGGTACACGGCGGTTATGGCTATGTAAAAGAATACCACGTTGAGCGCCTCATGCGCGACGCCAAGATCACACAGATCTACGAAGGTACCTCAGAAGTGCAGCGTATCGTGATCAGCCGTTCCATCCTGGGGTAAATCATCACCAAATATTCCAAAGGGCTGACCAGCAAGCGCGGTCGGCCCTTTTTTATGTGGCCCCAATCCCTAATTTTTTTATTTTTGTCAGATGGCTATCAACATCACCGCCTATAAAGAGGTACTGTCTGCCCTGACACCTTATCATGCCAAACTGGTGGCGGTTTCCAAAACCAAACCGGTAGAAGATATAGAGGCATTTTATGCAGCAGGACAACGCATCTTTGGCGAAAATTACGTACAGGAATTAGTAGAAAAACAGGCAGTATTGCCGGCAGACATCGAATGGCACTATATCGGACACCTCCAGTCCAATAAAGTGAAGTATCTGGCCCCTTTTGTACATACCATCCATGCAATAGACAGCCTGAAGCTGCTGCAGGAGATCAACAAACAGGCCGCCAGACACCAGCGTGTCATCAACTGCCTGCTACAGGTACATATTGCCGCGGAAGAAACCAAGTTTGGCCTGGATGAGCAGGAGTTACAGCAACTGCTCGCCTTCTGGGAATCGCACCCTGCCGATTTCGAACATGTACATATCGCCGGCATGATGGGCATGGCCACCAACACCAGCAACGAATCACAGGTCCGCCAAGAGTTCCACCAGCTCCACCAGTTATTCGGGTCTGTTAAAACAACATTTTTTAACAACAAGGATTATTTCAGGGAACTATCCATCGGCATGAGCGCTGACTATCCCATCGCACTGGAGGAGGGCAGTACCATGGTGCGTATCGGCAGCCTGCTGTTTGGAGAAAGGAACTATAATAAGTAACCTAGCAACTTATGAAGAAACTTTGGATCTATTGTCTCGCAGGTATCGGCATGGCCGCCTGCAATACCGGCAACACTAAAAAAGAACTCAGCGACGGCGTATGGAAAGCAAGCCTGCACCGGGCTGACGGCGCCAACATCGTATTCAATTTCCAGGTAAAGGATACCGCTGGCAAAAAAGTATTGTATGTACTCAACGCCACTGATAAACTGCTGGTAGATGATGTAAAAGTGAACGGTGATTCCGTATTTATCAAAATGCCTTTCTTTGATTCTGAATTCAAAGCCCGCTTTGCAGAAGGTGGCAGCCTCGAAGGACAATGGATCAGGCACCTCGCAGATAAAGACGTGTCTATCCCCTTTACTGCCCAACCTCATACAGCAGAACGTTTCAAAAAAGGCGCAACTCCCGCTCAGCAGGTGACAGGACGCTGGGTGACAAAATTTGTAGACAAGGATAAATCCAGCGAAGCCATCGGCGAATTCAAACAGATGGGCGACCTGGTATACGGAACTTTCCTCACTACCACCGGCGACTACCGCTTCCTCGACGGTATCATGGATGGCGATACACTCCGCCTCTCTACCTTCGATGGCTCTCATGCTTACCTCTTTACAGGCCTGGTGAAAAAAGACAGTATCGTCAACGGCCGCTTCTTCGCTGGCATTGGCGACCACGTGGAAGACTGGACCGCTGTGAAAAACGACTCCGCCAAACTGCCCGATGAACGCACCCTGGCAACGATGAAACCCGGCCAGTCCAAACTGGATTTCACCTTTCCGGACCTCAGCGGCAATAAAGTGAGCATCAACGACGACCGCTTCAAAAACAAAGTGGTAGTGATCACCCTCATGGGCTCCTGGTGCCCCAACTGTATGGACGAAACCGGCTTCCTGAGCCAGTGGTACAAGAAAAACAAAGACCGCGGCGTGGAAGTGATCGGCCTGGCTTACGAGCGTACGCCCGACTTTGACAAGTCCAAAAAAGCCCTCACCGGCTTCCTGCAACGTTTTGATGTACAGTATCCGGTGCTCATCACTGGTGTTACACCAGCTGACCCGGAAAAAGGGGAGAAGACCCTGCCACAGCTGACCGGTATCAAAGGTTTCCCGACCACTATCTTCATCGATAAAAAAGGAAATGTAAAAGAAGTACATACCGGCTTCTCCGGTCCTGGCACCGGCGAACACTATGAACAGTTCAAAGCCGATTTTGAAAGATTAATCACTCAGTTGCTGGAATCCTGAAATGCTCCGGTAAAATAGCGCAAATCCTTCCTGGTACACCGTTACCCGGAAGGATTTGACTTTTTAAGAAAATTTATTTTTTCATCTCTTTCAAAAAGTATTGAAAAATTGAAAAAACTGCCTATTTTACTGCTCCGTTTGACTTTATGAATTCCACCATTATCTAACACGCTTGTCGTATCCACCTGTCCGGAACAATGTCAATTCCAGGTATTGTTCCGGTAAGGTTTCTCACCTTCCACGTTTGTCTTTATAAATTCCACTTCTTCCTTTTACCGTATATTAACATTTGTGGTGGCTGTTATGGCCTGATATTTGGAAATTCTGCTTTCGTTGTGCAGGTTTTAAACCACGCACGCACTTTTTTGTTAAAACCATAAAAATCTACACATTATGTCTACCATCAAATTTTTAGCAGGAGCAATAGCAGGGTTGACTACAGGGATTGTAATCGGTATGCTGACAGCTCCGGAAAGTGGCGATCATACCCGTAGAAAAATCAGGCATACTGCGGATGACTGGCGTAACAAAATCAATGGTATGATGAATCGTAGCGGTGAAGACCTCTCCGACCTTAAACAGGTATTTGAAAAGGAAATCGACGGTCTGCATAATGATACCCGCGAGCGTGTTTTAAGGCTGATCAATAAAGCACAGGGCAAATATTACCGCTTTAAAAAGGAAGCGCTTTCTTAATAAGAGCAAATTACGAATTACGAAGGGACGATTTACTCATCAATTCGTAATTCGTAATTTTCTAATTTGTAATTCAACTGATAATTTCTCCGGTTTCCATATAGTTCTTAAAACGTTTGATATCCCGGTCTATCATATTCTCAAAAGAGGGATTCAATAACCAGGCAAGACCGCTGCCCATATAACCGGCCGGTGGACGGTAGGTGATAATCACATCCAGTTCTGTACCTCCGTTCAGTGTATCCTGGAAGGTTACACGCCCCGCCGTAGCAATAGACGACCCCGGCAATGAACGCCATCCCAGCATCTCACCAGGTATTTCCTTCACTATCTCCGCATCCCATTCAAGTGTGCCGATGCCACCAGGGCCTTTCACTGTCCAATGTGAATGCAGCGGGTCCAGTTCTTCAACAGATTGCAAATGTTTCATGAATACCGGCAGATTACCCAGCTGACGCCAGAAATAATATACCTCCTCCTTCGGATTGTCAATCTTCAGGGATGCCCGGATATTGATAGAAGTGGCATGTTTATCCCGTTTTCGTCTGCCCAGCAATCCATTGACAAGATCATTGCCGGAAATACCACGGTACAGCAAATAACCGGCACCCAGCAGCTTTAAGAGGCTTGCCCCCGGCTTTTTATCTACTTTGCTGATAGCACTACCCAAAAGCCATGCCCCCGTGAAAATAGATACAATTCTGCCTTCCGGCGTGACATTGATGATATTTGAACTTTCGTAAAGCTTTCCAGCTTTGGGTGGTACATGACCATTTGTTGATTGTTTTATCATAGCATATATACAGTTTGGGGAGAAGCAGCGAAAACCCTGCACTTTTTGCAATAACAATCTAAATAATTGATTATTAATTATATAGATCGAGGTGTGACGCTGTTACGCCTGTGGCGGGATCGGTACGGTGCGTAAATATTTACACACTACCATTTACTGATAGGAAGCATTCAGGTGTTCATAAATATTTTTCCCCCAGTTGGGCGCCAGTTCATTGACTGGCGTAAAGCGCGCAAACTTCTCACCGGTTTCTACCACTGCAGCCCGCGCTCTTTTTTTACCACCTCCAAAAATGGCTGGTGTATAGTAAATATTCAACGCCTTCATCAGAGAGGCCCTCGGATTGCTGGGATCGGCACTGATCGCCCTGTCTGCATAATGCCGGCTTTCCATACCCAGGGCTGCTCCCCGCGAATGGTCTGCATTAATACGGGCAGAGAGCCAGTAACTCATCAGCGTCAGCGATTCCGTATTCTCCGGTTGCAATTCCAGCGCCCTTTTTACAAAAGGAGCTGCCAGCTCGCAGTACGCTTCCTTTTTCTCACCTTTTGCCCTGAACGACAGTTGTGTATAAGCCCACCCTGCATAATATTGCAGTAACCATTCTCCCGGATGCTCGCGCCCCAGCATCAGAAGGGTGTCTGCATGAGCAGGCCACTGCTCCAGCTGCGCTTTCTCCAGTGCCTTTAACTGCCCATGCAAAACTGTTGGCCAGGAGTCAACATCTTCCTGTGCCAGGATCGGTTTCATACACAACAGCAAAAAGATAAAGAATAGCGATAAAAGCTTCATAAATCAAGGTTTCAGATCAGGTGTCGTGTACGAAATATATGCCAGTTAATCTCTTGTATTTCTCTGACTGATCCATTATCTTAACCGGCCAAACACTTTGAACATATGAAAAAGTTATTGACCACGTTATTGTTACTATCCGGCCTGCACAGCTTTGCGCAAAAGGAAATTGCCCCGAATAAATGGCTGAAACTCTTCAATGGAAAGGATCTCAAAGACTGGGACGTCAAAATAACCGGCTACGACCTCAATGATAATTTCGGTAATACTTTCCGCGTACAGGATGGCCTCTTAACCGTCAACTACGATAAATACGATGAGTTTAAAGAGCGGTATGGGCACATCTTTTATAAAAAGAATTTCTCTGCTTACCTCGTTGTGGCTGAATACCGCTTCACCGGTAACCAGGTGAAAGGCGGGCCAGGCTGGGCTTTCCGCAACAGCGGTATTATGTTGCACGGACAGCCTGCTGCCACCATGACCAAAAACCAGGACTTCCCCATCTCCCTGGAAGAACAGCTGCTGGGTGGCAACGGTAAAGATCCCAGAAGCACGGCCAACCTCTGTACTCCCGGTACCAACGTGGTAATGAACGGTAAGCTGATTACAGACCATTGCATCAGCTCCACCTCCAAAACCTATCATGGCGACCAGTGGGTACATGTGGAAGCGCTGGTACTCCGCGATTCTGTAATCAAACACATCGTGGAAAGAGATACAGTGCTTGTATACAACAAACCACAGATAGGAGGGGGAAATGTATTACATGCAGACCCTGCCGTGAAAAAAGACGGAATACTTCTCACCGAAGGCTCTATCTCCCTGCAGAGCGAGAGCCATCCTGTACAGTTCCGCAAAGTAGAACTGTTTGACCTTTCTCCCTATATCAATGATCCGGTGAAACTTAACAGGATCTTACAGCTGTTGCAGCAACGGAACAGTATTAAAAAATAATACAAGGTCTACCTGTGGCGGCATGTGTGGCTTAGGCGGTTGCGGTGGCCGTGCTGGCCGCCTGGGTGGTACACAGCCAGCCACTGCCATGATCAGACATAGTAGGAGAAAGGCAAGCCGGTAATGATTACGTTTCATGTTTTATAGGGTTTTTTACCTGAAATCGGGGCAATAACTATTCCCGAATCAGGAAAAATGAAAATTCCAAAACTGATTTTCGAGAGCTTTGGGTACATTTGCCCCCTCGAAAAAATTAGCATGGAAAATTGTACCCTCTACACGCACGAGGTAGATATGGGAAAGGTGTTGACGCGCATGCGTGCGCACTTTGATGCATCTTCCCTGAAAGTAACAGGACAGGACGAGCACTGGGAGTCTATTACAGTAGTTTCGAAAAAAAGACGTTTAAGAAAGGGTAACACCCTTACTATCACTTACAGACAGCGGACTGTACCAGGATATACCCTGGAACACAGTGATGAACCCATCATCGTTAACCTGCGCGGTATGTATGCTTTTGTACAGCAGATATCCGCCGACAATCAGGAACTGAAAGAGCGGCTGCTGGCAAAAATCCCGACCATCAACACAGAGGTGGTGATCATGGCGGAGCCTTCTTTCAACGGCGACCTCCGTTCGGCAGTGATGGAACTAGCCTACGAGCTGGACGCTTTCTTCTTCTCCGAAGGCAATGTGATCTTTAATACGGATGTACAAGGCTTCTGGGATAAAACAGGTGCCCTGCTGCTTGATGTAAACGGACACTCTACCGCCACCCATCTTACTGTCAATATCGACGCAAAATATTTTGACAGCCAGACATTACCTTCTCCGGAAGCACTGGAAAGAAAAGCCCGCAGCCTGCAACAGCTGCAGTCTATGGGTATCCGCTCAAGTGCTATGCTGCCGGCCATTACAGACGAAAGTAATGTGGTGCTCCGCACTCCGGCCGAAGTAGCAGCCCGTGTAGCCGTGCTTTCAGCTGTCAATGCAGTCGCTTTCGGATATCTCGAAGGAAAAGAAATCATCGGTTATCTGCAGCAACATCAGTTGTGGGAACATACCACACCGGCAGAAAAATCCTTCCTGGATAATCCTACAGAAGACTTGAAAAGAAAGGAAACCTGGAAATGTGAAGATATCTGGGTACTGATGTGGGCACTCAACAAAGTGCCGGAGCTGGGGTATATGAATGATCTCTGTAATCTGGATATGGTGCCGCAGGAAGTATATCCCTTCAAAGGGCTTGAAACTGATCCGGCCTCCTTTTTCGCTTTAGTAAAGGAACTGCGTCCTGCTACCGAAATACTGGATGCCAACGATCTTTATTATCGTGCCCACTGGTCTTGTGTGGATGCTATCCTGAAAAATGAAGAAGCACCTACTCACCGGGGTATTGTTTACGAAAGACACTACGCGCTCAACTGGTTGATCAACTATCGCAACCAGCCATGGGACGAGGTTACCTGCGATACCTGATTATTTGATTATTTGGTTATTTAGGGATTTTCTGATTTGATTCAAATCCCTAAATAACCAAATAGCCAAATACCCCAATAATCAAATTTCTATTGTTTCAGCATCAGCTGGCGGATATATTTCACCGGCGCGCTGCCATAGCTCAGGAATTTTTCATTGAAAGTTTTCAGGCTGTAATCTTTGCCCATCTTCTTTTTATAAGCTTCCCGCAGGTCAATGATTTCTTTGTAACCGGTGTAATAGCTGGTGAGCTGTACACTGGTCACGCTAACCCTTTTCCATTTGCCTTCAGCTTCGGCTTGTTGCTGGAAGGCCTCTTTGGTCAGCAGATGGATAGCATCTTCGCGGCTCATGTTTTTTGCATGTACACTGTAGTCGAGGATGGTATTGCAGACTGCGCGCAGATTCCATTTGTACCACATCAGCCACATTTCCGGTTCATTATTGCCATAGCCGTTTTCGAGCATCATCTGTTCGGTATATACAGCCCATCCTTCAATCATAGCGCCGTTGCTCATCAGTGATTTGATCAGGCTGGGCGACTGGTTGGCATATACCAGCTGAGTATAGTGGCCAGGGATGGCTTCGTGGATGTCCAGTATCTGCAGGATGTACTGATTGTATTCCCGCAGGTAACTTTCTGCTTTTTCTTTAGGCCATCCTTCCAGGCTGCCAACATTGTAGTAGGTATTGCCACCTTTGTCGTACGGGCCGGGAGCGCTGATGGAGGCGCCAGCCACACCGGCCATGTAAGCTGGTTCTTTACGTACGACCAGCGGTTTCTTGGGATCGATATACAGCAGGTCTTTTTCCTTGATGAAAGCGATCAGTGTAGGGAGCTGTTTTTCAATAGCTGCCTGGAATTCTTCTGGCTTCACATGTTTTACGGACAGGGTGTCAATCATACGTCCTATCAGTTCCAGTGAGTCGGAAGGCATCGGCTTGCTGCCGAAATATTTAGGCCACAGTTCGCGGCTGATACGGGCCATTTCTTTATGCACATAGGCTTTGCGGGCTACAGCGGAATCAAAGATCTGAGATGCCGTATAGGAAGATTGAATATCGAAGTTGAATTTCTGATCGTACAGGGGTTGTCCCAGGCGGAAGCTGCGAGGATTAGCAGGCTTCAGTGCCTTGAGCCAGACAGCATAGTCCTTGATAGCCTTGGTGGCGGTTTGTGCACGGGCAATCATGTTTTTCTTTTCATCGGCGCTGAAACTGGTTTTCTGTAAAGAGTCTACGAAATCTTTTTCGAAAACAGACAGGCCACCGTTGTTCTGATCTACCGCCAGTGAAGTCAGCTCCGGTACAGGGTCCTTGATCTGTTTTTTGGCAGCTTCATAGTAGGCCGGCACATTGCCCAATCTGGCTGAAAAGCTGCGCAGACGGGATTCCAGCGGCTCATAGTTTTCATTGAGTATAAAAGCGAAAGTCTGGCTCACATTAAAAGTGGAAGGGTCCCACTCGTTGTGTTTCTGTTCTTTAATATTCCATTGTACGGATTTCAGATAGTTTTCTATCAGCTGATAGTCTATCTGGTTGGCATCAGACAGTTTGCTGAGTTCATAGGACTTGAGAGAATCCAGGTGCTGTTGCGCAAAAGCCAGGCTGGCTTGTTGAGCAGCACTGTCGGGCACAATCAGTACAGAGTCGTATTTGTGATAACCTACATTAGTGGCCCAATCGGGGTTTTCTTTCCATAACTGATCGATAAAATGTTGTGTATAAGCAGTAAATGCGTTGTTGAGCACACTGTCTGCCTTACCACCGCCCTGGGAGCTGTTGCCGTTGTTACAGGCAATTATGGCTGCAGCCGCGGCGGCGCAAAGAAGTATTTTTCTCATGATGATAGATTTGTTGATTGTCTTGAAGCCAATATAAAGAATTATAGCGTATGACGCCCGAAAGAACAGGATGGATGGCAAGAGGATTAAAAAAGTTTATTATCTTTGCGCCTCATTCATAAAACAGATAAACCTTTGTGCCATGTAATCTCACAGGCATATTAATATGTTTCCTTCGCCGTTCCATCCCGGAACAGGCCTGTGATTTTATTTTTTCATAAAAATTACGGTTACAAACACTCAACTTACTGATGGTTCATTCATCCATCATTCATAATCCGTAATTCGAAATTCGTAATTGATTATGGCGATTTCCCAAAAATATGGCCGTACCTATCATTATCCGTTTTCACCGGGCACTACCAGCGATGACCGCATCCAGCACGACTATTGGGAGCATCTGGTAAATATCCCGCAGTTGATACATACGGAAAAACTGGACGGAGAAAATAACTGTCTCTCCCGGCATGGAGTGTTTGCGCGTTCACATGCCGCACCCACTACCTCTGCATGGACTGAGAGCATACGCCGCTACTGGCAAAGTATTAAAAATGAGCTGGGTGATCTGGAGATCTTCCTGGAAAACCTGTACGCGGTGCATTCTATAGAATATAAAAACCTGGACCATCATTTTTATGTGTTTGGTGTCCGGGAACATGATCGTTGGCTGAGCTGGGAAGAGACCTGCTTTTATGCGGCCATGCTGGATTTGCCGGTGGTACCGGTAGTGAAGGTGGTAACGCCGCCGGCTATACGCCAGGAGTTTGAACAGGATACGCTGTCGCTGGTGTCTGGCCGTGGTGCCTTTGATCCGTATGATGCGTTTACTGGTGAACCGACTATTATGGAAGGCCTCGTGTCGCGTAATGCTGCAGGTTATGCCGTGAGTGAATTTTCCCGCAACGTATTTAAATATGTCCGTAAAGGGCATGTAAAAACAGATCAGCACTGGACCCGCCACTGGCGCAGGGCCAGGTTAAATTATGAAGGAGGTAATTATGTGGCAGATTACAGATAATAAAGACTGGGCTTACCTGGAAAAAAAATACGAATGGGTAGGAGTGATGGCTTCCGTGCCCCAGGATGCACGGCATCATGCGGAAG